>JAJZCW010000025.1 GCA_021828865.1 Bacillota bacterium
TCCGATCTGGCGATACAGGTAAATCTGGTTTGGTTGCTTCCGTAGGGGGTACAACCACCTCCGAGTTTTGCTGCCCTGATCCCATTAAATTAGCAACCAACTTATGCGCGAATTCAACAGGGAATAATTGCATAATATAAGAGTCAATTAAATCCCCGACTTGTAATTGGAAAGAAATCTCAACCAGTACTTCAGGAGTTGGAATAAACAGGCTATTTTCATCAGTTTCCAAATCCACCACACTTACATCAGGCGGAGAAATGTTCACCACCATATTAAACATGGTAGACATCGAAGTGGAAGCAGAGCCCATCATTTGGTTCATCGCTTCAGCGACTGCACTTAAATGAAGTTCGTTGATTTCTTCCCCTGGTGTTGTTCCATCTCCCCCTAGCATCAAATCAGCGATGATCTGTGCATCACGTTTACTGATCGCAAGCACATTGGAACCGGTGAGTCCTTCCGTATAACCCACTCTGGCAATAACCTGAGGACTTGAAAATGTATTGCCCACTTCTTCATTGCGAATGATATTCACCACTGGAGTAGTGATATTCACCTTTTGGTGCAAAAGCGTTGACAAGGTGGTGGCAGCAGTACCAAATGTGATATTCCCTACTTCACCAATAGCGTCCCTATCAAAGGGAGATAAATAATCATCAGGATTAAAATCAGTAGATGACGTTGCACTAACCTGGTCCTCTGAAACAGCATTATCCGTTCCAGGAGAAGTAGGTTCAGTATTACTACTACCGTTTAACAATGCATCAATTTCATCCTGAGATAGAAAATCTTTGTTCATGCTCAGCCCTCTTCCACAACTTGCGCGATTTTAACCGCATTGTGTCCGTGCATGGTGCCTGGCAAGCCGCGGTATTTCAATTCATCGCCCACTTTTATAAAAAGAGGGCTATCCACCCTTTGTTCAAGTGTAATTACATCACCAATCGACAAATTCATGATCTCTTCGAATTGAATATTGGCATATCCCAACTCTGCCCTTAAATACACTTCAACATTATCCATGTGTCTTGTTATTTTCTCCACTTGCTGTTCAAAATCCTGCCCTTGACGCTGTGGTGTTGCCATTGCAAAACGTGTATTCAAGCGTGGCATCACAGGTTCAAGTACCATGTGCGGCATACATAAATTAAGCATACCTGCCACATCACCTATATTGATCGACAATGAAACCACCAAAACAATGTCATTTGGATTAGCAATTTGTATGAATTGTGGGTTTATTTCCAGCGTATCATAACTAAATTGTAAATCCGCAATTCCATTCCATGCGGTCGAAAAATACGGAAGTGATCTTGAAAAAAGTCTTTCTAGCACATACGTGTCAATTTCCGTAAACCGATGGGACGCATCAATAATTTGTCCTTCTCCCCCCAACAATCGATCTAGCATAGCATAAGCAATATTAGGAGCCATTTCAAGCAAAAACTTGCCGGTGATCGGCATTACATCAATGACATTTAAGACAGTAACCGCCGGAATAGAACGAACAAACTCCTCATAGGGAAGTTGTTCCACTGATGCTACTGCAAGTTGAACCATAGTGCGCAATTGCGCAGAAAGAAAAGTCGCATAGAGCCTTGAAAAATGTTCATAAATACGTTCAATTGTTCGTATATGCTCTTTTGAAAATTTTAAAGCACGTTTAAAATCATAGTTGCGAATTCGTATCGACTCGTCTTCTCTTTTGATGTCCTCAGCGGTCAGCTCGCCGGAAGTCAATGCAGATAAAAGCGCGTCAATTTCCCCTTGTGAAAGAACCTCCGGCAAAATACTCACCCCTTACTGAATTCATTATGGGCAATCATTGTACAATCAGCGATTGTATGTATACCGCACTTATTTTACCTGTAGTCAAATAGCTGTTGATACGCGACATCAACTGTTCTTTTAATAATTTCCTTCCATTTGGCGCGAGCAACACCTGCGAACTGAAATTGTGCATTACACTAATCGTAGTATCGTCAAGCTGAGCCAGTCTCGCAGTTAATTCAGCCAATACTTTAGAGTTGGGTGCTTGCAAAGTTACTTGAATCTGAATGATACTACTACTGCCCTCCAGATTAGTCGTGATTTTATCCACAGAAAATTGCCACGCCTGCAGTTGAGCAGGGGTAGGTGGAGGAGCTTTATGCGGCTTACCAGTGAATTGAAGTACGATAAATATAGCCGCAACTAAAACAATAACTACAATACCAACAATAATTAATAATTTTTTATTCAATTTCATCTCGGCTGTAGTTCCCCTCAACAGCACCCTGAATACCTATAAGGCCAATTTTATGGTAGTATTCAGTTATTTTTTGATATATTTCCGAAGCAGAATCTTTTATCACATATTTACGACCCGAAGACAACGTGAGAACTGTGTCCGGCGTCGATTCAATCAACTCTATCATCGTCGCATTAATATAAAATTGTGTCCCGTTCATCCGGGTTACAGAAATCATCCGCTTCGCTCCAGTCCAACTAAGATCCGACAATTCTTCTATAATTTCAGGTCTTATATATATGTGTCCACTTGACTGGAAGTGTGCTCTGACTTGTTTATTCATTCGACAAGAAACCTTAATATCCTGTTACTATCCCGTAACAGAAGTGATGGAGGAGAGAGGGTAATTTGTCCCTGATACATCCACATTGGCTTGCCCTCCCGTAATATTTACTCCGCTGACAGTTCCAGTTACCAAATTTCCAGCAGTATCATTAATCGTCACATTAGTGCCGATCAAATTAAACGCAGATAACAATTGATCTGCAGTTTGAACTTGCATAGTGGTCGTAGAAAGTGTACCAAGCTGAGAAGAAATGGTCGTCAATTCTTGTAGTGAAGAGAACTGTGCCAATTGGGCAACAAATTGGGTATTATCAACGGGTTGTAAAGGATCCTGGTTCTTCATTTGAACTGCGAGCAATTGCAAAAAAGCGTTTTGTCCCAATTGAGATATAGATGAACTTGAGCCTGTATTTGTTGACATTGTCATCCTCCTACGCTTCGGCAATAAATCCTTGATGTAAATCCTGTAAAGAATAATTCTTCCCGGCTTGCACTAATAATGAATCATTAATTGGCTTTGCAGCGTTTGATTCATTCATTACAGTTCCCGCATTGTTGCCATCACTTAATGCACCTTGATTCGCCTGTTGATCCATTCCAAAATTAATAGTTACTGATCCAAAACCATTTGCTTCCAATTGTTGTTGAAGCGTTTGCGCATTATTAGTCAATAGATTCAAGGCCTCTGTATTACTTGCTGCTAATTTTACCTGCAGATGACCATTTTTATCATTTTTAACAGTAAGTTTGACTTTCCCCAAATGTTCAGGTACAAGCGTCATAACAATACTTGATGCACCAACAAATGATAAGCGACTTGATTGGGCAATTACCCACTTAGAAAGATCAGAATTCAGCGTTTGCAAGTTCGAACTATCAATAAATGGCATAGTAAATGGATTCGTCGTCACATTGCTGTTTGTAATCGATGATTGACCCTGTTTGCCAGTATCACTAGATTGACTCCCAAAGTGATTGTTGACAAGAAAATTGATCATGGTTTGATTCATTAGATTGGTTGCAGGAGGTGTTGCAGTGCTATTGGGAGAACTGTTTTTGTTGGTATTCTTACTAAAAAACACACGTGAAGTAAGCAATGATTTCCCACGAATAATTGCTTGTGAACTATTTATAGTCTGCAAATTCAACATAGCGTTATATTTATTTTGTGCTTTTGTAGGATTGGCTGATGAATTCGGTACCAACTTCACCTTATTATTTGATGGTTTATTGGTTGCATTCGATGTATCCCCATAAATCACCTCGTTAATTATCGGTGTCATAGGAATATTCTGTGCATTTTGAACCACTTTCGCCTCACCTGTATTCAACACTTTAGCAACATTGGCAGCCAGTACGTGCTGGGGCTGAGGTGGTTGCGTTGCTGGTACTTGGCTCTTTACTCTTAATGACTGCGGCGTCGATTCTTGCTTTTGCGCAATTGGTGCAGATCGAACCGTTTCCGCTACATTCACAGTTGCTTGTAGTTTCCTATTTTCAACATTAATTTTACTTGCTTGCACAGGAAGTTCTATATTTCGGGGCTGATTTAGTGTATCAGATTTTATATGTTCATTGACTTTATTATTAATTAACGATGCTTTTGTCGTATTGTCTGCCTGAACAGGCTCTACTAGTAACGAAGATTTATCGGAATGATGATTCGTTTTAGAAGGATTAGCTATGATATGATTCGGTTGAGAAACAGCCATTGCGCCAGCTAATTGCTGTGAAGTGGCAGCAGTGGGATCAAACTTTTTCTTAGTATGGTTAACTTCTGACACCGAGCCTTGCTGTTGATGCTCCATGTTTCTAATTGAGTGTTTTTCAGTATGTTTTGCATTCACGACCTCAGCGGGAATAGCATCTACTTTTTCATTAGGAATTATAGAAGAATGCAATTTATTTTGCATCTCTTTGCTTTTGGGCGAATCTTGTACCAATCCCGCATTTAATAACTGTTGAAAATCAACAGGATTTGTAACAGACGAAGAAATAGTTGATTTTGCTTTATTTGATTCATGATGTTCCTTAGCAATCGACTGTTTCGGTTTGCTATCGACAGGCAAAAATGTCACCAATTTCACCCCCCTCTCCTAAATACCTAATATTTAAACCGATCATACCACAATAAAATAAGAGAATTAAGCCCCTGCCTTTAAGAGTTTTGCAGCCAAATTGACATTCATTTGCGAAAGAATTGCAGCCTGTTCAGACGATGTCATGGCTTGCAACGTTTGTACTTGGGTATTGAAAGGTAATTTCGATAAAATTTGCGCGGCTTGCGTTGAACTCATGCTACTGTATACTGCCGCCTGCTTTGTCATCTGGGTTTTGAATTGTTGAGCTTTCACCAGCGCAGACTGTGTTTTTTTCAGATTGACTTGAATGCTTTGTAATGTTTTCTTGGTCTTAGCCAGCTCTGTTTGCGCTTTATGTAATTCGATGGTCAATGTTTTTACCTGCGAAGTCTTAGACTTTAATTGAACTGTCAAATTGGCTACCTGTTGAGGAACGGGTAACGGAATTGGGGGTTCCCCTAAAATATGCCGGACCACAGCAACCTTCTGCAGTTGTCCTGTTACTTTTCCGACCACATTAAATCCAATAAGTTGCAGCACGACAACTGCCAAAATTAATGCAAACAACACGGGTAAAAGCACATAAAAAAAGATAAACGAAACTGGCTTTGATTTGCCTTTTTCACCTTTGGATTTCACCAGTCTTGTCTACCTCCTCAAACAAACTGCGATTTGCTTCCGCAAATCTTTGAATGGCAAGATCATCCGCTGTCTTAATTTCTTTTGATATTTGCTCCATTAAAAATTGATTTTCCAATCGTAATTTTTGTAAATTCCACTTTTCTTTTTCCTGATAGGCTAATAATGTTTTCTCCCGATGCTCTTCATAGTTAATTTTTTTTTCCTCTACTAGGTTTACTTGCGATTGCATTTTATCGTCTAAATGATCCAAATATAACCTCCACATCAATGCTTCGTGACCTGTTAGGGGATTGGACATTAATGAATCTTCTGCATCAGATATGGTGGCAGAAATGACCTGCAAATCCCTTTCCGCATTAGACAATGCGTCTGCAGACTGTTTTTGTTCCCATTCCCTCATTTTTAATAGAGAATCATGGAGTTGCAGTAACCTTTTTACCTTTTGAACGCTTCGCATCAAAGAGTCACTCCTTCGACAATCTCCCTCAATTTCTCGACAGTGTCTTCATATGCCATTGTTTCCGTTACCTCTTGACGCAAAAAAGAAAGCATTTGCGGTTCACGCTCAATCGCCGCATCAGCGAGAAGATCACTGCCTGTTCGATAGGCGCCAATACGGATCAAGTCTTCTACATCTTTTTTAGCAGATAGCAAGGCCCGAGCCTTCTTTGCTGCTTCACGATGTTCCATACTCACCACATCGTTCATTAAACGGCTAATACTTTGTAATGAATCAATCGATGGAAAGTGTCCGCGATTGGCCAAGTCTCGTTGAAGAACAATATGCCCATCCAATATTCCACGAACTGCATCGGAAATTGGATCCTGCATATCATCTCCTTCGACAAGAACCGTGTAAATTCCTGTTATTGAACCTTTTTCTGAACGTCCTGCCCGCTCTAACAATTTGGGCAACATCGCAAAAACGGAAGGGGTATAGCCTCTAGAGGTAGGCGGTTCACCAATCGCCAATCCAATTTCCCTTGACGCCATGGCAAAACGAGTTACCGAATCCATCATCAACGCAACACGTTTGCCTTGATCACGAAAGTATTCCGCAATAGCAGTTGCCACAAAAGCCCCCTTGACCCTAACTAACGGAGGTTGATCGGAAGTCGCCACAATTACCACCGATCTTGCAAGCCCTTCTGGTCCCAGATCACGTTCAATGAATTCTTTGACCTCTCTACCGCGTTCCCCTATCAGCGCAATCACGTTGATATCCGCTGAACTGTTACGCGCCACCATCCCCAATAGCGTACTTTTCCCAACTCCACTACCAGCAAAAAGTCCTACCCGTTGGCCCAATCCAAGTGTAAGTAGACCATCAATAACCCGTACGCCAGTTGCCAGTGGTTCATCAATACGCGGTCTTGATAAAGGAGAAGGGGGATCGTTTTGAATATGTATCAGTTCATCCCCTTGAATGGGGCCCAGTCCGTCCATAGGCCTTCCCAATCCATCAACGACCCGTCCAAGCAAGTCAGCCCCCACCCTTAAAGTGAGCGAATCGCTGGTTGCTTCCACTTCACTTCCAGGTGCAAGTCCTTCTAATGGACCAAGCGGCATCAGGAGAACCAGGTCATTCCTAAATCCAACCACCTCACTGATGATTGGTACCCCAGTCTGGTCCCTGATTAAACAAACATCTCCAATGCGCGTAGCAGGTCCACGCGATTCAATAGTAAGTCCAATCACTTTTTCAATGCGACCATTGACGCGAAAAAGTCGTAAACCATACAGTTTTTCTGCATAATCACTCACTCTTCGATTCGGCAATAACACTGGATTCCCACTCCTTGGCAAGCATTGTAAGCGTCTTATGCAATTGCTCCAGTCTAGTGCCAAGTCGTCCATCTACCGTTCCGTATTCAGTGGCAATTACTACATCTCCAGGATTCAGAGAACGATCGGGGAGAATCAACAATTCTACACGTTGCATAAAGGAACGTTCAAAGCTTGCTCGATGATGGATCACAGAAGGAAAATCATTTGGTGATACCCGAACCTCCACTTTAAATGCACGTTCGACCTCAGTGAGCAATGTATGAACAAGTTCCGGGAGATAGTTGGACGATACTTCTACATGCTCAGCCACTATTTTTTCAACGGCCAACATCGACAGGTCTATTAAAAAAGACTCAGAGCCTGACACTCGCTCTAATCTCTCGATCTCCGCCATTCTCAGTATTTCCTGCGCTTTTAGGATGTGGACCTGTGCATCCTCCATTCCGTTTTCAAAACCAGCTTCATGTCCCATCTTCCAGCCTTCCTGACGGGCTGCCTCTCGGATTGACTCTGCTTCTCGATGACCTTGTTCCACCAATTCCAATGCATCTTTACGTGCATTCTCAATGATCTGTTCTGTCTGTTGTCGAATTTCTTCTAATTCATTACGTTTTTCCTCGATCTGATCATTTAAATAAATAAGTTCATTTTCCTTGGCAGATTTTTCATCCCCTTTTTTCGATGAAGCGACAACTAATTGTTCAATCACGACATCAGAGAAATGAATGGAGCGTTCAGGCATTTTATCGTCAGTTGATCGGAATACCTTAGACAAGGACATCATCTCCTCCACCACGTGCCACAACAATTTCGCCCATATCTTCTAAACGACGAATTTGCGCGACAATTCGTTGCTGTGCTTCTTCCACATCACGCAACCTAACAGGTCCTGCATATTCCATTTCTTCCTTAAAGGTTTCCACCATACGCTTCGAGAGGTTCTTAAAGATAACTTCTCTCACATCTTCACTTGCAGTACGAAGCGCAAGAATGAGGTCGTTTTGTTCAATATCACGAACCACACGTTGAATAGCTCTGTTATCCAACATAACAATATCTTCAAAGACGAACATTTTCTTTTTAATTTCCTCAGCAAGCTGCGGGTCACTAACTTCTAGTGTCTCCATAATACTTCGCTCAGTGGCGCGATCCACGTCATTAATGATCTGCACAATCGCGTCTAGACCGCCAACGGAAGTAGTGTCGACCATGGTCGTCGAAGCCAGCTTATTTTCCAACATTCTTTCAATGGAGTTCACTACATCAGGACTTGTAGCATCCATTTTTGCCACTCTACGTGCCACATCCGATCGAAGCGGTTGAGGTAACTCACTTAAAATCGCAGCCGCCTGCTTCGCATCAAGATAAGAAAGCACCAGCGCAATTGTCTGAGGATGTTCATTTTGTATAAAACTTAAGATTTGCGCCGCACTGGCTTTTCTCGCAAATTCAAACGGCCTCACTTGCAATGTGGCCGTTAATTTTTCCAGTATGGATATCGCCCGTTCCGAACCAAGCGCTTTTTGTAATATTTCTTTCGCGTATTCAATACCACCCTGAGAAATATATTCTTCTGCAATGGCGAGATCATGAAATTCTTGAAGTATATTATTACGATCTTCACTTTCCACTTTTCTCAACGTAGCAATTTCCAGCGTCAATTGTTCAATTTCTTCTTCTCGAAGGTGTTTATAAACATTTGCGGCCACTTCCGGCCCTAATGAAATGAGCAAGATTGCCGCTTTTTGCCGATTAGATATTTCATCTCCACCATGTCTCACTCATTCCACCTCCCTAATCTTCTGAAATCCAAGTTCGGATAAGTGAAGCAAAAGCATCTGGTCGGCGTGCCGCCAACTCTTTTAGTTCATTTGTGATCTTGGACTCTTCTGATTCTTGAGCTGGATGGGAAAGTGAGGCTACAGATAATGACTCTATCGCATCCGTTGTGACGCGATTACGTTGCCTGCGTGAACGAAGGAAGAACCAGATTAGAACCCCCCCCACCAGCAAAACGCCTATACCTCCAAGTACAAAAGGCGATGTATACCACGGTGCAGACGGTAAGGTATTGGTTTGAACTGCAAAAGGCTCACTTAAAATGGTGATATTCGTTGCTTTTGCGTTCCCTGCTTGTCCTATGGCAGTTTGTACATAAGATTGGATGCTACTCTGTAACTTGGGATTCATTTTGATTGCGTTGGAATTAATCAAAACGCTTACTGTATAGCCATTGATTTGTAATGGATCAAACTGAGTGGTCGTATTGACATAGTTATTGTCGTAATTGGTCGTTGAACTTTTACTAGAAGATCCGCCAGTCCCCGTACCTGTAGTCGCGTAGTTTGGTAGATTTGGATTTTGTGTGGCTTGTCCCGCTACCCCGCCCGTTCCAGAAGTCCCCGATGTGGTGTTAGAACTCGACTGGTTGGACAAAGCCGGCCCTGGCGTCACTTGATGTTTTTGCTGTGTAACGTTATTAATACTCAAATTAGCGTGGACCACAACAGCCACATTGCTCGTGCCAACAATATTCCCTAGGCTGGTTTTAATTTGTGACGCTAAATTTTGCTCCAATGCATTTTCTAGTGATAGTTGGTTGGTGACTTGACCACCAAGGGAACCACTAATACCTGACGTGCCATTGGAACTCGAATTTAAAGGATTGCCGTTTTGATCAACCACACTAACATTGCTAGCACTCAACCCCTGAACAGAGTGGGCCACGAGTTGCTGAATACCAGCTACTTGCTGAGGTGACAACACATACCCAGGAGCGATGTTTAATAGCACCGATGCTTTTGCATTGCCCGAATTTTGCTGGACGAGAAACGATTGCTGTTGCGGCATGACAATATTAACCTGCGTAGCCTCAATGCCATTAATCGACGAAATGGTTTGGGCAAGACGTTGCTCCAGCACATTTAAAACTTGCAAATTCAATTCTTGAGAAGTCATTCCGAACATATTGCTTTGCTGAAAGATAGAGGAATAATCGATATTCCCAGTTGATGGTAACCCCGCCATTGCCATATCGATACGAACCTTATCAGCCATAGCAGCAGGCACCAATATGTTGTTGCCTTGTAGTTGATAAGGAATTTTTTGTTGTTCAAGTTGAGCGGTAATTTGCCCAGCAGATTTCGCGTCTAAATTATAAAAAACAACCTGATATCTGGGGTTTATAAGAAAAGCGGTAAGTATGGCTACTGTAGCAACAAAAAAAATTGCGATTAGCCATAAATTACGCTTTTGTCGTTTGTTAAGATTTGTATAATAATTTCTTATTTGAGAAATATATTTTTGAACCAATTGATTCATTGAATTCCATCACCCTAAGCCCTTCACTACACCTGCATATTCATGATTTGATTGTAAGCTTGAATGACTTTATCACGCACTTGTACTGTCAAATCCACGGCAAGTTGGGCTTGTGTGGCTGAAACCATTACATTTGCTATATTGGGCGCAGTACCACTCGCAAGCTGAATAGCTTGCTGCTCTGCATTCATATTCATTTGATTGACCTGACCAAGCGCATTACCTAAAAATGTGCCAAAACTTTGTGATTGATTCGAAGTTGTATTGGAAACTCCGCTAGCTGTAGAAGTAAGTAATTGAGAAGGATTGATAGGTTGTATCGGAACTATACTCACTTTTTATCCTGCTTCCCTATAATTTAGTAATGGCAAGAGAGTCCATAGATTTACCCGCATTAAATGCACTGACATTTGCCTGATACGCCTGTTGAGCTGTTAACATATCCACCATCTCTGTCGCAATATTGACATTTGGCATTTGCACATATCCGTTTACTGCATTTGGGCTCGTTGGATCATATACCACCTTAAATGGCGATGGGTCTTGAACGATCCCCCCCACAACAACGCCACCACCAGAAAGCGATGAAGTAGAATTATTATTCATTGCATTGGAGAGCGCCGATGAGAAACTCGACATAGGGACTTGATTCAACACGACTTCTTCTCGACGATATGGTCCACCCTGTGGTGTTCTTGTTGTATTGGCATTCGCAATATTGTTTGCAATTACATTCAACCAAAGACGATCTGCAGTGAGTCCCGATGCACTGATATTTAATCCATCAAACAATCCCATCTAATGATCACCCCGTAATTGCAGTTCTTAACGTGGTAAACTGGTTGTTTATTTCCTGTACCACAGCACCATACTGTATCTGGTTCTCTGCTAGCAAACTCATTTCAGAATCAATGTTGACATTATTGCCGTTTGAACTGGTGGAGTTGCTGCTATCTGTAACCACTTGCGGTTGAACATTGGCTAAATTGGTACTCGAGCTCAAATCAGCGCTGCTATTAGTGAGCATCGGCAATTGAGAAGAACTGCCGATCCCACTTGCTGATAGCGCAGCTTGTAAATAAGGTTCAAAAACTACCGTCTCTCTTTTATAGCCAGGGGTATTCGCGTTAGCAATATTATTGGAATATACTTGTTGCCTGAGTTGCCCAGCGTTTAAAGAGGCCTGAAGAGAACCCCACATTGCGCTGTCAATTAGCGACATAATTCCCCTCCTAACTTAATGCATTAAAAGAACTAATTCTACAATTTTTTTAAAATACCTTCTATTTCACTCATCAAAAATATTACCCATTAATCCATTAATGATGTCTCACTTGGTCTAATTGCGGCAATAACTTGTCATTTAATACTTTGATAAACGTCCCTTTCATTCCCAAAGAACGAGATTCAATCACGCCAGCACTCTCCAATTTTCTCAGCGCATTGACAATCACAGAGCGAGTAATGCCGACGCGATCAGCCACCTTACTGGCTACAAGCAAACCTTCCTTGCCTTCCAATTCTTCGAAAATGTGTTCAATTGCCTCAAGTTCACTGTACGACAAAGAATCAACAGCCATTTGAACCACCGCTTTGGCCCTAGTTTCTTCTTCGATCTCATGAGCTCTCGAATGAAGAATTTCCATTCCCACTACGGTTGCACCGTATTCTCCGAGGAGCAAATCCTCTTCTGTAAATCCAGATTCAAACCGCGAAAAAATCAATGTTCCCAATCTTTCACCACCGCCAATGACAGGCACAACCGTGGTGACTTTATTGGGGAAGTTTTCATTGACGGATGAAGGAAAAACAGAAAAAGGCACTTCATCCTTAATGTCTGCTACCGTCGATTCATGTCTAAGCAACTCGGAATTATAGTCTTTCGGAAAGACGCGTTGCGACATGACTTCCTCGTATTCGACCATTTCCTTAAACTCTGGAACAATGGCAAATCCTAAAATCTTGCCTGACCTAGACAACACAAAAATATTCGATGATAATACGTCACTCATTACTTCTGCCATTTCCACAAAATCGACATACTGCCCTGCCCGCTGCAATAAACGGTTAATTCTTCTTGTCTTCGTCAATAATTCCATTAAAATTCCTCCTAAGATCTATTACAAAATATAACGGCTTAAGTCGCGGTCTCTTGAAATAGAGCCCAATTTTTCTTCCACATATTGCGCGGTGATTACCACTTCTTTTTCGCCAATATCAGGCGTTGCGAATAACAATTCTTCTAGTACCCTCTCCACTAACGTGTGAAGACGCCTTGCACCAATATCCTCCGTGGAGGAGTTGACTTCTGTGGCAATTTCCGCAATTCTACGAACGGATTCCGCATTAAACTTGATTTCTACCCCTTCAGTTTCGAGTAGAGCCGAATATTGAATCAAAAGCGCGTGTTCAGGCTCTGTCAGTATTTTTTCAAAATCATCTGCGCTTAAACTCGATAGTTCAACCCGAATAGGAAACCGCCCTTGCAGTTCAGGTATCAGGTCTGAGGGCTTAGCCATGTGAAAAGCGCCTGCAGCTATAAACAAGATATGGTCCGTTTTCACAGGGCCATGTTTGGTCATAACCGTAGATCCTTCCACGATCGGCAATATATCTCTTTGTACCCCCTCTCTTGATACATCAGTACCGCCTCGACCACTTGTGACAGCAATTTTGTCAAATTCATCTATAAAAATAATCCCCGCCTGCTCAGTCCGTCGCACCGCTTCAGAAATGACATCATCCATGTCAAGTAATTTCTGGGCTTCGTCCACTAATAAAAGCTTTCTGGCCTCAGCCACTGACAATCTTCTCGTTTTCTTGCGCTTCGGCATAAAATTCCCCATCATTTCCTGAAGATTGCCAAGCCCTTCCGCACCAATACCGGGAATAAAATCGAATCCAGGCATCGACTGTTCTTCGATCTGTATCTCGATCATTTGCGTTTCCAATTCACCCGATAACAACTTGCCTCTAAGCTGCTCTCTCTGTTGCCTGACTGTATCGGAAGCTTCTTTTCTTTCTTCTCGGTTTTGGAACAGCGCTTCAAATGGGTTGGTAAACGTTCGCTCTTTTACGGGTTCCGGCACCAGCGCTTCTAAAAGCCTCTCATTGACCTGTGCCTCTGCTTGCGAAGAGACTGCGTCCATACGCTCGGCTTTGACTGTCCTGATGCCAGTCTCTACGAGGTCCCTGATCATTGAATCCACATCACGCCCCACGTACCCAACCTCAGTAAATTTGGTCGCCTCCACTTTCAAGAAAGGCGCCCCGGTCAATTTTGCGATGCGTCTGGCAATTTCTGTTTTACCCACACCGGTGGGACCTATCATCAATATGTTTTTGGGAGTTACTTCTTCCCTCAATTTCTCCGGCAATCTCGAACGCCGATAGCGATTGCGAAGTGCGATTGCCACCGCTTTTTTAGCATCATTTTGCCCGATCACATATTTGTCCAGTTCCTTGACCATTTGGCTGGGCGACATGTGTTCAAGAAAAAAATCATTTTTTCCCATCTACTCATACTTCCTCAACGATAATGTGATTGTTCGTATACACACAAATTTCCGAAGCGATTTCAAGGGAACGTAGTGCGATCTCCTTCGGCGTTAAAGACGCATGCCTTGCGAGCGCTCTTCCTGCAGCAAGTGCATAAGATCCGCCTGAACCGATCGCGCAGATTCCATCATCAGGTTCAATAACTTCACCTGTACCTGAAATTAATAACAGATTGTCCTTTGACATTGCAATCATCATCGCTTCAAGCTTACTGAGCATTCGGTCAGTTCGCCATAATTTTGCCAGCTCGACAGCAGCTCTAGGGACATTTCCGTGGAATTCATCCAACTTTTGCTCGAATTTCTCAAGCAATGTCAAAGCATCCGCCACACTGCCTGCAAAACCGACTACCACTTGATTTTTGTAAATACGCCTTACTTTTTTAGCCGTTGCTTTCATGATCATGTTCTGACCAAAAGTCACTTGACCATCACCAGCAATGGCCCCACCTTCAGGGGTGTGAATCGCAAAGATTGTAGTCGCATGAAAATCAGACATAATAGCCTCCACTTAAGCACGCGGGTGTGCAGATTCATAAACCTTTGCAAGGTGTTCTCGTGCGGTATGAGTATAGATTTGTGTAGAAGACAAACTTTCGTGACCCAATAATTCCTGAACCACCCTCAGATCGGCTCCTCCCTCAAGCATGTGTGTGGCAAATGAGTGGCGAAAAGTATGAGGTGAAATATGTTTATGTAACGCCATCTTCTGAACATATTTATCAATGATTCTCCTTACCGACCGATCGCTCAGCCGGGTGCCGAGGTGATTGACAAATAAAGACAGTTCACCATTTCGAGCCAATCTTGGTCTTGAGTTGGTCATATATTCATCAAGCGCATTTTTTGCGCTTTGACCATATAGCACCACCCGTTCCTTATTGCCTTTACCTACTACGTAAAGTACACCTGTACTCCCTTGAATATCATTTACGTTCAATTGCACACATTCGGAAATGCGTATGCCTGTGGCATAAAGTAGTTCCAATATAGCCCTGTCACGTTGCCCCAACGGTTGAGTCAGATCAGGCATAGACAAAAGTTCATTCATTTCTTCTACATATAGAAATGTAGGCAAACGTCTTTCCAGCCGAGGTCCACGCAGATGTTCAGCTGGCGAAGTAGTCATTTTTTTCGTCCGCATCATAAATCGATAAAACATGCGAATTGCGCTCAATTGTCTTGCTATTGTTTGCTTGCTTAATTTTTTATCATAAATTTTCCCCAAATAGGTACGAATCATGTGAGGAGTGACATGGATTGGGTCCCCCGCTACATAGTCGCGAAACAAGTGGAGGTCTTTTCGGTAAGCCTCGATCGTATGTGTAGAATAATTTTTTTCTACAGCAAGTGACCTTAAAAAATCATGAATCATTTCATCCCATAACTTCGTCGAGATGTCTGGTTCATGCCTCATGAAAGCCACCCCTGACCTTTTAATAGGCGAAACGCACTGATGCAAGCGTATCGTATCATCAAGTAAGAATAACTTCAAGGAAAAATGTTTGGTTTTTAGGTAAAATTCAGAATTGTATTTAACGAACGTTGCACAATCTTTTCGTTTTTTTCTCTTTTTTTACTCACTTTTTCTTCAATTGGGGGAAATAATCCAAACGTGATATTCATCGGTTGAAAATACCTTGGGTCTGCATGAGTGATGTATCGGGCCAAACTTCCGATGGCAGTCACTTCAGGAAACATAATCAGGTCCATTCCGTGTACATACCTCGCCGCATTGATACCAGCCACCAGCCCTGATGCTGCCGATTCCACGTAACCTTCTACCCCTGTCATTTGGCCCGCAAAAAATAAATTTTCACGCGCCACCGACTGATAAGTAGGTCGAAGTACTTTTGGCGAGTTCAAATAACTGTTTCGATGCATCACTCCATAGCGCACAAATTCTGCATTTTCTAGCCCTGGTATGAGTTGAAAAACTTTCTTCTGTTCTCCCCATTTTAGATGGGTTTGAAATCCAACAAGATTGTACAGCGTTGCTGCCGCATTGTCCTGGCGAAGCTGTACTACGGCAAACGGCAATTTCCCGGTCTTAGGATCAGGTAGCCCAACCGGCTTCATCGGACCAAAAAGCAAGGTTTGTTTTCCACGTGCCGCCATCACTTCGACCGGCATGCAACCTTCAAAGTAAATTTCTCGTTCAAATTCTTTGATCGGAGTTGTCTCCGCCTGCACCAAGGCATCATAAAACACATTAAACTGCTCTTCCGTCATTGGACAGTTTAAGTACGCAGGCTCCCCCTTGTCGTATCGAGATGCCCTGTACACAATTTCCATATCCACACTGGACGCATCGACAATTGGAGCTGCTGCGTCGTAAAAATAAAAAGACTGTTCACCCGTAAAATCTAGGATGCTTTTCGTCAGCGATTCTGATGTCAGTGGACCAGTGGCAATCACGGTCACCTCATCAGGAATCTCTGTTACCTCTTCACGCACTACTTCAATCAGCGGATGGGAGGTTAATTCATCAGTCACCATTTGACTGAATTTTTCCCTGTCGACAGCAAGTGCTCCGCCAGCAGGAACAGAGCAAGCATCTGCAGATCGAATGATGATCGAATCCAGTTTACGCATTTCTTCTTTTAACAAACCGACAGCATTGGTTAGTGAGGCCGCGCGCAAACTATTTGAACACACCAGTTCTGCGAATTGGTCCGTATGATGAGCAGGCGTGGTTTTTTTCCCTCTCATTTCATACAGGACAACCTTCACGCCAAGCTTTGCGATTTGCCATGCTGCTTCTGATCCTGCAAGTCCCGCTCCTATGACAGTAACTCGATCAGTAAATGACAACAGGAACACTCCTAACCTCTTTGTTCACTGACGTGATGAGTACTGCATTCCGGATTCGAACAGACTTCGTTCACCACATCTGACTTCGCCTTTCTTTTTTCCACCATCGGCTCGCCGCAAACTGGACAGGCATGACCAGTTGGTTTGTCCCAAAGCACATAATTGCATTCAGGATACCCTGAGCACCCATAAAAAACGCGGCGTTTTTTGCCTCTGCGTTCTACAAGAGGTTTTCCGCATCTCGGGCAATCCACTCCAATGTGTTTGAGAATTGGTTTTGCATTGCGACATTCGGGAAACCCTGGACAGGCCAGAAACTTACCGAACCGCCCATGTTTGTATACCATCCTTCTGCCGCATTTATCACAGTACTCATCTGCAAACTCTTCTTCCAACTGCACGTGTTCCATCGATTCTTCCGCAGTTTGAAGATAGGTTTCGAGTCCGCGGTAAAATGAATCCAGCATTTTGACGTAGTTTTGCATGCCTTCTTCCACGTCATCCAATTGTTGTTCAAGTTGCGCCGTAAAATCTGCATCGACGATGGTGGGGAAAAACTCTTTCATCAAATCCACGACAATTTCACCAAGTTCAGTCGGTATAAAGCGCTTGCTCTCAAGCAAAACATAGCCACGCTTCTGAATGACATCAATAGTGGGGGCATAAGTACTCGGGCGCCCTATCCCCAATTCCTCCATGGCCTTTACCAGTCTCGCTTCCGAATAACGCGGTGGTGGCTGCGTAAAGTGTTGCTCAGGTTGAATACCGGGACGCGGTTTCAGGACAAGCCCCTCTTCTAGCGCTGGTAACATGCGACTTTCTTCATCCTGATCGTCATTATCCTCAATATAGAGCTTCATAAATCCGGGAAATTTGATTTTCGACCCATTCGCTCGAAAAACTGCTTCTCCCACCTCAATATCCACTGTCATTGTATCGAGTAAAGCCGCAGCCATGAGACTGGCGACAAAACGCTCGAAAATCAGTCGATAAAGCCGCAACTGATCCCTGCTTAGAATATCCTTCAGTAAATCCGGATGCCTACTAAGCGAAGTGGGACGGATCGCTTCGTGCGCATCCTGTGCCCCTTTTTTCGCAGCGTATTGCCTTGCGCTTGTTGGCAAATAATCTGGTCCGAAGTTCCCCTTGATATATTCGGCAGCTTCTTGCCTTGCACCGTCAGCTATTCTTGTGGAATCTGTACGCATGTAGGTAATGAGTCCCACAGCGCCTGCCCCTGGCATCTCTATTCCTTCATATAATTGTTGGGCCACTGCCATGGTCTTTTGCGTACGAAATCCGAGTTTTCTGGCCGCTTCTTGCTGCAAACTGCTCGTAGTAAATGGAGGTGCTGGATTTCGTTTGCGAACACTGGCTTTGACACGCGCTACTTTAAATTCCTGGCCTTCGATTCGTGAAAGTAGCTGATCCACTTCATCCTTAGACTTTAGTTCCACTTTCTCCTCGCCATACCCGTGAAATTGTGCGGTAAACCTTTCTGCCTGATGCTCACAGAGCGCATTTACCGTCCAATACTCTTCAGGATTGAACGCTTGAATCTCTCTTTCTCTATCTACAATTAAACGAACAGCAACCGATTGCACACGTCCTGCTGATAATCCTCGCTTTACCTTTTTCCATAACAATGGACTGATGCGATAACCAACAAGACGATCTAATATTCTTCTGGCTTGCTGAGCATGAACCAGATCCATATTGACTGAACGAGGATGCTTGAAAGCATCTTTAACCGCTTCTTTTGTGATCTCATTGAACACGACGCGAACTGGTTTTTGCGGATCAATATCCAGACTCTGAGCCAAGTGCCATGCAATCGCTTCTCCTTCACGATCGGGGTCAGCTGCAAGATAAACGGCTTTTACTTTTTTGCTTGAGTCTTTTAATTCTTTTAATATATCGCCTTTACCGCGAATCGTGATGTATTTAGGTTCAAACTCATGATCAACATCGACACCCAATTGGCTTTTGGGCAAATCCCTGACGTGCCCCATTGATGCCTTCACCATATATTTACTACCCAAATATTTGCCTATTGTTTTTGCCTTTGCTGGCGACTCCACTATCACAAGATAATCCGCCACTAAGACCCTCCTTGACTCTCGCGGGTTCACCAAATAATATCACTCAGTGAAGAAATAATGCAAATCAATTCAATGTATATCGTCCATCGCGAAGGCGCGACACTTTACCTTCAAGCTCCATTTCGCCTAAATGCAACCCCAATTCTGTTATGCTGATATTTCCTAATATAGTATGTAAATCCTGTAATGATTTCACTCCGAGCGTCAATTCGGAACGAATTCTATCCTCAAATTGGTCATTAGCTTTAACGGTTACATACGTATCGTCATCTCGTTTTTCCTCGATGCCCAAATCCTTTAATAAATGGTTAAAATCATAAAGTGGAATGGCACCATCCATCAAAAGCTCATGTGCACCTTGCGAGACTGAGCTGAAGATGGACCCTGGAACTGCGTACACTTCTCGATTGTCCTGCACCGCATAAGCTGCTGTGATCAGCGCTCCGCTTTTTAAGCCTGCCTCCACGACCACCACCGCTTTTGACATCCCGCTTATCAAGCGGTTCCTGATAGGAAAAAACGCTTTATGAGGCATAGTATCTGGAATAAATTCGCTGAGGATAGTTCCTCCATTTTCAAGAATAGCTCTAGCTAATTTTAAATTCCCTTCAGGATAAATATGATTCACGCCTGAGCCAAGCACTGCGATGGTATAACCATGTTGTGAAACTGTCCCTTGATGGGCAGCCGCATCAATCCCGAAAGCAAGGCCTGAGATAACTGCTACTCCATAGGATGACAAATAACTTCCTAAATCATATGCCACTTTCCTTCCATAGGAAGTAGCTTTTCGAGTTCCCACCACAGCGACACCGGTTTGGAAAACAGGACGTGAGCCTATATAGAACAGGGCAATCGGCGGCAGGTAGATCTGTCTTAACCATGATGGATAATCATCATCGTCAATCATCATGAACTTTATCCCTTGCTTGTCCATCCTATCCAATTGTTCCATACCCGATTCCCGCTCCAGTTGTTCCATGATCTTTTTCGCAATGGGCTGAGAAATATGACAATTCTGCCAGTCATTTAGTGACAACGATCTAGCACTATCCCAATCATTTATCAGGGAAAACAATCGGTTCGCAGTAATCAATCCTACTCCTGGTACCGATAAAAAAGACACCCATAACGCAAGTTGAGGCAACTTCACACTGGCTTCATCCTCATTGATCAAGATATACCAAGTGTGACATAAAAAATAAAAACTTCGCACTCCATTTGCATAAATGCTGATACAATGGAAAGCCGGTCTGAAAATGATCAGACCGGCAAATTGAAATGTTTATTCACTCAACTTTTGCATTTTTCCAGCAGTTGACGTTCTTCCAGCACTTGATAAAGTGTAGAACCCATCTCGGACGGTGTATTCGCCACGCGAATACCTGCCGCCTCCATGGCCGCCACCTTTTCTGTGGCTGTTCCCTTGCCACCTGAAATGATGGCACCAGCATGGCCCATGCGTTTTCCCGGAGGTGCACTGCGACCGGCAATAAATCCGACAACTGGTTTTTTCATGTGTTCTTTGATGTATGCTGCCGCATCTTCTTCAGCATTACCGCCGATTTCCCCGATCATGATAACGGCTTCTGTTTCAGGATCATTATTATACATAGTCAATACATCGACAAAATTCGTGCCGTTCACAGGGTCTCCGCCAATACCCACAGCGGATGATTGACCAATTCCAAGTTGTGTCAATTGGTGCACCGCTTCATAGGTCAACGTCCCACTTCGGCTAACCACCCCAACATGGCCGCGTTTGTGAATGTAGCCTGGCATGATGCCGATTTTACATTCACCAGGTGTAATCACTCCTGGGCAATTTGGTCCAATTAAACGTGACTTTTTATTCTCGAGGTAACGCTTCACATTGACCATGTCAAACACGGGAATTCCTTCAGTGATACACACGATCAACTCAATTCCCGCATCCGCCGCTTCAAGGATGGCATCGGCAGCAAAAGCTGGCGGCACATAGATAACAGATGCATTGGCACCAGTTGATTTAACCGCTTCCTCCACTGTATTGAAAACAGGCACACCTTCGATGGTGGTTCCGCCTTTGCCAGGGGTTGTGCCACCCACCATTTTTGTTCCATATTCGATGGCTTGCTTGGTATGAAACAAACCTGCCGACCCAGTAATCCCCTGGGTAATCACTCTCGTATTTTTGTTAACAAGAATACTCACGTCATCAACCCCCTAGCCGACTAATTGGATGATTTTTTGTGCCGCTTCTGCCAGAGAATCTGCAGCATGAATCGCCAGACCGGATTCATTTAGTATCTTTTTCCCCATGTCCACATTGGTACCTTCAAGACGAACCACCAGTGGTCGATCAAGTCCCACTTGTTTTGCCGCTGCAACAACGCCATTGGCAATGACATCACATTTCATAATGCCACCAAAAATATTGACGAGAATTCCTCTAACACCTTCATCGGCAAGAATAATCTTGAATGCTTCCGTCACTTTTTCTTCAGAAGCGCCGCCGCCAACATCAAGGAAGTTCGCAGGTTCGCCACCATAATATTTGATCGTATCCATAGTGGCCATTGCGAGTCCAGCACCATTTACCATGCATCCGATATTGCCAGTAAGTGCTATGTAGCTGAGTTCATATTTGGAGGCTTCCACCTCGCGTGGGTCTTCTTCGTCCAGATCGCGCAATTCCAAAATGTCCTTATGACGGAAAAGCGCATTGTCATCAAAATTCAGTTTGGCATCGAGCGCCATCACGTTCCCATCACCTGTGACCACGAGTGGGTTGATTTCTGCGATGGAGCAATCTTTCTCCACAAAAACTTGGTAGAGACCAAGCATAAACTTGACCGCCTTATTGACTAATTCATTGGGAATCCCAATGGAAAAAGCCAATTTTCTAGCCTGGAATCCTTGTAATCCAATGGCAGGATCAATTGATTCACGGAAGATTTTCTCAGGAGTTTTTGCAGCAACTTCTTCAATTTCCATGCCGCCTTCTGCAGAAGCCATCATGACCACTTGGCCAATGCTTCTGTCAAGAACAAGCCCAATATAATATTCTTTTTTGATATCTGTAAGCGTTTCGATCAGCAATCGTTTGACGAGCTTTCCTTCTGGTCCTGTCTGATGGGTGACAAGCACCTTTCCCAACAGTTCAGAAGCATGATTCTTTACTTCATCCATGCTGCGTGCGAGTTTAACTCCACCAGCCTTACCGCGCCCACCTGCGTGGATTTGTGCTTTTACAACAGCCTTACCGCCAAAGCGATTCGCAATTTGAACCGCATCATCGACCGTAAACGCCACTTCGCCTTCTGGAACAGCAACTCCATATTGGCGAAGTACTGCCTTGGCCTGATATTCATGTATATTCATGTGGCATCCTCCCAACATCAATCAGTAACATTTTAAAGCTGACCGAAGTGTTCCCCTGTATAAAGATAGACTACTCTGAAAGGGAATTCAACTTAATTTTCATTCTGTAACACTCCGTCCCACCAGATAAAACAGTTGATGATGTTTTAGTTTCTTTGGCCCGTATCATAGATTAACACCATTACCCATTTTCCATTCTCCAATAAAAATTCTAACTTTTTAGATTTTTCCGCATTAAAAAGATTGAATTTTCAAATCTTCTTGTTATAATACAAACAAATAAGGGAGGGATTGATATGGACTTCTGTTGCGGCACAACAATGTCGGCCAGAATTGCGCCTTTGACCACGGATGGAGGGGCTACACTGACAGACGTCCCTTTCCTGTATTGTAGGACGTGTGGACATATGGTGATCGCGCCAGCTGTTGAACTGGACGTGGCGATGTATACGCACTTTTGTGATACTGACGGGCTCCAAATTGCATCGCTTTATGATGTCGTTGATCGGTCAAAAATCAAAATGATCCTTCAGGAGTATCCTGAGCCAAGTGATGCAATGGTACCTCTCATTGCAGAAGAACAAATTGACCACTTGCTTGATGTCTGGAATTTTGCCTCACAAATTAACGATGAGACTTGGATAGAAGACGTAAAATCCAGTTTATTCAAGCTTCATAAACTCTTATCTGAAAAACATCAACTTCAGGAACAATCCTAAGCATAATCGACATCTTAAAATTCACTCCGCTATAATCAATTTGGCGGAGGAAACTAAAAAACCGCCATATGGCGGTTTTTTAGTATGCGTGAAGGAGGTCTCTTCGATGTTCGCTACTGTTTCAAGCATTTCATTATTTGGACTTCATGGCATAAAGGTAGGAGTGGAGGCAGATATTCAGCCCGGATTACCATCGTTTGAAATTGTCGGATTACCGGCTTCCGCAATAAGGGAGGCCAAAGAACGGGTTCGCTCCGCCATTTTGAACAGCGGCTATGAATGGCCTCGGTCTCGTATCACGATCAACCTGACCCCCGCAGATTTTAAAAAAGAAGGTAGCGGGCTAGACCTTCCGATTGCGATCTCAGTACTCGTTTCATCCGAGCAAATCCTTCCCGTAATGAGTAATGCGATCTTGCTGGGAGAACTCGCACTTGATGGTACTGTGCGATCATTTCATGGATTATACGCCGCGATAAGCTATGCAACGGAACTGTTACCACCGCTCATCATCACCCCTGAATTTGATGGGCTTGAAGAATTTTCATCATCACAAAAGATGCATGCGATTGACCATCTATCTCAAGCTATCGCTTCTTTAAATGGTAAACTTATACAAAAACAAAGAATTAATCACCCTGCACCTAACAACGCTATCCTTCCAAAAAATTATGAAGAGGTTGTTGGGCATGAAACAGTAAAAAGAGTCTTAGAGATTGCAGCCTCCGGTCGCCATCACCTCATCATGTACGGTACACCCGGAGCGGGAAAAACAATGCTCGCCGAAAGGCTCACCAGTATCCTTCCTCCACTGAACGCAAGTGACTTGGCTCAGGTAAAAAAAATATACAGTGTTGCCAATATGCCTTTCCCGCAAGAAAATGATCGACCATACCGAGCCCCTCACCACACGATAAGCACAAGTGGACTACTTGGCGGAGGAACGACACCGCACCCAGGCGAAGTAAGCCTAGCACATTGCGGTGTTCTCTTCCTGGATGAATTTCCTGAATTTTCTAGGTCAGCAATTGAGGGTATGAGGCAACCGCTATCTATCGGGGAAATAACCATCAGCCGCTCACTTTATAGCTATACCTTCCCAAGCCGATTTCAATTGGTTGCAGCCATGAATCCTTGCCCTTGCGGTTATTACGGTTCTACCACTCATCCATGTACATGCAACCCGCAAAGTATTGAAAAATACCAAAAAAAAATATCCGGTCCTATACTCGACCGGATAGATCTGTCTGTTTGGGTGGACAGTGTCCCCCTTCAAAAAATGTTGGATACACAAGAGTTCCATGCTGATTCTTCAGACACCATC
Organism: Bacillota bacterium; assembly: GCA_021828865.1. Taxonomy (GTDB): domain Bacteria; phylum Bacillota; class Bacilli; order Alicyclobacillales; family SLC66; genus JAJZCL01. The sequence continues at coordinate 24,290 of JAJZCW010000025.1, forward strand.
AGAAAAAGAGTCATCAAAACAATTACATTTACAAGTGCCCGAATAGCTGAAGAGAAAAGTTCTCCTCAAATAAATTCCCTTTATCAAATGAAAATGGACAAGAACAGCATAAATATGCTAGTTAAATTCGCCGAATCACAACATTTGTCATTGCGTAGTGCGAATTCCCTGGCACGCGTGTCGAGGACCATCGCCGATATGGAGCAATCAGAATGGATACGCAAAGAGCATTTACTCGAAGCGGTGCAATACCGGATGATGCATTCACTCCACATCCAGTAAGTTCACTAATTAACGTTTCTTACCCGTTACAGGGGACTGTTTTTTGTCATCTTTTTTCTTACCGAAGTTAGCTATTTTCCCCAGTTTACCCAGTCCAGGTGTAGGTAATGGGTTATTTTTTTTCATGGAATCACTCTTCTTCATTTGTTGCTTGACCATTTGCAATTGCCTTGGAGAAAGGTTCATACCCATTTTTCTTGCCATTTGCATGATCTCTTTGTCATCCATTTGCATATTGGTCATACTGCGTCGAAGATACCACACTCCAATTGCAAATCCTCCTATAATCCCAATAATCAAACCCACCACAAGCATTACCCATGAGACCCAGTTCACCATCGGACATCCTTTCCAGTTCCTATGTATAAGTTTATTTTATAATACCCCAGGATAATGAACCAATTTAGGATCATTTCCATTAATTGGATAATAGACAAGCACAACGTCAATTCGCACCCCTCTATGGTCCACATCATCCATAGATTGTCCATACCACTCTGCCAATAAGCGCAAACGCTTGCGTTTTCTATCATCAATAGATTCTCCGGACAACTGAAATGCAATTGCTTCTGAATCACTTCGCCTGGTCCTTACTTCGACGATCACTAGCGTATCTCCATCCTTCATCACTGCATCGACCTCACCAAGCCTCACCCTCCAGTTTCTTTCTAAACATACATAACCCAACGCTTCCAAATAACTGATGGCAAAGTTTTCACCATCTTGTCCTACGCCTTTGCGAGGATCAGTTGAAGATTTTATCCTAGTTTCTTGAAGACCGACCATATCTTTGATCGGAGCAAAAGTCAAACGATGAATCGGGCATGGGCCATATTGATGAATGGCAAGCAAGTGTTCTTTTGTTCCATATCCCATGTGTTTGGAGAAGCCATATAAAGGATACCATTCTCCATATTTTTTCATTAATCTGTCTCTAACCACTTTGGCAATGATGGAAGCCGCTCCGATGGATTGACTGAGCGCATCTCCGTGATTAATTTTTCGTTGTGAAAAAGGCAATTCAGGCACTGCAGCACCATCGACAATAACAAGGTCGGGTTCTATCTTTAATTCGAGAATTGCTTTTTTCATAGCAAGAAGCGTTGCCTGAAGTATATTGTACTGATCAATAAAATGGTGGTCAACGATTCCTACCCCGATAGCGACTGCTTCACCTATGGCACGCTCATAAGCTTGCTCTCTTGCTTTCGGACTAAGGCGTTTTGAATCATAATAAGTCCCTGGTGCTACATTTTCAGGCAAAACTATGGCTGCGGCAACGACAGGCCCTGCCAAAGGCCCTCTTCCCGCTTCATCGACGCCACACAGAAGCGGCCCCACATCGCTTCGAAGCGCCTGATCAAATTCCCATACCCTATTTAAATCAAGTGCTCTCTTTGTAACCACACTGCACCTCAACACGCTTTATGCTTGATCGGGTCGATCGAAACTGATTTTCCCTAATTTCCCTGTTTGCACATCTCGGAGGAGCTTTTCTGCAGCTTGATGAAGATCAGGCAATCCGCCTGACAAAATGGCACCTCTTCCCTCCGCAATGAGAGCAAGGATTTCCTCTGGCTGATTATCAAGATCGCTTAAATGGTATCTTGATTTTAATTCATCTGGATAGACCCATTTTAACCATTCAATCAGTTCTTGCGCCAATTCTTCTAAGGGTAAAAGTGTTGGTTCAATGGCACCAGACCACGCTAATTTAAGCGCTACCTGGCGATCTTCAAATTTAGGCCACAAAATGCCAGGAGTATCAAGGAGTTCAAAAGAGTTGCCCACCTTAATCCATTGCTTTTGTCTGGTCACGCCAGGTTTGTCTCCTGTTTTGACAGCATTTCTTTTCGCTAATCGATTAATCAAAGATGATTTTCCAGCATTCGGAATACCGATTATAAGTGCACGCACCGTATCTCTGCGAATCCCCCGAGCAGCAAGTTTTTCTAACTTGGGTTGGGCGAGTGCGGTAGCAGCACTAATCAATTCCTTTATCCCTGTACCACGCAAGCTGTCAATAGGAACAGCCCTCATATCCACCTCACGAGTGTACCATCTGACAAATTGATCCGTTATACCAGGGTCTGCCATGTCAGATTTGGCCAAAGCAAAAACGGTTGGCTTGTGTTCAATTTTTTCAGCCATCATCGGATTGCGACTCGAAGCAGGGAGTCTCGCATCTAGCACTTCTATGATGACATCCACCAATTTTAGGCTTTCTGTCACTTCGCGGGCAGCTTTTGCCATGTGACCTGGATACCATTGGATGCTCACAGGCGTTTTGACCTCCAACAAATAAACGGGAACCTGGATACCCAAGTCCCCGCAACTTTGATTGTTATCTGATTTCTTTAATCCTTGCGGCTTTTCCGCGTAAGCTGCGCAGATAATATAGTTTCGCACGCCTGACCTTACCACGGCGAAGCAGTTCGATCTTGTCGATCTTGGGTGTGTTCTTTGGAAAAGTCCTTTCCACGCCCACCCCGTATGAGATCTTACGTACTGTAAACGTCTCACTGACGAGTGTACCCCTGCGTTTGATCACAACTCCTTCAAACACCTGGATCCGTTCTCTGGAACCTTCACGCACTTTTACGTGTACCTTGATGGTGTCCCCAGGTCGAAACTTAGGGAAATCAGTGCGCAATTGCTGAATGGAAACTTCTCGGACTAACGGGTGCAAAATCATTCTCCTCCCAACAGGCGTTCATGCGTTGTCGCAGCGGACCACCTTGATAACAGCAGATAGTGTACCACACTCCAATAGAAAATGCCAATTATTTAATTGATCGAAGATTGAGGCGTTACGGCTTTTCTATTTGTGCTACGAGAGAACTCGGAACTCCAATATTTAGATTAGGTGCATTGTAATTAAACATCAAATCTGTAGAGCTCATCGAATTTGTTCCTTTGCCTGGTACCCCAACTGTGGATTGCACTTCAATTTGTCTTAATAACCCGTCTGTGGTATCCACCCAAACCGTATATAGGGACTCCTGAGGCTTTACCAGTGCCGTGTGTCCAAGGTAGGAGCCTAAATCTACAGTCTTGAATTGATAGACGTTGCAAAGCCACGATACAACAGTTTGATCAGGTAACTGGTAAACCACTTTTGGAGGATTTTTGGCAATTGCATCAGACAAAGATTGCCACGGGCGCAAATCAGAAACAGGAGTCATTGGCTTCCATCTGCCTGCGTCTTCATAATAAGCAAAGGATCCATTTTGATAAACTGAATAATTATTGCCACCAATCGTCTCGTCCATCTGAATTTGTACTGGAGTCGTCGAGCTAGGTAACATGACAGCTCCGTAGAAATTTACTGATCGTACCGAACGACCTGTAGCTTCCTGAATTTGCGCCTTGATCGAGTAATTCTGAATAGACGACATACTATTAATTGCGTCTTGAATTTTTACAAGCCCTTGTGAAGCAACCGAACGTTGCACGACCGATTTTTGCATCAATGCAGGGTTCGATTGAAGATTCCCACAACCGGCAAGAAGCATGGTTCCACCTGCCAATGCAGAAATAATCAAAACTGTACTTTTCATTTTCACCCTGCATGTCTCCTTCCGAATCGCCGGAAAATAGCAATAATGACAACAAGCACATAACCGCCGACCAAAAGATCATAAAGAGGTATACGGGATGGTCCGAGCAGCAGAACTTCCTGGTGATCATAAACGGACATCAACAATTGAGGTTTGGTCCCTGCAGAGACGTGTACTGTACTCAAATTAACCAAGTTGCCGTGGTAGACCCTAAACTGTTCCACCAATTGGCGATTTTTATACACATATCCGCCTAAATAGCGAATTGGCGAGGTGCTAACCAGGCTTGGTGAATTGGCAATAATCAAATCTCCGTTTGATTGTGGAAATACCGATTCAAACCGGAAACTATCCCGTCCGCTATACCAAAGCACATTCCATTTTCCGGTAGGAGTTAATTGCACAATTTGAGCAGGTACGGTATTAATCAAGAGTTGATCGGTCCCATTACCAAGCACATCGGCAAACACAATATCGCTTGTGAGTGGATGACTGTAACTCCCGTACAATGTAGCTATGATTTTGGGCTTATCTGGTGGTAAGGTAACGACCTGCAATAGATTGTTTCCTTCAACCACCGCTGTTGGGGAAGCTAACTCTGATTTTGGAAGTAGTCGATACAAACCGAGTATGGCAACACCATCTGTCTTAATATGAACCGTCTGATGATCATAAGTTCCTGCTAATACCCCGTTGTTCAAGGTCAATCCTTGTTGATGTTCGACAGCGTTTCTACCTGTAAGCTGTTCCCAATTTGCCACTTCGTTCTTTGCGGTCTGTATCGTTAAATTTGCCAAGTCCGATGCAGTTTGTCCTGGGCTTAGTAGTGTAGACAGCAACTCACCAGGTGATGCGGACAACGTAAAATACATGCGGCTGTCTCCATTAATATTCAAAAAGTGGCTGGTGCTAAAAGGGAAATCTGAACTACCTAGCGCGCTGTAAGGAATACCCGCCAACTGGTTGGGAGACGCGAAATTTGTCAGATACCCATGGCCTTTAGGCTGAATTGTCACTAAATCATAGGAATGCTGAATTTCCACAAGTGCTTCCTCAATTTGGTTGCTGCCACTTAAAGCCAATCCATCGACCAAAGTTTGGGCTTCCTCTTTATAAGGTTGATGCGCCTGCAAGGTTAGGATCATTTGTTGGCCAGGCCTGCTCGGGTCTGGGATGGTAGTCACAGGCAAACTTGGCACTTGCGGGTCCTGACTGGCTAAACGGCCTAAATAATTGACACTGAAGTGAGAAAGCGTAGACCAACTATCGAGCGGTAGCCAAATTTCAAAACCTGTCATCACCATAATAACAAGGAATAAAGTGAGCACTTTTTTCCCAATAAGGATTCTGCCTAATATCAGAGCCAAGATCACAAATACAATCCAGTCAATGATGATCCATTTAAGGGTATATCCAAAAATTCCACTAATAGCGTAAGAAGTCATCAACGCAAAAAGGGTAAACCTAAAAACAAAGTTGCGATCTTTTTTAGGAAAGACAAAATAAAACACAAGACTTGTTACAATAACTCCCAAGACGCCTATGTAGGAATATTGCAACGTCCATGCCACAAATATCAATTGATAGAATAGCACAATCCAAAGGGAAAAAAGCAACAGTAAGGGTATCGTAAGCCATTTTTTCAATGCCTTATTCACTTTTTGCCGCCCCCTTGGTATAAATAAGAACCATTGTTCCCGCAAACCAGAACAAATAGTTCATGGTAGGAACTTCAAAAATATTTTCTACAAAATTATGTGCGACCATGACGACGAGTGAACTAAATACACCAATAAATACGTAACCAATCGGTGTCTTGAAGTGAACTTTTGCCGCCTTATAGACCTCTCTCAAGTAGACCACAATTAATCCCACATAGGAGATGAGCCCTAATAGTCCTGTCTCGGCCAACGTTTTTGCGTAATAATTATCGACATAGATGACACCAAAGAAACGTGATGCTACCGCCCCTCCATATCTTCCAAGACCAGCGCCAAATAGCGGATTATTGCGCATTTGATCATAGGCGTTCATCCATCTTGCGATTCTTCCGCTTTCCATTGTTTTTGCCCAATAAACGATGGATAAAAATTGTGCAATCCTGGCGTGAATAGGTGGGACAAAGAGGACGGCTACCACTGCAATGATAATAGCAGCGATGGTTAGCCGTTTATCAACCAGCCATGTAAATATGAGCACCCCTAAGAAAAATGCAAACCATGCTCCGCGAGTGAAAGAAAAAACCAACGACATTACAGAGAATACTGCAGCCAGAATATAAAACCAACGTTTGCCACGATGTTTTTCATATAATGCCACACCAAAAGCAGTGGGAGCGATAAAAGCCATATACGATCCCATGATGTTGGGGCTACCGAAGATCGAATACACCCTTGTCCTCTCATGCTCACCGAGATTCAACCAAGCCGCAGGAATCGGAGCCTTTACGACATATTGATACACACCGTGCAGGGCGACCAAAAACCCAGCAAAAACCATAAACTTTAGTAAAGGTAATATGTCATCTTTTTCGACGATATAAGGTAACGTCAACATAAACAGCATATACATGTAATCCACTCGGTACCCTGCAAAAGCGACCTTGAGATAACCTGTATCCATCAATACATATACCAAACCAAGCAAAGCTACAAAAATAACCATTTTTTGCGACTTGAATAATGGACGTCTATCGCCCAAAAAATACGCACGAATGACGAAAATTGCAAAAAAGATTAACAAGATCTTGTCCCATTGTCCGCCAATTATTCCCCAAGGATAAATATGTAAAAAATAATCGGATATAGGGAAGGCTGCTAAGAGATATAGCGGCCATTTCATATGCCGTGGCAATACACTTTCGCCCATTATTCCACCTCGACCTCAATTAATACCGATTCATTATATCACAGGGAATGGATTTCCCTATCGTCAATTCAATGTATTACCTTTACATTTTGATTGCTTACCCAACCCGTTTTACCATTTCCGTCTGTTACATTGTCCCAGCCATTCCCTGGATTATTAATCAATACTAAATATACCCCATTTGGGACACTATCCAGAATATTGCTGTTAGAGGATGCAGCAGCAGAATGAACAGCAAGTGTACTTCCGTAATTAATTCCAGTGACCTCGACCACATTCTCTAGATATACCAAATTCCAATTGACGAATCCTGTCTGACCATTGGAGAGTTTTACCTCATCCCAGCCTGGAGTATCACCTAGTACTGTAAAAGTTGATCCTTGCGGAATATTGCCGATAGCTTGCGGAGATACAGTCGCATCTTCTGGGCCCGAATATACTGTGATACTATTAGTGGCTTTCCCCATCGCTCCAGTTGGATACGTGAAAACGATCCTCGTCGATGCTTCTGGCATCTGAGGTTGGTTCGTAAGAGTTGAAGAATAAGGTGCAATTTCAGACATAATACGAGCAATGCTGTTTGACCAATAAGGATCGGTGGCATAATCCACATTCATCCCATCCAAATTAGGGCCATTGAAAAAAGAACCGTTGCTGTTCAAATAATCATTACGGACAAACCAAGCCTGGAAGTTTATGTCGTACTCAATCGATCGAAACGTAGCTGCCGCATTGGGATTGCTTGTATAGGCTTCATAACCGAATAGATTATCCCTATTTTTTGCAAAATATGATGTCCCCCACCCCGATTCAATAATGGCATGAGCCACAAGATACTGCGCATTTACACCAAATTGCTGCTGGGCCTCTATAAAATACTTGCCCGTATTTTGAAGGACACTGCTCGAAACAGCATGTTGAGCAAAAAACGAATTGATTTGGCTTGCAGTTAAACTGGATGCTGTCGTCAAGTTCATGGTACGATAGGGATTTTCCCAACTCCCAACATAAACATCGCCATTTGTATTCACCTGATACCAGTGAATGTAATCTTCCGTGACGTAAGTCTGACCTGGCACCATAAAGGAAGGTGCAGGTGCCCAAGTAATGTTCACCTGTCCCCAATGATCAACCAACATATTGTTTACCACTGTAAACGTATCCCCATTAGGAGATGTAATGTTGGTCGGATAATTTGAATAAACGATTTGTTGATTTTGAGTGTTGATTACTTGTGCATGATCTAGTGTCTTGGCAAAATTGATGGCGTCCTGTTCATTGCTGAAAGATCTCATCAATTGCGAGTACCGATAAACACCATATAGCCCAATAGATGACCACACCATCTGATTTGTATTGATTTGAATGACCACAGCTCCCTGAAGCGTCTTCGCATAGGAAATCGCCGCAGTCTCAGTTACAAACGACTTCATTGTTTGCGTTCCCACTACAACTGCATAATTCGGAAGATTGCTGTATACCGTTTGTTGTGTGGAAATATTCACCACCGTTACATTAGTCAAGTTTTGTGCATAGGCAATCGCATCGCTCTCATAAGCAAACTGCTTGATCAAGATACCATTCTGATAGACATCATATCTAGGAATATTATCCCATACATCACTGCCTGTAGAATTATCAATAACTTCACTCATTGCGTTTTGCTCCGCATAGGTTTTCGCATCATTAAACGATGAGAACGACTTGGAAAATTGACCATTTACCGTTACCTGATAAACAGCTTGCCAAACCGTTTGATTACTAGACACACTCACCACACTAGCTGAAGGTAAATTGGAAGCAGATGTAAGAGCATCAGCCAAGTATTGATATTGCGCCTTTGACGAATTGCCCTGAACCACATAATTGCCCTGAATATTTGACCACAATACTTCCCCAGTTGCCAGATTGACAATATAATCTCCAGATTCCTGTCTAGCCGCGCTAATCGCTTCTTGAAGAGTGGGATAGTGATGACTTGAAACCGAAGCAGATTGACCTGCCTGCAAATAATTTACTTCATAAGGTTCGCTGATATTGCTATAAACCATCTGATCAGATTGGGCATTAATAACCACCGCATTGCTATGGGACTTTGCCCATTTCATGGCACTCTCCAAATTGGAAAACGACATAGAAATCAATTGATGATTTGATTGGGCATTTACGATATACGGCAAATATGTAACACGTTGATTGCGTGACATATTATGTATACTTTGAGATGTTACCCTATAATTATTCGTTACGGGAAATGCAGTAGCTGCATGGGCACTATACGAGGAAAGACTGATAGTGACCACCATCGACAAAATTAACGAAAAAAATAATAGACGCTGTCGGATCATGATAGAAGATCCCCTCCAGCGTCTATTATGGGTAAGTGGTCAAGAGCATGTCAACCTTAAGTTCGTTCGATAATCATGGCAATTCCTTGCCCTCCGCCAATACATAACGAAACTGCCGCATATCTCCATTGATTTCGCTTTAATTGTAAAGCGGCACTAATCAGCAACCTAGAACCACTCGCTCCAACCGGATGTCCCAATGCGATCGCTCCACCCAGCAGATTTAATTTCTCATCAGGAATGGAGAGAACTTTTTTAACGGCTAACGTTTGAGCTGCAAACGCCTCATTGATCTCCACCACATCCATGTCATTAATCGACAATCCTGAGCGTTTAAGCGCTTTTTCAAGAGCCGGAACAGGCCCAATTCCCATACGTGTTGGATCGACACCTGCAATACCATAACCGATTATTTTAGCAATGGGCTTTAGCCCATGATTGGTAACCGCCTCTTCACCAGCCAGAATAACGGCTGCCGCGCCATCGTTAATTCCACTTGCATTACCCGCAGTAACCGTGCCATTCTTCCGAAATGAGGGCTTTAGCGAAGCCAGTTTTTCCATTGTTGTGGAGGGACGGATGTGTTCATCAAGCGTGACTTCTATGCTGCCACGCTTGCTATGGATAATGACAGGAGTAATTTCTTCTGCGAATTGATCTCTTGATGCTTCTGCTTTTTTATGGGATCGAAGTGCGAATTCATCTTGTTCTTTACGTGAAATGCTGTAATCATCTGCCAGGTTTTCGGCTGTATCCCCCATTCCGCAACCTGCATATTCATCTTTTAACGTGGCCCAAAGCATATCGGTAACAATGGGCGCCCCTGTTCCAAAACCAAATCGAGAAGCATGCATGGAGTAGGGAATGCGACTCATACTTTCAGCTCCGCCTGCCAAACCGATCTCACTGTAACCAAGCATGATTGATTCAGTTGCAGATATGGCTGCTTGTAATCCAGAACCGCACAGTCGATTGACCGTTAACGCAGGCGTTGATTCGAGCGTTCCCGCTCGAAGTCCCACATGACGAGCAAAATAGGCAGCGTTTGGTGAAGACTGAACGACATTGCCAAATACGACATTGTCTATGTGACTACCTTCAAGACCTGCTCTTTTGATGGCCGCCAAACTGGCTGTCACCGCCAGATCCTCTGCTGGGACATCTTTTAAAGAGCCTCCAAAAGTCCCAAAGGGAGTTCTTGCTCCTCCAATAATATAAACGTCTTTCATCCTCTTACCTCCTTTTTAAGATATAGCCATTTAATAACTGGTGGCGACCACAAATTTCACTTGGGAATTTTTTGCTACCACTGTATACGGTTTAGGAGCCTGAGCGATTACCTTCCCTTTATTCGCTAGGGACGAATTCTTATACACATAAGAATAATGCAATTGTAAAGCTAAAAGTTGCTGCGCTGCAGTGCTCACGTTTAAACCGCTAAGATTGGGCACCAGAGCACTTCCGTTTGGCACTCCGATTGTCAGATCTACCTTTTGACCATTAGCTAGCTTTTGGTTAGTTAATGGAGATGTTGCAATGATATGACTAGTGCCATTGTTGATGCTTTTCGTCGCCAGGATGATATTCCCGGGGAGAATTCCTCTTTGTTCCAATATATTGATGGCTTCAGGTATGGAATCACCATTAAGATTAGGCATTACTCGTTGATTGGGTTTTTCGTTGTTTGCTAGCTTTTGCGCCGATATTGATGAATTTCCACTATAATCTTGTGCTGAGCCCGTTATTCTCGGTCTGCCAAACCACCATACAAGTCCAGCAATCACCACAATGATGATAAGTGCCAGGATCAACCAACCTCGAAGTGGAAAAGCCGTCACTGCGCTTTCTTCCTCGATTGATTCAAAATCCTGGTCATGCTCTTCATTTTCATCGTTATCATCATCCAAAGTGGTTTTGGTATCAGAAAAAATGATGTTTTGTCGGTTCTCTAACGCTTGCAACAGCTCGGTTAATTCATTAAACCCTTCATTGCCTAGACTCATCGCCTCTTTTAACCTGTTTATGCCTAAGTTAACATGAACAGACAAAGACCGTTTCTCATCAGTTTGGACAGAGGCGTTCCATTCCAACAAACTTGCTGTGTAATTTGAAATGGCCGTTGGATTCCCTTCGCTAAGATTCTCCTTATTGGCTGTGCTCATCGGCAAACCGAGTAATCGAGGGTTTTCCCCATCCCACAACACTTGTCCAGCACTGAAACGAAAGTGGATTTTCTCTTGATATAGCATCCTAGTTCCCTGAATGATTTTTCCTACCGCTTCATAAATGTGGTGGTCAGGTAAAGTAGGCAACCCGATTTGAACATGGGATGTTCTTGAAAAAATACACAAAAAAGAGTTTTTTAAGCGTTCTCCATCGAGTAATTCTGCCACAAAGGAATGGGAAACAGCACTACGTCTTTGCAACCATTCATTGAACCAATTTTGATCAGCCACCTGGTTGGATATCATTGCAATCAGAACCTGACGTTGCAATCGCGTATCATATCCTAATCCAAACTGCCAACCGTCACAAAGTGGATCAATGCTCTCTACATCATAACGATCTGTCAATGACAGCAATGCAATTCCCACCCCTGCTGAGGATTATTGGTGATGATAGGGATTAGACACCTTAATTCTCTCCGCTTTGCGTTGCAAACGCTGTTCCCTTCGCGATGGAGCCGTTTGGTAATGCCAAATTTCCTCATCTGTCTCCGGAATAATGGCAGGCACCTCCACAGGACGTCCTTCTTCATCAATCGCGACAAACGTCAGATAAGAAGTTCCTGTTAATTTTTTCTCCCCCGTAAGTAAATTTTCCGATTCAATTTTCACGAAGATCTCCATGGAAGTGTGATGAGTCCAAGAAACAAACGCTTCGAGTTGTATGGTATCACCCACTTTGATTGGCGCCAGAAAATCGACACTATCTGTAGACGCAGTGACCACTGGTTTGCGACAGTGACGCATTGATGTGATACTTGCGATTTTGTCAACGTAAGCCATTACGAGACCACCAAAAATATTGCCATACGCATTGGCATCTGGAGGTAGTACTAAATCAGTCATATAAGTTTTCGATTCGCTCACTCTCTTGGATTCCATCACTGATTCTCCTGTATTCTTGATCTTTTGATGACCACACCTACCGAACTAAACGAGCCTGGTATTGGAGCCTCTGGTTTTTCCACTTTCACTTTGATGCCAAAAACATGTGGATATTTACCCAAAATGGCGTTCGCCACGTCCTCTGCCACCGCTTCAATCAGTTTTTTATGCTTACCTTGTACAATTTCACTCGTCATATTATACACTTCGGCATAATCGACTGATAGGGAAAGATCATCGCCTGCCCCTGCTTTTCTAAGATCACAATCCAATTCCAATGACACCAAAAAACGCTGCCCCAGACGGTTCTCTTCTGGATATACGCCATGAAACGCATAAAAACTCATTTCCTTCATAAAAATAGTGTCCATTTCGCTAGTTCCCACCACCTAATGCATATTGAGCCGCGTTTTGACCGGCAATATAACCTGTAGAAAATGCGGCAGTGATATTGTAACCCCCAGTATGCGCATGAACATCGAGTATTTCACCCGCAAAATACACGCCCTTTGTCAACTTGGAAGCAAGCGTCTGCGGTTCGATTCCTTTTAACTCCACCCCCCCACCTGTCACAAATGCCTTTTCTAAACCAAGTGTATCTTCGACCTTTATTTTCCATTTTTTAATGGTTAGTGATAGCTTTTCCCAATCTGATTTTCCCCAATCTCCAGCCGTTTTTTGATCCAATCCGATTTCTTGGAGTAAAACTTCTGCTAACCTTTCGGGCACATATTCCTTGAGAGATTGCTTTAGTAACTTTTTAGGAAACTGATTGGAAAACACTCGAAATTTTTCTTTTAGTGAATCAACAGTCTGGTCAGGCGCAAAATCAATTTGTACATAAAAATCATGAGAAGGTTTTTTTGCTTTTTCTTTCACCAAGTATTGACTAAGCCGTAACGGCAGGGGACCTGAGAGACCAAAATGCGTAAAAAGCAGATCCCCTTCCTCATTTGCCAGTACCTTCTTATCTTTTACGAGCAGCTTCGCATTCACATTCCGAACGGCAATTCCCTGAAGCTTACGTGAAACAATGCGCTCATCCCTCGAAACAATGGGAACAGAAGTAGGATATGGGTGAATGATGTTATGCCCTAATTTTTCTGCAAATGCGTAACCATCGCCGCTAGACCCTGTAGCTTTCGCAGTGACGCCACCTGTCGCGATAACCACTGCTGTTGCTGGTAAGAGACCTTGATCCGTTTGAATGCCACTAATTTGACCCTCTTCTATGACAAGTTGGCGAACCGAATGATGGAGCTTTATTTCGACTCCCAATCGTTTCAGTTCATCCACCAGCGCCTGCAAAATGGTGGACGCACGATCTGTGACAGGAAAAAGTCGTCCGTGATCTTCTTCTTTTAGCATCACGCCCCGATCACGAAAAAACTGTATAATTTCCTGATTAGCCCATTTAGAGTAAATACTATGTAAAAATATGCCGTTTCCCGGTGTATTCTCTATTAAATGTTCAATTCCCCTTGAATTGGTTACATTGCACCTTCCTCCACCAGAAATCAACAATTTTCTACCTAAACGATCCCCTTTTTCTACGAGTATCACTCGTGCACCCATTTGTCCTGCCGCGATTGCCGCAAAAAGACCTGCCGGACCGCCACCGATCACAATGACATGTACATCAGAATTCTTCACTTATAATTACTCACTCCTATTTTCAATCCCAGTTTCCTTAGATGAATTTTCTCCATGTATAATATACAGTAAACGAAAATCGGGAAGAAGGTAGCAAATGTTTAGCGAAGCAAAACGAATGGAGCTTTTTTCTGGAGCTGTTTTCTACGAAATGACGGAGATCGCAAAAACACGAAAAAGTGTGGGAAAGCCCGTGATTGACCTTGGCATCGGTTCACCAGATATGCCCCCTCCGGCAATGCTTCCAGAAGTCTTAAAAAACGCGCTCGACGAACCGGGCGTATTTGGTTATCAACGCACGGAAGGCACTGAGGCTTTTAAGCAGGAAATCAGTGCGTTTTTACATCGTCGCTATCAGGTGTCTGTTTCGCCAGAAGAGGAAGTGCTCGTGACCATAGGAGCGCAGGACGCTTTGGCACACTTGACACTAGCCTTTATCAATCCTGGAGATGTTGTGCTGATTCCCGACCCAGGTTACCCCATCTACGAAGTCGCTGTTCACTTAGCGGGCGGCATCCCTTATTTTTTACCTTTAAAAGAGGAAAATGAATTTTTGCCCGACTTCAAAATTATTCCTCACGATGTTTTGAAAAAAGCAAAAATGCTTGTACTGAACTTTCCGAGCAATCCCACTTCCGCTGTCGCCACTCCTGAATTTTTTTCCGAAGTGGTGGAATTCGCCAAACAGCACCGCATGATGGTGATTCATGATGCAGCCTACATTGAACTGGTGTTTGATGGCTATCAAGCCCCCTCTTTTTTGCAAACGCCAGGTGCTATTGATGTGGGAATCGAATTGCATTCCTTTTCCAAAACATTCAACTTTGCTGGTCCTCGCTTAGCATTTGCTGCGGGAAATCGGCAAATACTAAATACACTTGGTAAATTGAAATCGCAAATTGATTACGGTGTATTTTCTGCGATACAATCGGCAGGGGCCAAAGCGCTGAAGAACGCTGAGGATTTTATCGAAATGAATCGCTTGGAATATCAATTTCGCCGAGATGCGCTGCTTTCTCCGATCATCGAGTCCGGTTGGTCAGTAAAAAAACCGCTGAGTACCATGTTTGTCTGGCTAAAAACACCCAAAAATATTGAATCGAAGCAATTTGCAAAGAATTTACTACAAGAAACAGGAATCATCACTGTTCCAGGAACCGGTTTTGGAAAAGAGGGTGAAGGTTATATTCGGATTGCACTGGTTCAACCAGTGGACGTGTTGAATCAAGTCGGAAAAAGCATGGCAAATTTTATTCTCCTTTAATTCAGTTTCGAACGATTATTTATTAATGTTGAATTTTGGCGTTAAAATGGTAAGCTATAGGCATATAATCACGAGGGGTGGATTTGGAACAATGGCGTACGCAAATTCGACGGCCAAATGGACGTCCGAAAAAAGCAGTCAGCTTAAAAATCTAATTTTACGCCATGTTTCCCACGGCGGGTCGGTATTGGATGCGTGTGAGCAATTTGAATACGAAACCGGTGGGTTACATAAAAAGCGGACAAATTACTGGCGTTGGAATGTATTTATCAAGCGGACATGCAAAGAAGAATTCTATCGGGCTAGGCAAACAGGATTAAAAACAAGAATTGTTAAATTGAATGAACAGATCACTCAAAAGCCAGTTAATGAGGGACTTAAGTCCTATAGCGATGGCGAGAATACAACTTCTGACCGCCTAATCAATTCAGTCATTGAAATGATTGAGGATCGAAAAAGAATTGAACAATTATATAACGAGCAAACTTCAAATTTAGGTGATGCCAATCAATCCATTCGTTCACTTGAAGATGAGACCCATCAATTAGAACTCCGTTATGCAGAAAAAGAGCAAGAACTATATGAAACCGTACAAAGATTGCAAGATTCGATAAAACAACATCAACAACTATCTGAATCCTATGAGTTACTCAAATCTTCTTCCAGTCGTGAATATCAGAATATGCAGGAACAAGTCGCCTATATGAAACAAGAATATGATAGAATGAGTACAGAAATAGAAGAAGTTCGGGCAACGGACGCCAAGCAAATTCAAAGGCTTGAAACCCAATTATGGGAATCTTTGGTTAAAAATAAGGAACTTACCGCAGAAATCAACCGTCTTAACGAGGAAAAAACCGTACTCGTCCGCTCCATTACAGATTTTGCTTCTCAGATGACTTCCATGCTTCCGGAACAAATCAATGCAGAAGTTCAATCACAGGCAGCTGCTACGAGTATTAACAAAGCAATGGCCATAGCAGACCAAAACGAAGCGGCCAATCAATAACGGCAATTATTTTGCATTATATATGGGTATGGACATCATGGCTTCCCTGAATCCGGGAGGCCATTTTTACATAAAGGAGTCAATGTATAAAAGTGCTGAAAAAAGTTATTTCCTATTCAAGTGGATCGATTACTGCCAATTTACTCAGTTTAGCCTTCGGAACCTATGTTCAATTTTACTATATTGATACCATGAAAGGCAGTCCTTTATGGATTGGTTTGGCCGCCACTATCCAAGCGCTATATGCCACACTCGTCTATCCTTTTTTAGGATATCTGTCTGACCGAGTGTCGTTCTGCTGGGGGCGGAGAGTGGCTTTCATCATTTACGGTGCAGTCCCCCTAGGATTAACTTTTATTCTAGTATGGATTCCACCATTCCCTTCAACCAAAGTGGTTCTATTCACTGCCTACTTTTTCATCACTGCCCTGCTCTATGATACATTTTATAACATCACCATGGTAAACTGGTCTGCCCTGTTTCCGGAGTTGTTTCATACCTCAACCGCTCGTGCCTATGCCTCCGCATGGAAACAAATGTTTGGCATCATTGGACTCATTGCTGGCCTGGCACTCCCTCAAATGATTGCATCCAATATTGGGTGGAGACCAATGGCCATCATTTTTGGCATACTAAGTATTGCCACGCTTTTTACCACCATTCCTAGTTTTGATCTTCGACATCGCCGGGAACAGGCACTAAACCAAAGTGAAGCTTCCGACCATACAGTGACTTTATCTGTACGACATGCCCTAAAATATACGCTGTTCAACCGATCTTTTCTGACATTTATCGGTATGCGATTTTTTGTGCAATTTGCATTTACCATACTGACCGCTGATCTTTCTTACTACACCAAATACAACCTCAGTTTAAGCGGTACTCAACAATCTTTGTTGCTGCTTGGTACTCTTGTCGTCGCTTTGCCTCTGGTTTATGTATGGAGCGCAGTGATTCCACGAATTGGGGCATTTCGATCTACCATCATTGCAATCATTTTATTCGGCTTGGCACTCTTGCCCTTTTTGTTTGTTAAAAGCTTTATCACCGCGCTGTTATGCGGACTAGCCATTGGAATTGGCCTTTCTGCTATCTTGATTTTGACAGATGTTTTAATTTCTGATGTGATCGATGAAGATCAACTCAATACAGGGGAACGTAGAGAGGGAATTTTCTATGGTATTCACGGGTTAATTGTAGGATTTTGCACACCAGCACAAGCAATAGTCACTACCATCGTGTTAACGGCATCGGGGTACAAACATTCTCCTCATCAATCAACTTTGGCACTACTTGGGTTTAAGCTGATGATTACATTGATCCCCATATTGGCCCTGATTATAGGATTAATCATTTTCATGTTTTATCCTCTAAAAAAAGAACATGTCATACAAAATCAAAAAAAGTTGTATCAACCTGTATCATGACAATTGGGAGTAAAGAGGATAATTTCGATAAAAGCCAATTAGTATTAAAGGCGATTCGCGCTCATAAGAGTCAATTCCTCACTGGATGGAAATTATAGGATGAATATCTTCATGCAAAGAGAACAAAATGTGGTCAAATCATCGGCCGTGACAAAGCAGAAGCGGTGAAAATGCTAGCACCCATCCATCCACCTTCATTGTAATGCGGATATCGATCATTTTAATCATCAAGATAATAGCCCGATTTACATCACTTTTTATCCTAACTGCTCACTACCTTTGATAAAATGATCAATCGCGATATCCCGGTCATTATACACTTTTAAGTGCCTCCAGCCGTATAGAACCGCCCCAAACACAGGATCAAATTCAGGCATTATCCAGGCAAACTGATCTCCTTGCATCGTTGATTTCAGCGAATGGATAAGAGTAGGGTTTTTCCCTTTTTGAAGTACTGATCCTACTAACACCACAGGGATTTTTCCATTTCCCTGATAAATCCCACCAAGTTGGGACATGTAACGATGAACGGCAAATCCTGCCTTTCCAAGTTCGATGCCAGCATCTCTTAAGATTCGGTTAGCGAGTTCATCACCTTGAGAATCTGCCGCGTGTAATACTTCCGTCAAAGTGATCGGTACATCTTTCAATCCTTGATCCAACGCATCCTGAATCATGCTTTCCATCGACAGATAGCCCATATGACTCGGAATCATCGTGGTGAGAATAGAGGGAACTTCTCTCCCCTCATAAGATCGAATGGAACTTCTAAAAGCTTCCCTTGCCATTTCCCCCCCTCCGGCACAATCGCCAAACAACCAACCAAATCCGCCAACCTGAATCGTTTCACCTAGCGCATTTCTTCCAAATGCATTACTGCCACTACCACATATCAATACGATGCCAGTTAAATCTGAAGAACCCATACAAAGCCCAGTGATCGTACCTGAAACCAATTGATAGGAGTAAAATGACAATTCCTTTATGGTTTTCTCCATGATCGAATAATCTCTATCTCTATCCAAACCTGCAAGTGCAAAGACGCTGTGAATAATTTCTGATGGGTCCATTTCCGCCATTCGCAGCGCTTGGTGAACCGCTGTTTCGATTGAAAAATAGGCGACTTCCCTTCCACACACCTGATGATTGCTACAGCCGGATTTTCCATAGCCTAGTAGATTCCCATCATCATCTACAATAACTGCCGTTGTCTTACTTCCCCCACCGTCCACCGCAAGCATGTAAGCCATTGATTGCACCTCACCTTAATACACCCATATTGCTAATTTTACCTTAAAATCATTCGCTTAGTGTCAATTCCTCTTCATAATGCCCCAAAAACATAAGAAATGGTTGTAAATTATGAGCAATCGTATCAATCATCAAAAAATAATCTTCTGATAAACCTCCTTCAACAGCCATGACACACAAGCAACCCAGCAATCCAGCATGAACTTCATCTTCCTGAATAGTAAGATCATCCATGCAATGATGCCAAAATGGCACTGCGATCAGACAGTTCGTTTGATTATCTATCGGGAAATTAATGGCACTCAACCAATTGTTGGCTCCCTCAATGGTAAAGTCATAAATAGTCGTATTGTTTTCTAAAAACCATTTCTCCAAAGACTGATCTGGAACCGTATAATCTGTTGGCACTCCCTCTGAAATTTGAATTTGTAATTGGCCATGATTTTTGAAAGCAATAAACATTTTTTCCACCTTCGCATGCGCGATCAACGTGTGCCTCGTAAGACTTAACAATTCATTTAAATCTGAACAACGTCCTAAATTTTCGGTTAAATGGTGCAATGTAGATAAAACATGCACTTTTCGTTCATTAATATCACGTTGTCGAATCACTTCTTCCCATCTTCTGGCTTGCACGATGGCCAAATAAGTGATAGATGCAAGCAATTGAATGGTTTCAAACAATCTCTCGTTTTGCTCGATCACTACAGATTCGCTTAACGTAACGAATCCCAAAATTCGTTCTTTTCCTAAAAAAATAATGTATTTTGCCGATAGAAGTGTAAAATCAGTGGTTGATGTAAAGATGCTGTTCAAAACATCGTCATCTTTTCCTAATTCATATAGCCTCCCGATCAATGGCACATCCGTTGTATCTCGCAAATAAAATTCTCCATATTTTTTTTGGGGGCTCATTTGATTATGATATGCGACCACCACCAAGCGCTGGCGCCAATCATCCCATACAGTTAAAGAGGTGATTCTACTGCGTGCCAATTCGCTAAATGCATCTACCGCTTGGTCGTAAAGCGTCTCTGTGGAATTCTGAGTCAGCAGCGATGTGGTAAACGTTTGCAATGCCATCATCGCATATAGATTTTTCTCGAATTGATGCTGTAAATCTTTAAGTGCCTGATGCTGTTCACTCCGTTCAAGTGCAGAATGAACAAGATACATCAAGGAATGAGCAATATGGAGTTGTTCATTGTTTAACTCACCTGTCTTAGTTCCTTTAGAGACAATCCAGCCAAATAAACGATGTTTCATTACAAGAGGAATGACTAACTTTGGTTGAAAAGTTGCTATCCAATCTTCTGCGAACCAACGATCCCAATGATGGGTCATGATTCCCGCATGAAAAATAGGCAGTTCTTTCAATTTTTCAGTAAATGGCACCTCCCACCCTGTGAGTGCATACAGCTGTTGTTGAATAAGCGAGTAATTTTCTGATTCTTCCAAGAATAATGCTGTCTCTTGTAATGCTAGCATTTTAATAAATACTTCAAACGAATACTTTGCAATTTGATGAGATAATAGTGGCTGAGAAAAAAGTTCAATAGCGCTGTCTAATAACTCGTATGTATAGGTAATATGCTCATTTTCCATATAAGGTACTCCTTACTTTCTATTCAAAAAACATCTGATTCTCTGCCGCGTAAAATGTACCTTTTGTTTCTCTATCTACTATTTTTCTGTTATTTTTGATTCTTAAATGAGTTTTGGGATATGCTGCCTTAAAAATAGACACTTCCCCCTCACCTCGAGTTTGTAACAAATTAGACCACGATTTAACCAATGATTGTAACTGATATAATTCACTTTCTAAGTGCTGCTTGGTTAAAATGGCATTGTTATACTCATTTTGCGTCTCTTCTGACAAAGGTTCCGATGCCGTATCATAGGCTTCCAGCAATCGCAACAATTTTTCTAAATGATTTCTCTTATTTTGAAATTCCTTCAATACATGCTCCATTCTTTCTCGAATGTGATCGCGATTAAAGCCTGAAACCGAAACAAGGGTTGATCTCTCGTAAGCGTTACCAATATACGCAGCAATCACTTGGGATTCAGCGATTACCTGTCCACCAATCAATTTCCCCTTATCCTTATCAAGCATCACTACTTTTGCCTGCAAATCACTGCCCATAGCATAATAGCCAATATGAATTTCATTACCAGCTCTCATCACACAATCATTTGCATGCTTGGCGTAAATATTGCCTTTTGCTTCAATGGTAGCTTTCCCATGCCCATAAACTCCTCCACGAAGATATATATCCCCATTTTTAGATATAATTTGGTGGACAGCTCCAATCCCCATGGGGCTTAAAATAGAAACATCCTTACCTGCGATCACAGAAAATGTATCTTGAACGGTACCATGGATGATGACAGACCCAGAAAAATCGATATTTCCAGTACCCACACCCACATCCCCTGAAATCGTAAGGCGATCGATCACACTGACACGACCATTAACCCAGTCCACTGCGCCATCAATAGCAGCCCGTAAAACAGACTTATCACCCTCAACGACAAGCGTTACGGTTTTGGGATCATAGCGCAATGCCTGGTCTCTCCCTTTCATCGGTGGGATCAAATTTCCGGTAACTGTTCGACCAGGCGTTCCACAAGTAGCTGGAATTTTCTCGCCTAACCAGCCCCCTTTTTCAATTTCGTCAATAAAATGCATCTCATAGAAGTCAGTTTTTCCATCAGACTTAAGTAAGGGCTTTCTTTCTGACTGTGCAACATATTTGATCACCGCATTTTCACCGGGTATAGGTGAAGTACCCTGTGCGACAATGATCCATTGTTGAGAAGCAAATGGGCCTCTTAAAGCATCCATCAAAAAACCATCACGTACCCCATGATTACTTAATGCTTGAAGGACCTCACTTAATATACCGTTGTTATGATTAAGTGCTTCTTGAGTCTGATGAATTCTAATTTTTGCCTCCATACCGTCTGATCTGATTTCGCATTCAACTAACGGTCTCCATTTACCAATTTGAATTTTTTCACCAGTAAATTGAGTAAACGCTTGTTGCAACAAAGCAAAATTTTTTACTTCAATACGAGGTAATTGCCCTAATATACTTTGGAACGACTTCAATGTAAGACCGTCATGACGTAGTTGTAAAAAAACACCATCATCCTCTACCGTGAGCGAATAATCATCGTCTTCATAAATCGTCATCGACATCACCTGTGTAAATACATATTTTTGTCATGTAAATTTCAAGAGAAAGAATATAGCTTCTTCCAATAATGAATAATCAATCATTATTAAATATTCTAATATATTAAAGCGTTTTATGTCAATAAATAATTGAACCTGTAAATTTTAACTATAATTCTATAAACATTACATTTTTTATAATTAAATAAAAAAGGCTTCTCGGCGAACGAGAAACCTAATTACATTTAATATTCTTGGAGGCGCCACCCGGATTCGAACCGGGGAATGAAGGTTTTGCAGACCTTGGCCTTACCACTTGGCTATGGCGCCAATAAATGGTGGCTCGGGACGGAATCGAACCGCCGACACGAGGATTTTCAGTCCTCTGCTCTACCAACTGAGCTACCGAGCCAAAATATTGGTTGCGGGGGCAGGACTCGAACCTGCGACCTTCGGGTTATGAGCCCGACGAGCTGCCAACTGCTCCACCCCGCGATATAGGTGGAGCTCCCAACCAGATTCGAACTGGTGACCTCATCCTTACCATGGATGCGCTCTGCCGACTGAGCTATGGGAGCAAAGGTACTGGGGAGGCAGGGATCGAACCTGCGAGTGACGGAGTCAAAGTCCGTTGCCTTACCACTTGGCTACTCCCCAACATCTATTTAGATGTGATGGTGGAGGGGGAAGGATTCGAACCTTCGAAGCTTTCGCAACGGATTTACAGTCCGCCCCAGTTGGCCACTTTGGTACCCCTCCAGAAAACACACTGATTATAACATACCTTTAGTACTCTCTCCAACCTCTTACGCAACACGGAGTGTACATCTTCGTAGGATAAGCCCTCGACCGATTCGTATCCGTCCGCTCCACACATCACTGTGCTTCCACGCCGGACCGATTGACCTTGTGTTCTTCAAGGGG
>JAJZCW010000026.1 GCA_021828865.1 Bacillota bacterium
TTGTCATTTGATGATCAGACAACTCTTTTAACCAACTGATCGATAGGTCCACCCATTTTTGCCGTCCGTTTTTCGTGGTAATCGTAAGCCCTGATTCACTGCCAAACCCTCTTTGTTGCCATTCATTAAATATCTGCTGCTTTTGATCAGCGTAATAATTAGGGCAAATCAGCGTCACAGGTTGCCCCATTAACTCATTGGCACTCGCATAGCCGAGAATGACGGCTAATCGATGATTGACCATCACAATGTGGTGATTTTGAATCAATGCCATTCCTACAGAAGTCCGTTCAAAGAAATGATGCTGCACTTCCAGCAATCGACGTTCCGCATTGACAAGATCAATCCGATCAAGACCATTCGTGATATCGATAGCCAACGTTTCAATCAATGACCGCATGTCCTCGTCAAAAACATGCTCCTGCTCATGATAGATGGACAGCATACCCCATTTTTTACCTCCTCGATGGATGGGCAATGAGGCGCTTGAGTGAAAGCCGAACTGAATGGCTCTGGCTTTCCAAGGCAAAAGGTGGGGAATAGTTTGAAAGGTTTGATTATAAATCGCTCGATCCTCGCGAAAGCCTGTTCCAAGCGAACCTCGTCCTTCTGGAATAGCAGGGTCAGCGGAAATGAACAGGTTTTGCATGTATCCTTGTTCACCGGAATTTCCCAGGAATTGAAATTTACCTTGGACATCGGGAATGGCAATATAGGCTAACTTGAAGTGTCCTTTTTCCACGATGATGTCGCAAATGTCCTGAATCAATTGGGACTCATCGCTGGCCGTCACCATCAACTGATTGACCCGCACGAGTATGGCGTTAAAATTTTGCAATCGCTCAGTTCGACGATCTGAGTAGATCATTGTTATCACCTTATTAAGTCCAATTTGAGGATCCCTTAACACGGATTCCGTGTTAAGGGATTGGTAATAGATTCATGTGGATAGGGTATGCTTATTTTTTGGTGGGTTTATGAGTCGCTTATTCTACTTTAAACTTTGCCATTACTTGATTGAGCTGAACCGCTTGTTGTTTAATTTCATCCGAACTATTTGCTACTACATCAATTTCTGAGCTAATATTTTGGGTCGATAGTGCGACATTTCGTGCACTCTCTGCAGTCTGCTCCACAGAAAGCTTCACTTTTGTCATCATTTGCTCAAGTAGTGCGGCGTTATTTACTTCTTTAACAATTAGATCATCCATTTCTACTACTTCTTGAACAGTCTGATTCCCTGCTTCGAGTATGTTGTCAAGCGCCTTGCCAGACTCTAATACCATATTGACACTCGTATTAGCAGCAGATTGGCTTTCTTTTGCAGAGGCTAATCCCAAATCGGAAATAGATACAATTTGATGCAAGATGGCACCGACCTGCGCAGATTCTTGTTGAGTCTGTTCCGCTAATTTCCTTACCTCTTCCGCAACGACAGCAAATCCCTTTCCAGCTTCCCCCGCACGTGCTGCTTCAATGGAGGCATTCAGTGCAAGCAGATTAGTTTGAGATGCAATACTGGTAATCGTTGCAGCAATTTGCTCTATTTGCTTGGTGTGTTCTTGCAGTTGCAGCATCGTTTGTTCTGTTTCCGAAGTTTTTTTAAGAACATTTTGAATGCTATTGATGGAATCATCGGTTGATTTTTTGCCATTTTCAGCAATGGTTCGCATTTGTTTTGAAGTATGGTTGGTTGTGCTTGATTTTTCTTTTGCACGTTGAATCAATATTCCTAAATCATTTAGCGCTTCGGAAATTTGGAGAACTGTTTGTAATCCTTCTCTGCTATATTCATCCACCTGCTCCATTTGGCCAGAAATATCAGCAATAGAGGATACGGTATTTTTGGTAGAAGTAGCTGTTTCGTTAGAAGAAAACTCCAATTGAGAGGAACTTTGTTTTAATGCAAATACCAAATCTCGTAAGTTTTGCATCATGGCATTCATGGACTTAGCCAAAATACTGATTTCGTCTTCTGTTTTGATGTTTAGAGGCTTTAAGTGAAGATCACCATCAGCAATTTTCATTACTTGTTCTGTGATGCGACTGACAGGGGATAACATTCTTCGTAAAATGAATAGCAGTCCCAAAATAAACAAGACAATCACAGTATAGGCCGCTATGTTCACCACTCTGATCTGAACCACTAATCCTAAAGATTGTGAAACAGATAGCTTGGTTCCTTGAGACATACTAGAGAGGAGAGAGTTGGTTTGCAAGATGACGATAATCGCAATGATGATAAATACAATTGCTAAGAAAACAAAGGTTCTTGTCAGTCTCGAAAGTAATGCCACTTTAGAACTATCTTCACTTTGTTGACGTTCCAGCGCATTCACCAATTCGAGCGCGTCATCAATCTCAGGATTTTTGAATCCACTAGCCACCCCCCAATAATAAAAGACGATGGAGACTGCAATGACCACTATCATATCCCAGGGATAAGGAATAATATTTTTCGCTTCACCCAATTTGCTTGAACCAATATAAGTCATCAGTAACATGATGACGAGATAGGTAATTAACCAGATGCCACTTTTTAATGATTGAAAAGTAGGCCTGCTGATTTGTTGCGGCATCAACCACGAAACTAGCAGATAGAGAGCCAGCCCTACAAGGACCGTAATTAATAATTGTGAATCGATACTCCAACCAGTCCAATAGATAATCAAAGTTCCAATGACAAATGCAATAGGCGAAATAATTTGATTGCCCTTTAACATAAATGGTCGCTTGGCATTCGGTATTGTTTTTCTAAATACAGACAGAGAAATAGGGCCAATAATATAAGTGAACACCGTTGCGGAAGAAATCATACCTACCAGGCTTTGCCATGAGGGGAATGGCAATAAGAACAAAAGTCCCAATATCAGAGCCACTACTAGAGAAAAATTAGGGATCCCTGTTTTGGGGTTTACTTTCGCTAAAAATTTAGGGAAGTAACCATTTTTAGATAATGCATATAACACTCTGGCAGTAGAAGCGATATACACGTTACCAGTTCCTGCAGGAGATATAATGGCATCCGCATAAAGAAGTGTAGCAAGCCATCCTAGATTCAGACTTGTTGCTAATTCGGCAAAGGGGGCATTAAAAGATAAATTCGCCCATCCATGCTTTAATTGCAGGGGATTCACACCGGCAATAAAGACAGTTTGAAGTAACACGTATAAAATAATTCCAATCAAGATAGATAATACGAGAGCAATGGGAATGTCCCGCTGCGGGTTCCTGGCTTCGCCAGAAAGGTCAATCGCCTGCCTGAATCCTAAATAGGCAAAGATGACACCGGATGTTGCTACAGCGACTAATATTCCAGAGGAGCCATCCGGCGCAAATCCCCCAGCGTTCACCAGGTTGCCCCAGTGCAGTCCCCCGACGAGAAAGACAATAATGGTTAAAACGGGCATAATGAATTTAATAATGGTTACGGTAGTATTCACGTGTGCGAAGTATTTGACACCAAAGTAATTAATCAGGAAAAACATGACTAACAACCCTGCAGCAAAAAGGAGTCCTTTCAATGTAAGCATTTTGGTTTGCGTATTCCAAAAACCTTGAATCCAGTGGGAGGCGTATTGCATTACCCCTTCTGCTTCAACGGCAGGAACTGAAGCATACGCGATCCACGCTCCCCAGCCCATAATAAAACTAGTGATGTGTCCATGACTGTAATGAGGGTATCTAGCAATGGAACCTGTTTCCGGAATCATTCCCCCTAGCTCTGCAAAAACCAAACCTATAAATATTACCGCGATTCCTCCCACTAACCAGGAAACAATTGCAGCTGGTCCGGCTGCATTTGCGGCGTAGAGTGAACCGAACAACCATCCTGAACCGATAATTCCGCCTAAGGAAGCCATTGTCAGATCTAGAAGTGACATCTCTCTTTTGAAACCGCTTTCTTTTATGGCACAAACCTCCTGTAAAATTATTTAAAAAATTAATTTATATAAAGCAATGTTAGAATAGCACGATCTTTATTGGCTGTACAAGTGATGGTGTGTGAGGATGAAGATCAGTAAAATGATAAAATAGATATGTCTATGACTGGTGTCCATTCACGAATTTTTGATGGAAAGGCTGCGAAAGATGAGTAGAGATAAGGCTCCTACAGTAAAATTTCTCAATGTGACTAAAAAATCCCCCGAAAACCCTCAATCTGCTACTATTCTTCAGAATATTTCAGGCGAAGTACCAGCGAATCATATTCTCACCGTTATTGGCCCATCAGGTTCCGGTAAGAGTACGCTCCTTTCTTTGTGTAACCTTCTTATCAGTCCTGATGAAGGCGAAGTGCTGATCCACTCCAAAGAAGTACGGGAGTGGACAGTAACGGATCTTCGACGACGCGTAGGGTTAGTTTTTCAGACGCCCACCATGTTTCCTGGTACGGTTTTAGATAATCTTAATTTGGGAGTAAAGTTGCAGGGGAAAACGCTTGAAAATCCGGAAAAATGGATAGAAAAAGTGGGATTACCTCCAGAAATACTCAAACAAAGTGCGAACGACCTCTCTGGTGGGCAAAAGCAGCGAGTGGCTTTGGCTAGGGTGCTGGCCAATCAACCAGATATCTGGCTGCTTGATGAAGTTACTTCGGCACTTGACCCAACCGCTGCTCGTGAAGTAGAGGAGTGGATACTTCAACTACAAAGTAAGGAAAATTCGACTGTCCTGTGGGTGACGCATAATTTAGATCAAGCCCGTCGGGTAGGGCATATAACCTGGCTATTAGCCAACGGGCGTCTGGTGGAAGCTTTACCTACTGAAGAGTTCTTTGAAAACCCGCAAGAGGACGTAACAAGACGATTCTTAATAGGGGAACTTGGAGGAATTCAAGCATGAGTTTGATTACCCTTTCTTTCACGCTCGGATTTGTGGTTATCGCCTTTTTCTTATCCATGTGGTTTAAGCTGGGACTTCAAAAAGATATTCTCATCGCCGCTGTTCGAGCCACCATTCAATTGCTAATCATTGGTTATATCTTGAAAGTAGTGTTTCACTTACAAGATGCCCTTTTTAGCCTTCTACTCATCGCACTGATGATCGGCGTTGCGACACAAAATGCTAGTAAAAGAGGGAAATGGTTACCTCATGCATGGATTCGGGTGCTCCTCGCTATCACTGTTACCGAAGTGGTAACCCAAGGCTTATTGCTCGGACTGAGAGTGGTGGCACCTACCCCACAATATGTGATACCCATCAGTGGGATGATCGTTGGAAATGCGATGGTGGCTTCTGGCCTTTTACTCAATCGCTTACACTCAGAAACGTCATCGCACAGGCAGGAGATTATTACTATACTTGCATTAGGAGGAACGTCCAAGCAGGCGGTGTATGATTATGTCAAGCAAGCAGTTCGTGCCAGCATGATTCCGACGATTGACAACACAAAAACGATGGGCTTAGTCCAATTACCCGGGATGATGACCGGGTTGATCATCGCAGGTGCAGATCCCATACAGGCGGTTAGATACCAGATCTTGATCGTTTTTTCCATATTGGCCTCTGCCGTCATCACCAGTATCGTGCTTGGGTTTATCAGTTACCCTGGGCTATTTAATGAATTTCAGCAGTTTGTTTTATCTGATTCACCAATAAAAAAGTGATGGCAATTTTATTTGTCGTATCGTACGAATGATTTGTTAAAATCTTTGTCAAAGAATGTTTGGTTGTTTTTTTATTTTTAG
Source organism: Bacillota bacterium (assembly GCA_021828865.1). GTDB lineage: Bacteria > Bacillota > Bacilli > Alicyclobacillales > SLC66 > JAJZCL01. The sequence continues at coordinate 5,691 of JAJZCW010000026.1, forward strand.
CGACATACGATTGCAAATATACTCAATTTTTTTTTATTTTATTTAAATTGAAAGGGTTACCATAGGGGGATGATGATTTACCGTGGGGATGCAAGTCTTGGGGGATCTAGAAATAACATCACTTAATACGGCGCTACATTTAGCGCCTGTTCTTTATTCCATTTTAATGCTACGTGAGCCACATTGTTTGTTGGTATGTGATACTGAAAAAGTGCTTTTTTCCGCTTATCATGATCAATTTGATTTGCATATTCGAGAAGGAGAACCTATTAATCCCAAATGGGTTATTTCAGATGCTGTTAAAAATCAGTCTCCCCATAAAAAATGGGTTAGCATCGAAGATTCTACACTCGGTGTGGCTTATATTGGATATGCAGCCCCTTTGTTTAATGAACATCAAGATCTAATCGGAGCCATTGGGTGGTATACCACGACTCATGCGGAAGAGATTCGAAAGGAACTGTCTGATATTAATCATGTGATGCAAGAGATCGATTCAGCGAGTCATATGATTGCTTCAGGCGCCATGACGCTGGTAACTGAAGGTGAGCAACTAACCGAAGTGGCGAATCAACTACAAGAACGCTCAAAAAATATGTTGGAAACCAGCCATCTGCTACATGAAATATCGAATAAAACCCAAATTTTAGGGCTTAATGCCGCGATAGAATCCGCACGAGCTGGGGAATATGGACGTGGTTTTAGTGTAGTAGCTGAAGAAGTAAGAAATTTGGCCACGGAGGCGAAAGATTCCACGAAAAAGATTGATGTGGAAATTGCATTAATACAAACATCTATCAATAAAGTACAAGAGAATGCGTCACATAATTCTTCGTTCTCTGAAGAAATTACCGCAAGTATCGAAGAATTGGCGAGCTCGATTTCTTCCGTGCGATCATCGGTAGAAAAAATCAATAAATGGAATCAGATGCAATAGATAGATGCAGTGGTTGAGGCATCATACGGCATGTACTATAATCAAGTTACTTTGAACGATAGAAACAAGAAAACGAGAAAGGCAAACCCGTCGAAAGGCGGGGACGCAAAGCCACGGGCCTAAAACATTGGTGATGGTAGCCGGGTTACCGAAAGTCTTGTTTCTCTGTGTTTATAGGAGGGGAAACAGTGAAACCGGAAGGTTTTTACATATTAGCAGTAATGCAACATATGAATTTACTGGCCAAATTAAAAAAAACGCGTGCAATTATTTCATGATGATAGGGAAGCTACTCAATGGGGGGAAAGCTGAAATGACATCTTTGAATACAAGTTCTATTTTAGCGTTACTGAATGCAACGCTTACCAGTATTAATGGCTTGGTCACTGTCACGACAGAGCAGCCTTCATTGGTTCACGCCCACATTTTACAAACCGATTATAGTGTGCTTATCGGGGTTACTGGAGCGTTGCGTGGGAGATTGTTAATTCTTGGTGAATCATCTGTCTTTATGAAAGCCGGGTTTGCCATGTACGGCATGACACTGTCTCAAGACATGTTGGAATCATTTGTTGGCGAGTTTGGCAATAGCGTGGCTGGCCACGCGGCAACAAAGTTGTATGAGCAAGGGATTAAAATTGATATTACACCACCTACAACGATGACGGGTCAAGTGAAGTTGGGCGGCTTTAACAAAGCGTTACAAGTGCCATTTCAAATGGATGGTGGCGCAAGTGGGCAATTGGTGTTAGCAGTGGAAGTATCATAATGGTATAAATAGTAATACAATATATAGTTTATGCCAAAAAGCAAAGCTGAGGACCGTCGTACCTACTACCCAAAAGGAAGTAAGTACGGCGGTTTTTATTTTAGATTGACATAGAAGACATTTCAATATACAATCACTCTAACAATTAAAACTAATCCGATAAGAATGGTGTGAATTAAAATGGCGAATGTGACGTTTCATGCAAAGGTTGTTTTATCAGAAGGTGTACGGTCGATTGCTACGATCGGAGAGCATCAAATAATTATTGATGAACCTGTTTCTCTGGGAGGAACCGATCAGGGGCCGAATCCGGTTGAATATGTACTTGCCAGTCTTGGTGGGTGCATCAATGTTCTCGTGTCTAGCTTTGCAAAACTGCACAAGGTGGAAATAAAGCATTCCAAAGTGCATGTGGAGGGAGACCTCGATCCCGATGGATTTTTAAAGGCAAATTCCAGTGTGCGACCGGGATTCCAACAAATTCGTTATCATATAGAGATTGATTCTCCATCTGATCCTGTAAAGGTTCGGGAATTAATAGACCACGTGGAAAGAGTTTGCCCGGTCAAGGATACGCTTAGTGGAGTGCCGGTCGTCTCAATTGATGAAGTCACGGCTCAGTAGGGAAGTTATCTTACATGAGTGAGTGAAACTTCTTTCGGCTACTATTTATTTTGCGCAAAATCGCTCGATTTACATGCTCTTCTGTTTGCACAGGAGGGCATGTTTCTATATAATAATCTTTCCACTAGTGTGTCGGCGTGTTTGCCCGTTTCGATTGATTTTGCATAGTAAGGTGAAGAAGAATGCGACTAACAGTACAACAATCAATCATTAACAAAGCGTTTCGCGAAAACAAAAGTCCTTTTGTACGGGATGTGGATGTATTTCGATGGTCCGGAATGACGAAAGTCAGAAGCCAAAATACAGGAAAGACGTATGAGGTTGAGATCAATCTTTCTCTGAAGACCAATCCTCGACTCGCAGACCAGGTTTCCATGTGTCTCCTTAAACCAGATGGCATCCGAATGGAGGATCTACTAATTGTGGGGATGATCGATCCAAAATTGGATGGATCCATTGAGATGAAAGGACTGCCCAAAGATAAAATGGAAACGAATCTAGGGAAATTGATTAAGATGCTAAATAAACCATCGGATTCGAGAATGCAACGCGTCTGAGAGGTGTCTTGATTTGGCTGCGACGTATAACTCACTGTTTTTAGTTACTATTGTTGCTTTGCTAAGCCCATGGTTGTCTTCACGGATATTTAAGGGGTTAGTTCCAGCTGTAGTCATCGAAATCTTGATGGGGATTTTGATCGGAAATAGTGGTTTTCACATCGCTCAATCTACGAAGTATGTGAATTTTATGGCGGAATTTGGATTTTCTTATTTGATGTTCCTATCAGGGTTGGAACTGGATTTCGATTTGATATTTGAGAAAAAAAAAGCTACCGGAAAACCACCATGGATTTTAGGTATCACTTTCTTTCTAGCGACTTCGATTATTTCTTATTTCGTAGCGCTGATTTTATTTTATGTTGGTTGGATCCAACATCCATTCGTTGTTGGATTAGTGCTTAGCACCACATCAACTGGCATTTTGCTGCCTGCTCTAAAAGAAAAGGGCTGGATCAGTGATCCGTTCGGGCAACAACTTATGGTGTTCGGTTTATTAGCGGACATGATTACGTTGCTCGCCATCACGGCATACGTGGCATTCCATACCAGTGGAAATGCATTCAGCATCTTGCTAGTCATGGTTCTGCTTATGTTCTTTGTCGTGATCTATAGGGTACTACGATATGTGGCTAAAACCAGAGGATTTTCCAGTATTGAGAATGCCACTAGCGAAATGGGGCTTCGCGGTTCGTTTGCCCTTATCTTAATGTTTTTGGCATTTTCTGAGACATTGGGAACTCAAGTAATTGTTGGTGCATTTCTTGCGGGTGCCATTATTTCTCTCCTTTCTAAAGGGCAATCTACGCTCACTACGAAACTAAATTCCATCGGGTATGGATTTTTGCTACCCATCTTCTTTGTCAATGTGGGGATGAAATTTAGCATTCAAGCCTTGGATTCTCGTCCCGTATTTTGGATCATGATGATTGTTTTACTCCTGACGATGTTTTTGAACAAGGTGCTACCATCGCTATTCTTTTTAAGAAGGTTTCCCATAAAGCAACGAATGGCTGGCGGAATGTTGCTGAGTTCTCGCCTAAGCCTTATTATTGCAGCCAGTCAAATTGCGGTTCAAATCGGAGCTTTGGACAGTGCCACCGCAAATGGCCTCATTTTGCTGGCCATTGTGACTTGTCTTGTTTCACCAATGGTGTTCACTCGCTTGATTCGCGGCTTTACTCCGGCGGAATTGCCTTTATCATCTATTTCTGAAATCAAACTTGGCACGAATACGCTCCCAGAGGGATGGGTCGTCGGCTCAGTAGAGGTGAGGTCACGCAAAGTGGATTCCACCCCAATGCGCTCTTTACGATTGCCCCAGGATGTGCTGTTCGTGTCTATTATACGTGGGGATGAACGCATCATACCCCGTGGTCATACGATTTTAGAGCAATTCGATGTGGTACAGGTGTTAGGGCATCCTGATGCTATCCGCCGTATCAGAAGTCAGTTGGAAGGGTAACTGTCTTGGCTAGTGAGATAGTAACAAAAAGGCGCACCAATCGGCACGCCAAATTCAATGCGAGATACGCTTTCTTCATCTAAAGGTACGACTCTTATTCTACTCTTCGTCCCAGACTTTGACTTCTTTCATCCGGTCGCCCTGCCGAATCTGTTCCACAAAGTCAAGGCCTTCGACCACCTTGCCAAATGCAGTGTGGACGCCGTCCAAATGAGAGGTTGTCCTCCTATCATGCACGATAAAAAATTGCGAGCCGCCCGTATCTTTACCTGCATGGGCCATGGACAATATACCGCGTTCATGCTTGATCGGGTTGCCTTCTGTTTCGCACTTAATCGTATATCCCGGGCCGCCTGTGCCGTCCCCTCTTGGACATCCGCCTTGTGCCACAAAACCCGAAATCACCCGGTGAAAGGTAAGACCGTCATAAAAGCCGGAATTGGCTAGTTTTTCAAAGTTGGCCACGGTACCCGGCGCATAATCCGGATAAAACTCGATGATCATTTTGTTGCCATTGTCCATTTCAATAGATCCTTTTTTCAATCAGAACACCTCCATCGCAATTTTTTTATCATACAATATTTAGCTGAAAAAGAACACCGCCTGCGGTATAGTCAAGTGACGGCACGAGTATTAGGGAGAGAATGAATTGAGAATCAGAGACTTTCATCGCAATATCAAAATTAGAATGGCAGTGTATCTGGCGTTTGGAACGGCCCAATTTACAACATTTCCTTTCATGGCGGTCTACTTTGACCGCTATTTTGGCATGGAAGTGACAGGAATGCTGCTCGCCATCAGCATGATCGCGAGTTTGTTCAGCGGCGCAGTGGGAGGCTTTTATGCCGATCGCGTGGGGCGCAAGCGGTTGATGGTGTTATCGGAGGCAATCTTCCTCGTCTCCTATTTGGCAATGGCAGCAGGAAACAGTCCGTGGCTGGAATCACCGCTATTAACGTTTATTGCATTTCTTGTTAACAACGTCTGCTGGGGCATGTATGGCCCTGCGGATGAAGCGATGCTGCTAGACGTGACTACAGCAGAAAATCGTCCAATGATGTACGCGATTTTTTATTGGCTGACGAATTTGACGATTGCAGTGGGAGCGAGTATAGGCGCGTTATTTTTTGAAGCTTATCGGTTTCAATTGTTTGCGATCATGTCCATCGTGGTGTTGGGGTCGCTTCTTGTCACGATTTTCTTTATCAAGGAAACCCATCATCCCGCGCCAAACAGTCATGACACCAGTCAACACTTTATTTGGGCGATGGCGCATAATTATCTTGCCATTTTGAAAGATAAGACCTTTATGTATTACTTTCTAGCCGGAACGCTCGTCATGTCCGTAGAATTTCAACTGACCAACGGCATCGCCATTCATCTGGCCAATACGGTGAAACGACAAGTGTTATGGGTTATATCTGGCCATTCATTTATCGTAGATGGTGTGAAAATGCTGGGCTTTTTGCAGACGGAAAATACAGTCCTTGTCGTGCTGCTCGCGGCGCTAGCCGCAAGATGGATCAAGCGTTTTCCTGAAAAGTGGGTACTTTTCTTCGCCATCACTTTGAACGTGACTGGCTATAGCGTGATGACGTTTAATAATATGCCCATGGTGCTATTCATCGTGATGTTGTTGGCGACAATTGGGGAAGTGGCAGGAGTGCCTGTGCGCCAGGCGTATCTTGGCGATATCACCCCTGACCATGCGCGAAGTTCCTATGTGGCGGTGAATGGCATGGCCTTTGGGTTATCCCGTGTCCTTTCTTCTGGCGGAGTGGCGCTTAGCGCTCTCGTTCCCGCATGGGGAATGGGAGTAGTCAGCTTTGGGGTAGGAATGCTAGGACTATTTTTCTATTTTGCGGTGATCCCTGAGGTTCATGCACGTCGAAATTTGAATATAGAACGCGAGCCAGAACAGCTTACCATCTGAACCATTTCTCGGGAATTGCTGAATTTGCTTCAGGAATGTGCGGTAAAAATCAAGAAATAATGATGAATGGTTCAAAATGAGGTGGGCTATGTCGATTTTAATCGTGGATGATTCTATTGACAGTCAACGTTTGATCAAGGTTTTTTTGAAATCAGGTGGATATACCGATGTTTATACTGCTCAGTCTGCTGCTGAAGCCTATCAATTTTTGCAGGCGATAGGAAAAGATGAAGCACAGCCGATTGACCTGATCTTGATGGATATTGTCATGCCGGATGTGGATGGCATCGAAGCTTGTCGAACGATGAAGACTTTTGATACTGTCATCGATATACCGATTATCATGGTGACAGCGAAGACGGAAGCGGTTAAAACATGAAATTGACCGCAGGAAGGCAAGGGAACAGGAACTTTTGGAAGTAACCCATCAACTCGCAGCGGCAAATGAAACCCTGCGCCAATTGTCTTTTCGCGATGGGTTGACTGGGGTTGCCAACCGCCGTCATTTTGATGAACAACTGACGGTAGAATTGGGACGTTGCTTGCGTGATCAAGACTTCCTTGCGATGTGTTGGCTCGCTATGGAGGGGAAGAGTTTGCAATCATTCTCCCACAAACGGATAGCGAAGGTGCCATTTTGATGGCTGAAAGAATAAAAACAAACGTCTCCGACCTCATGATTCCCCATGCCAGGTCCAAGTGTCACCGCTTCGTTTCGATCAGCCTTGGTGTGGGAACGATGACGCCAAGTGTTGCAAGGACTGCCGAAGAATTGATCCAACTTGCAGATCAGGCTTTGTATCGCGCAAAAGAATGGGGAAGAAACCAAGTGATTGCAAATGAGGGTATATGATAATGGATGAAAATCTTTTAAATGGAAATAGAATCTTTAAGTTTATTGTTGATTCTTCTGAAGATGCCATCATCGGCAAAACGCTCGAAGGGGTAATTTGGTACTGGAATAAGGGTGCCGAAGCGCTCTATGGGTATACATCAGAAGAAATCATCGGAAAGTCGATCAATGTGATCGTTCCTGATTATTTACAAAATGAACTCCCCCCCATTTTTGACATGATCCATCGAGGAGAGAGCGTGGAACACTACGTCACGCAGCGGGTGGGGAAAAGTGGACAAATCATCGACGTGTCGATCAAGGTTTCACCCATCCGCAATGAACGGGGTACAATTATTGGCGCTTCTGCCATTGCCCGAAACATCACTCAGCAAAAGTCAATTGAACACGCGATCCACCTGAGTGAGATCAAAAATAGGGCGATTGTCGACAACATCGGCGAAGCGATCATTACCATAGGCGAAACGGGATTGATCGAGAGTTTCAATCCTGCAGCGGAGCGAATATTTGGTTATACGCCCGAAGAAATTATCGGCCAAAATGTAAAAATACTCGTACCGCCACCATTTGACGCAGAGCATGACGGGTACATTAAAAGGTATCTCCAGACCGGAGAAAAGCACCTGATTGGCAAAACACGGGAAGTGGAAGCCAGGCGGAAAGACGGATCGATCATCACGGTTTTGATTACGCTGAGCGAAATGAGACTTGGTGATGTGAGAAAGTTCATCGGCATCGTGAGAGATATTACCTGACCCACCTCGAAATCATGTACGAGTGATCATTAACTAGGCTGATGCAGATCGCGAAGTCCTAAGGAAAGCAGAATTGTCAACACACTGGCAATCGTGAGCCAAATAAATAAATGAACCGCCCCTGATAGGTGGGTCATAGCAGAGCTAACGAGTAAAGAGGAGAGAATGGTGCCGATATAGCGTAAGAGCGTATAGACCCCAGAGGCTTGCCCCGTGTCTGATGGAGGCGCCGATTCCAGTACAATTTGTTGAATGACGACATTGCTGATCGCAAAACTGACTCCAATTAGTGCGAGTCCAAGGATCATGAAGTAAATCGGTAGGATGTCCATCCAACATAAAATGAACGTGCCGAAAAATAGCAACAGTCCCGCGAGCACGATGGGCCATTTTCGTGATTTTCCCTGCGCAAAATGGCCGCCAAGTGGAGAGGCGATGCTCATAACACCGGCAAAAGACAGGAGCAACAGTCCGCTTTTTGTGGCGCTGTAGGAGCGCTCGGTCTCCAAAAATACGGGCAGGCCATAAAGGATGCAGTACATGACGAGATTCGTGATGACGGTGATCAGACTGCTCAGTGCAAATTGGGGCAAGCGAAACCACTGTACAGGAATAATAGGGGAATCGTGCCGGAATTCCAGAACGATGAGTCCCATGGTTAGCAATGCGCTCAGTCCCAGGGTCAGCAACTCAGGGTTGGCAAATGGATGAGCGGCGTTGGCATAGAGTAGCCAGGTAGTCACGGCGGTTGCGAAAAAGACAATACCTGCCCAGTCTGTCCGCAACGGCTTGGAGGCTTTGATTGGATTTGAGATGTTTTTTGATCGGGGATGAATCCACAAAAGCAATCCCATTGCGAGTAAGGAGATGGGAATGTTCAGCCAGAATATAGCGTGCCATGAGGTCAGATCAATCAGGAATCCTCCGATCGTGGGACCTACAGCGACGGCAATGCCGCCAGCCATGCCAATCCAACCAAGCACTTTTCCCAGGTCTTTTGATCGGTATTGACGGACGAGGCCAATTGCATTCGGGTAGATCATGGAAGTGCCCACGGCCTGAATGATTCGCCAGAAGACGAACACGCCAAGAGAGGTGGATAATGGCGCCAGAACCGCGGTCACGATCATCAGCAGCAGTCCTGCATACACAAAGCGCTCGCGGCCCCATTTGTCTCCAAATTTGCCCATGACCGGTTGTGCAATGGCGCTGCCCAGATAATAAGCGGAAACAATCCATGTGATGCCTGAAGATGTCGTATGTAGCGCGCGGAGAAGTTTGGGGAGCGCCACGGATATCGTAGACGAATTGAGCGGATTTAAAACCACACAGATGAGAATGGCGATGATAAATGCAAGTCCCCATTTTTTTGATGGCATCGCTACTGTTGATTCGGGTGACATAATTCCTCCATTTGCGGGTGCAATGATCTCGTGGCAACGGATAAGAAATCTCTGTACTCCATCATACCTAATTTGCTCTCGTATTGACATTTTTGCATTTGAAATAGCACGATAATAGTAGCAAATGTGGCAAATTGCTTGGATTGGGGGTAAAAAAAATCAAACAAGGACAAATGAAAGCGGTTCTGACCATGGGTTTTGGAGGCATTGAGCAACTAGCGTATCGGGAAGATGTACCTGTTCCCCATCCTGTCAAGGACGAGGTACTGATTAAAGTGGGAGCATGCGGATTAAACAATACGGATATTTGGACGAGGGAAGGAAAATACGGTGGATCTGTTGATCTGAATGCACAAGGAGGCTGGAAAGGGGAACCATTTCATTTTCCCAGAATTCAGGGTGCCGATATAGTGGGACAGATTGTCGAGGTAGGAGGAAATATCTCTTCAACACAAATCGGAAAAAGAGTCATGGTAAATCCCACATTATATAAAGGGGACTCTAATGATTCCATCTATAATTCGCAATTTATTGGGAGTGAACGGGATGGTGGTTTTGCTGAATTCGTCACCGTGCCAATGGAGAATGTGATTCCTATCCAATCGCCGCTTTCGGATGCGGAATTGGCCACGTTTATGGTTTCCTGTATGACGGCGGAACACATGTTGAATCGAGGTCAGGTTACTCAGGGGCAAACGGTGTTGGTGACCGGAGCTTCAGGAGGAGTGGGATCTGCTGCACTTCAGTTGGCGAAACGCAGGGGAGCGAAGTTGATCGGCATGGTCAATCATGGGAAGGAAACGATGGCGTTAGAAGTCGGCGCGGATCATATCATTCACCGTGGTAGCATCATTCGCGATGAATTAAACAAAATGGGTATTCGCGAAGTGGATATGGTAATAGACATAGTGGCGGGTGATCAAGTCAACGACCTTTTGGAGGTTCTTCGGCCCGGAGGTAAGTTGGTGATAGCGGGAGCCATTGCAGGTCCGATCACAAAGATAGACTGGAGAAAAGTGTATTTGAAGTACCTGGATATCCTTGGATCAACACTTGGGACGATGGAGGAAGCCAAAGATATTGTCCGGTATATAGAGCGAGGAGAAATTAAGCCTGTGCTGCACAAAGCCTACTCATTAAATGAGTTGGCACAGGCACAACTTGATTTTATGAATAAAAAACACTTCGGCAAGCTTGCGATTATTCCGTAAATGATATGGGGCGAATGGGGAGGTAATGGAGTTGAGTGAAGTTGATCTTCGTGGCGTACATATCGCGGTCACTGGGGCATCAAGTGGGTTGGGACTGGCAATGGCAGAAGGGCTTTTACGAGCAGGGGCAACGGTGGCAATGGCCGCAAGATCATGGGAGAGGCTCGAGCGAGAGGTAGTAAGATTAAAATCAGAGAGGTTAGACGCGCATGCCATGCCACTTGATGTGCGTTCCGATTCGTCCATTGAGGATGCTGTGTCATGGGTGAGAAAAGAATGGGGTAAGCTGGATGTGCTCGTAAACAACGCGGGAATTGGCATGCGTACCGTGAACCCGCGATTTATGGTGGAGGCAAAGCCATTTTACGCCGTGACGCCAGATGGTTTTCGCGATCTCATCGCCACCAATCTCACTGGGTACTTTCTCGTAGCAAGAGCCTTTGCACCGATGATGGTGGAGCGCGGCAAAGGGAAGATCATCAATATCTCCATGAACCATGAGACGATGAGGCGCAAAGGGTTTATTCCTTACGGTCCTTCTCGCGCTGGGGCAGAATCGCTGTCGTTGATCATGGCTGAAGACCTTCGACCATTCGGTGTCACAGTGAACATGTTATTGCCAGGTGGCGCGACAGAAACAGGGATGATTCCTGAGGAACTCAAATCGCAACTCAAATCCCCACTATTATCGCCACAGGTGATGGCAGAACCGATCGTGTTTTTGGCTTCTGCATCATCAGACGGCATCACAGGCGAGCGGATCGTAGCGAACGAATTCCACGAATGGCTGGAGAACCATTAACAGAAAAAAGGGGGGGTGTTCCCCCTTTTTTTTAATTGGAAGTTACGAGACGATAGCCTACGCCTGGTTCTGTGGTAAGCAGTTTGGGACGGGTGGGGTCATCTTCGATTTTTTTACGCAAATGGCCCACGTAGACGCGAATGTAGTGACCAGCCGTTTCGTAGTTTTGCTCTCCCCACACCTGTTGTAACAACTGTCGGTGAGTCATGACGCGTCCGGCGTTCGTGGCCAGTACTTTTAAGAGATCGTACTCAATCGGCGTGAGTTTGATGGGTTCACCGTCTTTCTCGACCATGCGCTTGGCTAGATCAATCGTGAGCGGTCCAATCGTAATCACCGGTTCGTCAGTTTGATTGACCACATGACGAAGCGCCACGCGTATTCTCGCTAAGAGTTCTCCCATGCCAAAGGGTTTGGTGATGTAATCATCGGCTCCGTGATCAAGTGCATATACTTTTCCCGCCTCATTGTCCCTCACCGTCAGGACAATGATGGGCGCGAGATACCATGAACGGAGTTGGGTCAATGCCTCCGTCCCTTCCATGTCAGGAAGTCCTAAATCCAGAATGATCAGATCCGGTCGTTCCATCCCTGCTGTCAAAATTCCTTCCTGTCCCGATGCCGCATCTAGTAACGAGTACCCATTTGCCTCGAGCGTCACCTTCAGCAGTTTGCGGATCGGCGCTTCGTCGTCGATGACTAAAATTATGGCTCCCAAGTTAGCTGTCTCCTTTTGTAACAATCAAATATCCCTCTGCATCTTCTATAGGCAAATGCATGGTCACGATGGTCCCCTTCTCAGGAGCGCGTTTTGCTACAATATCGCCTCCGTGCGCATGAATGATTCCCTTGCAAATAGCCAGTCCCAGCCCCGTTCCCGGAATGTTTTTCGTGGCGGTTGACCGGTAAAATTTATAAAAAATTTTCTCCGCTTCCCTTGGATCAATGCCAATCCCTTGATCCTGTACCTCGATGGACAGTATGCCATTATCCTCTGCCACCGTGAGTTGGATTGTGCTTTCGTCGGGAGAATATTTGATGGCGTTGCTGAGCAAGTTGACTAATACCTGTTCAATCAGGACATCGTCCACTGCAATCGCGGGAATGGTGCTTGGGAGGTTCACTTGTATGGATCTGTTTTGTAACGAATCCTGCACCTGACAGATGGATACACCGATGATGTCGGAGACGTCACACCATTTTTTGTTCAATTGGAGCATACCACTTTCAAGCCTAACCATCCCCAGTAGATTTGTCACCAATCGATTCATTCTCATGGCACCTTCACGAACAGTCTGTAACAGTTCGCGCTGATCTCGTTCTGACAATATTTCAGCACTCTCGATCAAACCAGTGGCCGCGCCAATGATCGTGGCAAGTGGTGTGCGAAGTTCATGTGAAATGGAATCAAGCAGTGCAGTCCTGAGTCGCTCTGACTCTGCCGAGAGGTGGGCTCTTTTGGCCTCTTCCTCTAAGTGGATGCGTGCAATGGAGACCGCTGCAAGCCCCGCAAGCGCTTGCACTACACGCTCGCGGTTGCTTGGGCTTTTCATCAGTTGTTGTGTGGTGCCGATGCACATGACGCCATGTGTTTTGGATTCCGTCTTTAATGGGACATACATCAGTTGGGTATCGCTGTGGCGACTGGTTCCAAATCCTGCAATCTGGCCGTGGTCATAGACCCATCGCATTACATTTGGCTCTAAAAGTTCATCTTGCTCATTGGCTTCGAATCCGTATTTCGCGCGCAATTGCAGTTCTCCAGATTTATCCGGCAAGACAATGGCCGCCGACCAGTGGAAGGTGACAAATGTCTGCCTGACAATTTCTTGTAGCACTCCGTCCAGATCCCTCGCAGCAGCAACTTGCGTACTAAGCGCGAATAAAGCGGAGGTGACCGCTTCCCGTGCTCTCGCTTCTTCGACTCGTTGGCGCAACTGCAAGGCCAAGCTTGCAGTGAATGCTGCTACAGCAAGGTAGACTGCAAAAGTGATCAAATACCTGACATCACCAACAGTAAACCTGAAAATGGGCGGGATGAAAAAAAAGTCAAAGGCGATGACCCCAATCACCGCAGCATAAAATGACGGCCCAAATCCCCAGCGGACAGCGGCGATGAATACAGGTAACAAATACAACAGTGCGATGTTCACTGGTGTAAACGCATAACCAATAAGCCAGAATATGGTAGTCAAAATAATAACCATCAAGGTCACGTACAGATACGGAAGCCATCGCTTGTCGGTGCCGCTGGTAGTATCAGAAACCATTTCCGGCAGTGACCAATTGTTTTTTGGCGACTTTAATACCCGCCATTTTGGTTTGAACGAGGTGGTTGGTGACATAGAAAAATCTCCGATCTACATAAGATGCTAGTTCTTTTATAACGCCGCTCCGCACTGAAGTGCTTTCTTTTTACGGAATTTTTACACCCGACCTTTATTTCTTTACGCCATTTTGATAGGAAATCTGACTACAATGCGTTTGTTGCTTTCCATTATCACGAGTTTGCATAGGTACTCAGAGATTGGATAGCGTAAAAAAGGAGTGAAAATATGGGAGATGTCATTTCCATCCTACTTTATCTGGCCGTTTTTGCAATGTTTTTAGGCCTATTTCGCGCGTTTGACAGGGCATAGGAGGGACCTTTCGTGTGGGTGTTGTTGATTATTTCCGTCCTTTTAATGGTGTATTTGAGTTATGTCATTTTTCATCCAGAGAAGTTTTGAACGATATTTTGGCGCAAACCAAGGAGTGATCTTTTGTGACGATAGCAGGTTCGATAGGCATATTGGCGGTGATCGCTCTCATCCTGATCATTGGCATCCCTTTGGGTGACTACCTTTATTATCTTTTTCGTGGCGAACCGAGTCGAATGGACAAAGTGTTTCATCCTTTGGAAAAATGGTTGTTTCGCGCAGTGGGGGCGGACCCATCCGTCAAGATGGACTGGAAGGCTTATCTGCGAGCGCTGATCATGGTGAATTTCGCTATGATGATCTTCGCCTACCTGGTATTTCGGCTGCAGGGCGTGTTACCACTGAACCCTTCCCATATCAAAGGAATGCCGTGGGACCTTGCGTTTAACACGGCGGCAAGTTTCATTACCAATACCAACTGGCAAAACTATGCCGGTGAACAATCGATGTCCTATCTGGGGCAGATGCTGGGGATCACCTACCTTCAATTTACATCAGCCGCCACTGGATTTGTCGCCGCCATTGCCTTCGTGCGTGGACTCATCGCCAATAGGTCTGAGTCAATCGGCAACTTTTGGGTGGACTTTATTAGAATTCACACGAGGCTGCTGCTGCCATTAGCGTTTGTCTTCTCGCTCATCCTGATTGGACTTGGCGTGCCGCAAACGCTGCTTGGACCAGAAACCGTCCATACCCTGCAAGGTGTGCTGCAAACCATATCGCGTGGACCCGTTGCGTCACTGGAAGCCATTAAGCAATTAGGAACCAACGGTGGCGGTTATTATAATGCCAACTCTGCCCATCCTTTTGAAAATCCAAGTGCCATTTCCAACGTACTCGAGATGTTGGCGATGGGAATTGTCTCTACAGCCCTCGTTTGGACGTTTGGGCGTTTTATCAAGAACCGCAAGCAGGCAGTGGTGCTGTACGTCTTCCTGACAGCGATTCTCATCATCGGTGCCTTTATCATCTATTCGAATGAGGCAGGGGGCAATCCCATTCTTCAGCATGTGCTTGGTATTCATGGCTCCAATATGGAAGGAAAAGAAGAACGCTTTGGTCCCGCCATGTCGAGTGTATTTGCCGCCATCACGACTGCCTTCACCACGGGAGCTGTCAATTCCATGCACGATAGCTACATGCCGATGGGCGGCTTTATCCCCCTGCTTTTCATGATGTTCAACTTGATCTTTGGTGGGAAAGGCGTGGGGCTGCTTAATATTCTCATGTTTCTCATCATCACTGTGTTTCTCTCCGGTCTCATGGTGGGCCGAACGCCAGAGATTTTCGGCAAAAAAATCGAGGCTCGAGAGATCAAATTGGCCACGATCGCGATGTTGGCTCATCCGTTTATTATCCTTGTCCCTGCAGCAATCGCGCTAGTGACCAAAGTGGGCACTTCTTCGATTCTCAACCCTGGGCTGCACGGACTAACAGAGGTACTCTACGCCTATACTTCTGCTGCTGCCAATAACGGGTCGGCATTTGCCGGGCTAAATGGAAACACCGTGTTTTACAACGTGACGCTAGGCCTAGTCATGCTGATTGGTCGGTATGTATCGTTGATCGCAATGTTTGCGATTGCTGGATCGCTTGCCAAAAAAGCAGTGATCCCGCCGAGTGCAGGAACCTTGCGTACGGACACCTTTGCATTTGGTGGCGTCTTTGTCGCCGTTTTTGTGATCGTCGGCGCATTGACCTTTTTCCCTGCGCTCGCGATTGGTCCGATAGGAGAACAGTTACAGATGTGGGCCCATCTTTTGCATTGATGTTGCCACGCGCATCCCGGTGAGAAGGAGACTTTACCATGAATCGTCAATCAAAAACATTTAGCGGCGCCATCATGTCACGTGCCATCTGGGAATCGTTTGTCAAGATGGACCCGCGCGGGTTGGTGCGAAATCCTGTCATGTTTGTGGTGGAAATTGGGTTTGTCATCACGCTTCTGTTAACGATCGACCCTAATCTCTTTGGTGGTCATTATGGACCTAGTGAACGATCGTATAACCTCATCGTGACGATTATTCTGCTCATAACTGTGCTTTTTGGAAATTTTGCGGAAGCAGTGGCAGAAGGGCGTGGGAAGGCTCAGGCCGAGTCGCTGCGCAAAACCAAAACAGATCTGCTTGCTAATAAAAAATCCGACAGCGGTGCCTATGAACAGGTTCCTGCTTCCTCTTTGCATCGGGATGACCTCGTGCGGGTCATCGCAGGAGAAATGATTCCTGCAGACGGCGAGGTGATCGAGGGACTGGGGAGTGTCGATGAATCCGCCATTACGGGTGAATCAGCGCCTGTGATCCGCGGGGCTGGTGGGGACTTCAGTTCTGTGACGGGCGGGACCAAACTCTTGTCCGACGAACTGATCATTCGCATCACGGTGGATCCTGGGGAATCGTTCCTTGATAAGATGATCAATCTGGTCGAAGGGGCAAGCCGACAAAAAACCCCGAATGAGCTCGCTCTATCGGTGCTCCTCGCAGGGTTGACGCTAATCTTTCTGATCGTCGTCGTCACCCTTGAACCCATGGCTCATTATGTGCACGGCACGATTGATGTTGCCACATTGATCGCACTGCTCGTGTGCCTCATTCCGACGACGATTGGGGCGCTCTTATCCGCGATCGGGATTGCCGGGATGGACCGCGTCATTCGTTTTAACGTGATTGCCAAATCCGGTAAAGCGGTAGAGGCGGCGGGGGACATCAATACGCTGATCCTCGACAAAACGGGGACCATTACGATCGGCAATCGGTTGGCGAGTGAATTTTTGCCTGTCGGTAGTCATTCCGAAGATGAATTGGTGGAAATAGCCGTTATTTCTTCTCTTTTTGACGAAACGCCGGAAGGGCGATCTGTCGTCGATTTAGGCAAGGACAAAGGCGTGACGATCGCCAGAGAATCCTACACTTCTGCTGAAAATGTGGAATTCAGTGCAGATACGCGCGTGAGTGGCTTGAATTTGGCAGATGGCACCATCATTCGCAAAGGGGCCGTCGATGCGATCAAAAAACTCGTTCAGGAAAAAGGCGCAAAGGTGCCAGGTGACCTCGATAGTAAGACGGAGCATATCGCCACGGAAGGCGGCACTCCACTTGCGGTGATGAAAGGGACGGATATTTACGGACTGATCTACCTCAAAGACATTGTCAAACCTGGCATGAGAGAGCGGTTTGCTGAACTTCGGAAAATGGGGATTAAAACGGTGATGTGCACTGGCGACAACCGATTGACGGCGGCCACGATTGCTAGTGAGGCAGGGGTCGATGATTTTATTGCAGAGGCGAAGCCGGAAGACAAGATGCGGTTAATCCGTACGGAACAGGAGCAGGGCAAACTCGTTGCGATGTCTGGCGATGGGACCAACGATGCGCCGGCACTTGCTCAGGCTGACGTGGGGCTCGCCATGAATTCAGGTACGGCGGCGGCAAAAGAGGCGGGGAATATGATCGATCTTGATTCCGATCCGACCAAGCTGATTGAAGTGGTGTCCATCGGTAAGCAACTCTTGATCACTCGCGGGGCGATCACCACTTTTTCCATTGCCAATGACGTGGCGAAGTATTTTGCGATCATACCGGCGATCTTTCTTGCGGTAATTCCATCGCTTGGCGCGCTCAACATCATGCACCTCACCAGTTGGCACAGTGCGATTTTGTCGGCGTTGATCTTTAACGCCATCATCATACCGCTCTTGATCCCTCTTGCTATGAAAGGGGTCAAATACCGCCCCATGAGTGCCACTGGTATGTTGATGAGAAACTTATTCATCTTTGGCCTTGGCGGTGTCATTACACCATTCATTGGGATCAAACTGATCGACTTGTTATTGACGGTCCTTGGGATAGCAAATATTTGAGGAGGTGTCGGTGCTCATGGTTAACGTCTGGCGTTCCATTCGCTTCACTATTGTCTTTGCGATCATATTGGGCTTAATCTACCCACTTCTCGTGACAGGCATTGGCAACGTGCTTTTCCCTTATCAGGCGAAAGGCAGTATCGTGTCATGGAATGGGCGACCTGTGGGATCAATGTTGATCGCACAGGCAGTCACGTCACCTGGCTTTTTTCATCCGCGTCCGTCTGCGGTAAATTACGCGGCGAATGGTTCGGGAGGATCCAACCTAGGGCCCACTAACCCGGCGCTCGTTGCGGAAGTGAAGCAAAATCTGCAAACGGTCGAACGGCAAAATCCCGGTATCAAGGTTTCACAAATCCCGCCTAGCATGGTGGAGTCGTCTGCTTCAGGGCTTGATCCGGATATTTCGGTACAGGATGCCTTGTTGCAGGTGCCGCGCATCTCTCGGGTAACGGGAATCAGCCAGTCGTCCCTACAACAAATGATACAAAACGATGAGGTGTCGCCTGTGCTTGGCATTTGGGGACAGCGGATGGTGAATGTGATGCAACTCAATCTGGCAATTCTTCATCGGATGGGGAGATCCTGATGGAATCTGGGGCAGGAGAAGTATTTGGGTCAGAACCCGGGCAATTGAAGCTATTCATAGGGGCTGCCCCTGGCGTGGGCAAAACGTACATGATGTTGCGCGAGGCAGCTTCCTTAAAAGAACGTGGCATTGATGTGGTGATTGGCTATGTGGATGTTCACGATCGCCCCGAAACACAAGCGCAAATGGCAGGACTTGAAGTCTTGCCAAGAAAAAAAATCCGTTTTCACAATAGAGTGTTTGAAGAAGTACATTTAGAGGCGATTGTCTCAAGGCATCCTTATGTGGTTGTCATCGATGAATTGGCGCACACGAACGCGCCTGGTTCCACGTTCCCAAAGCGCTACATGGACGTGGAATACCTGCTTGATCAGGGGATCTCCGTGTTGACGGCTGTCAATGTCCAGCACATTGAAGGCATCCATGAAGAGGCGGAAGAGATCACTGGTATCCCGGTGAGAGAACGGATTCCGGAGAATTTTATTAAGCGTGCAAATGAGGTCTCCGTGATCGACGTGACACCTGAAACCTTGCGCCAGCGCTTGCGGGACGGCGCTATTTACCCTGAGGATAAAGTGGATCAGGCGCTGCAGAATTTTTTTAGGAAATCCAACTTGTCCGGATTGCGGGAATTGGCACTTCGCGTGGTGGCAGAAGATGTCGACGAGCGGCTCGAACGATCTTTCTCGAGAAACAAAATTCCAGGACCTGTAGGCGCGAAAGAAGTGATCATGGTTTGCGTCAGTCATAACGCGCGGGCAGTGAATCTGGTGCAACGTGGCCATCGCATGGCGATTCGCATGAAGGCCGATTTGTATGTGCTCACGATCCGTAATACGAGCGAGGGGTTGCTTTCGGAAAAAGATCGGAACAATCTCGACAAATTGCGTGACTTGGCGGAGGAACATGAGGCCGACATGATCATTGAACCTCGTAACGATAGAAAGCTAGGTGCCATTATCGCCGATGTGGCGGTGCGGTTGAATGTGACCCAGATCGTCATGGGGCAACCATCTCCGGGGAGAAACTGGAGGTCGGTGTGGGGGGATAATCCTCTTCGCTATTTGCTTCGCAATCTGCGGTACACCGACCTTCGCGTGGTTGGTTGGAGAGAACCTCCCAGCATTTCGGCAAACCATACCAAAACCATCACTTCATCAAGTGACGGAGAGGCTAACAAAGAGCGGGGGAGACTGATTATTTATGTGGGTGCGGCGCCAGGGGTGGGTAAAACCTACAAAATGCTGCAAGACGCTTATGATTGGCGAAGGCGCGGTCGTGATGTGGTGATCGGTCTGATTGAGACACATGGCCGCGCGGAAACTGCGGAGCAGATTGGCGACCTTGAGATCATTCCCAAAAAACGCATGGAGATGGGGGGGCGAATTTATGACGAAATGGACGTGGAGGCGATCGTCCAGCGAAAACCCACCTATGTGCTCGTCGATGAACTGGCTCACACCAATGTTCCGGGTTGCGCGCGGGAGAAACGCTATCAGGATGTTCAATATATATTGGAACACGGTATCAATGTGGTGACTGCGGTGAATATCCAACACTTAGAAAGTTTACATGACAAAGTGGAACACATCACAGGAGTGAAAGTTCGCGAACGGATTCCCGACTGGTTTATGAAATTGGCGCAGGAAGTGAAGCTGATCGATGTCACCCTGGAAACGCTACAACAGCGGTTGGTCGAGGGAAAAATTTACGCCAAAGATAAGATACAGCGAGCGCTTGATAATTTTTTTCAAACGGCGAACCTGGCTGCACTTCGCGAACTGGCTTTGCTCGAGGTGGCGGATGATGTGGACCAGCGTATTCATAAGGCCCGTACCGAAGAAAATGGTCATGTTGGTGAAATGGAGCGTATACTTGTCTGTGTGAATCATCGTCCTCATTCTGAAAAACTGATTCGACGCGGTTGGCGGATTGCGGATCGTTTAAGCGCTGAACTCTGGGTGCTCGTGGTGTTGGGTGACGAACCGCTCAGTCCGGAAGACGAACGGGATTTGATGAAAATAAGGCGTCTTAGCGAACAGTTTGATGCGCAATTTCTGACGAAACCTGCTGTGAACCGGAACGTTGGTGAAACAATTGTCAAGGTGGCCGAGGAGTTGCAAGTGTCACAACTGGTAGCTGGACAACCATTGCCCCCAAAAGGCATCATCGCCCGCATGAAAACCAATCCCATTGATTATGTGCTTGAGAATGCGGAATTTGTTGATTTGCACATTGTCGGATACGAAAGGAATTGATGGTGATTGGCAACGAGATGGTCACGCGAGCAAGTACCTGTGGAACAAACGTGGAAGTTGGAAGATTTATTTGCTTCACCTGACGATTGGGAAAGGGAACTGGAAGCGGTGCAAAAGGATCTCCCCAGCGTCACGAAGTTTCAAGGCAAAATCGGCGAGGGAGCAAGTGTCCTGTTAGCTTGTCTGAATGCGCAGGAAGCGCTGTTGCAACGGGTGAACCTGGTCGCGACCTACGCGAATTTAGAGCTTTCAGCAGATGGCACCAACCCTGTCCATCAGGCCAATCGCAGCAAAGTGGACGCGATGGTCGCAAGTGTACTGTCGGCACTTTCTTTTATTGACTCTGAGATTCTAGCTCAGCCGGAAGGCGCGATCGAGCATTTCATCGAACAAGAACCGGAACTGGAGACGTTTAGGAAGTCACTCGAGGATTTGTTGGCCTTATTGCCGCACAAACTATCGCCAGATACGGAAGCGGCACTGGCGGCACTTGGACAGGTGTTCGGAGCGCCTTACATGATCTATCAACGGTCTAAATTGTCCGATATGCAATTTGCTTCAATCAAAGATGCGACAGGGGCAGAACACCCCAATTCCTTCGCTCTCTATGAAGACCACTATGAATTTACTCCAGATACCACGCTACGCAGAAATGCCTATGCATCGTTTGTTCAAACACTTTCTCAGTATCAAAATACTTTTTCCGCCACCTACGCGACAGAAGTGACCAAGCAGGTCGCCATGGCCAGGCTTCGCCACTACCCCAGTGTCACGCACATGCTCCTGCAGCCTCAACAGGTTGAAGTAGAAATGTACGAAAATGTCCTCGATGTCATTCAGACTGAGCTCGCTCCGCACATGCGCAGGTACATAAAGTTAAAACAGAAAATGCTCGGGCTCGACAAGATGCTGCACTGCGATCTCAAAGTGCCGATTGATCCGGATTACAACCCGGAAATGACGTATGAGGAAGGCGCAAAGCTGATACTTGAAGCACTCTCTGTGATGGGGGAAGAGTATCAGGGAATCATCAAACAAGCGCTGACCGAACGCTGGGTGGATCTCGCGGACAATATTGGCAAATCGACGGGCGCATTTTGCTCTAGTCCCTATGGATCGCACCCCTACATCCTTCTAACGTGGGCCAACACCATGCGCAGTGTGTTTGTCCTCGCGCATGAACTGGGGCATGCAGGACACTTTTCTCTGGCGAACAGGGAACAGCGCATGACCAATACTCGTCCGTCGATGGTGTTCGTGGAAGCGCCATCCACCATGCACGAGCAAATTTTGGGCCGCCACATTCTCTCCAAAACCAATGACTTGCGGATGCGCCGCTATATCATCGCCCAATTTCTCGGCACTTATTATCACAATTTTGTCACTCATCTACTCGAGGGAGAACTTCAGCGCCGAATTTATACGCTTGCCGAAAAAGGAGAGTCGGTGACCGCAAGGCTACTTAGTCAACAGAAAAAAGAGTTGCTCACGAAGTTCTGGGGCGATGCGGTCGAAATGGATGATGGAGCTGCGCTGACGTGGATGAGGCAACCGCACTATTACATGGGCCTTTATCCTTATACGTATTCGGTCGGCTTAACGGTATCGACGGCGATGGCGGAACGGATTTTTACCGAGGGGCAACCTGCGGTGAATGATTGGCTGAAGGTGCTTCGCGCGGGTGGAACTAGGCGTCCGCTTGATTTAATGAAAATGGCAGGAGTTGATATGTCTACGCCAGCCCCCATTCAAAAGGCAGTGGCGTATGTGGGATCGCTGGTGAACGAACTGGAAGCGAGTGTATAATTATTTCATGGAAGAAAGAAGGGGAGAAGTGTGGAATACGTGAAACTTGGCCATACGGGACTTGAAGTATCAAGAATTTGCCTGGGGTGCATGAGTTACGGCGTGCCGGAGCGGGGCAATCATCAGTGGGTGCTTGGCGAGGAGGAGAGTCGTCCATTCATCAAAAGGGCGCTAGAGCTTGGGATCAACTTTTTTGATACGGCCAATATCTATTCTGATGGAACCAGCGAAGAAATAGTGGGTCGGGCGCTCAAAGATTTTGCCAAACGCGATGAAGTGGTGATTGCGACAAAAGTGAATGGACGCATGCACCCGGGGCCAAATGGCGCAGGACTCTCGCGCAAGGCGATCATGAGCGAAATCGACAACAGCTTGAAGCGGCTTGGCACAGACTATGTGGACCTTTATCAGATCCACCGCTGGGATTACACCACGCCGATTGAAGAGACGATGGAAGCCCTGCACGATGTGGTAAAAGCGGGTAAAGCGAGGTACATTGGTGCCTCTTCCATGTATACCTGGCAGTTCCTTAAAGCGTTAAACGTGGCGGACAAGCACGGCTGGACGCGCTTTGTCAGCATGCAAAATTACCTGAATCTCCTTTATCGCGAAGAGGAACGGGAAATGTTGCCACTTTGCATTGAGGAAAAAATCGGCTTGATTCCCTGGAGTCCGCTTGCCCGTGGGCGCTTAACTCGCGACTGGGAGGAAGCGACCAACCGTTCGCAACTTGACGAATTTGGCAAGACACTTTATGCGCATACGGCAGAGGCCGATCGCAAAGTGGTGGAAACTGTGAAAAGTGTGGCAGAAGCAAGAGGCGTTCCGCGTGCGCAGGTGGCGCTCGCCTGGGTGCTTCAAAAACAACCAGTCAGTGCGCCGATCGTCGGGGCGACCAAGATGCACCACCTCGAAGATGCGGTGGCAGCACTCTCGATCAAGTTGACTAAAGAAGAGGTGTCGGCACTCGAAGCGCCTTATGTGCCACATCCGGTACTTGGCTTTAATTAAGTTATCACGTGAGCGGGGGAGCGGATACGAACAAATGCTCTTTCTGTTCCCTTGTGAGTTGTTTTACTTCATATTCCCTTCGTAGTGCCTCGGTTTTTGTGGCGAAGGTTTCCTGATAGAGCAGTACAACTGGCAAGCGGGAACGCGTGTAGCGTGCCCCCTTGCCTTTGTTGTGCATGTCCACTCTTCGATTCACGTTGGTGGTGTATCCGGTATAAAGAGTGCCGTCCGCACAACGAACCATATAAACGTAGTACATCAGTTATGGCCTCCTAGACAGGGATCATGGATAGCCCTACCCTCATCTTCCGCTCATCGACGTCCGCCACCCAAACGGTGACGATTTGACCGACTGCCACCACGTCGAGAGGGTGCTTGACAAATTGCTGACTCATGCGGGAAATATGGACCAATCCATCGTTTTTCAGGCCAATATCGACAAATGCGCCGAAATCTACCACATTTCGGACGGTGCCCTGAAGTTCCATTCCTATTTTCAAATCCTGAATGGTGAGTACGTCTTGTCGTAAAAGTGGCTTTGCCAGTTCATCGCGCGGATCCCGTCCAGGGCGTAACAGACTGTCGATGATGTCTTGCAGTGTGGGAACGCCAAGATCAAGCGCTGCAGCGGTGGTTTCCACATTAATCGTGCGTAGTGAGGCTTTGGCTTCTTCTGACCCTAACTGGTGTGGAGCCAAATGAAGGCTGTCAAGAAGCTTTACCACCTTCTCGTAGGACTCTGGGTGAATAGGCGTGTTGTCGAGGGGATGATCCCCTTCCCGAATCCGCAAAAAGCCAGCACATTGTTCAAAACTTTTGTCGCCAAGTCGAGGAACTTTTTTTAGCCCTTCGCGTGTGCGAAATTTGCCTTTATCCTCGCGATAGATGACGATGTTTTTGGCCACCTGCTTGCTGATGCCAGAGACGTATTCGAGCAGCGATGGTGAAGCAGTATTGACGTCTACACCGACATAGTTGACGGCTGATTCCACGACAGCGCCGAGATGATCGGCGAGTTTGGTCTGGCTCACATCGTGTTGGTATTGCCCCACGCCGATCGACTTCGGATCAATCTTGACCAGTTCTGCTAAAGGATCTTGCAGACGGCGCGCGATGGATACGGCGCTGCGCTCTGCCACGTCAAGGTCAGGGAATTCTGCTCCCGCGAGTGGAGAGGCTGAATAGACACTGGCTCCCGCTTCGTTCACGATCAGATAGGATACATTTTGGTCCAGTTCCCGGAGGAGATCTGCGACGAATTCTTCTGTCTCCCGGGAGGCGGTGCCGTTCCCGATTGCGATCAGGTCCACTTCAAATTCACCAATGATGGCACGCAGCGTTGTTTTGGATTCGACGACTTTGTGATGAGGCGGGTTCGGATAGATGACGCCTACCTTAAATAACTTTCCTGTTTCATCGATCACGGCCCATTTGCACCCGGTGCGATAGGCGGGGTCAAGTCCCAGTACAGTTTTTGCTTGTAGCGGCGGTTGCAATAAAAGTTGTCGTAGGTTCTCGGCAAAAATCCTGATCGCCTGTTCCTCTGCCATTTCTGTCAATTCATTTCTAATTTCTCTTTCTATCGCTGGCGCGATTAACCGCTTATAAGCGTCTTCCAGCATATCCTCTAAATAAGAGGCGGCAGTGGTGGTTTTTTTGATGATGCGCCGATGAAGTTCCTGTAGGATCGACGACACATCAATTTCAATGTGGACGCGTAGCACGTCTTCCGATTCGCCACGATTGATGGCAAGCACGCGGTGGGGAACGATTTTGTGGACGGGTTCTGAAAATGCGTAATACATCTCATAGACGTTTTTGTCTTCGGATTCGTCGGCTTTTTTTTCCGTGACGACAAGTCCGCGCTGTTTCGTAAAATGCCTGATCCACTGGCGAATGGACGGTTCATCAGCTACCTGTTCCGCAGCAATGTCCATGGCGCCTGCCATGGCGTCCTCTGCAGTGAGAACCTGCTTCTCTTCGTTAATGTAGCGTGCCGCTTCTTTTAGTGGATCGCCTGACGATGGCAATTGCAACAGGTACATGGCAAGCGGTTCGAGGCCTTTTTCCTTCGCCATTGTAGCCCTCGTTCTGCGTTTTTGTTTATAGGGGCGATATAAGTCTTCCACTTCCTGAAGTTTCCCAGCCTCTGCAATCGCCTTTTGCAGTGCTTCGGTCAATTTTCCTTGTTCGTCGATAAGGCGGATGACTTCTTCTTTTCGTTCTTCTAAGTTTTTTAAATAGGCAAGGCGATCCTGGATCTGGCGAATCTGGTTTTCGTCCAGTGTGCCCGTCATTTCCTTGCGGTAGCGCGCGATGAAAGGAACGGTGTTGCCTTCCTCGAGTAGTGTCGCCGTGCGTTTGACCTGGGGCAGGGAGATGCCGGTTTCCGTTGCCACCAGTTTTAGCATTTGATCAAGTGTCACGATGTGTCCTCCGATATCGTTGATTCCAATCGATAATAGGGTAGTCGTGGAGGCTCGGCATGTCAAACGCTTCATCGTTGGCTGAATTGTTTCTTGTAACCAAATACATAGGACTTTCGTCTAAAATAAGTAAAGTAACTGATATGAGGGAACACATTTAGCATAGGAGTGAAAAGTGTTGATCAATCAGATGAGATTCAAGTGGCGTGAATTTTTCAGATCAGGATCGCGCTGGCGATTATGGGTGGCTGTGTTGCTAGTGGTAGGGGGGATTTCGGTCTATAGCTTTTATCAGAATCGAAGCGGGCCGGGAAATTTTACGCCACTTACGGCTGGGTCCGCTTCCTCTAGTAGCGCTGTTGTTGAGCAGATGGCGGCCTCTAGTGGTTCTAGTTATGCAATCAGCAACACGACTTTACATGCAGCTGGTGTATCAGAAAAGCAAAGTGCAGCAGGTCGAATGGTGATTCAGTCATCTGTCTTAAACATGGAAACCAGTCACGTGTCAAAAGTAGGGGCAGCAATAGAAGGCTTGGCCCAAAAAATGCAAGGCTATGTGCAACAGTCCCATCAGTCATCTGGGACGAACGACTCGTGGATGAACTTGACCGTGCGGATTCCCAGCGGCATTGACGCGTTATTTTTAGAACGAGTGCAGAAATTGGGGAAGGTTTTGTCACTCAATCAAAATGGACAGGATGTCACCCAACAGCATCAAGATTTGATCAACCAATTGAACGAGAAGCGAACAGAAGCCACTGCATTTACCCAACTGTTTTCCAAAGCCACATCAATGAAGGACATGTTAAGTATTGAGCAGGCATTGACACAAGTGAACGCACAAATTGCGGCCTTGGAAAAGCAGACGGCCACCTTGAACCACCAAGTGGCTTTTGCCAGCGTCCAGATCAATCTATTCACACCGGGTAGTAACTATTCGCCTGTCAGCCATCCTATCATGAACGCACTAAAAGCTGTCGGCCAAGTGCTTCTTCAGTCGATGGTTGCCCTTATTTCCTTTGTGGCCTGGGTCTTGCCATGGGGGATCGCGGTATGGCTGGTATATATGGTGACGCGGTTGGTTATGCATTGGCGTCAAAAAAAGAGTCAGAAGTGAACGAATCTTATCATCAGGAGAAGAGACGTGATCGTTCATTCATTTCGCGCAAGACTTCTTCTGGTGCACTTCTGATTTTGATCTCCTTTCCAAGGAAAAGTATCCAATTGGTGATATCTTGCCTTTCTTCAAGGTTGTTTACATCAAGGAAAGTTCGTACAAGAGCTGTGTTCTGGTAAGGGTCCATATATGAAATGGAGAGCTTCAATGGGTGGTATTTTTTGAACTGAGCAATCGCGCGAGGGCCAAGCTCTAGCACAAGGTTGCTCACCTTGTCCTGTTTATTTGCTTTTTCTAATAGTTTTTTCTCGCTCCCTTTCATTTTTGCCAAATAGGGGTTAACGTCGATGAGTTGGTCGACGGGGAAATGACACTTTTTTTCTTCACTTAAGTGAAATCCTTCAATGTGCCATACACCTGATTCATGATAGAGGTGCAAGAGATAAATCGGATGAGTCACTATTGTCTCATTTTCTTTCACGCTAACCAACAAATAACGTTGAGAAAGAAGCAGTGGAATTAATTTTTCTACCATTGGGTGGGGGAGGTCTGAAAGCTCAAGAATATCGGGATTATTTGGATTAGTTCCTTCAAGAAGCAAGATCTGATTTAAGAGAACCAGATCATTCTGCTGGTTTTCTGATAAGAGACCAAGCAATTTCTCAGCCAAAGACTGCCGACTTTTTAGATAAGGTAATTGTTGATTTCTGGTAGCCATAAAGGCGATAAAGAGCGCCTTTACCTCATTATCGGTAAAGCGAACCACGGGGAGGACGGAGTTTTGCATGACAAAATAGCCTCCATCCCTACCCACTTCAGCGACGAGCGGCATCCCCATTGCTTCGATTTCCTTAATATCTCGAATCGCAGTCGAACGAGAAATGGTGAATTCTCGCATGATTTCAGAAATGGTAAAGTGGGCACGATTGTTGATATACCTCATGATGATATTGATCCGTTCAACTTTTTTCATGGTACTCCTAAACAGTGTCAATTTTTGATATTGTTTAGAGCTACTATATGCTTAATACTTTGAAGAATACAAGTTAGTTCAATCTTTAAGTGTGAAAGGGGTTTAACATGGCGGATTACACGATTGAAGTAAAAGACAGCTTTACTGTACTGGGATTTGGGACGGAACTGAACAGCCATTACACAGACTTTGCTGGACTAAACAAGGAGAAGTCTGACTTTTGGCAAGCAGTGAGCGAAGATGTAAGACTTGATACCTTAAAAGCTCTTGCCTCAAGTGACTATGTGTTTGCCGTGAATGAAGCGGTGAACAACAAGATGATGCATTATGCAGGAGTCTTGTCAGAAGCAACGGCACCAGCAGCAGCCAGAGCCATACCATTTCCTAAAGGGGAATACCTGGTAGTGAAGGGTGAGGGCACAACAACTGATGAATGGAACATGAAACTGACTGGTCTTGCCTTCGGACAAGCATTGGCTGAAGCGACTGATTTCGCCTATGTTGGTGGTCCCAATACAACAGTGTTGATGGGAAAGCGGAACGGAATGCTTTTTGGAGAAATGTGGATTCCTGTGATGAGAAAATAAATAAGATAAGGAGTCGTGTCAATGTCTCATGTCGTCGATTTTAAAAATGTGTCAACAGTGGGGTTGGTGTCATCTCCTGTGGCCGAGGCCCTTGCCGGGCTACGTGCAAACGAAGCCCGTTACTTCATGAATAAATACAAGCATGAATTTTTGGTGGAGCCAGCAGATGAAAGCCAAGAAACGATTGATTATGTGAACCGAATTTTGAAAGAGGAACGTGAAATTGAGTTTGCATCAAAACCACTAGAAACATCGCGTTTTCAAGTGGAAAATATCAAGTATGCCTATGTGTTTTATGAAGATGGACTGGAAGTCAACGTCATGTATACGGTGGATGATCCTAAAAAAAGGGCTGTTGGGTTTAAGCTTTCTGAAGGAATGGAAATCCCAAAAGAGTTAGAAGGAAAGTTTAAGTTTGCAAGGCAGAAGTCACTGTTAGCGGGAATCATTCGCGGGTCTTTTTTCGTAATTAAAGGAGAATACTAACTTAGTGTGATAATGGATTCTTAGCCTAATAGGAAGTGTTGTGTTTCCTTCTTCGTTATTTGCGAGGAGGGATTTTTTTATACGTGAACTACTCGTCAAGCCAATGATTGCACCGACACGGGATTCACGATATAATTGGCTTACATCTGTTTTCTAATAAAAGAAAATAATATATCCATCTTACATTATTATTTTACCACCATGGCATGCATTTGTCAAATGGTTTTTCAAAGTAATATGGACGGAGGAGTGAGCTATATATGGACAAAAGGGAATGGCAAATGGAACAGGAAAGACTGAACCATGTGATAGAACAACTCAAAGCAAGAATCATGGAAATGGAGCCTAAAGTGAGCGATCTTAATGAACAGGTAACGGACATTCGCAGGCACTTTTGGGAAGACGTTACAGTGAACACCGGCACTCATGAAGACTTTGAAGAGACCTTTTACTCGATTAATCAGCAAGCGGCGGTGTTGGCCGAACGGGAACGAACACACGCGCTACAGAGGCAACAGTGGAAGAAATTGACCCGACTTCTCCCATCTCCTTATTTTGGGCGAATTGATTTTCAGGAGGATGGCCTGAACTTCAGTGAGCAGGTCTATATTGGCATTTCGTCATTTCTGGATGATGGGGGACATTTTCTGATCTATGATTGGCGCAGTCCCATCGCGAGCATGTATTACGATCATTCCCCTGGCGAGGCCTTCTATGACGCACCGTCTGGACGGATCAAAGGGAAAATGGAATTAAAGCGACAATATCAGATTCAGGGCGGCAAGATTCAAAATATGTTTGATGCGAACCTGACGATTGGGGATGAATTGTTGCAACAAGTGCTCGGTAAAGGCGCAGATTCCCAAATGAAAAGCATTGTCGCCACCATACAAAAAGAACAAAACGCGATTATTCGTGATGATAAAAAAAAGATGCTGATTGTGCAAGGCGCTGCCGGTAGCGGCAAAACCTCTGCTGCGTTGCAGCGAGTAGCCTACTTACTGTACAAACACCGCGATTCACTAACTGCCGACCAAGTCCTTCTTTTCTCGCCCAATCCGATTTTTAACAGCTATGTATCGACCGTTTTGCCCGAGCTTGGAGAGGAGAACATGCAGCAGACTACTTTTCAGGAATATCTCGAAAGTGGTTTGGGAGCGGCTTTTCAGCTTGAGGATCCATTCGATCAGATCGAATATGTATTGACTGCCCGATCTGCACCTGAGTACGATGCCCGCCTTCAAGGGATCAACTATAAAGCGTCGAAGGGGTTCCTCAATGCCATTAACCATTATGCGATGTGGTTGAGGGATAAAGGCATGAGGTTCAATCACATTCGGTTTCAAAGCCGCATTTTGATTTCCTCGGAACAAATGAAAGCTCAATTTTACAGTTACTCATCTTCTTTGTCCCTAAGTGATCGTATCGTCCTCTTGCAAAAATGGTTGGCTAACGAGCTTGCTGAACGGGAAATTGAGGAGATGGAAGCAAAGTGGGTAGATGAAGAATTGAATTACCTGGACAATGACGAGTATGCAGAGGTCTTCAGCCAACTGCACAAGGAGCGGGAACTCTTTGACATCGCTGAACAATATGCTGAAATTCATGCGAAACTTCATAAACAGCAACGCGGGGATGAAAGTGACATTCACTTCGCCGAACAAGAAGAACAACTGCTTCGTCAAAAAATCGTCCATGAACGGTTCAAGCCACTGAGGAGAAACGTAAAAAAACGGAGGTTTGTTGATGTCAGAGGGATGTACGCGCAGTTGTTCAGCGAGGAATCTAGATTTCGGGAGATGACTGGTGAAGCGGATGTCCCATCGCGCTGGATGGAAATTGGCGAGATAACCAAAGAACGGCTTCGCAAGCGCGAACTTTTCTATGAAGATGCGACACCTTATTTGTATTTAAAAGAAATGATCGAAGGTGTTCAGACCAATGCAAAGATAAAGTATGTCTTTGTAGATGAGGGGCAGGATTATTCGCTGTTTCAATATGAGTATCTCAAGAAATTGTTTCCTAGCGCTAGAATGACAGTGCTTGGTGATTTCAGACAGGCCATTTTCGCGCAGACTACTAATTTGCACGATGCTGACTCGCCTTTATTTCATCTATATGGTGAGGAGGAAACAAGCGCGGTCCGTCTGATGAGAAGTTATCGATCCACGAAAGAAATTGTGGGTTTTACCAAAAGCCTCCTGCCTGATGGGGATGATATCATTCCTTTTAAAAGAAGTGGTGAGAAGCCTCTTCTTGTGGCACTAGAAAGTAGGGTAGCGCGGGATTCACGATTGTGGCAAGACATCAATTCCCTTAAAGCAGAAGGGTTCCATTCCATCGCCGTCATCACAAAGACCGCCGCAGAAAGCCGGGAAGCGTTTGATTCGTTGAGGTCAAAGGGTGATATCAACCTTCAACTGATTACGAAAGAGACGCTAACCTACGAGACAGGTGTGATGCTGATTCCCGTATATCTCGCAAAAGGGGTTGAGTTCGACGCGGTGATCATTTATGACGCGTCCTCCCAAGTTTACCGCCAGGATAACGAGCGTAAGCT
Source organism: Bacillota bacterium (assembly GCA_021828865.1). GTDB lineage: Bacteria > Bacillota > Bacilli > Alicyclobacillales > SLC66 > JAJZCL01. Next base: position 37,371 of record JAJZCW010000026.1, read on the forward strand.
TCTTTATACCGCATGTACGCGAGCCATGCATCGACTCGTGCTTTACTCAGTGCAGGAATGGTCACCTTTTGTGAAGCTATTCGATCGTAAATCGCTGTATGAGTAATTCTGGCTGAATTGCATATCCTTAGTACGTCATCAATGGCGTTCATCACTAACGAAGGATGGAGTTTGTGCAGTTGAATGGAATTAAGTTCAAAAAGACATTTGTGGCAATCATCGTTGTTTTTTGGAGTATTCCTATCGGTATCACAAGGGCCTCATCCGACTCACCAATTGATTCCCCGAATCTTCACCAATCAGTGAAAGATGTTGCTGAAACTGTTCTGATAAGCAAAATTTCGACACATAAAAAAGTGGTGGCATTGACCTTTGATGATGGGCCAAGTGCCAAATTTACTCCTGTCATTATGGATGTGTTATTGAAAAACAAGATGAAAGCCACGTTCTTTGTGATTGGCTACAGGGCTGAAAGGTTTCCTGAGTTGATCGCAATGGAAATCAATCATCATTTCCAGGTAGCCAATCATTCTTTTCAGCATCAAATCATGACCGGTAATTCACAATCAGATATATTCAAAGAAATGATGAACGCGCAGCATGCCATAGAATCAGCAGCAGGGCACAAACCCCAACCCCGGATGTTCCGACCTCCTCGGGGGCGGCTCAACGAAAAAATAGTAAAGGTGGCCAACCAACAACATTACAAAATAATCATGTGGAGCATCGATTCACGAGATTGGGAAAATCCAGGTGTGGGAAAAATCGTGAAACGCGTTTTGTCGCAGGTGAAAAACGGGGATATTATTTTATTCCACGATCAGGGTGGAAGTCGTATGCAGACGGTAGAATCTTTAAAAGTCATCATTCCTGCATTGAAGAAAAGGGGGTTCGAATTGGTCACTGTATCTGAGCTCGTCAACTATGCTGACAAATAACATGAAAGTCAACCAAAAGGGCATTCCATAAGGATTACCCTTTTTGCTTAGCGCTTTATTGTATTTGTACAGATAATCAATCGTGCTTTCTAGTCTTTGTATATAATAGGTATAGTCATAGTTTTTCCTTGATCTGCAAGTTGATCAAGTGATATAAATCACTAACGAAATAGTGAATGTTAGATATGAGGGATTCATTTGCGCTGGTTGGCTGTGTTGGCTTTGGTACTTGTCAGTGCATTTTGGGGCGGGCATTCTGTCATCGGAAAAATAACAGAACAACAGATGTCTCCGTTAGCTCTGACGGTATGGCGTTTTACATTTGGCGGATTATTGTACCTTCCGCTATGGTATCGGCTCATTCGTAGTAAAGTGTGGACATGGAAATTGTTTTGGCAAGTTGCTTTCACCGGACTTTTATGGGCGGTGCTCTATCCACTTTTTTATTACAAAGCGCTCGTGTATTTATCGCCTGTACAAGGGTTGCTGCTCATTAACACTTCGCCGCTTTTTGTCATACTTCTGAGCAGGTTGATATTGAAAGAACGGATTCATGCCATGCAACTGATCGGCATCTTATTGGCGTTTGGCGGGATTGTATGGATGACGGTGGGGCAATGGGGCCATGCCACATCACTATTAGGTATTACGCTTACGCTTATTGCTTCCCTATCCTTTGCCGGTTATACCGTGTCATCAAGAGCTCTGACGAAGCTCTCCCTATATGATCTGCTCGCGGCCATCTCACTTTGGGGTGCCATTGATTCGTGGATTATTGCACTCGTTTCCGGTAAGGAGAATCAAGTTTGGCATGCGCTCGGCCACTTGAATCAAGCAGGATGGCTGGAATTGCTCTATATTGTCCTCATCGTGAATACCATCGCCTATGTGCTTTATCTTTATGGGTTGCGACGTTTATCGACACCTGTTTCCTCTGCGCTGACGTTTTACCCGCAGGCACTTTTTGCCGCATTGCTTCAATGGGTTTGGTTTGGCGATGTTCCTTCAGAAACGGTGGTTGTCAGTGCTGTTTTTATTTTAGGTGGGGTGTTATTAATGAATTTACGCTTCAAAAGGAGAGGGAATTTTCAATGAGACCGGAAGATGTGGCTATTTCCATGAGAAGTTTGAAAATGCTCTATGGCAGTAAGCTGGTATTAAAGGGAATTGATCTTGAGGTATACCGTAGTCAAATTATAGGATACATTGGCCCAAATGGGGCAGGAAAATCCACCACCATCAAGGCGATACTTGGCCTTATTACCGGTTATATAGGAGAAATCCGCGTCTTTGGAAGAAATATTGCGGATGGGGATGTGGGCTATAAACGTCAGATTGGTTATGTTCCGGAAACGGCAGAGATTTATGACGCTCTGACGCCCCGTGAGTATTTGACGTTTGTCGCCGGTCTGTATGGGATAAGTGAAGGACAAGCTGATCGCAAAGCAAAGGCGCTGATGGATCTTTTTGACCTAAGGGATGCCTACCACGCCAGAATTTCTTCTTTTTCAAAAGGAATGAGGCAAAAAGTGATGCTGATCTCCAGTTTGCTGCATAACCCAGATATTCTCATTTTGGATGAACCGTTAAGTGGACTCGATGCGAATAGTGTGATGGTGGTCAAGGACATTTTGAGTGAACTTGTGGCACAGGGAAAAACGATTTTTTATTCATCACACATCATGGAAGTAGTGGAGAAGATCAGCAACCGCATTGTTCTCTTGCGAGATGGTCAAATCGTGGCCGATGGCAGTATGGAGGATTTAAAAGGACAATCTAACGAGTCTTCTCTTGAAGCGATTTTCAATGACATCACTGGCTTTCATGAGCATAAGGGGATTGCCGAACAATTTGTTTCCATCATACAAGAGGTGTGACGATGAAAGAGTTTGCTTTCTTAAAAATGCTTGATCGCTTCAGGAAAGTATTTGAATCATTTGGTTGTGATTATCCGGTCATGAGAAAAATCATCCAGGTCAAGCTGACGATGGACGGGCGCAGGGTGCCGACGATCATGAACAGGGCACGCGCCAGAAAGCAAAGCGATTCTAGTGACAGCAACGCTTTTTTGAGGTCGTTATGGACCTATCTGATCATGGGGCTAATCCTCGTTCCTATTGTACTCATCAATCAAAATGCGATGTTTTCGATGAGCATTGCCACTGGGATTCTCATGTTTTTGGTGATGACATCCATGATTTCGGACTTTTCTGCAGTACTCTTGGACATCAGGGATCGATTCATCATTGTCACTAAACCAATAGATAAGCGAACCATCAATTTTGCGAGGACACTCCATATCATTTATTACCTAATGCTGTTGACAGGAGCGCTGGCGGGGCCATCGCTCATCGCTGCCCTGTACGCTCATGGCCTCTTGTTTTTTCTCGTTTATGTGCTTGAAGTGGTGCTTCTCGATCTGTTGATTCTGGTCATCACTGCACTTTTATACCTGTTGATTCTTCGCTTTTTTGATGGTGAGCGGTTGAAAGACGTGATCAATTATTTTCAAATCATTCTCTCTTTCGCAGTGGTCATCGGCTATCAATTGGTAGGGCGATCGTTTTCGCTGATCAATATGCATATTGAATTTCACGAAGCCTCCTGGCAATGGTTTGTTCCTCCCTTTTGGTTCGGCGCTGCATTTCAGTGGTTGGAGTCAGGGAAGGCTACCGCTCAAACGATGGGGATGGCGCTTGTCGCATTGGTAATACCGCTTGGGTTGTTTTTTCTCTATATACGCTTGATGCCGTCTTTTGAAAAGCAGTTGCAAAAGCTGTCAGCAGAATCCTCAAGGACCACTTCAAAACGTTATGGATGGATGACGTTGCTGATGAAATTGTTTACTTCCCGCAATCAGGAGCGTCATTTTTTCAAATTTGCTTTTTTAATGATGGCGCGGGAGCGGGATTTCAAGCTGAAAGTGTATCCATCGCTTGGATTTTCTGCGATTATTCCGTTCATCGTGATTTTAAGTCCGGTGTGGTCACAGGGAATACAGGTATTGTCTCACGGAAAATGGTACCTGTGGATCTACATGAGTGGACTTGTCATTCCCACTGTGATATTGATGTTAAGAAATTCCACTCAATACGGCGGATCTTGGGTGTATCTCGCCACTCCCATTAAAGAGTATTCTGCCATATACAAAGGCACGATCAAGGCGGCGCTGATGAGACTGTATCTGCCTGTTTTCCTGCTGCAGAGCATTGTGTTTTTCATCCTTTTTGGCTGGCAGATCATTCCCGATCTGATCGTTGTTTTTCTCAGCATGTGGCTGTACGCTGTGATCACGTTTCGTATTAGCCGCAAGGCATTGCCATTTTCTGAACCGTACAATTTGACCCAGCAAGCGGATCGCTGGACAATTTTGCCGCTGCTTTTTTTGATTCTGGTATTTGCCTTGGTACATTTCCTCTTTACGTTCATTCCTTATGGCGTTGACGTTTATGCGCTGGTCTTGCTTGGCGTTAATTGGTTGGTATGGAAGTATAGCTTTCGCATGAATGCGAACAGTTTTCGTTTTAATCAATGATTTGAAGAGGGGAAAAAAGTTGGTGGAAACGGCACTGATTACGGGGGCATCGGGAGGCATCGGGTATGAACTTGCTAAGCAATTTGCAAGTCATCACTATCACCTGGTACTGGTGGCCCGAAGTGAAGGCACACTTTTGGATGTAAAAGTGGAACTGGAAAGGTTGTATGAGATAAAGGTCAAGACGATCGCAATGGATTTGATGCCTCCTGACGCCGCCAACTTACTTTGGGAGCAATTGGAGGATTCGGGCACGGGCATTCATGTGCTCGTCAATAATGCGGGATATGGGGCATATGGTCCATTTGCCAAGAAGGAACAAGAAGCACTATTAGGCATGGTGGATTTGAATATTCGCGCATTGACCCAATTGACGCGCTTGGCACTCCCCGCCATGATCGAGCGGGGATCAGGTAAAATCCTCAACGTGGCATCGACTGCCGCCTTTCAACCGGGGCCAATGATGGCGGTGTATTACGCAACAAAGGCTTATGTGCTGTCCTTTACAGAGGCCATCGCAAATGAAGTGAGAGATCAGGGAATCACCGTTTCTGCGCTTTGTCCTGGCCCCACGCACACTGGCTTTGGAAAAAGAGCCAGCTTCCATTCCTCGCTACTTTTTGACCGCTTTGGAATGGATGCAGAAGCAGTGGCAAGAATTGGCTACGAGGGAATGATGAGAGGGCAAACGATGGTGATTCCAGGGATAAAAAACCGCCTGATGACGCAATCAATCCGGTGGTTGCCACGTAAACTGGTGACAGACATTGTTCGAAAATTGCAGGAGCAACGCTGATTGCCAACAAAAATAAGGCGGGCATAGGCCCGCTTTTTTCGTCGGATATTCGTTATTTTCTGGAGATGATAAAATTATCCTGTAACAGTGCCCAGTTTTGCGGGAAAGGATAGTCGAGCACCCAATAACTGATGCCGCGAAGGTTAAAGGATTTAGCGAGTTCAAATTTGGCCTGCGCGCTGCGTGCATCTTCAAACCATACTTCGTGGGATTTGCCCTGTGCATCGGTGTATGGATAGTAGGGGGATTGTGCACTCGCATCGTATTGGATCGTGGCGTTGTACTGCAAGGCGCGTGAAATAGCTTCTTGGATGTCGAATGTCTCTGCCTGCATTCCCTTGACGTGAGGAAGTAGCCAGTCGCGTGCATACACTTGAAATCCCATCATTATTTTATTTTTGGGGATGACAGATACCGCGTACTCCAATACTTTTCGGATTTGTCCAATGGGTGAAATAGCTTGCGGAGGGCCAAAACGGTACCCCCATTCATAGGTCATGAGCACGACGAAGTCCATGAGTCTCCCATGAACTGGATAATCGTGAGCCTCATAAAGCAATCCTTTTTGATCGGCACTGGTTTTTGGCGCTAGCGATGAGGAAATAAAAAATCCTTCCGCATGCAACCTATTGGCTGCTTTTTGAAGAAACTGGTTGTAATTATCCTTATCTTGTGGCAGGACATTTTCAAAATCGATGTTCAGTCCACGATAGCCTTTGCTTTTCATCATCGTTACTGTGTTTTGGATGAGTGTATTTTGTAGTGGATCGCTGCTAAGGATCGTATGAGCGAGTTCCGTCCCTGTTTCTGTCGAGGAAAAATTGGTGATCGCCATCATGGGCAACACGCCATATCGCAAGGCGGTCTGTACAATGGGGACATCATCAAGGTCTCCAAGTCCTCCATCTGCTTCGATGCGATGGGCAAACGGACTGGCATAGGTCAGGGTATTTTCATGCTCGCGCAATGTCCTGGCACCCTGGTGACCAAACTGCGTGAGAAACCCGTTCACATCGATGACCGGTTTAGGCGTTTCTGGAATTTTTAACATCTGGCTGACAAAAATATCGCTAGGGCTACTGAGCTGATTCGCTGTTTGAATGGCTTGAGGCGTTGTGTTATAGCTGGCTGCGATCGTAGTGAGGGTCTCGCCTTCTGCTACCTGGTGGTAAAGCAGTGGGATGGTGAGCCGTTGCCCTGCGTAAATGCTGGTGGGGGATTTGAGTTGATTGGTGTCCATGATGGATTTGACCGTCACATCATAGCGATTGGCGATGGCTTGCAAGGTATCCCCTGGACGAACGGTATAACGGGGTTGTGCATCCGGAATAAATAGCGCCTCTCCTGAGACGAGTTTGCCAGGCTCCTCAAGTCCGTTCGCACTGATGATGCGGTTGACGCTGACGCCATATTCCTGCGACAGCTTCCAGAGGTTATCTCCTTTTTGAACGATATGAATGGGCATAAAACAGTGCCTCGCTTTCGATTATCATCAATCCACTATATTCCGCAGGTGCCCAATTGGGCACAGCAATGAAGTGAGTTGAAATTTTCCCGGTCATTCATCAAAATGTAGAAGGAGGAGTGATGACAATGGATTTGAGGTATCCGATCGGAAGATTTGAATTCCCTGAAAAAGTGGAAATGTCTCACATTGAAAGTTGGATAAAGGACCTGGAATACACGCCAAAATCACTGAAAGAGGCAGTGAGTGGACTTACTCAGGAGCAACTGGACACGCCGTATCGTCCGGAGGGGTGGACAGTGAGGCAGGTGGTGCATCATTTGCCTGATAGTCACATGAATTCGTACATCAATTATCGGTTGGGACTGCTTGAAGATAATCCCACGGTGAGATCCACCAATGTGGATGCGCTGGCGCAGCTTTTTGATGCAAAAACCGCAGATATCGAGTGGTCGCTGGAGTTGCTAACGGGGCTGCACGCCCGCTGGGTCATGTTGTTAAGGACGCTCAAAAGAGAGGATTTTGATCGAACGATCCAACAACCTGGCCGAGGAGAGCGCTCACTGGCACTACTGCTTGGTACCTATTCCTGGCACGGGAAGCACCACATTGCCCACATCACTTCGCTTCGGGAGCGCATGGGCTGGTAATTTAGTGGCTTAAAAATGAAGTAGGGCCATGGCCATCATCAGTGCACTGCCGAGAGTGACACCCACCACCGTGGCAGATTTGTCCAACTGCCACGATTCGGGGATGATGTCTCTGGCTACGACGAAGGCCATGGCTCCGCTTGCAAATGCGAGTGACAACGCAATGAATGAGTGCGCGATGGAAAAAAGCCAGGCCGCCAACATCGTGCCAAGCGGCGTGACAAATCCAATCAAAAAAGTCACCCAAAACACGCGCGGCTTTGACATTCCCCCCAGTCTCATCGGTGCCGCGATGCTCATGCCTTCCGGAATGTTATGAAGGGCAATGGCGAGCGCGATGAACAATCCCACCTGCTGTTCCACTGCGTTTCCAGCACCAATCGCCAGCCCTTCGGGCAAATCGTGAATGGCCATGGCGATGGCGATAAACCACCCCATTTTCAGGTAAACCTTGGCTTCCTCAGCTAATTGTTCTTTTTGCATGACCATGGCCACTACTATTTTTAACCCCCACATCATGAGCCATCCAGCTGCAAAACCAAGCAAAAAAAGTGAATGACTGCCCGAGCGAATGGACGTGGGGATGAGTTCGGTGATGACTACGGTGACCATAATTCCGGACGCCATGCCGAGCAGAACGGTCATTACCCGCATGGACAGGTGCCTGAATTGAAGCACCAGCCATCCACCAATCGGTGTCGACATTCCTGCCAGGAAACTAATCCCAAGTATGTCCCACATCACAAAGTCTCCCTTGTCCACGAATGGGAACATGTATATTCATCTTGGCGGCAGAAAAGAAGTGTATAATGAAATTAGTTCAAGTATTAAGACATACAAAAATGTTGGTGGTGAATCAATGAAGCCAATTCGTGCAGTAGAGGTTCAGCGTATATTAGATCAGTTGAAAAACGTGGATTTGTATCTTCACCTGGAGACCACGAATGGTGCTTATGCGGGGCTGCATAATGATGCGGCGACACCTGTTGGGGCATACATCCGAAATGGCTCAATTCGTTACCAGCGTGGCACGATCAAAGGGGAAGGACCGTATCGTGTGGGGCTTAAAATGGATAGCGGATGGGTCTATGCTGAAGGCTTGACAGATTTTGAACTCGATGAGTCAGGAAGGCTTTTGCTCGCCGGACATGATAGTGAGGGCAGAATCACCGTGGCCCTAGAACTTAGCACCAAGCCATTTCCCATGTAAGGAGGAGACGCCATGGAGCGCCAAGTATTAGTGATTTTTCCCCACCCTGATGACGAAACACTGGCTGTCGGTGGTGCGATTGCCTATCATGCGCATGCCGGTTCTCCTGTCACTTATGCGTGTTTTACCCTGGGACAAATGGGAAGAAACATGGGTAAACCTTTTTTTGCAAATCGGGAGACGTTGCCTTTGATCAGGGAAAAGGAACTGAAGGAAGCCTGTTCAATTCTCGGCATCAATGACCTTCGGATGATGGGATTCAGGGATAAAACCCTGGAAAGA
>JAJZCW010000027.1 GCA_021828865.1 Bacillota bacterium
GAATGAGCCCCTCCACGATTTCATCATCCATCGACGCAACGAGCAGGCCATCTTCTGGCAGCAAGGAAACGAACTTCTGGTACGCCGCCACCAGATTAGCAAAACTCCCTTGATAATGCTCGAGGTGATCGGCTTCGATGTTCGTCACCACTTCAATCATGGGATTATAATTCAAAAACGACCCATCGCTCTCATCCGCTTCTGCCACAATGTGGTTTCCTTTACCCGCTTTCGCACTCAAGTTAAAGTTGGCAGAAACTCCACCGACAAGAAACGTAGGGTCAAGCCCCGCCTGTTCGAGTACCCAGGCGACCATGGACGTGGTGGTCGTCTTGCCGTGCGCGCCTGCAATCGCGATGCCATAGCCTTCTTTCATGAGCTCCGCCAGCATCTGTGAACGGTGAAGCACCGGTAACTCACGATCCCTTGCCGCCTGCAACTCCGCATTGTCACTCGTAATGGCCGTCGAATACACGACCACATCGACATCTTCTACATGGCGTTTGTCGTGACCGAGATAGACAAGAGCACCGCGCTCCTGGAGTTTTTTTGTATAATCATGTTCCGCCACGTCAGAGCCGCTGACAGGGAACCCCCGATCCAGCAAAATGCTGGCGATTGCCCCCATGCCCGCGCCACCGATTCCTATAAAATGGATGCGCAGCTTATTATCCTTAATATCCATGATCGCCACGTTCCCTTTCCTGATTGTACTTTGTAAGCAAATACTTTCGGGCTTCCGCCACCGTATAGAGTGAGCCTGTCACGAGCACGGTGGGATCGGATGATCCCACAATCCTTGATGCCGCATGTACTGCGGATTTTACCGCTTCTTCGACGCTTGCTACCCATTGCACCTCGACCGCCTGCCAAATAAAAGGACCGAGTCTTCTCTTTAGTTCTTCACTGCTTGCCGCCCGAGGCGTATCCGGCTTCGTCAGCCACACGCGTCTGACAAACGGTTGCAGCGCTTCGAATACTGCTTCAATGTTTTTATCTGCCATTGCCCCAAACACGAGTTCCAGTGAGGTCGCTTCAAGCGACTGAAGAGTTGCCGCGAGGGCCTTTGCCGCATGCTCATTGTGGGCGCCATCGACGATCACGCGAACTCCGTCTCTATCAAAAACCTCGAATCGTCCAGGCCAATACGCTTGTCGAATAGACGAAAAGGTACCCGTTGCCGTTACAGACATCTTTCTTTTCGCTAATTCAAAAGCGGCTAGCGCCAGTCCCGCATTTTCCAGTTGATGATCACCGGTTAGCGGTAGATGTAACCCGAAGCCGTCCTGCCAAATCCCCACATAATCGATGATCTGCTCTGCCAAGCCGCGACTCGCTTCTCGTACCACGTGAAAATCATGCCCCAGCCGAAAAACCGGACTGCCTTGTTCGCTTGCCACTTTATCAATCACGCGAATCGCATCACCACGGGCGGCGGTCACCACGGGAATTCCCGGTTTGATGATACCCGCTTTATCATAAGCAATTTTGGCAATGGTGTCGCCCAAAATCTCCTGATGATCCAACCCGACATTCGTGATCACTGTCACGTCCGGCATCACCACATTGGTCGCATCGTAGCGCCCGCCAAGGCCGGTTTCAATGACTACCAGATCCACCTTTTGCGCTGCAAAGTACCAAAGTGCCGCTGCCGTCAACACCTCAAACTCGGTGGGCTCAAGTTCCGGATCATCCGGCATCTTGGCCATCGCCAATTTCACCTGAAACAGCGCCTCCACAAACGATGCTTCCGAGATCAGCGCTTGGTTGATGCTAATCCTCTCTTCCAGTTTTCCCAAGTCCGGGGAAGTGTATTGCCCCACACGAAAACCTTTTCTCATACCCACAAAAAGCGCACTGATCATCGCGCAGGTGGATCCTTTGCCATTAGTCCCTGCCACATGGATAAAACGAAGGTGGCGCTCCGGATGATCCAGTCTTGCGAGCAGTTCCTGCATGCGCAAAAGTCCTGGCTTAATGCCGAACCTCGACCTGGATTTCAAAAACGCATAGGCCTCCTGGGCACTCGCCCATGGGTTCATGATAATCCCATCCTATTCATCACCCTGTCCCGATGTCACTTTTGTAAACGTGCCATTTCCGCTAACACTTTTTCCCTTCTGTCTTCATACATCGCGAGTTTTTCTTTTTCCTTTTCTACGATGTCCGCAGGCGCCTTGGCCACAAAAGAAGGATTATCGAGTTTTTTCACAAGTCTTGCGACTTCTCCGTCCAGATCAAGCTTCTCCTTATTCAACCGTTCTAGTTCTGCCACCACGTCCACCAGCCCTGCGAGCGACAAATACACTTCCACCCCGGCGATGACGTTCGTCACCCGCTCTTCAGGTGGATTCGCCGCTTGATTGACGGTGACTGATTCCGCATTGCATAGCCGTTTGACATAGGCCACCGAATCCTGTAACAACGCCTCGTGCGCCGCTTCCGGTTTCAGCACCACTTGCACTTTTTTGGCCGGATTCACATTCGCCTCGTGGCGCAGGTTGCGCACCGCGCGAATCGTCTCCATCACAAGCGCCATCGCATCAAATCCTGCCTGATCGCGAAGGGACTCGACCGCCACAGGCCAACTGGCATGCGTGATGGTTTTTCCATCGTGCGGCAAGTGTAGCCAGATTTCTTCCGTCACAAATGGCATAAAAGGATGAAGCAAACGCAGTGCCCGATCAAGCACGTAAACCAGCGTGGCTTTCGTCGGTGCCTTCTCGGCATCCGTCCCTTCGTAGAGCGACACTTTTGCTAGTTCAATATACCAGTCACAAAAATCATTCCAGAAAAACTCGTAGATTTCTTTTCCTGCCTCCGCAAACTGATAAGCTTCGATCGTTTGCGTCACTCGATCGATTGTCTCCTGCAATCGATGCAAAATATAGCGGTCCGCCAGGCTTGATGGAACCTGTTCCATTGTCACCACAGACGTCACGTCTTCCGTGTTCATGATGACGAACCGGGCTGCGTTCCAAATTTTAGTCACGAGCGACTGCGCCGCATCTACCCGCTCCATGTAAAAGCGCATATCCTGCCCCATCGATGCGCCAGTCACCAGCATGAAACGAAGCGCATCAGCGCTGTACTTGCTGATCACGTCCATCGGGTCAATCCCGTTGCCAAGGCTCTTCGAGAACTTCCTGCCCTGTGCATCGCGCACGAGGCCGTGGATCAGCACATCTTGAAATGGTGGTTGTTTGGTAAAGTAGAGCGAAGTAAAAATCATCCGCGCCACCCAGAAGTAGATGATGTCAAACCCGGTCGATAAAACGTTGGTAGGAAAATACCTCGCAAAGTCGTCGCTATTTTTCGGCCAACCCATCGTCGAAAATGGCCACAATGCCGAAGAAAACCACGTATCGAGCACATCTTCATCCTGATGCAGGTGTGCGCTTCCGCAATGCGTACAGGACGCAGGCGTCTCTCTAGCCACTGTCGTTTCGCCGCAATCATCACAGTACCAGGCGGGTATCCGATGCCCCCACCAAAGTTGACGAGAAATGCACCAATCGCGAATATTCTCCAGCCAGTGTTGATAAATTTTGGCGAACCTGTCCGGCACAAAGCGAATATCGCCGACATTCACCGCTTCCATCGCAGGCTCCGCGAGCGGCTTCATTTTCACAAACCACTGCGTACTGAGCCACGGTTCCACCACGGTGCCGCAACGCTCGCAATGCCCCACCGAGTGCACATGCCCTTTTTCCCTCAGTTGTCCATGGGATTTCAGCGCCTCGACAACCGCTTTTCTTGCCGCAAAACGCTCCATGCCCGCAAATTCACCTGCATGGTGATTCAATTTACCCTCTTTTGTCATCACGTTGATCGAAGGTAAATGATGGCGCTGCCCCACCTCAAAGTCGTTCGGGTCATGGGCAGGAGTAATTTTAACCGCGCCTGTCCCGAATTCCGGATCCACATACGCGTCGGCGATCACCGGAATTTCGCGGTCCACAAATGGCAATTTCAGCTTCTTGCCGATCAAATGCGCATATCGCTCATCTTCCGGATGCACCGCCACCGCCACGTCACCAAACATCGTCTCTGGACGCGTGGTAGCCACCGTCAGATTCCCTTCTCCTGTTGCAAAAGGATAATCCACCTCATAGAGCGCGCTTTGTTTTTCTTCATACTCCACTTCAATGTCAGAGAGCGCCGTTCCGCAGCGCGGACACCAGTTGATGATGTAATCGCCGCGATAAATCAGCCCGTCTTCATAGAGGCGCACAAATACCTCGCGCACCGCGTCTGACAGCCCCGGGTCCATCGTGAAGCGCTCACGCGACCAGTCAACCGATGCGCCAAGTCGGCGGACCTGCGAGCGAATGACGTTCGCATACTCCTCTTTCCAGGACCACACTCGCTCGACAAACTTTTCACGTCCCAAATCGTGCCGGGTTGTCCCGCTTTCTTCCATTATTTTTGCTTCCACACGCGTCTGGGTGGCAATTCCCGCGTGGTCCGTCCCCGGTACCCACAGCGCGTCATACCCCTGCATCCGCTTGAAACGGATCAACATATCCTGATTGGTATTATCAAGCGCATGCCCAAGGTGCAGAACGCCTGTCACGTTCGGCGGCGGCATGACAATCGTGTAGGGCTTTTTCAATGGGTCTTTCCCCGCTTCAAAAAAACCTTCGCGCACCCACCAGTCGTAAAGCCTGGTCTCGATCGCCTCTGCATCATACTTGCCAAGATCACCGTTCATTTTTTCTTTGGTTTCTGCTTGTTGACTCATTTATCATTCACCCCTGTGTCCCATTCATAATCCAACAAAAAAACCCTCCATCCTCCTGCAGGACGAAAGGTTCACTTCCGCGGTACCACCATGCTTTTGCGCCACTGTTGGCACAACACTCCGTTCGCGATAAGGGCGCCGCCCTGACCCCGCGCCGATGCGCACTGGACAACGTTCCACACGCGCTTGCCAAAAGGCTCTCAATCAAGGCCTTTCTCCCTGTCGACCGCTTTCGTGTGTACTCCTTCCGGGGTCACCACATATGTCGTTAGAATATTCTAGCCCGCAGCCGTCAAGGTGTCAAATCTTCTTATGCAAGCCCTAACGTTTTTTGCGTTTTTTCTTATGTACACGAACGACATTGCCGTCTTTGTCAATGCGATAGCGATCTTTGTGCTGCTCCGCAATTTCGCGAACGTGTTTAGTGCCCGATTCGGTCTCGCGCTTTGTGGTGTATTTGTCCGTCCACTTTGCCACAAGTGTGGATAACCAAGCGGTCGCGATCGATCCAATCGTGTATTCAATCAAAAAGGGGCCGATGCCATTTAATACGGGCACGTACTTTGCCGTATCAAAAATAAATAGTAACGCCAGTGCGATGATACCGCTGAGAATCCCCGCCACCGCACCTTGCCAGATCCGCTGTGTCTTGACGCGAGGCACGATTAAATACGGCGTCAGGAGCATCGGCAAGCCAACTCCCACATTAAGATTGCCAAGTGCCGGACCTTTACCAAACCAGGCAATGGCAGCCCCAATCACGCCAAGTGCCAGTGCCACATAGCCAATCAATTTATAGCGCCAGCCCTCTGGCAGCGCTTTTTGCCTTCTGTCCAAATGATCACCTGCATTCATGTCGAAACTAAGCATAATGTGATAATAATACCACAAAAAAAGCGCATTCGGTTGCCCTCATGCGCGAACTTTTCTGCCATGATCGGCATAGGTTAGCGTTGAAAAGTAACTGGAGGCTACGCCGATGCCTGGATTTTTTTATGCCCTTGCGCGCTTCGCAAAAGTGATTTTGCTCGGTTGCATCTTCCTCACCATGCTGCAAATGCTGTTTTATCCGTCCATTATCACACTGATGATTTTGGCTGGCTTGATCACCGTCATGGTGATTTTTTTCCTGGAAGTGAAGTGATGTACGCAATCACCTGAGCGGAATATACAAAATATCGCCCGGCGTCACATAATCCGATTGCAAGTGATTCACCATGAGCAGTTCGGTCATTTGCACATGATAGAATCCCGCAATCTCCTCCAGTGTCTCTTCTGCCTGGACAATGCGGTATTTGAGCGTATACCTGGTTTCCCCAACCGGAATGGATAGCGTTTTCCAGAACCATTCTGCCGCTGTCATCTGCTCTGCCTGATCCGGTACCGCCGTGTAGGAGGCTTGTGGAGCCTCCACTTCCTCCAGCACCACTTCCTTTTTTATCTCCAGGAGCATTTCGGGCTCCTTGCGATGCTCGGTAAACGATGGTGCGACATCAGGAAAAATGGGGACCTGCTCTTCTTTTTCCAAATCCGTTCTCGTTTCACTTGAGGCGAATGCTCCGTTTGCTTGCTGATCTGCTTTTTCAATAAAATCTTTAGGCACATCCCACTCCGGCGCAGATTCATCCAACGAGCAGGTTTCCACTAATTCCTTGGCATGTTCAATCGGCGCGGTCGACTCAACTGGTGCGGACGATTCATTCGTGGCTAATGACGCCTCATCCACTTGTGTTTCATCGTCAGCACCGTGAAATGCGCGGTCAGCACCCTGCAACTGTTTTTTCCAACCCACTTCTGAAAATGATTCATCCGACTCAAACACCACATATGGCTTCGTATCCGCAGGCGCTTCCGATTCTGCTGTCGCTTCACCGTGCGCCGATTCATCCAACTCCTGAGGATACGCTTGTGGCTCCAGCCTAAATTCCTGAGCACCACAGGTGATGATCGCGCCGTCTTCTGCCGACAACCCTTCCACGAGCAAAAGCGCTTCGAGATGCAACCAACCGGGTCCTAGTATCTCCACTTCAAGTTCTGGCACCTGTACTTTTACGCTTAACATGCCAGGGATCTGCGCGTAGACAGGCACCGCCACCTCATAAGGCAGGCGGTGTTCCACATGCTCCACCTGCGCTTCCCCTGCTACCAACTCCTCCCGTTCCAGATAAGCGGAAATAAGAATATTGCCCTCAAGAAATAAGTGTTCCCCACGCTGCTCAAACGTGGTTACTTCTGTATAGGCTGAATATTGATCAATCCGTTCGTTTCCGTGAATCGCATCCATAAACACCTGTTGATCAAGGAAAAGATCAAACATCGGTTGGTCCGTCCGTTCCTCCAACAGCCATCCCTCCCACCGCCAAACCTTTTCCGAATAACCATACGCATGAGCTTGTGATTCTATTCCATTGGTACAATCATGTTGCATCGATTTATATCAAAAAATGAAGGTATTTATTTGCCGTTCCAAACACAATTCCCGTCTTCATTGATTGCTTGATAAGGGCATTTACTGTATTCACTCTTAATTCCAAAAGGAATGAGTTGATTCCCCGAAGGATATCGACATGCCCCTACACATTCTTTCGGTATATTTTTCTTGACGAGTTTCCGATCATAAAACCTTCGATTATGACTCAAAAAATGAAATGACAAAAAAACTATCACCAAAAAGACAATTAACATTAATAAAATCAATAAAATCATGGAATATCACCTACCCGATTATTACTTCCTAATGGAAATAAATTTACGCATCACTATATTACTAAATTCACAAAATACCCCTGACGCTGGGGTGCGAAGTATTATGATTTTTTTGGTAATATAAGCATATCATTAGAATCCACAATTATCCATACTATCTTAACTGATCGATTGGGACTGATGACTAACCATCTATTAAATTTGATATGATAAATGACATTGATACATGAGGAGAGATTAGATTGGACATGAGAACTCAACTGCTATACAGCTATGCCCGCACCTATATGAAATGGGAAGCCACAAATGAACATAGTTATAAAAAAACGCTGGGCATGTTTCGTATGCGTTTACATCATGAAGGCATCATGGTGCACAGCGTAAAAGATGACGGAGATTCTTATGTAATAGAAATTGAAATTAACGGATTGCCTAAAATTGAACGATTACAAAAACCGGCGAATCTCTAAGGATCATAGCCCTTGAGATCCGCCGTAATATACGGAAAACAAACAGCACTCACTTTGCCTCAGTCGCCATCTGGGGTGCATCCCCTTTTCGTTCATCTTCTGAAGGGATGCCTTTGGGCATCATCCAGGCAAAGACCAGCCCAATGACCGTAATCACAAGCAGCCACCAGTAGGCATGATCAATCCCGAATGTCAACGCGTTCCCTAAGAAATGCAAAACAGATGGCGCCAAGTGACTACGGGTGCTTACATTAAGAAGTGTATTCGTCACTTCCAAATGACCGCCCAATTTACCAAGCTGCTGTGATAGCGTCGGATTTTTTGCTGCGAGTGTGAACTGGTGCAGGATTTCACTGTTCATGACACTGCTTAATACGGCGACAAAAAGCGAACTTCCGAGTGTCCTTGCAAACATGTTGGCGCCTGTTGCTACCCCGCGCTGCATGTACGTCACTGAAGTCTGCACCGCCAGCAGCGAAGCGTTCGACGCAAATCCCAACCCAAATCCGAACAGCGTTGTCGCAGCCGCAAGCGCCCATGGACTGATCGACGGATTGATGATCGACGCATACACCACTGTCGCGAAGACGATGATGATCATCCCAAGCACCGCAGTGAAGCGGTAGCCGCGTCCAATGATGATTTTCCCTGAAAAAGTGGCTGCAATTGGCCAGCCAATCGACAAGGTGGCGATCGTCAATCCTGCCACAAACGAACTCGTGCCAAGTACGCCTTGCGCGAAGGTGGGGGTAAAGGAAGAGATGCCATATGTCACACCACCAATGATCAATGACAGCAGGTTGGCAAACCCAATCGTCGGTTGCTTCATTAACCGAAGCGGAAGAATTGGCTCTTTTGCCACCCTTTCACGCAGGATAAATAGGATCGTGAATACCACAAAAACCGCAATCGAAACGATAATCGGCCAACTTGTCCATGCCCAGGCGACTCCGCCCTGAACTAATGCGAGAATGAGTGCAGAGGTGCCCACCATCAGGATAAACGAACCGAGCCAGTCAATCGAGTGCTTCCGTGACGTGCGGTGCTCATGATGAAAAATTTCCACACCAAGCGTAGCCAGAATCCCGATAGGCACGTTGATCCAAAATACCCATGCCCAGCCGACCGTATCCACGATCAGTCCGCCAAGTGATGGCCCAATGACAGAAGCAAGCGCCCACACGCTGCTAATATAACCCTGCACGCGAGCCCTTTCTTCAAGCGAATAGATGTCGCCTACGATTGTCGTCGCAATTGGTTGCACCGCACCTGCGCCAATTCCCTGCACGGCACGTGAAATGATCAGCATGATCATGCTATGGGATAATCCGCAAAGCAGCGACCCCACCAAAAAGATAATAATACCAACGGTAAATACCCGCTTGCGTCCATATACATCCGCCAGTCTTCCGTAAATGGGAATGGTCGCAACCTGCGCGAGTAAAAATAGTGAAAAGACCCAAGCAAACAACGAAAATCCACCAAGATCGCCAATAATGGTCGGCATCGCGGTCGCCACAATCGTACCTTCCATCGCCGACAAAAACATGGCGAGCATCAGTGAGGCTAGGATGAATCTCCTGCGCCTTGCGTCAAGCATCGGTAACCAACTCCTTACTTGTCGAACCCATGCCACGCAGATGTTCAGACAAAATAATTATTATAATTTGATAGTTATTATATCATAATGCATTTTACTCCTTAACTAATGGACTTGTTGAAAAGCCTTTTCCATCGCTTCAAGGGTAAAAGTAATCACCTCATCATCATGCGCTAGCGACAAAAATCCCGATTCCAGTTGCGAAGGCGCAAGGTATACCCCCGCTTCCAACATCGCATGGAAATAATGCCGATACCGCTCCCCGTCCGCTTTTTTTGCCGTGTCGTAATTGCGCACCGGCTCGCTTGCAAAAAACGTTCCGAACATGCTGCCAAGTTGGGTCGTTTGCACCGGTATGCTGCGCTTTTCTGCAAATGATCGAAAACCTTGCGTCAATGCCTGACCTTTTTTGGTAAACGCCTCGTACACGCCGTCTTCTTGGATCAGCCGCAGCGTCTCCAGTCCCGCCGCCATGGCAAGCGGATTGCCGGAGAGTGTCCCCGCCTGATAGACAGGGCCAAGTGGTGCTACCAGTTCCATGATCTCCCGACGACCGCCATATGCACCAACCGGAAGTCCTCCCCCGATCACTTTACCAAGCGTGGTTAAATCCGGTGTGATGCCAAATAGCGCCTGCGCGCCGCCCAAATGTACGCGAAATCCGGTCATCACTTCATCAAAAATGAGCACAGCCTCGTAGGCACGGGTGATTTCTCTCACTGCTTGCAAAAATCCGCCATCCGGAACGACCATCCCCATATTTCCCGCCACCGGTTCCACAATGACGCCAGCGATGTTATCTCCGTGTGCTTCAAACAGCATACGCAGCGCATCGACATCGTTATAGGGAATGGTGAGCGTGAGTGCCGCAAGGTCACCCGGTACCCCTGGTGAATCCGGTAAGCTAAGTGTGGCGACTCCTGAACCTGCGCGAATCAAAAAGCTGTCTGCATGCCCATGATAGCAACCTTCAAACTTTACGATTTTTGATCTTCCGGTGTATGCGCGCGCAAGCCGTAAGGCGCTCATGGTAGCTTCCGTCCCTGAATTCACCATTCGCACCAGATCCATCGAGGGAAAAATCTTTTTAATCTCTTCTGCCAGTTCCGTCTCAATGAGCGTGGGGGCGCCAAAACTCGTGCCTTTTGCCGCTTGCTCCTGCACCGCACTCACGACTCGCGGATGGGCATGGCCTGCAATGAGCGGCCCCCAGGAGAGCATGTAATCCACATAGCGATTGCCGTCGATATCCCACACATAAGCGCCATTTCCGTGACTAAAATACACGGGATCTCCCCCCACCGCCCGAAACGCGCGGACAGGACTATTCACGCCGCCTGGGATCGATGCTTTTGCCTTTTCAAACGCAAAATGGGAACGTTCATACCTTGCACCGTGATTTTCCTCCACCATCTACATACGTCCCCCTATCGCAAATAGCGTGCTACGTCTTTTGCAAAATACGTGATGAGAATATCCGCGCCAGCACGTTTCATGCCCGTCAGCATTTCCATTACGACTGCTTGTTCGTCGATCCATCCTTGTGCGGAGGCCGCTTTGATCATGGCGTATTCGCCACTCACATTATAGGCGGCAACAGGCACGGAAAATTCCTCACGCAGCGCGCGAATGACGTCCATATAGGCTAGTGCCGGTTTGACCATCAGCATATCGGCGCCCTCTTTTAGATCGGATGCCGCTTCCAAAAGTGCCTCGCGAACATTGGCCGGATCCATCTGATACGTCTTGCGATCGCCAAATGACGGAGCAGAATGCGCTGCTTCCCGAAATGGCCCGTAGAAGGACGAGGCGTACTTGACGGAGTAAGACAAAATTGGCGTCTCCAGATATCCATTTGCATCGAGCGTAGCGCGAATCGCCGCGATACGACCGTCCATCATATCAGACGGTGCCACTAGGTCAGCACCTGCGCGCACATGGGATAGTGCGGTATTGGCGAGTAGCTCCAAGCTCTCATCATTTTCAATGTGATCGCCGTGTACAATCCCACAGTGACCGGCGGGATTGTATTGGCACAAACAGACATCTGTCGCGACGAGCAGACGTGGATTTTCTTCCTTGGCAGCGCGAATGGCCTGTTGAACAATGCCATCGTACGCATACGCCTCAGAACTCAAATCATCTTTGATTGCAGGGAGTCCAAAAAGCAAGATTGAATTGACCCCAAGCTCGCTTAGTTCATTCACTTCACGACGAAACTCGTCAATGCTTAAGTGTTCCACGCCAGGCATGGAGAGTACCGGGTGCCTGCCCGCATCATGCGTGACAAACAGCGGATACATCAAATCATCTACATCCAAGCGTGTTTCTCTTACCAAATCCCGTAACACCGGGTGACTCCGCAAACGGCGGTGACGGTCAAATACGATATTCATATGAAATCCTTCCCCTCATTAACGATAAGTAGTATGCGAAATAAAATAGTGAATTAACGAATCCATCAGCGAGTTGGTGGAGGCGGTTTCCGCCACTACCTGTGGCTCATAGCCATATTCCCTGATCACCTTCGCAGTCTTAGGGCCAACGGCTGCGAGCACCCCATCCCACTCCATTCGCTTTATGCTCACATCAAAAAATGCCTTCACCGCAGACCCACTATAAAAAGTGATGGCATCGACTTTTCGCTGGTGCACATCTTCCATCAATCGCACCGCAAATGGCGTAGTAACCGTCTCATAGCCGATTACCTCCATGACCTCAAACCCCATATGAGAGAGCGCGTTGGCAAAGTCAGGTTCCACCAGATTGCCTCGCACAAATAGCACGCGCTTGCGACCCTCTCTGGCTTTCCCTATCCGTTCAATGAGATTTTCCGCAGCAAACACTTTCGGTGTGGGTTCGACTGCAAAACCCGCGTGAGATGCTGCTTGTGCCGTCGCCTTCCCCACACAAAAGGTGGGAAGATTCGGCACCACGGGGCTTTCAAGTGTCAAATTCCCCTCGACAAAGGCGCGTACCCCATTGACACTAGTGAACACGTAGATGTCAGGCAGCTTGCTAATGGCCTCTATAAAATCAGCCACCTGATGCCGCAAAACAATGTCGATCAGTGGATAGAGGAGCGCTTCTCCACCCGCCGTTCTAATTAACTCCATGAGATCTGCAGATTGTTCCTGCGGGCGCGTCACGGCCACGCGCAATCCCGCAAGCGGTTTTTTCACTTCCATCCTGCCTGACTTCCTGTTAGTTGAGACAGGATTTCCTCGCCACCGTTTGCGAGCATGCGTTTGGCCAAATCTTCCCCCAATTCCGCTGCCGCCATCCCCGTCGATTCATCCCGCACCGTAAGGCTCCCATCTGGCAATCCGATAAAACCTTTGACCACCAGTTGGATCTCTCCCTCACTATCAATCGAAGCGACCGCATGTGCGGCAACAGGCACCTGACAACTTCCGCCTACTGCACCAAGGAAAGCCCGCTCCGCATTCGCCGCGGCAGCCGTCAATGGGTCATGCAGCGCACCTAGTACGCGAAGCACTTCCTCGTCATTTTCCCTACATTCAAGTGCCAAGGCCCCCTGACCCACCGCAGGCACAAACACATCTGTTGCAAGCGGAACAGCAGTATATGACTTATCTCCCGCCGTCACCGTTTCACCCTTCCACCAGCCCATCCGGGAAAGTCCGGCTGCAGCAAGGACAATGGCATCAAGAGACGCCAATTTGCGAAGCCGTGTATCAATATTCCCACGGAGCGCCTCCACGTGGAGGTCAGGGCGAGCTTTTAAGAGCATGGCGCTGCGACGAAGCGAACTCGTGCCAATGCGTGCTCCTTTTGGCAGGGTGTCGATTCGATACCCTTTTTCGCTGATTAAAAGGTCACGCGCGTCTTCACGCTTTGGAATGACACCGACTGTCAACCCGTCCGCCAATTCCGCAGGTACGTCTTTCATGCTGTGCACCGCAAAGTCGATTTCGTTCTTCTGTAAGAGTTCTTCGATTTCCGAAACAAATAATCCTTTGCCACCTACTTCCGCGAGCGCCCGATCCAGAATTCGATCTCCTTTTGTCACCACTTCAACGACATCGACCTCAAGACCAGGATTCGCTGCAATGAGTGCATCTACCACCTGAAGCGTCTGTGTTTTCGCCAGTGCGCTGCGCCTGGTACCAACTTTAATTTTTCGCAATGAATTCCCTTCTTTACCAATGATGAAATTTCGAAACAAATTCCCCCACAATCAAGAAATTGGCCATTACCACCACATAGGCCAACAGGTTCATCCATGCTCCCATTCGCCCCCGAATCTTTCCCGCATAACGAAGTGCCAAATAGAGCGCGTAAAGAATGAACACGAAGATGGATACGAGGATTTTTGCATCATAAAAAAGAAACCTGCCTTCCAACAACCAATACCAAATGGAACCAAACACCATGCCAATGACAAGCAAAGGCAATCCGACAAATGCCGACCGGTAAGCGAAAAAATCTAGCCTTTCAAGAGGTGGCAACCGCTTGAAAGGTCCGCTTGTAAAGTCTTTGCTGCGTAGTGCCCTCTCTTCCATCAAATACAACACGCTAAAGATGGCTGAGAGTGAAAACGAGATATAACTCATTAGAGATACACTGACATGAAGAAAAAGCAAGTCCCCCTGACGAACCCGCTCGATCTGTGGGTGCGTGTGTACGATCGCGTCGAATGCGACAAAGATAAACCCCAGTAAACTGACGAAAAATGACACATAATCCACGCGCCAAAATAAATTCATTATAATCGACACGGTGATCAGTAACCAGGAAAAAAACACCGTGGCTTGTAGCGAAGTAAAAAATGGCAACATATGATCCAGTGTCATCCGCTCGATCAGGAAGACCGATTCAAGACACCAGACAATAGCAAGGACGACAATCCCAAATCGGCTTGCCGTTTTGTTTTCCCTCAACAAATCAATAAAAAACAAACTAATGCTAATAAAATAACTGACGATCATGGCCAAGTAAATATCGTCGGTAAATGTACCGGTCATCATTCGTCACTCACAATGCCGCTAATGAGTTCGTCGTACGGCTCTCCCGCCAACTGAGCGCCTGATGTTCTTGATCCTCCATATGGGCAGCTACTTTTACCGTCGTAACTCCCTCGCCTTTTTGGGGAGTCAAGCTATCTTGATCAATCGATGGCTCAAAATCGATTTCAAATAATCTTGCAAAAGTGTGCAAGTGGTTTGCCCCATCCGGTTCTGTCGCCATGGTCTTCAAATTGACGGTGGGATTTTTCAAAATTTGATTGGCGATACTTTGAATGTGTTTTTGAATGACTTTTTTGCCGTGTTCATCGAGGTCCGGAAGCTTGTGGTACAGGCTTTCCAAAACTTCGTTCTGGATGTCCTGCGCTTTTTGCCGAAGTGCTGCGATGAGCGGAAATGCCTCCTGCTCCTGCAACCATGACTGCAGACTCAAAATTTCCTCATCCATCCACATTTCCACGCGTTCTGCTTCTTGATGGCGTAACGACACGTTCGCAGCCACCACTTCCTGCAGATCATCGATGTCGTAAAGGTATACATCACTGAGTTTTCCCACAGCAGGATCAACATCGCGGGGAACCGCAATATCGATAATAAACATAGGTCGCATCCGACGACGCTTCATGGCGTCACCCACCATCTCCGCATTTAATAGCAATTGCTGCGATCCGGTAGAGGTAATGACAATATCGGCGCTGATCAGTGCCTCTTTCAATTGTTCTAATGTGAGCGCTTGTCCATTAAACTTTTTGGCTACTGTCTCTGCCCGCGTAACGGTGCGGTTGGCGATCATGACGTCCTTCACCCCTTGCGCGGCAAGATGAGTCAATGTTAATTCGCTCATTTTGCCGGCTCCAATGACGAGGACAGATTTGTTCTGCAATTGGTCAAACACTTTTTTGGCAAGAGCGACTGCCGCATAGCTGACTGATACGGCATTTTGGCCAATGGAGGTCTCTGCTTGTACTTTTTTACCAAATGCAATGACTCGATTGAACAGTGCGTTGATCATCGAACCTGTCATGCCTTCTGACTGAGCAAACAAAAACGCATGCTTAAATTGGCCGAGGATTTGCGTCTCGCCCACAATCATGGAATCCATACCAGTCACCACACGAAGCATGTGCCTGATCGCATGAATACCTTCCCTGACATATAAATGATCATAAAAATCCCCTTCGGACAAATGAGACACCGACGATAAAAATCGACGAATCCCGGCTTGTCCCTGCGAGGTGTCTTCGACAATCGCATAGATTTCCGTACGGTTGCATGTCGATAACAACACCACTTCCTGACAACCCGCCAGTTCCTTTAGCCGCCCTAATGACGCCGATAGCGCAGTTTCAGGCACAGAGAAGCACTCACGTAAATCCACCGGTGCGGTGCGATAATTAATGCCGACCAGTAAAATCTTCAACTCTTCATCCCCAATAAAAAAGATGTCACCATACTCATACCTATTACATTTCAATTATTATACCAAAGAAAAAAGAAATTTTTCTTGACCGCTTTTTGAAACTATAATTATTGTATTATAAAATAGTTTTATTACCTTCGTAATTGCCAAAAAGGGGTTTTACCACATTGCTCAAACGCATCCTTGCTGACAGTATTCTGCTTTTGGTCGCACTGGTTTGGGGAGCGACTTTCGTATTGGTTCAAGACGCCATCGAACAGATCCCCGTGTTCTCATTTCTAGCACTGCGTTTCTTTATTTCCGGTATTTTATTGTTTATCCCGGTGATCATCATTCCCACGCTTCGCAAGACTTTATCCAATTGGCGGATGTGGAAAGCGGCCAGTTGGATGGGCATCTGGCTATTTGCCGGTTACGCCTTTCAAACGATTGGCCTTTTGTATACATCGCCTGGAAAGGCAGGCTTTATCACCGGCCTAAATGTCGTGTTGGTACCGGTCTTTTCTATTTTTGTCCTGCGCCATTTGCCCACTCGCTGGGCATGGATAGGCGTGGCATTAGCCACGGTGGGACTTTTTTTCCTTACCTTCGATCACGCGGGCAGCTTTAATATTGGAGATCTGCTTGAATTTCTGTGCGCGATTTCTTTTGCTATGCAAATCGTCGTGGTTGGCAAACACGCCAATCAATTTGCCTCACTGCCTATGACGGCGATACAGATTACGATGGTAGGTGTGTTGTCCATCATCGCAGGTCTGATTTCGCATGCCAACTTCACTCAAAGCCTGCACTCTCTCACCAATTGGACGGTGATCAACGCGCTTTGGATATGCATCTTACTCGCTACCTTACTTGCCTATCTTGTGCAAATGTTTTTCCAAAAATTCACTACTGCCACTCGCACTGCGCTGGTATTTTCCATGGAACCTGTATTTGCCGCACTATCTGCTTACGTGCTCATCCACGAAGTGATGACCCCACTTGCGCTTGTGGGGAGCGCCATGATCCTCATTGGCATGCTCGTCGCAGAACTTGGCGGACAGGAACAGGCAATCCATCAGTCTACCTGATCGGGATTGCCTGTCACTTCCATTGCCTGTTCCATTCGTTCCCATAGCCCTTCCATACCATACCCCGTTTCAGACGAGGTCAAAATTAGCGACGACGCATGGATCCCCAATTCTTTACGAATGAGGCTTGCTTGTTTTGCCTGTGCACCGTGGGATATCTTGTCCGCTTTTGTCGCAACCACTAGGAACGGACGATCAATATGCTGCAACCACTCCGCCATGGCCACATCCAGTTTGGTGGGGGCATGGCGAATGTCTACAAGCATCAACACCAGCGCCAGATTGGGCCTTTTGATAAAATACTCCTCAATCATCGGTCCCCAGGTATTTCGCAATTCCTTAGCCACCTTGGCATAGCCGTAGCCAGGAAGATCGACAAAATAAAACGATTCGTTGATGTGATAAAAGTTGATCGTCTGGGTTTTCCCCGGGTTACTCGAGATGTGCGCCAGCTTGCGCCGACCTAGCAGCTTGTTGATGAGCGACGACTTGCCGACATTAGATCGGCCAACAAATACAATTTCCCGTTCTTCACCTAGTGGGTATTGTTCTTGCTTGACCGCTGAAATGATGAATTCAGAAGACCTAATGATCATGAATGTTCCACCAACGCGTTTTTCAACACTTCATCCATGTGGCTGACAAAAATAATCTTCAGATCCTCGCGCACGCTTTCCGGAATGTCCTCAACGTCTTTGCGGTTGTCAATGGGAAGCAAAATCGTCTTGATGCCGGCTCGATGAGCGCTGAGCGATTTTTCTTTGACGCCTCCAATGGGTAGTACACGACCGCGCAGCGTGATTTCTCCGGTCATCGCCACCTCTTTGCGGATGGCTCTACCTGATAGGGCTGATGCCAAAGCAGTGGCCATCGTGATTCCCGCTGACGGCCCGTCTTTAGGAATGGCCCCTTCTGGTACATGGATGTGGATATCGCGTATATCCATCAGATCAAGCGGCAAATCAAGTTCGTGAAGCCGAGAACGCACATAAGAAATCGCCGCTTGTGCTGATTCTTTCATCACATCGCCAAGTTGTCCGGTGATCGTCAATTTACCTTTTCCTTCAACGACCGACACTTCAATCGCCAGCGTATCACCACCCGCTTCCGTCCATGCCAGCCCTGTCGCCACCCCAACTTGATCCTGCTCTTCGACCACACCGTACCTATAGCGCGATGGACCCAGCATTTTCTCCAAATTACGTGAGGTGATCGTCACGCGTTTTTTTTCACCCATGACGATTTGCTTCGCCGCTTTACGGCACAGCGCCGCAATCTGTCGCTCCAGATTGCGTACTCCCGCTTCTCTTGTGTACTCCCTAATCACTTTTAGCATGGTCTCTTCGCCAATTTGCATTTTATCCTTATTTAACCCATGTGCAGCTCGTTGTTTTGGCAAGAGGTACTCCATGGAAATCCGCAGTTTTTCAACCTCTGTATACCCCGATATAAAAATGGTTTCCATCCTATCCAATAACGGTTGAGGAATGGCATACGCATTGTTTGCTGTCGTGATAAACATCACCTTGGAAAGATCATAAGGCACCTCAATATAATGATCACTAAACGTGCTGTTCTGCTCAGGATCTAGCACTTCAAGCATGGCGGAGGATGGGTCCCCACGGAAATCGTGCGCCATCTTGTCGATCTCATCCAGCAGAAAAACCGGATTGACCACACCGGCTGTTTTCATTCCCTGAATGATTCTACCGGGTAACGAACCCACGTAAGTTCTCCGGTGACCGCGAATTTCTGCTTCATCACGCACTCCACCAAGAGATACACGGACAAACTTACGATCAAGCGCACGCGCCACAGACTTGGCGAGTGAGGTTTTACCGACACCAGGAGGCCCTACAAGACACAAAATCGGTCCTTTATGCTCTCCAGCCAATTTTTGTACTGCCAGATACTCGAGAATTCTTTCCTTTACTTTCTGAAGACCGTAGTGATCCTCGTCGAGGGTATCCTGCGCTTTTTCCATATCGATCAATACATCATTCGCGGCTTCCCACGGAATCGTTAACAGCCAATCAATGTAAGTGCGAATGACAGAACCTTCGGCAGAGGACTGTGGCACTTTTTCGAGGCGATCAATTTCCTTACCGACACGCTCCTTGACACTATCTGGCATTGCAGACTTCGTAAGCTGATCGCGAAGTTCGTCGACCTCGCTTTGCCGCCCGTCCTTGTCGCCAAGCTCCTTTTGAATGGCTTTCATTTGTTCGCGTAAATAGTACTCTTTTTGCGTGCGCTCCATTTGTTTACGAACACGTTGGTTGATTTTTTTCTCGAGTTCCAGCACTTCTTGCTCATTTGACAGAATTTGTAATAACGTTTCAAGGCGAGTCGAGACATCAACCGCCTCAAGAATCGCCTGCTTGTCCTTCATTTTTAAAGAAAGGTTGGAAGCGATGGCATCTGCCAGCCTACCTGGATCTTCAATGTCCGCAATTGCCGCGCTCATTTCCGAATTGTTCTTTTTGGACAGCTTCAAATACGTTTCGTACTGATCTACTACAGCATGCATCAATGCACCTATCTCAGGATCATGAGTGTCCTGTTCTTCCATTATCACAGCACGTACTTCAAAGTACTCATCCTGGTCAGAAAAATTGTCAATTTTTGCTCGTTTTAAGCCTTCTACGAGCACGCGAAGTGTTCCATTTGGGAGTTTCATCATTTGTTTCACACGGGCCAAGGTGCCAATCTTGTATATGTCTTCTGGATCAGGTTCTTCAGCCTGTGTATCCTTTTGCGTGGATAGCAGGATGAGGTGATCATCCACCATCGCCTTGTCCAGCGCGCGAATGGATTTGTCCCTTCCCACATCCAGGTGGATAACCATCGAAGGGAAAACAAGTAATCCGCGCAGTGGCAAGAGAGGCAGGGTTTTCTCATTCACCGTTGTAAGATCCACAAAGCGCACCTCCTTGCGTATATCTCATCGCATTGTATCGAAATTAGATGGCTTTGTCTAACAAATCCCTCCCTGCGCGACCGCCGTAGGAGCGATCGGCACTACAGGTACTTGCTTTTCTTTCACAGTGGTAGTTGTCTCTTTGACCACAGTCAATGCAATTGCATCTTCCAACTTATGGACAAAATGAACCTCGAGCCCTGCACCAAGGCTCGACATGTTCCGTTCCACCTGTTCTGCTGATAGAATGACGCGTTTTACGCCAGAACGCCTTGCCGCGTCCAATTTTGCCAATATGCCACCCACTGGTTTGATATCGCCTTTTAAAGATACTTCTCCTGTCATTGCCACCTGATAGTCGATTGGCAGGTCCATCACCGCCGAATAGATTGCAACCGCCATGGATATTCCAGCAGATGGACCATCTACCGGAATTCCACCTGGGAAGTTCAGATGAATGTCAAAATCCTGTAAATGGACAGGCACAATGTTTTTAAGCGCAGTCATCGCATTATCCAGTGATCCCATCACCATGCTACGCCGTTTGATCACCCGTTTTCCACCGCTAATTTCCTCTTCTTCCACGGCTCCCGTCACGCTCACCTTGCCGTGACCCGCTACGAGTGATTTCCTGGCCACCGCCTCAATTTCCAGTAACACCCCGGACATAGGGCCAATGACCGCTAGCCCGTTCACCACACCCACTTGAGATTCTGTGCCGATGTGCTTGTCCGGACGCGGTGGTAGTTGACTGCTCTCGGCCACCCACTCCACATCTGATTCGTCAATTTCCATCCTATTTTCCACCATGGCAATGCCTGCTGATAGTTGGACCATATTCACCGCATCCCTACCGTTGGTCGCATAGCGCTTGACCGCCATCATGGCCGCCTCTGTCATTTGAAGTTGGACTTTTTTAGCTGCTTTTCGGACGATTTCCGTGATCTCATCGGGCACAAGAGGTCGAAAAAACACCTCGATGCAGCGAGAACGAATGGCAGGCGGCAGGTCTTCCGGATTTCGTGTGGTAGCCCCTACCAGTCGAAAATCCGCTGGCAACCCATTTTGAAAAATGTCATGAATGTGTTGGGGAATGTTGGCGTCATCTTGATTATAATAGGCGCTTTCAAAATACACTTTGCGATCTTCCAGCACCTTTAACAGCTTGTTGATTTGAATGGGGTGCAATTCACCGATTTCATCAATAAAAAGAATACCACCATGTGCTTTGGTCACGGCGCCAGGTTTAGGTTGAGGAATTCCTGCCACCCCCATGGACCCTGCCCCCTGATAGATGGGATCGTGTACCGACCCGATCAATGGGTCAGCAATGCCACGTTCATCAAAACGAGCCGTCGTCGCATCCATTTCACAAAAGACTGCATCTTGGTGAAATGGAGAATAAGTCATGCGCTTAGCCTCTTCCAACACCACGCGAGCAGCGGCCGTCTTTCCCACGCCTGGAGGTCCATAAATAATGACGTGCTGTGGGTTCGGACCGCAAAGCGTGGCGCGAAGCGCCCGCAATCCTTCTTCCTGTCCAACAATATCCGATAGATTTGTAGGTCTTGCTTTTTCAGACAAAGGTTCAGTGAGGCTGACCGCTCGCATGGCTTTCAGTTTTTCCATCTCACGAACAGAATCACGATCAATCGTCACGCGATGACGCTGCTGATGCTTCATTTGCTGAACAAAGTAAATCGCAATGACACCGGCAAATCCCACTTGCAAAAAACTCAAGAATAATAAAGTAGTATTCACTGTCTCGCCTCTCTCTCCATTAGGTCTTAGTAAGTATAACCAGGAGCAAAAAGGCTTAATCAAAAAAGATGCATGGGATTTCCCATGCATCACGTACTATCTTTGACCTACATTCACGCAGTCTCTTCTTTTTTCTTTTTCTTTTTCGTGTCCCCTGCCGGCCCTGCATCCACCATCAAAATGGGCTCTTCCCGTTTGAGCACCGTCTCTTTCGTGACAACACACTTCTTGATGTCTTCCCGCGCTGGGAGTTCATACATCACGTCGAGCATGATTCCTTCAATAATGGCGCGAAGTCCGCGAGCGCCAGTGTTGCGCTTGATTGCCTCTTTGGCAATTTCGCTGAGCGCTTCTTCCGCAAATTCAAGCTCCACAGCATCCATTTCCAGAAGACGCTGATATTGCTTGACCAATGCGTTTTTGGGTTCCGTCAAAATTTGCTTGAGTGCATCTTCATTCAATGCTTCCAAGGTGGCAACGACAGGAAGGCGTCCGACAAATTCCGGAATTAATCCGTATTTAAGCAAGTCTTCCGGCAACACCTTTATCAACATTTCCTCATCATGAACCTCATGCACCGTATTGTCTGCACTGCCAAATCCAATCACTTTTTTACCCAAACGTCGTTTGATTATCGGCTCAATCCCGTCAAATGCGCCTCCGCAAATAAAGAGAATATTGGTCGTATCGATCTGGATGAACTCCTGATGCGGATGCTTTCTTCCCCCTTGCGGCGGAACACTAGCCACGGTACCTTCGAGAATCTTCAGCAACGCCTGCTGCACGCCTTCACCAGAAACATCTCTTGTAATCGAGGGATTTTCCGATTTGCGGGCGATTTTATCGATCTCGTCGATGTAGATGATTCCTTTTTCTGCTTTTTCGACATCGTAATCTGCCGCCTGAATTAATTTGAGGAGAATATTCTCGACATCCTCACCCACATAACCAGCCTCCGTCAACGAGGTGGCATCAGCGATGGCAAAAGGCACATTCAGGATCTTAGCGAGTGTCTGTGCGAGTAACGTCTTACCTGAACCAGTGGGTCCTATCAATAAGATATTGCTCTTTTGAAGCTCCACTTCATCATTCTTGGAAGTGGAATTAATGCGCTTGTAGTGGTTATAAACGGCTACCGCAAGAGATTTTTTGGCACGATCCTGACCGATAACGTAAGAATCAAGAATATTCTTGATCTCCGTTGGCTTGGGAACGTCCTTCATTTCAAACTCTTCTTCTTCGCCAAGTTCCTCTTCTACAATTTCATTACATAGCTCAATACATTCATCACAAATGTACACACCGGGACCTGCAACAAGTTTTCGAACCTGATCCTGCGTTTTACCGCAGAAAGAACACTTCAGTTGCCCTTTATCATCGTTAAACTTAAACACGGGTATCCCTCCTTATCTTAGGTCCGGTCTTAAAATCACCTCGTCGATGAGGCCATAGGCCTTTGCTTCTTCGGCTGACATCCAATTATCGCGATCTGTATCTTTTTCGATACGATCAAGGGGTTGCCCTGTGCGTTCCGCGTAAATATTATTCAGTTTGTGACGAGTTTTCAGTATCCATTCCGCGTGGATTTTGATATCGCTTGCTTGTCCTCTTACGCCACCAAGCGGCTGATGTATCATGATCTCGCTGTTAGGAAGCGCAAAACGTTTGCCTTTTGCCCCTGCCGTCAGTAAGAGTGACCCCATGCTTGCGGCCAGCCCCACGCAAATCGTGGAAACTTGTGGCTTAATGTACTGCATGGTATCAAAAATCGCCATTCCAGCCGTCACCGACCCACCAGGGCTGTTGATGTACAAGCTGATATCTTTGTCCGAATCTTCGGATGCCAAAAATAACATCTGTGCCACTACCGAATTGGCGACATAATCATCAATTGGTGTGCCTATAAAAATAATCCGGTCTTTCAGGAGGCGAGAATAAATATCATACGCCCTCTCACCTCGACTAGTCTGCTCAATAACCATTGGAACTAAATTCATGCTATATCCCTCCTGCACTACAGCGACAGACGGTGTATTTATTAGGAAAAAATAAGGCACAAAATAGAGTGCCTTATCGTCTCTTGAATCCCATTTTACACGAAGTTACGCTTGAGTGCTATGCTCTACCAAAAATTGAACTGTTTTACGCGACAGAATATCACTTCTGATTCCCACGAATTCGGGGTCCCTGCTGCCCACGATTTCTTTAACGCGATTAAATTCAAGCTGAGTGGCGTCTGCCACTTTTTGTAATTCTAAGTCAATTTCTTCTATCGCGATTAATATATTCTCCTGCTTCGCAATCGCTTCAAGTACCAAGGAAGATTTAACGCGACGCTCCGCTTCTTCACGGAATTGATTTCTTAATTCATCAGTAGTTGTTCCAGTAAATTCCTGATAAGCATCGAGAGGGATCCCTTGTTGCTCGAGTCGGGAACCAAACTCTTTGACCTGCACGTCGATTTCATCATCAATCATGACCGCAGGGATATCCACTTTGGCATTCTCAACCACTTTGGCAATGATCTGGTCCTCAATGTAATGCTCATGCTGATGTTCCGCTTCATGCTCGAGTTGGTGACGGAGGTCTGCCTTCATTTCATCCAGCGTTTCAAATTCACTGATGTCTTTGGCAAAGTCATCGTCGAGTTCTGGAAGCATTTTGCGTTTAATATCATGAACATGCACCTTGAATAAGGCTTCTTGCCCCGCTAGTGACTTTACATGGTAGTCTTCAGGGAAAGTGATGGTAATTTCCCGATCTTCTCCTGCTTTGATGCCGATGAGTTGGTCCTCAAATCCCGGAACAAACGTACCAGATCCAAGCTCCAGTTGATAGTTCTCCGCTTCTCCACCCTCAAACTCTTCACCGTTCACATAGCCTATAAAATCCATGACGAGAAGATCACCGTTCTCGGCCTCTCCTTCTTCCAGCACATGGAGTTCCGCATGTCCATTGCGAAGTTTTTGCAGTTCGTCTTCCAACATTTCATCCGTCACATCAAAGGCTTTGTCTTCAAACGGCACATTTATGTATTCACCAAGTTCGACTTCGGGTTTTAACGTTACCGTTGCTTTAAAGAGTAGAGGTTTCCCTGATTCCATTTGCACCACATCGATTTGAGGACGATCCACCGGTTGCAATTGGGCTTCAAATACCGCTTCAG
The DNA here is from genome assembly GCA_021828865.1 of Bacillota bacterium. Classification (GTDB taxonomy): domain Bacteria; phylum Bacillota; class Bacilli; order Alicyclobacillales; family SLC66; genus JAJZCL01. Next base: position 24,846 of record JAJZCW010000027.1, read on the forward strand.
AGTATGCGCTCGGCAGCACAATATCCAACGCATCCTGATAAAGAGATTCCACACCATAACGAGACTCGAATATTTTTCTTGGCACTTTCCCTTTCCTAAATCCAGGGATTGCGACCGTCTTCACCACTTTTTTAAATGCTTGATCCAAAGCATTAGAAAACTTCTCTGCTGCTACTTCTACCTCTAATACGCCAGTATTCGGCTCTGTCTTTTCCCATTTCACTGCCATCAACCATAGTCCCCCAAAATCAAGTAGTGGCGTCCCAGTGGGAATCACGTCCCGGTCCCGCAATGAAACGGTGGTTCTGCGACGCATGAAACACTGATCAATTGTATCCTCAAAAACCCGAAAACGCAAGGTTTTGGGGTTCGTGTTCCTGTTAATTTTTTGGCTATCAATCAGCGAAATGCTTCATAAATAGTCAAAACCGGTTGTAAACAGCAATCTGCTGCTTCACCAAGCACTGTCCATTCCTCCATTGTACGAGTTAAAAAATGAGCTTTAATTTGCCCGTACCATGGGTCATCCTCCACAGCTTTAGCATCTTGATGATCTATCCAATCTGCTCTATTGACAGCCAAGCAAAAGTTTCGCCAGAACTTTTCTTCTAAAGCGGCGAGCGACATGGTTCGCCCATCTTTCGTCTCGTACAAATGATAACATACAAATTGCCCGGTGATCTCATGAATACCGTCCTCCACGCCAAGTGTGGCCGCAGCCATGGCATGAATATGCAAAAATCCTTGCAGTGCAGCCAGCATCGCCACGTCCAGGTAAGCACCTTGCCCAGTTCGCTCCTTTTGCAAAAGCGCCGAAAGAATTCCTTCCACTGCCACCAGCCCTCCAATCAAATCCGCAAACTGGATGCGCGGGACAATCGGCATACCATCGCTCCCTGTCAACTGCGATAACAACCCGCTCCTTGCCGCATAATTCAAATCATGTCCGGCAAGGTGAGCCAGTGGATGAGGGGCTTGACCGTAACCAGTCAGTGAACAGTACACCACGGAAGGATTGATAGCTTTGATTGCTTCATAGCCGATTCCCAGGCGATCCGCTGTCCCAGGCCGAAATCCTTCAAGTACTACGTCCACCGTTGCTGCAATCTCCAGGACTTGTTCCCGTCCCTCAACAGTTTTCAGATCCATGTTTAGCATCTTTTTATGGTCGTTGTTGGCCAAAAACACAATTCCAGTGGATTCTTTGGTCCTACCTAGCCATCTGGCGGGATCTCCGCCCGGAGGCTCAATTTTGATGACGTCTGCTCCCATTTCCGCCAATCGTTTGGTGGCAAATGGGCCAGGAAGCAACTGCGTAAAATCCAGCACCCGTATTCCTTGCAACCTCTGATCAGCTAGACCCCTGCCCACATCGCCACCTCCGAGAAGCCATTAATTAACAAACTTATTACTTCCTTTCCAGTTCTGCTCACGCAAACGAAACTTTTGCAATTTACCCGTTGCTGTTCTTGGTAACATATCCACCACTTCAAAGATTTTTGGCACTTTAAAGTGACTCATTCGCGCGCGGCACCATTCGCGCAAGTCGTTCATATCAAGTTCCTTGCCCTCTTTGAGGACAATATACGCCTTTGGTACTTCTCCCCATTTTTCATCCGGTACTGCCACCACTCCCACTTCCAGAATTGCCGGATGTTCGTACAGGACCCCTTCCACTTCCACCGAAGAGACGTTTTCTCCGCCTGAAATGATCACGTCTTTCGAGCGGTCCACAATTTCGATATAGCCATCAGGGTAAACCACTGCCAGGTCCCCGGTATAAAACCAGCCATTGCGGATGGCTTCCGCCGTTTGTTCCGGTTGTTTATAGTAACCTTCCATCACAACGTTGCCTCTGGTGACGATTTCACCAATTTCGCGTCCGTTCCATTCCACATCTGTCGCGTCTTTTCGCACTACTTTAGTTTCCCCGTTGAAGACCATTTCCACGCCTTGCCTAGCTTTGATTTTTGCTTGGTCTTCCAGAGAGAGTGATGCAAAATCAGCTCTCCACTCGCAATACGTGATAAAAGGAGACACTTCTGTTAGACCATAAACGTGGATAACATCCATGTTAAATAACTTCTGCACCTTGTCGATCACAGCTGCAGGCGGAGGGGAGCCAGCAGTGGCCATGCGCGGGTGAGCCATCATTTTAACTTGATCCGCACCAGGAGTATTGATCAGCATATTTAATACAGTTGGTGCACCACAAGCAAGTGTTACTCTTTGATCGACAAACAATTTCAGGGTTTGTACCGGATCGATCTTACGCAGGCACAGATGAGTGCCGCCGACCGCGGTGATCGCCCATACCCCTCCCCACCCATTCGCATGGAAGAGCGGCAGCGTATGCAAATACATATCCTCATGCACCACGCGCAAGTGATAGAGAAAATCAGCCGCATTGATGTAGTTATTGCGATGAGTTAAGATGACCCCTTTTGGTTTGGAGGTGGTACCGCTGGTGTAATTGATCGTGATTGCCTGATTTTCATCGAGTTCCACTGTAAAAGTCATTGCGGAAGCGCTTTCCAGAAGCTTCTCGTAATTATGCGCGGCAAGGGGAGAGGAGAAACCGCTTTCCACTTGAATAAAAGTACGAACTTTTGTCAGCCTTGGAACCAATCGTTCGATCATGGCACCGTATTCACTATCCACAATAATGGCTTTCGAATCACTATGCTCGAGTATGTAAAACACTTCTTCTTCTGCGAGGCGAATATTGAGCGGGACCATAACGGCTCCCATTTGGCCAATTCCATAGAAGCATTCGATCATCTCATGGGTATTCGGCAACATGACCGCAATGTGGTCTCCGGATGTGAGTTCCAATCCTTTTAATGCATTAGATAAACGCCAGGTGCGCTCGTCAAATTCCTGATAGGTCCATGTCGATGATCCATCAATAATGGCTGTTTTTTGGGGATAAAGCTTACGGGCTCGCCGTTTGAACTCTATGGGTGTTAGTGGTGTAATCAAGGTAACCCCTCCCAAATGTATTATCTTATTATTCTAACATTCACCCCCCTTTGAATCTACTGAGCAGTCAATCATTTTGCTTGATTCAGCGCCTCCTTCCAGACGGAAAGCGTGTGCTCACCCGTTAACGTCAGCATTTGTCCCTGACTCATGAATGCAAGCGTGGGGAAACCATTTGGCGCATTTTTTGAAACCTCGTGGGAATTGACGATGTAATAGACCTGAAAGTCGCTAAGATGAAAGTAGGAGAATTCTTGCCGTGTGAGTTGAATGGCCTGAGCCAGCGTGGTACCAGGAACAAACCCTTCACTGACTAGCACCGGAAGGCGCTTCAATTGAGACTTATTTTTATTTAAAGCGACCAGCGTGCGTTGACAATGGGGACACCAATAAGCTTCAAAGAGCAGTGGTCGATTTTTCGCATTCAGGATCACTTTATTGCCTGTTGCGGTGAGGACAGAAACATGGGTGTAGATATCAGTTTGAGCCATTTGGGGATTGAGCGATGAGCTAGGCGTAACCACCATCAGTCCCAATTCATTCTTAAAAGGAGGGTTCTTACTAGCCGATAACCCGATTGCGCCAAGGACATCGCACCCTGCAAGCAGGCCGAGTCCCACTAAGCTTACCACGGCGAGAGATGCATGCCTTAACCAACGCCATTGCGCCATGTATTCACCACCTTTTGTAATGGAAGAAAACCCCGCGCCATTTTTGCGCGGGGCTTGTGTCGCTTTTTTCATTATAACGTGAAGTGGGGTTTGCTTAAAATACTTCTGAAACGGATTTTGCTTGCATGAATAGCTGTAGATAGTCAGGGCCGCCAGTTTTGGAATCGGTACCAGACATATTGAATCCGCCAAACGGATGTGCTCCCACCATGGCTCCTGTACATTTGCGATTGAAATACAAGTTGCCACAATGCATGCGTTGTTCCGCATACTCGAAATGCGCTCTGTCGTTAGAATAAAGGGAACCAGTTAACCCGTATTCCGTATTGTTGAAGATGTCAATGGCTTCTTCAAAACTGTCCGCTTTGCTGACTGCCAGGACAGGTCCAAAAATTTCTTCTTGCATAATGCGCGCTTCCGGTTTGACATCCGCGATAACAGTTGGTTGAATGTAGTAACCATTGCCCTCTGCTTTACTGCCACCGCTCACCAAACGACCTTCCGTCTTGCCAATTTCAATGTATTCGAGAATTTTATGATAAGCCCCTTGATCGGATACGGGACCAATGGCGAAGTTGTCCTCAGGTAGTCCAATCGCAAGTGCATTTGTTTTCTCAATCACCATCTTGAGCACGTCGTCATAGACATCTTTGTGAATGATCGCACGCGAACCAGCAGAGCACTTCTGGCCTTGAAAACCAAAGGCTGATGTGACAATCGCAGAGGCTGCTGCTTCCAAATTGGCTGAAGCATCGACGACGATGGCATCTTTACCGCCCATTTCCGCCACCACTCGCTTAACCCAAATTTGTCCAGGTGCTGTTTTTGCTGCAAGCTCGTTGATGTGGAGTCCCACTTCTTTGGAGCCAGTAAACGATATAAAACGCGTCTTCGGATGCCCAACAAGGTAATCGCCAATTTCCGAACCGGGACCTGGCACAAAGTTAAGAACACCTTTTGGCAATCCCACCTCTTCCATGAGTTCGGCAAACTTAGCCGCAATGATCATCGTGGGCGATGCCGGTTTAAGCAGTACCGAGTTACCGGTAACGATGGCTGATGTAGTCATGCCGACCAAAATAGCAAGCGGGAAGTTCCAAGGCGGAATCACAATGCCGACACCCAGCGGAATATAGTGCATGCGGTTGCGTTCGCCCGGAAATGGCGGCAATGCTTTTGGCGAAGCCAGACGAACCATTTCACGAGCATAGAATTCCATGAAATCAATGGCTTCTGCCACGTCCCCATCTGCTTCTGCCCAGTTTTTACCAATCTCATAGACTTCCCACGCAGAAAATTCAAATTTGCGTCTGCGTAGTTCTGCAGCAGCTTTGAACAGGTAATCGGCACGGCTGACCGGGTCTACGTATTGCCAGGTCGAAAAAGCCGACTGGGCCGCCTCCATCGCTTTTTCAGCAAGATCGCGGTTGGTTTGCGATACGCTACCAATGAGTTCGTCCACGTTGCCTGGATTGATTGACTTTACTTTTTTCTCTGTGAAAATTTTTTCACCATTGATGATCAAGGGATATTCTTTTCCAAGTTCCGCTTTCACCTTTTTTAAGGCAGCTTCCATGGCCTCTTTGTTTTCCTTCAGTTGAAAATTAACCAGCGCTTCGTTTTTAAACTCCAACATCAATGCATGACTCCTTTCAATTTTTATTACAGAAGATCTTCACTTGTATTATCGCTTAAACATTGACTTGACGACAAACCCGACATTGGCAGGGCGCTCTGCCAATCGACGCATGAAATATCCGTACCAGTCGTCGCCATAGGGGACATACACGCGCACCGCATAACCTTCTGCCGCCAGTTCCGTCTGATATTGCGTCCGGATACCATAGAGCATCTGGAATTCAAATTGAGTGAGCGGTATGGAATGCTCTTTGATGAAACCCTTCAAGTGATTAATGATGGATTCATCGTGAGTCGCAATCGCTGCAAAATTCCCGTATAAAAGTTGTTGCTCCACCAACTTGATATAATTTTTATCTACATCTGCCTTCTCGGGAAATGCAACGGTGGAAGGTTCCTTATAGGCGCCTTTCACGATCCGTAGGTTGGGATGAAATTCGTTCAAATCGGCAATGTCCTGTTCACTTTTGTACAAATAGGATTGTATGACGAGCCCCACTGTTTCGCCAAACTCCCGACGAAGTTCCTTGAAAATTTCGAGCGTGATCTCATTATGCGCGTAGTCTTCCATGTCAATTCGCACAAAATTACCATATTGCTTGGCTTTACCAAGAATTCGCCGCATGTTGTTCATACAAAGATCACGGGATATGTCCAGTCCCAGTTGCGTCATCTTGAGGGAAAGATGGGACTTCACCCCGCTTTCCTGAATGGCATCCAGCGTGCGCACACAATAATCGGCGGAAATGACCGCTTCTTCGCTGCTATTGACGAATTCGCCCAGATGATCCAGTGTGACTAGAATTCCTTGTTGATTTAAGTTCATCACCGCTTTGATCGCATCTTCAATCGTTTCGCCAGCGACAAATCGATCCGCACCTAATTTGAAGCCATATTTTCTCGCAAGTTCATTCGAAGATTGATTTTTTGCCAAATATAATAAGGTGTCTCTCATTAGTTGTACCATTTCGATCCCCCTTTCCACTTCTCACTCTTTAATATAAGCAAGAAGCATGCCAAAGATAATTCCGGAATAATTGCGACATCCATTGAACAGTAATGTATATAGAGTGTATAATTCCATCAACAAAATTGTTCAATGAGGAGGCGGTGAACATGACCAACACGCAACCATCTTCCCACATGTCCATGGTCCCTCACGATTTATTGCAGACCATTCTCAACACGGTCAGCGAAGCGATCACCATTGTGGATCGAAATGGAATTGTGCTTTTTTGGAACCAAGCTGCGGAAGAACTTTATGATATTCCAGCGAATACGATTATTGGCCGCCACATATCTGATTTTTCCTGGAAGTCCCTCATGATCTCCCGAACGATCGAACAAATGCAACCGATTCGCCAAGCGTACCACGAACCCAAACCAGGTATTCACGTGCTCGTCAATTCTTCCGTGCTTGAATTAGAGGGAGAGGTCATCGGCGTTGTTTCCTCTGAACAAGACGTCACACGCCTCGTCAGACTCGGTAATGAACTTTTTTCTGCAAGCCACCAGCTTCGAAATCTGGAAGATGAAGTAAAGAGATACACAGCGAATGAGGACCCCTTTCATCGCATCAAAGGTAGTGGCACAGCTATCACCAAAACTATTCAAACTGCTCGCCGTGTGGCGGAAACAGATGCCACCGTACTGATCACTGGTGAGTCAGGAGTAGGTAAAGAACTTTTTGCGCATGCCATCCACCGTGCGAGTTCCCGTCACACCAAACCATTTATCGCCATTAACTGTGGAGCTATCCCGAGCGCGCTGTTTGAAAGTGAACTGTTTGGATACGAAGGCGGGGCTTTTACTGGCGCAGACCGCCATGGCAGACCAGGTAAAATTGAATTGGCAGATGGGGGGACGTTATTTCTCGATGAAATTGGGGAACTTCCTGCGGACATGCAGGTCAAACTTCTCCGATTTTTACAGGAACATCAATTTTACCGCATAGGCGGAGCCAAACCAATCCATGTCAATGTGCGGATTCTCGCGGCAACCAATCGCAATCTGGAGGAGATGGTCAACGAACGCAGATTCCGAGACGACCTCTATTACCGTTTGAATGTCGTGCACCTGGAACTTCCTCCGCTTCGAAAGCGTATCGAAGACATCCCAGAACTGATCCAGTTGTTTTCAAGAGATGCAGCCCTGCAATATGGCAAACCAATTCCGCGCCTTTCTCCTGAAGTGATCGTTACATTGATGAATTATTCTTGGCCTGGAAACCTTCGCCAACTTCGTAACCTAATGGAGCGCCTTATCATTCTTTCGGACGGCGATACGATCGAACGCGATCATCTTCCTGATTCCATGAAGGCACCTAGGCTAGCTGAATGGGTAGATGACACTCCTGCACCACCGACTAACACGATGCACTCATTGCCCCCAATTGAAATGGATCAAATTCGTGCCGCACTGCAAACCACCTATGGCAATAAATCTGCAGCAGCCAAACTCCTTGGGATCTCTCGCGGAACGCTTTACAACAAGATCAAAAACAACGGATCAGAGTGATCCACTTCCCCCCCCAGGCGCAGTCATTCTATTTCCATGTCGAGATTTATTTATTCATTTTATTCTCATTATAAAACCTCAGAATTCTTATATTGACGTTATATCCTAAAATGACTACCATCACTTTTCAGATGGTTCTTTGTCATTCGCTTAGGAGAGGATTATTTGCTACGCAAAAATTTACGCATTCATCTGTTGCGAATATTATTCATCACGGTATTGCTCATCGTGCTATGGAGAATCGTGTACATCCAAATCCACGATCGTTTCATTGGATCTCTTCTACAAAATGAATGGAAAACAACATCAGTTATCAAACCGGAACGCGGAACTATTTTTGATTCACAAGGAGACCGGATCGCATTCTCCGTGCCTGCCTACGATATGGATATCGATCTGGCACAAATTCAGCAACTTTCCCCTCGCAAGTTGCGAGCATTTTCAGATCGACTCGCCCTCCTCACTGGCGCTACACCACGCGTGATGTGGGCACAATTGAATCAAAAAAATACGACCTGGCTTCGCATGTATCCCTATTTGGTGCATGTTTCCTATCCAACTAGAAATGCAGTATTGCAGCTTTTCTCTCACTATCAATTGAACAATGCGGTGAATCCCTATCGCACGTATGAGCGCGTTTATCCCTCGGGTACGTTTGCGGCACACGTCATTGGATTTTTGGACCAATCAGGCAATGGTGCGGCAGGTATTGAACTGGAATATAATTCCTATTTAGAAGGCAAACCTGGTGTACAGACGTATACCAAGGATATTGCCGGCATCCCCATTCCCCTTCATCCTATTGTCACGAAACCTGTCCAAAACGGAGATAATGTGTATTTAACGATCAATCCTGCCATCGAAACCTATGCTGACCAGGCCTTATCTGTAATTGAGAAGCGATTTCATCCTGCACACGCCGCCGTCATCGTGGCGAATCCTAATACTGGCGCCATTCTCGCCATGGCAGCATTGCCTTTTTTTAACCCGAATGACTACTGGAACTACAACGCCTCTACCCTTAACACGAACTGGGCGATCTCTGCCCCGTTTGAACCAGGAAGCACATTCAAAATTGTGACGCTAACTGGAGCACTCGCAACCCATGCCATCACGCTGAACCAAACCTACATGTCAGGGGTGGACTACGTGAATGGCGTGCCCATACGCGACTGGAACCTTTGGGGATGGGGACGTGTCAGTTACCGTTTAGCGATGATTTATTCGAGCAATGTGGGATTTATCCACATCGGCCAGGCAGAAGGAGTTTCCACGCTATATCGGTACATTCACTTGTTTGGAATGGATAAACCAACTGGCATCGACTTGCCTGGCGAATCATCATCAATCCTTTTTCCAGAAAAAAATTTGAATCCAGTCGATTTTGCGACAATGACTTTTGGGCAAGGACTAGCCATCACCCCCATCCAACAGATTGCAGAAGTCAGTGCGGTAGCTAACGGCGGCAATTTAATGAAGCCTTATTTGGTACAAAAAATCGTTGCGCCAAACGGAAAAGTGGTCTATTCGCGGCGACCTGAAGTGGTGCGAAGAGTGGCTTCAAAATCAGTCATGGCACAAGTCACTCATCTAATGGTGCAGGACGTGGCAGATAATCCTTATGAAGTGAACGCCTATATTCCCGGCTATAACATCGCGGGCAAAACGGGTACAGCGCAGATACCCAGTCCCAATGGGGGCGGTTATCTTCCTCATATGTATAACCTTTCCTTTATTGCATTCGCGCCAGCCTATCACCCGCAATTGGCCATCTATGTCACTGTCAACGAACCACATAACACGATTCAATATGGCAACAGTGTCGCCTCGCCAGCCGCTCAGTATGTGTTACAAAGAGCGCTTCCCTATCTGCACATCAAACCGCACACCAAAGCAGGAACAAAACCTGGCGAATACTTACCAGATCCGTATGTCTTGAATGAATATTATCAAAACACCTCTGAATTAAACACAGCCACTCAACAGTCCTATTTAACGATGCCTGATCTAAGTGGTGTGTCTGTTTCACACGCCAAAGCTCTTTTAACCCAAGACGGTTTACATGTGCAAACCTGGCCAATTGGCGGCCGTGTGATCTGGCAATGGCCAAAACCCGGTCATTATGTGGTCCCTTCTCAACCCGTGTCCATCTTGTCTACCTATAACCAGGGAAGTAGTGGCGAGGTCATCATGCCAAATTTTGATGGGATGTCGATGAAAGTGGCCATTGATGAAGCAAGAGTGCTGGGATTGCAGGTGAAAATTTCCGGAAGCGGTTACGCCGTGAAACAGAATATTGCCCCATTGAAAAAAGTGCCGATTGGAAGCTTTGTACATATTTCGTTTTCGCCGTAATTTAGATAGTTGAACTCATTTGAAGTAATGCCCTTGTTCGAGATCTGCAAGTGCCATCCTACCATAATCAAACGACGGTACTACGAGACGCCGTAGTACCGTCAAAAAGAATAGCAATAAATCCAAAATTAGGTATAACACCAATGTGGTCATTCATTCAGCATGACCACATTATTCATCCATTCTAATCATCAATTGCGTGACTTTCCTTAATTCTTCCACCATTTTTTCAAGGACCATACTTATAGAGGACAATTCCTGAAGTCTGGAAGATTGCTCCATTGTATTGGCTGAGGTTTGATTCATTTGAGTGACAACTGAGGAGATATTTTGTTCTATCTCCTCCAACTGATGAGTAATATTTTTGGTTGAGTCCGCAGTGGTCCGTGATAAATTTCTTATTTCTTCTGCCACAACTGAAAATCCTCTTCCCGATTCGCCAGCGCGCGCCGCTTCGATCGCTGCATTCAGCCCCAACAATGTAGTTTGAGAAGAAATATTCTTGATGAAATCCGTTATTTCAGAAGCTTTACGAATACTTTTTTCTACCTCAGCAGTTGATGAATTCACCTGCTGAACCGTCATCGCCAACTCTTCAGAAGTTTTCGCCAGACTTTCCGCATTATTTACAATGCTATGAACAGCATCTTCCAGATCTTTCGATAAATTTTCAATTCGTTCTTCAAAATCCACTGAAATCCCAGTAGACAAACAACCCACTACTGATCCATTATCAACGATTGGAATTCCAACAGCCACGTATGGTACTCCGTGAACTTCCCTACCTACTTTGCTATATATTTTGCGATTTTCATGAATAACAGTATAATTGACTCCGCCTTTTCTCAGCTCAGCTCCCACTTTGATTTTAATGTCAAAAGCTCGCGGAGGAAAATAGGCCCTGTATTTATCTCTATCTGTAATGACAATAAAGCAATCTGAAATAGAGCCAAGCTGAAATATAGGTGCCAATTGTATTAATGATTCTAGTAAATCAGACATTTGTATCTCCCCATTTATAGGCTAAGATTCTTTGCGACTATACCCTTGACCTGTTCCTCATCTTCCAATGTTAATGCCTGATCCACCAATTCTTTCATCGAAATGCTATTTAATTTGCGTATGATAGAACGCGTTGGCAAAATCAATGAAGGACTCACACTAAATTCATCTAGTCCCATACCCAGCAAAAGAGGAATAGCAATCGGATCGCCAGCCATTTCGCCGCATAAACCCACGCTCTTCCCTCGCGTGTGTGCAGCATCAATCACCCATTTGATTAAACGAAGAAGGGAAGGATGATACGGCTGATACAAATAGGAAATTTTCTCATTCAACCTATCACAAGCCATTGTATACTGTATCAGATCATTTGTCCCTAATGAAAAAAAATCTACTTCTTTAGCTAAGGCATCAGCCATTATTGCTGCGGCCGGTATTTCTATCATTATGCCCACTTCTAACTGAGGATTAAATGGAATATGATTCTCAATCAACTGTTGCTTCGCGTTTTGCAGGATAGCATTCGCTTGCCTTACTTCAGTCAAGTTGGAAATCATGGGATACATTACTTTCACACGACCATATCGACTCGCTCTTAAGATCGCCCTAAGTTGAGTTTCAAATAAATCCACTCGATCCAGAGTAAGTCGTATCGCACGATATCCCAAAAATGGATTTGATTCATGGGGAAGGTCAAGATAAGTGATCATTTTGTCTCCGCCAATATCCAGTGTCCTAATAATCACTGGCTTCCCTTTCATTGCGGATACTACCGTTCGATAAACTTCAAATTGTTCTTCTTCATCAGGCGCTGATTCACGGTTCATAAAAAGAAATTCCGTACGAAATAACCCGATCCCTTCCGCACCATACGTCAAAGCATTATCTAAATCATCAAGACTACTGATATTTGCCCCAATCTCCACTTTCAACCCGTCTGACGATATTGTGGGTTCATCCTTTAATGCAGCCTGAGCCATTAGAGTTTGTTGATAGGCTCGTATTTTTTGTTCGTACTCTTCCATTTCATCCATGCTTGGATTTACAATGACTTTACCTTCATTTCCATCCACGATAACTTGCGAGCCCATTTCAATTGATTGGATTAGATCTGCTACCCCCACGATTGCAGGAATTCCAAGCGATTTAGAAACAATAGCCGTATGCGATGTCCGCCCACCCGTTTCCGTAACAAAAGCAAGAACTCTCCTTGCATCAAGATTCAATGTGTCAGAAGGAGTCAAATCATGAGCCATTAAAATAAACTGATCCAAAGACTCCGTTGAATCTTTTACTTCCTGCCCATGTAAAATTTTCATCACACGACTACTTATATCTTTTATGTCAATGGCTCTTTGTCTAAAATACTCATTTTCCATATTTTCAAATATTTCCACTAATTGCTGAGACACATTCTGCAAAGCTGCTTCTGCGTTTATCTTTTCAACAAGAATCAAATTAAGAATCGTATCATAAAATTCCGGATCTTCCAAAACAAGCTTGTGAGCTTCAAAAATTTGTGCATCCTCTTGGCTAAGCCTTTGCCTAGCTCTTAGGATGGTCTCGTCCATTTCCTGCAACGCCTGTCTGATTGCATTCTTAAACCGATATTGCTCATCATCCACATCAACATCATGACGAACCATTACCTGTTCGTCATGATGTTGGAAAATCGTCACCTTCCCTATTGCAAATCCCGGGGAAACGGCTATTCCCTTAAAGGTCCGGCTAGACATCCGTTACACCTCAATCTCATTTTGGCTGATGATCTTCTCTAATGCTAAAAATGCTACCTCTTCATCAGGACCTTCCACAACAAGATCGATTTCTTGCCCTTTTGAAATCGCGAGAGATAATAACCCAAGCAAACTCTTCGCGTTAACCATTTTGGAATTTTTCCCAATTTTAATGTCACTTTGAAACCCTGATGCCGTTTTAACAAAGACCGAAGCGGGTCGAGCATGCAAGCCCTCTTCCAAATGGACAGTAAATTTCTTCGCTATCATGTTCTCGCCCTCAATCGAGTATTTTCCTAATTTGGTAAGCTTCCATAGCAGCATTGATCACATCCAGATTTGTTTGACCAAGACTTGCTGATACGGAAGCTGAGATGATTCCTTCTACAAGTGGCGCATCAACAATTGTAACACGCTCTGCTATATCATCTGGCAATATCTCTAACGCCATTTGACAATTCATTAACGCGCTGCCAAGATCAAAAAATAGCAAAATTGGGCTCTCTAGTGGACATTTCATTATCTCATCCACAATTGCAGGTGCAGATGTTCCCAATTCATCTCCAATACCTGCGGCAATTCCGATATGAACAGATTGCCCCGCCATTTGAGAAGCGATTTGTAAAAGTCCTTCAGCGAGCTTTTTGCTATGAGAAACAATTACAATACTAGTGTTTCCCATCGAATGATGGCCCCTTCCCCATCAAGTGCACGAACAAATACCTCAAAGAAAAGTCCACTTGATACGCTTCCAGGATCGCAAGTTCCTGCACTACGTGGCCCCAAATAAGCTGCCCTTCCTTTTTTTGCAACTCTATCTCTGGTTTCAAGCACCGCTTCCTGGACGACTGTCATCAAATCACGATAACGATTAGTCCCCACATTTGATTGTAAAAATGAGGTGGCAGTCTCCCAGACATCCAACATTGTTTTATCCCCATATTGAGCTTTCCCGCGCTCAATAATTCCATTCTTTGCAAACAAAAACCCATTCAGCAGCATCTCATCGTCAACCGATAATTTTTCCTTAAAAACACTTGCTAATTTCATAAAAATCGTGCCGTAAAGAGGGCCAGAGGCACCGCCCACATTACCGAGCAGTGCCATCGCTACCGTATTACATGCAGTTCCAATATCAGTTGGATTTTTTGCTTGTAATTGTTGATTGGCCACCTGAAACCCTCTAGCCATATTAGTCCCGTGATCACCATCGCCAATTCGATTATCAAGTTCATTCAAGGTACTTTTTAACTCTTCAAGTCTTTGCGCATATTCAGTAATAAATTCTTTGAACTGGTTAAGTCCAAATTCCATTTCACCTACCCCCTATCTCGGCCACGCTGGCGCTGAGGTAGGCGCATCCAGAAATTTTTTTAACTCTTCATCTAATTTTAGCACTGATAGCGAAAACCCAGCCATCTCAAGAGATGTCATAAACTCACCTATCAGGGTTTTGTGTACTTTTAATTTTTTTTCACTGGTCAAATCAGCCACATGATGATTCACAATAAAAAGTTCGCTTAATGGGGTTGCACCCATTCCATTTACCATTATTGCCACTTCATCCCCAGAAGTAAGGGGTAGATCATTTACTATTTTACCGAATAAAAATTCCGCAGTGGCATTTGCTGATTGTAGTGAAGTCCTTTCAATCCCTGGTTCACCGTGAATACCAATGCCAATTTCCACTTCTTGCTCTTCCAAATCAAAGCTAGGCTTACCGTTAGCCGGAACGGTACATGGCGTCAGAGCCATCCCCATGCTCCTTACGTTTTCGGTCACTTTTTGAGCTATCCTGTGTACTTCTTGTAAACTTAATCCCGCTTCCGCTGCAGCACCAGCAATTTTATGAACAAATACTGTACCTGCGATTCCTCGACGCCCGATTGTATAAGTGCTGTTCTCCACCGCCACATCATCAGCAACAATCACTTGCGCTACATCAATACCTTCCGCTCTAGCCATATCAGCAGCCATTTCAAAATTCATCACATCGCCGGTGTAATTCTTAATAATGAGAAGCACACCTTTACCCTGATTCACTTCATTAATAGCGGCATATACTTGATCAGGAGTTGGTGAAGTAAACACTTCACCAGAGACAGCCCCATCAAGCATCCCTGTACCTACAAATCCAGCATGAGCAGGCTCATGCCCACTTCCGCCTCCGCTAACTAGCCCCACTTTTGCTGAGAGTTCTCTCCTCACCAACACTTGAGTGCCTTCTACCCGCCGCAAACTCGGATTTGCCGAGACAAGCCCGTTCAACATCTCAGTAACGTATTGATCCAACTCGTTAACAAGTTTTTTCAATTGCTGATGCCTCCTTATTTTGGTTGGAAAGTGGCGTCAATCCAGTTCATATAAACCGACTTAATAAGACGACTTAAAACGTTGTATCCCACAACGTTTTGTTGGACGTTGTAACAGCGAGAGCACCTGCATCCAATGCCTCATGTACTTGCTTTGGCGTTCGAAGAAACCCCCCGGTCAAAATGGGTATTCTAAGTTCTTCTTTTATTTCTTTAATTAGTCCTGGCACAATACCCGGCAGAACTTCAATGTAATCCGGTTGGTAGGTTTTTAAAACCCGATAACTGGTATCCAGGGAATGGGAATCAAGCAAAAAAATCCTTTGAATAGACATAACTCCTCTCTTTTTAGCTGTTTCAATAACTTGTGTATGAGTGGATATTATGCCATCTGGTTTGATTTCTTGACAAAGATACTGAACTCCGTACTCATCTGGTTTAAGTCCTTGTATTAGATCACCATGCAATATAATTTTAACACGGTGATGATGTGCCATATCCACGACATACTTTACTTGCGCCAGATGAATTTGCAGCATCATAACATACTCATAATGATATTTCATTAACGCTTCCAAATCAGCAATTCGACGTGCAGCTGGTATCACTTTCTGTCGGATTTGTTCCAACCGATTCCCCTTCTTTACCCAGTAATCAGCTTCCCTCCCTCATTGTGCCACCGAGGACTTTCAACGTGCTAAAAAGTTTAGACAAAACGAGGCTCAAATCTGGATCCCGAAGCACTTTCACCAAATCCCATACTCCATGTACCGCAATTGATGGTGTAGTCTCCTCCCAATTCGTTGCGATACGTGAAACAGTTTCAAGCATGTTGCCTAGCGCTTGCGGATCAAGTTTCTTCACTACTTTAATCCATTTTGAGCCATTATCCAACATACGAGTAGTATCGGGTTTGGCAAGCATTTCGACTCCTGCCTCAGCCAGATCATCGATGTCACTTAGTAAATACCCCACCATTTGTAATACCCCTTTATTATTCGCAACTTCTAATAGATTCAGGGCATTTTTTATGGTTTCTTCATGATCGAGAACCATGGCAATCAAGCGTTCTAAGGGATCAGGGCTAACCATATTGATATCTTGTCTACTCAAATGCCTTCCCCCCCCTCATCCATAGCCATGGTGGCCTCTTTAATATAGCGATACAATTCTTCCTTTAATGCGTTCGTATGAGCTTCGTCCCAATGAAAGTAATTTGCCATATAACGAACGACCAAATCTTTCCACTTTTGGACCCAATGAATATCGAAGAACATGGCAGAAGTTCGACGAATAAAAAAGTCTGATGGCGTGATGACCATCTCTTGGTGAATACCATAATCTAATGATGCAAATACCTCTAGTGATAGTTCGCTAGATCTAGCCTGTTCACCTTTGTTGCGAATAATTTCAAATAATTCTTCTACGTTGGTTCCATAACGATGAGCAAGCTTATTAGCCTCATCCTCGGTGAGTCCCAGTGCGATACCCTCAGTCGTTTTTTCTTGAATAAACGATGAAAAATGTGCAGATCCGCCAAACTTACCACCAGACAACTCGATGTGTTCTGTCTGACATGAACGGTAATGACTTGCATGATCCTGTTCAAGAAGTTCTGCCACATACGTTACGACTTTTTCAGCCATTTTTCTATAACCTGTTAATTTTCCCCCAGCTATCGTAATAAGTTGGCTTGGGGAAGTAAAAATTTCATCTTTTCTAGAAATTTCTGATGGACCTTTTCCTTCCTCGTGAATCAATGGCCGAATACCAGACCAGAAAGATTCAACCTCCTCTGGCTTCAAATCAACCGCAGGGAACATATAATTAATACAATCGACGAGATAATTTAAATCCGCTTTCGTTGTGATCGGTCGTTGAGGATCTCCATGATAATTCGTATCCGTTGTGCCCACGTAAGTCTTACCGGCCCTGGGAATTGCGAAAATCATCCGACCATCTGGAACATCGTAATATACCGGATTATGCAATGGGAATCGTTCCCCATCAATTACGATATGGACACCCTTTGTCCAGTGCAGTGTTTTTCCTTCTTTAGAGTGGTCTTTTTCTCGCAATTGATCGACCCAGGGACCTGTTGCATTCACCACTTTTTTGGCATAAATGTTGTAAGTTTCACCAGTTAATAGATCTTTCACTTTCGTGCCGCTAACTTTCCCATTTTCGTAGATTAAATCTTCGGCCTTCGTATAATTTAATGCGATGGCACCTCGTGCTACTGCTTCTTTCACAATTTCCAACGTCAACCTTGCATCATCCGTGCGATACTCTACATAGTAACCGGCGCCTTTTAACCCCTTTGGATTTAATAAAGGCTCTATTTCTAGGGCTTTTGTAGCTGAAAGCATTGTTCGTCGCTCTTCCGGTTTCACTTTTGCCAGTCGATCGTAGATAAATAGCCCCACCGCGCTCATGAACATCCCATAAGTTCCTTTTTCTACGATGGGCAACATCATCCACAAAGGAGTCGTCACATGAGGACCATTTTCATAAACAATTGCCCTTTCTTCTCCTACTTCTGCTACGACTTCAATGTCAAGTTGTTTTAAATACCGAAGTCCACCGTGGACCAATTTGGTTGATCGACTTGAGGTTCCTGCTGCAAAGTCTTGCATTTCAATGACAGCAGAACGTATTCCTCGTGTGTGCGCATCCAATAAAATACCAGCGCCAGTTACTCCACCACCTATGACAAGCAAGTCAAGTGGATTACTCTCGAGATCTTTTCTCATACGATCGCGTTCACTTTGGGTAAACGCATAAGCCATGTGGAATTTCACCCCTTATTAAGAGAAACCACAAGCATTAACAAAGCATAGCTCGTGGTTTCTCCCAGTCTCATAACCAAGTGTATTATGTTTTACTTTCTCAGGAAAAATTCTTGCTTATTTGAAAGCGCATGTAGCGTTGACTGCCTTCTTCCAACCTTCATACAATTTATCTCGACTGTCATCAGGCATAACAGTTTGGAATGTGTGTTCAAGCTGCCAATTATTGATGATATCCTGCTTGCTCTCCCAATAACCAACTGCTAATCCTGCTAGGTATGCAGCACCGAGAGCAGTGGTTTCGAGTACTGCTGGACGTTCCACCGGCACTCCGAGCATGTCACTTTGGAATTGCATGAGGAAATTATTCATTGTTGCTCCGCCATCGACGCGAAGTGTTTTCAACTCAATTTTGGAATCTGCCTCCATCGCAGTCAACACATCTTTTGTCTGATAAGCAAGTGATTCCAGTGTTGCACGCACAAAGTGTTCTTTTGTTGTGCCACGAGTTAAACCAAAAATGGCCCCACGAGCTTCACTATCCCAGTATGGGGTACCAAGTCCCACAAAGGCTGGCACCATGTAGACACCCTCGGTTGATTCCACTC
>JAJZCW010000003.1 GCA_021828865.1 Bacillota bacterium
GACAGGACAACCTGTTCGTCTCTATACTAAAGGAATTTTTGCATTTTGGGGCACAAAAAATGGATCATACGATCAATTTGCAAAAAGGCTTGACAAATCCGAATTTTCTTTATGCAAAGCTAGTGATTTACCATCATGCATAGTATCCCTTCTTCGTCACACTACTACAAATTAATTTAATTCAAATATTCCAATTTTTAAATAAGCGTATTTTTTTTACTAACACTACCCCATAATATAACATTGCTTTTTTGTTTGAAGACACTACCTTATTCTAGATAAATATTACAATTCATCGAACTTATTCATCTATGTTAAATATAAAGTAATGATAAAATGATATACTTTACCAAAAGCGTGGGATAAAATGGATCATATAAATTTTAATCACTTTTACTTTTGTGTTTCATTCTACTCATTTTACCACATCGCAAAACTTTGATTAATTTGGTGAGAATACATGTTTAAATTCAGGAAAAAAGTATGGCTACCCATTATTGGTGTGGCGATTCTCGGAATAGTCACACTGACCAGCACATTATGTCTACAAAAAATAGGGTTCTATTTATATCACCGAATGGTAATTCACTCATCCCAATATGAAATGTCTTTAGTTACACAAAACGATGTGGAACTCTTGAGTACATCCAATAACTCAATCATTAAGAATGACGTCCAATCCAAATTTCACTGGTTACTGGCAAATACCGTTGATACGATGCCACGTTCTGAGTTATACTTGGCAATCAATGATCTCCAAAAACACGATTACACAGAAGCGACCACCCAGTTGACACGTTATCAACAGGATAATTTGCGACAAAAGAATAGCGACATTAAAACATTTAAGAATTACCTAATTTTATTTGACATCTTTATTATTATCGCAGTGTCTTTGATGATTGCCTTACTTGTCAGCGTGGGCTGGCTTGTGATTTCAGAAATAACAAAGAAAAACAAGGAGCTAGACGTTACACAAAATGTCACCGTAGAAACACTTGGTGCCTTAGCCGAATATCGGGATTTAGAAACAGGACACCATATCCATCGCACGAAAGAATATGTCAGATTGTTGGCCAAGCACTTACAATCTCATCCACGCTTTCATCAATACTTAACGGATGAAATGATCGATAAATTATATAAATCAGCCCCTTTACACGATGTGGGGAAGGTGGGGGTGCCAGATCGTATCCTTTTAAAACCTGGTAAATTAACGGAGGAAGAGTTCGAAGCAATGAAAATGCATACTGTTTATGGAGATATGATTTTAAATCATGCAGTGTCTGCGTTAGGATCTTCCTCCTATTTGGCAGTGGCTCAGGAAATGGCTTTTACTCACCATGAGCGATGGGACGGTAAAGGATACCCACAAGGATTAAAAGAAGAGGAAATCCCCATTTCAGGTCGATTGATGGCATTAGCCGATGTGTATGATGCCTTAATTAGTAAAAGAGTCTATAAAGCGGCAATGCCACATCATCAAGTGGTGGAATTAATCCTACAAGAAAGTGGTAAAGCGTTTGACCCTGACATTACGAAAGCATTTTATGATGTAAAAGAGCAGTTTCTTGAGACTGCGAACAGACTACGTGATGATTAACGTAACGTCCAATATTCTACGATAAGTAACGTCACAAGTATCGTTTATTCAATGAAGCCAAAGTCATGAAATCTTCGCTAACACTAGCTTCTCTTTTACTTTTACCTGAAACTCTCCATCAAGCTGATCAGTTAATATTTTGATGGTAACTATAAACATCTACTTGTTTTTGTTATCACTTAATTTATCCCATATTCTATATTATCAAACTAATCTACGACTAACATTAGAAGATTTTTTCTGGCTTTATTATGCAATTACATGTAAAATAATAGATGATTTAAATGTTAAAGGAGCGTGTCGAATTGTACAAACTCTTTATTGGGATCAAAAATCACGGGGAATTTCATGGGTCTATGATGTCGCTCGGTAGCGATGACTTATATCCTAACCACTATCATGCCTTTTATGATCTCATTAAACGAGAGGATATATCCCCATTGCGTGCCACTGCGGAGCATATTAATTGGGAACCGATCCCTGAGCTTCGCTATTATTGTCAATCTGGTGGTTTTCTGTTGTTGTTGTTGCACCGAGGTATTAAACCACACTTTCAATATTTAAAAAAAACGCTCAAAAAACGCTTTTCCCACCTTGAAGAACACTATGATGTCAATAGTGATTTAAATGTTCTCTTTTCCAAACAAAATGGAGAACTGATGATGGATGCATATGATGAACATCATCTTTTTGAAGAAGGAAATTATCAAGAAGCGGTAATTTTTAATTTTGATGAGAACAAAATAGAGAGATATCAAACACCAGAAACGAAAGAATTACCATTACACGATTTTTTACATTCAATCAGTAATAGGGATTAAAATAACTTAGCTTTTTAACTGAATTTTGAAGATTGATTTGCTGAAAAATCGGATGGCACGCCAAAAACTTGCTATCCGATTTTATAATTGAATCATATTCTCAGATGTTTATCTATTATGCAGATTTTATTGACCGATTGCTGACGAAATTGCCTGTCTCATGATTACCCACCACTCTGTCCATCTCCTATACAGTAACGTCCGCTAATCGTGGGAATCTAATGATTACAGCGGTCAGTTAGGCTATCAACTTTTGGACATCCATGAATAGCAATAAGTGGACAATGATCTCGTCCCCTAAACCGTAACCCTATTCCTAAAATTAAACACCCCATTTTAATTTTTCCTCTGCAGAGAGTCGATTGACAATATCCGATTCAACAGTCAGTCCATGTGTAAGTTCTGCTGGGACAGACTCCAAATCCTGGCACCGCAATATCGCATCAATACATTTCCGTGAACCACCAACATATGTCCAGTACAGATCGATATCCGTAGCGACACACCAGGATTTGTCTTCAGGAAACCAATAGTCAGGTGGCTCCCAATGATGTTCTGGGATCTCCCGATCACGTATATCATCAATATCACCTCGAAACAGGTAATAATGACGATGAGAACATTCAACCGTGAATTGAGAGGATCGGGGAAGATCACCGTGCCCTTCCCAAACCAAATACCACATTTTATTTGACGTTTCCGTAAAGGGACTAAGTAACTGTGCCAAAGCTTTCACTTGATCCCTGGGCAAATAATTGGGAACCTGCCCATTCCACGGTCTGGGAGAAAGGATTCTACCAAGCACAGGGGTCGCAATTGCCTCAAATTGCATGGCTGGATGGTAGACACGTCCCGACCATTTAGCAATGTCCTTCCAAGTCACATTTCCAGAATCAGTGCTTGCAGGATGCAGAATCCGAGCATAGGCTTCATAATTTGGCGGCATGACTGAGCCAGCAACATGATTTTCAAAAGGGTAGATACTGTTTACGAGCCAATCAGCGATGCCAATCTCATCAGTGGGTATGATCATAAATCACAATGCCTCCATAGTAATTAACAAAGAATCCAAATATCTTAGGTCATATAATCCATCGCTATCTCTATTAGGAAATCAATATCATCTATGCACACAATACAAACCCAAGTCGATATTCAAAGTTACCTCTTTTCCTTAGCAAGGATGGCACCTTCGGTTACCCTCTGGATTTGCCACGTTTGGTTATTATTCATTGATGGAGTAAGCCATAACGTAATGGAGTGCCCATTACCAAATGTGACGACCTCATAATTATTCAATGTTGATCCAGCATTCGATTTCGTTCCGACTCCAATATATTTTCGGACAGATGTTAAATCAGCATTGGTGAAATGTTTTCGTTGTGGTGATGTCATCAGTTCTTGAACACTATACAAATTGCCGCTATCTATCGCTTGCGTGAACATTAGTGCAACATTGGTGGGGCTGTTCGCACTGATTTCATTTCTCTCAGGCTTACTCGTAACAAAATAAAAACCAGCAACTCCTATGATGATACCTAGTGCCATCCACAAAATGTTTCTCAAAATCAATCACCTATCTTTCTTCACCATGGACAATACCATTCGCAAAACATTACACTTTCAAATTTATATCTATAGGCTCTTATTGTACTAATTGCTGGTTACATATACGACTTTAACAATTATCTGGATGAAATCGTTTGTGTCATTATGGCTCTCATGAAATGAACAATTGTCGGAGTAAATAATGTCAATGCGGAATGAGCATCACAATCAATAGTCCTGGAACTAAAAAAATAACTAAAGCGATTGCTATTAGTATGAGAAAGGCCAAAAAATACTTTTTGACACTTTTCTTACGCATTTTGAAATAGAGTCCTACGACTAAAATGATGATTCCTATAAGAGCCAATGCATAAGGTAAATATATCCACGCGATAAACATTGCCTGTACTAACCCATGCACGTTCTTATAGGTGTTCACGTTGTTCACCTCATTCGAAATATATCTCGTATATTTCATATAATTTAAAAAAATATTTCTACTAAGCTTGCAAGATTTTAACCGTGATGATGTTTGCTTGTCTTAGTATATCCCACAGAATCGGCCTTTTAGCTTTATACGATGACAAGTTTTTATACCTCATAAAAAATATATTATTTCAACTATTCATCAATGAAAATATTAATCCTCAATCACTTTTACTTGTTTTGCCAACCGACGTGACGAATCGGATATGAGAGGATTCTCAACGAGTTCAAACGACACTTTCTGACCTTGCCTGAGAAATCGAAATCCATTGTGAAACCGTAAAGAATTGTCTTGAATCTCTGAAAAATGGACAAATATATGGTCTCCATCTCGACCTTCTAACATAATTCGACCATATCCTTTGTCCTCTTTGTACCATTTCACTATTCCCCACCGTCTATTTCCCACATGAACACCCCGAATCTGACAACTTGATTTTCAGGACACTGGATTTCAAAATAGTGGTTTGCCTGGTGGACTGAAGTATTGTAAAACTGAAATTAAAGTCCCCGTTCTGGCGTCTTCTACTACTTCTGCATTGATGATTGCTCCACCAGGTTTCGGTTGATAAATCATAGTGGTAAAATAAACACGTTCCGTGCTTATAAATCTACCATCATTGTACCAACCTAACGATGACCCCATAGCAAAATTTCTATACGGAGGTTCATATCCCATATACTTCAATTGTTCCTTTGCAGTAGCCATCGCTTGCATTGTTGAGATCAGGGGACGAGTGGATAAACAAAAAAACACCCCACCAATGATCATTACTATCAATATCATTCCTATTGCCCACCAAATACGCTTCATTATCTAGCGCCTCGCTCAATTAAAATTATACTCACTTACTAATTATTCCCTCATTATTACGTTGCTTGATTCCCCACTTTGATGGTAACCTTACCATTTTGGTTTGTGTGTTGAACCCATTGAATTGGCTTATAAGTAAAAGTTAAACCTTTTTTGTTTTAGAGTCTAATTCACCACAAATTCCAATCAAATCCTGAAATATTTTACTGTGATTCATGAGTACCAACTCATTTTTACAACCTAATCATTCATAGTAAATTTACCCTCAAATTATCTTCCGTTCCTCACAATAGGCAAGATTTTTGCCATATAATATTCATCGACATACTTACCATCCACAATCATTGAATCTCTAGCAATCCCTTCGATAGAAAACCCCATTTTTTTGTACAGTGCTAACCCTATCTCGTTATGTGCCATAACCGTCAACTCCATACGATGAATCCCTACCTGAATAGACCATTTTTCCAGTTCATGAAATAATTCTGTCCCGATGCCTCTTCCTACATAAGCCTGTACAATTCCAACAACAATATGAACCCTGTGTTTAATTCTTTGGACATTACCACCATATGCGCCTAAATAGCCAACGAGTTCTCCGTTATCCTCAGCGACAAAGATCATACTGTTTTCATTTGCTAATAGAGATTGAATTCTATTTTCCTGTTCATCAACAGTTAATGTGCGTTCATCAGGCTCATACAACATGAATTTTGTTTCTCGATCTAGTTTTTTACAAAGATCAAGATAATTTCGAGAGTCATTCCCCGTAATTGCACGAATCTTCATTATGTGAATACCTCATTTCATACCATCAATGATCATGTATATATGATTACACTTTTGTTCATCAATCCGCATTAACAGTTCCTCAACTTTCCACATTCTTTTGTTCCTGCGGACTCATCCCATGAATAACCTCATTTATCGCTTGTTGAAATTGCGATGCGCGTATCGATCCAAATTTCACTTTCCCTAATAGTGCAAAGCTTTTATTTAAAACGCGGATCATATAGACATCATGTTTTCTGACCGTAATACTAGATGGTTCATTGCCTAAGAGATTACTCATTGCCCGATCATAATAATTCACCAATCCACCTACATAATAAATCCCTTGCATTCCATCAATGGAAGATCGCAAATAAGCCACGCCTTCATTGCCAAGAACAGACGCTCTCTTTATGTTTCCTTCTTGCAAGAGATGATCTGCTTGATTCATTAATCCGATTCCTGTCAGAAAATTTGCTTGTGTGTTCATTTTATATATTTGATTCAATTGATAGTTTTTCCATCCAAAATAAATGGAAATGATCAGCAATACAATTAGAGCAGTAATTACCCATTTTGCAGACTTCTGCAATATCGTCACGCCTTTACGAACATTTTATCAACACATGGATGTTATTTCATTTTATCCCATGTTACGAATTGATGCTATACTAAAGGATGTCAAGTATACGATGGTCAATATAGATTTGATCACTATGATAATTGGGGGTGTTTTGAATGAACGAAGATGGCCCTTTGAAAAAAACGGTAACCCTTACCAAGTCTTCACCACATCCTTATGAAGACTCATCCTTGCACACATCACAACCTGAACCATCCACCCTCAATGAGCGAGAGCCATTCAATGATGTGATCAAACATGGAGATCTTGTGGTAGGCTATAAACGGAACCGAACTCTTGACGATTATCCTCGCCTTCTTCGTCCGTTTGTCAAACTTGCGGCGATTGCAGGGGTGGTGTTACTGGTCGGATCACTGCTTTGGAGTGTATGGATTTCAATACGTTGAAGAGAAGGCAACAGAAGGGATTAGGTAGATAGTTGTAAAAAAACACAAAAACATTGATTAAATTATTTTCAAGTAATTTTATAAATGTTAAATTTTGAAATAAAATTAATCAAAAAATAATTCACCAACAGTTAAATAGCTTATTACTAATGTAAGAGTGACAATACCCCGAATAATATTGTTAAAACTGATCCTATTACTGCAAGAGGATTTGCCCACTTGCTTAATCTCTCTGTTTTATCTAATTGTTCTATTCGAAGCTGTATTGAAGTCGACATTTCATTAAGTTTTCGTTTAATTGCATCCTTTTCGTCTTTTTCTAAAAAAACTAATATATCGATCATAATATTTCTTTCAGTTTGTGGCAATCCCGAAAATGGTGACAATTCGTCATTTTGTCGAATAAAATTATCTATCTTATTTTTCCATTCGACAATCCTTTCTTTGTAACTAATTATATTATCTTTATAATACATTTCGACTGCAAATTCACGTAATAGCCTACTT
This sequence comes from Bacillota bacterium, assembly GCA_021828865.1. Classification (GTDB taxonomy): domain Bacteria; phylum Bacillota; class Bacilli; order Alicyclobacillales; family SLC66; genus JAJZCL01. Next base: position 7,580 of record JAJZCW010000003.1, read on the forward strand.
AATTTAAACCTATATGTATCATTCGCTGATGTTACACCAAACGAACCTTTATATAAATTATAGACATCATCGAGCGATTGAATCGTCTGTAACTCCAATGCGTTAGATAATATTATATAAAATTTTTCTTTGTTTTTATTGTTTTTTATGTTAGAGTACCTTGCCAATAAAATTATTGTTATTATTAGAATGATATAGAATGACACTATGGCTGATACAATAATCTGTACGGTTTGATCCATATAAAATTCTTCCCCACCATTTAATTATTAAGATGTCATGCTTACGAATATCGGTGTTTATTTGTTGAGATTTTTGACTTTTACATGTTTTTTCCTTCATATATTAAATCATGCAAATTTTCACATTTTTATTCTTTATAAGCTTTCTCGCTAAATTTAGTATACCGTATTATCCCAAAATACACAGTAAGATATATTCATAGATCTTCTTTGAGAATTGAAATTTAGACTTCGCCTCGATTTGGCTGAGTACCAGTTGCTTGACTTGAGCGTGGATAGGCTCATAATTGATGATCACACCATCCATGTCGAAAATAACTGCTATCAACGAACCATCTCCTCTAATTCCCTTACGTTAGAATACAATGTTGGCTGATTCCTCGACCTCTGCAAACCAACGGAGTGTGTCATTGTGATGTGCAATGATTTGGCGAGCGGTCAACTCTCCTCGATTCCAGGTACTGTGGGCGTCTTGAATTAGATTCACGTTGTATCCCATACTGAACGCGCGTCGACAAGTGGTATCTACGCATACCTCAGTTTGAATTCCCGCTAAAAATAATCTATTTATCCCTTTGTCCAAAAGTATCTGATGCAATTTTGTCTGATGAAACGCATCAGGCGTATTTTTAGGGATAATGACATCACCTTCTATTCGGGACAGTTCAGGATGAATTGCCCACCCAGCTGTCCTAGGTTCCAATAAATCTCCTGGCTCCCCATTGTGTTGCACATAAATGACAGTCACGCCTTTTTGACGAGCATTAGAGATTAGCGTTTTGATCGTGTTAAGCAAATTGTCCCCAACATAAACGGGATCTGATTCATCAAACATGCCCACTTGAACATCTATAACCATGAGCGCTTTATCTGCGTTCATAAGATCAACCTCCGTCTCAATATTTTAAAGTTCTTACGCATTATTTCGAGTATGTTTCATAGATGTGGAATACTCTTCAAATCCAACAGAATCCCAAAACCGTTTTCCGCTTGAATTCGTCGCTAATACATCAATTGCAAAATCAACTTGATTCCTAAATCGAATTTCTTTAAGGAGTTGAAATGCGGTTCTTCCATATCCCTTCGCTCGATGATCTCGACAAATGAAATACTGCCGTATGTACACGACTGACAAATGCGGATCATAATCATCTGGTCGAACCTGATATAATGCGTACCCTATCACACGGCTGTCAAACAGGATGAGATCTGCTTGCCAATCTTTTTGAATGAAATCGTTCATCCGATCCTTGATTTCCTCAATGCTCATGGGATTGCGGCTTTTTTCATCCTCAATCAAACGTTGATTCATTGTTGCCAGCAGTTCAACATCATCGAGGATAGCTCTTCGCAATGTCAACTCCATTTGTACACCTCCCGCGATGAATTACCTTGTTTGCGACTTCTTTTGAAAGTATCAAAAGGAAACACCCGTTACCGATTCTGTAACAACACCTTTAATTCATTTAATTGATTCCATCCATAGGCTGACAATTGTAAACGTTGCCCCCCAATTTCGATACTTCGCTCACGAACTAACTGTCCACCCAACGATTCGTAAAAATACCTTGATGGGTTGTCATTCAGCACCCATATCAATAACCCTTGTAAGTTTATGGACAACAAGTGGGAGACAATTTGATAGAAAAGTTGTTTTCCAATGCCCTTTCGTTGGTAACCTCGAAGTAAATATATGGCATATAATTCTCCATCGTACAAGGTATCGCCTGAACGTTCAAACCCGCCATACGCATAGCCAACGATCTGCCCATTTCCATCTTCAGCCACATATACGATACCTTGAGCAAAGGGGTCCTTAAAACGACTTTCCCATCGCTCTTTACTTTTTTCGTAGGACATGTCATCAAGGAAATCTTCCTGAATAATACCCTCATACGTTGTTCTCCAACTGTCTACATTAACTTTGGCGATTCCAGACACATCGTCTGAAATTGCTCGACGAATTCTCCAATTGCTATCCATCAACTCACCTCAAAGACGTGAAACTCACCCAACTTCCCACCAGCTATACCGTTGCAATGCACATAATCAAAATCTTCTTTATGCCAATTCCCTAACCTTAGCCAACCACCATTCTCTGTTACATAATGTTAATTTAGGATTATGCACACTCATCATTGCATAATTCGAATTGACTTCCAAGATTCCCCCAAGACCTGTATAAAGATAGTCAACCGCCAATGCAAAAGGTTGGACAGGTCTGCCAATCTCCGTTTCTACCTGCTTCACTTTTGATTGAAAACTGCCAGCAATATCCCAAAAAAGATCCCAGTAATTGACCCCTTGTTGTCCACCAGCAGGCATCCCCCACCACTCTCTAAATGAAGGCAGGGCATCCTCACAGTGCTCTCGAAGAGACGTTCCCATTCCATCAAAGTAACCTTCCGACGCAAAAAAATTGCTCCAACGTTCTCGAATCCCATTTTGGAGAAACTGAGATCGGTCAACCACCAATTCATTCCACCAATTTTGCCACTGCTCCGTGAGTAATGGATGCTCCTCTACACCCAAAGCTTTAGGATGATAAGCCGACCAAAGTTGCTCCCGACGAAATGGCGGCGTATCTGGCAAAAGATCAAAGGAACAGGCAACATACATCGCAAAGTTTAAGTCTATCGGTGCATCCGTCATCAACCGCCACGATGGTGCAATTCCATTTTGCATCTCATCACTCCTCATCTTTCAAAGTACAGTAAATACAACGATTACGTTACCTTAGTCCAAACAATCTGATTTGACCCTGGCCGTTTTGTCCCTGAATACAACAAAAAATGATGATTGGCATTCAGCGCATATTGATAAACATTCACATCCAATTGAAACGGTTGAATAAAGTTTGAACGACTATTTGAATCAAAACCACGGGCACTACTCAGATACCCATCCATGATCGAGTTTAGTTCCTTTTTCGTTACAGGCACTTTTTTGACAGCAAACGCAACAGATGTTTTCTCTGTAGTCGGATTACTGAAAAAACCCGTCATATCTACATTCGGTTCATCATTCAATATATTGATGGACTTTGCCATCGCTGTACTTGCCTTCATAAACGCATTTCGACGTTGAGGGATGTGAACATCAATTCCAATGCCTACGCCCATTCCGACAATCAGTAAAAACACAATTGATAATGTCCATTTCCGCATGTTGTTCCTCTCTCCATTTTTGTGATCCCTATTTATCGTGATTGCTCTCATTTATTTCTTCTTCTTTGTGAACAAATCCATGACATAATCCATTTGACTCAAGACGTTGCCAATAGACGGATTCCAATAGGGTGGGAGCATGGTAATCACGGTTTCACAATGGGAACATTTGATGGCAAAAAGATCACTGGGAGCATTCCGAACAGGCACACTTTCCATTTCGAATGAATCACCAGCACATTGCGGACACTTAGCCATCTCGTCACTCTCCTACTGCCTCAACTTTTTTGCGATTTATCCACCGTCACCAATTTCCTCAAAATCATTTGTTGACGATTACCTCTGATGATAAAAATAGTTTCCCCATATTTCATTTTGTCAGGTAATAACATCATGGTTTTGAAATAGCCATTCTTTTGAACAGCAAGGTTGTATTGCCGATCTAGCTTATTCTGAACCATCTGTAGCGTGATCTGATGAATCCCTTTCGGAACCCATCCATCGACGAATATTCTTGTTCCCACCAATGGGGGATCAGCCCAAATATTTAAGTTAGGAATCTTTTTAGGCGGCTTTTGCGTGTTGTCTATTGGTGCGATATAGATTTCTTTTTGCAATACTGGATGATTCACACCAGCCGCATCGTAAACGAGTAACTGATAATCCCCATAGGGCAATTGTGTAGGGATTGAAATGGACTTAGAATAGATACCCGAACTTTGTAAGATGGAATTATAGATCTGCCCACTATTTGGTTCCTTCTCTCGATAAAGCTCAATGTTCATCGGTGCTGGTTTCTTACTTGATGATTTCAGCCATCCATACACCCACACTGATCTTCCAGGTTGCGCCATACTGGGCGCTTCAATGTAGGATGTCAACTGATTTGCATTTGACGGTACTATCCAATTCCCAACTAACTGCAACACCTCTTGCTTGGCTTTTCGTAAGTTGCCAACCACAGTGGCTTTGATGCAGTAATCCACGTTGTACCCTGTCGTCATGCTCGTTCGTTCTATCGCTACCCAATATTCGTAGGTCACTTTCGTACTCTCTGATGCCGCAGGCGGAGTTCGCTCATTTAATGCAAACCAAGCCTTTCCATTTGGGGTATTGATGAATGACTGATGAATAATTTGCGAATGATTTCCCACTACGGATTGATCATATGGATACTGCGGAGGTACTCCAGGCAAGTGTAACGAAACCTCAATGTCTTTCCATTTTGCTTGCATTGGACTCCCTGGTTGAGTAGACATTAATACGCCATTCGGTAATAACAGTGTTGAAACCGCAAAATGCGGGATTGCGGTCATGGCATTGGCTGGTAAAGTACCGAATACTCCAACAAATCCTATTCCAATCAACAAGGAACGGCGCAACCGATTCAACATGAAAATTTCCCCTTTACTGTATAAGCAATGTTTGTCATCAATCAATATGTCATTCGCATTCTATTCTTTATCCTATTTCCACGAGTGGTATGTGAATCGTCTGACCATCCACCATTGCTTTCACCATCTGACCATGCAAGTCGGAAGTGGGCAAATGGGTGGTTTTCCCTGTCTTCAGATTAACGAGCCAGAGATTATTAGTAAAGTTTTTCGGGGCGGCGACTACGCCAGACTTATCGTAAGCGAGAAAATCCCTTGATGTACCAACAGCGAAGAAAGAACCTCCGAAAAGTGGAAAACGGGTGATCAATCGATGGTTACCCGACTTCAAGTCGAAAACATATAAATCATTGATCGCGGGTTGGTTCATTCCATATCCAGCCCACGTTTCGATATACGGCAGATATCTTCCCACAGTGGGGCGTAGCAATGAAGAGAAGTCGTAAAGTGGCTGATTTACCCACTCATATTGTTGCATCCAAGGGATCGTAGCAAGTACCCGCTCTGAATTGGGGATTAGTTTCCCGTTTATGTAGGTACCAATCATAAGTGAATAGGGAGCCATTGGAAAACGGCTATTCGGTACAGTTGTTGAACGCTGAACAAACCAGCTATTTTGAAGCCAAATGATGTGTTGATTGATTTTGATTGCACTGCCAGGAGGAAAGTAGGAACCACTCGTTACCTTGGGCGTTGTGCCAAATCGTAACACCTTTCCACCATTCTGCGGTTCACCGATATGATCAAGCGCTTGGATACCTGCATTCAGTACCCAAGGGGCATACTTCCAGTCTGCATTGTTAGCTCGATAAATCATTTGCGCAGAACCGCCAAAGGCAGAGGCATACCAATTTGGCTGATAAAAATCATATCCCGCCACTTTTTGGTCATGCTGATCCTCGAATGAAAACAGAGCGGTATCAGGATTGGAATAGTGAATGATCATATGTTGGATGGGTTTTGATAAACCAAAACCACTTTGTTTCAATGATTTTCTCGCAGAAGAGAAAAATGGAGCCGCCATCGACCATGCTGTAAGTATCGGTCCACTTGTGGAGTCAAGTTCTATCGAAGCGGTGTGGTTTTTTAGGTAGACATCAAACGATCCATCTCCGCCAAGTTCAGCCTTTCCTTTCATACCGCGAAGTCCGATCAGGTAAAAACTCGTTGTTTGATTCATTTGAACAAAGTAAGCGGTCAGAACGTTGGCTAAATTTGGTGGAACATCTGCCCATACCTGCTTTGGTGAAGCCAGTGGCTTGACCACAACAGCATAAGAACCTGGAACCCTGACCACGGACAGTATTGTCCCCACATGTTTGGATTTCGATAACGAAGGTAACGAAATTGGCTTGACGGGAATCATAGCCCCCATTACGTATGCTTTAATCGAAGTTGTCGGTGAGCTACTTGCCACACTTGGCAAAACATCGATGATCGCGAGTACCAGCGAAAATCCAATTCCCATCATGATATTTCGTATTCCAGTCATTTTTATCCTACTTCCACCAGCTAATAGTCTAATATTGTATAAGACGATGATAATGCCAGTCAGGTTACAGGTTATCGTCGTGATCAAGAAAGTGTCTCTTTGAAAACCATCTAATGATCAATTCCTCATAGTTGTTTAGCTATAATTTTTTTGCTTCACTATGTGATATTACCTCGAATTTTAAAGCCAATTTTTGCTTTCTCCGTTTTCAGATTCATTCCCAAAAATGGATCACTTCATTGAATTTTCAATCTCATCCACGTAATCCTTTTCTTCCTTCAGTCCATCACATTTTCGACTACGCACCATTTTTATCGCCCTCTTGTTGACGGGCTACTCGCTCAACCCCGCGTCGAATGGTTTCGGTCAACAGATACATGCCAGGAAGAACCAATAAAATCCATATCCGCTTGTCATGAAGATCCTCCCTTAAGACCATGATGAGACTTGAAATTTGTTGTCTAATGACGGTTCATGATCGTGACGATCACATGATGTTCCTTTGCCCACTCACTCATTCCTTGATAAAATGCTTCCCAATTTTCTATTGGACGAATTGAAATTCCTTTGTAATAAGGTCTTGTCTCGGATTGATCAATAGGAAATTCAAAAAGCACACGATGATGATCCATAAACACCATGATTTTTTTAATATGTTCAGGTGCGATTGAATGTTTCCCCAATTGAAGATGCGTTGTAGAAAATTCCAGGTTACGAGGATGTCGTCGATCAAAAATTAAATAAAACAGCACCGATGTAAGTAAAACACAAGAGAATATAGTCATAACTAATTGTGGAAAGTGCAATACAGAACCCAGTAATCCTATAAAAATAATAGTAATTGTAAAAATGCCAATGGCATATCGAAAATGCTCTAGATGAAAAATTCGCACTCGATAATTAGCCATGATTTATCACCATCGATTTCCCCTATCAATTTCTATCATCAACATAATGTTCCTGGTTTCCAAGAACTAACCGTCTTCGATTATTTACCAAGAAGCCGTTTACGAACTGGAACCAAAGAAATTATAACTTCATTTTCTAACCCATGTTTCGATTTCCAATAAAAAATACACTTTATCTGGTAAGCGAACCCCAATACTCTATGGAATCTTACGACCTTTCCGATGTAGAATCATCACACCAGTTCGTTGATTCACGATCACCCTTTAAATTTCTTCAACAGGGATCGTACATTTCGAAAACACAAGTGCCCCATGTTCCATAATGAGAGAATGAAAGTTTCTATCTAATTGCAACACCCAAACGAGCAAGCATACGAAATATACAAGATCAATCCCTGTAAATATCATTGCAAATAGATAGGAATATTTGAAATTCAGCATCCTGATCAGCATCATTGGTAATGGAAATAACACCAAAATCGGCAACCATATCCCCGCCATGTTAATACGATATTTCATAAGATCATCGCCCATTATTACATAAATTATATGGTCAACCCATAAACCATCTTAATAAAATGTACCCTCCACCAATGATCAACGGCGATATGGTTTTTAGCTTAACAAGTAGCTTAGATTCACTCTTCCTATGTTTTGCATAAAATAAGACAATAGCCCAAAATAACCAATAGAATACGAGTACTATCATGGGAATCAAATGCCCTTTATGAATCCCATCGATAAAGATCCCAATCGCCAGTGGAATCCCATACACCAATCCAAGTACAATTGCGGCAATCTTTTCCGTTTTTGAGAAACTTATATCCACCACTCTCTCCCGTTATTCACATTGCTAGTTTTTCATGCTTACTACCAACCTTGTACTTGAATTTGATGATGGCTTGCCCAAGTGACCATTTCCTCATATAACTCTTGTTCTCGATCAATGGGCTGTACTCGTATTCTTGGACGATGAATATTTCTGATATCCCGATCATTCACCAGAAATTCCAAACTGATTCGATGATCGAAAGGTGAGATAGCCATCCATTCAAGTTGGGAAGGGGATACCTTTGCTCTACCAATTTGAATCTGTGTTTCGCTGATGACCAACTTTCGAGGAATAAAGCGATCTAAAAAATAAAATACAGATACTAAAGGTAGCCAAGTACTTACAAAAACCCCACTCCATTGAGAATGAAAAATTCCCTGAAACACAACCCCTAGTATGAACACAAATAAGTAATGGCTCTTAGAAACGCTTCTTCTCACCTGGTAGATCACTGGGCTTCCCATTCCTTATCACCTTGTCTCACTCAAATAGCTTCGCCACTTCTGAATATTCCGTATTGTAAGCCATAAAACCAATCCGACTACGACAATCATAACCCACCATTTTGTACTTCCAATGGGAAACGTCCAGGAAACCCTAATCAATAAGGTTGTCGTTAATACTAGCAAAACTAAACGAATTCCTGTATTAACTTTTCCCTTTGAACTTTGATCAGGAATGGGAAATCGCTTTTCCACCCGCATTTCTATAAACATTTCTATCAACATCGCGATTAACGATGCTATAAAGTAATTCCTAATTACACGAGAAACGATATACAGTAATATCCCAAATATGATCATATTAATAAGATTTCTTACTTCTTGATATTGAAATATCGTCATAATATAACGTCTTCTCATCGAATGTATCACCTCTCATGGAAAGCGATATCAATCTGCTCCCTGTTTCCCTATAGAGGCAATAACCATGCGATGACCTTGATCAGTCTTGCTAAGCCCCGAAACAACCACCACAATATCCCTCTCTTACCTCTGGTTTTCACCAGCATCATATCGGCAACCAGAAATAGAATTACCATTATCAGGACATAAAACAAAACAGACATTGAATCACCTTCATTAAGGACTTTGAATTCGCAAATCTGAATTATTGCTTTATTTGCCTCTTGACCTGATAAAATCGTACCATCACAGTAACACCCATTACGATAAACCCAGCCAAGATGAAACTAGATAAGAAAAAAGTTGTATTACGCCATAAATGCAAACTAACCAGTAGATTGTTTAACGCTGATGTCATCATAAGGACAAAGAAGCCCACGATATAAATCACTTTCACTTTTAGTGTCGGCAACATCGCATTTACAATTGTTTGTGCTTTGTCGTTTATTGATGGCACTTTCTTTCACCCCATCTAATTCTCTGATCTATCTGCCAAATCACTTTGCTGTGATCGCACGTTATGTTCTATTTCCATAGAGATGTTCCATCCGATTCCACATGAATATTTCCCAAATATAACCACCCACCATAAACAGCACGATATAGAGAACAGTGGTAAATGGGATCTGGGCGACAGTAAAAAACTTAAAAAAATTGATACTCATTCCCTCATTAATGATCGAAAACAGTACACCCGACCACAACCCCCAACCGAATACACCATACCGATAGAGAAATGCCTTCCTGCCTCGCTGTCTTGTCTTCTCCCACTTCAGATTGCGTTGACGTTGCCTCACCTCGTTTTCCCCTCTCAATGGACTGCACGGTTACCCGATCTTTCCGCTGATCCACCTGTTCACACAATTGGTCATTCTCTTCACGCATGCCGCTGACATGAAGCGGATAAAATGCATTTTTATCAAAATGGCAGGAATCAAGCAATCACTGTCATCAGTCCCGCCATCCGCTTTATCGCTGAAGATAAAAATGTTGAATTAAAAAGAAAGTCAAGCTGGAGATCGAGCCATACGATACCATCTTAATAATCCATGTTCGAATCTCGGCTATTGACCATCGTCGCACTTTCCCAACAAGGAATATCAACAAACTGAAGATTCCTTCGGTCACTGTGATGGAAATCAAATCCCCCATCCACCAACTCATTACGAAGCACCTCATCCCTCTCACCCAAAATATCCCTATCATACATACCCGTCGTCTCTTGCACTCGAACTCTCCATGTTTTACTTTCTTTTAATTGATAAATTACTTTTAGTGAAAAAATACCACATGCTAATACCCCAAGGAATTCCGATGACCCAAGGTACTACCAACACACTGATCACGATATGCAGAAATAGCTCCTTTCGGAGAAATATCGCATTAGTACTCGCGCTTAATAGACCAAACCCAAGTCCAAACCGTAATACTCCATGAAAGAACACATAATGCCACATTCCCTTCTCTAGGGAGTTCCTTTGCGTTTCGATTTCTACACCCACCCTATCGAATCATGTTCGAAGTATGGGGACACTAGACTACATACTATTACCTGATTACCTAATCTGACTCCCAAACATCGTTCGCATTCCCGAATCCTGATACTGTACGTCTTTTCGAAATGCAATCCGAAATAGGATCACGAAAAACACAATGTACCCAATCACAGGGAGGAAGTTCCACATTAACCACGCATAACTGTAGCCAAACCGTTCTAGTCCCTGCCCAAACTGAACCATTGTAAACACCGCTAAGAGAATGGAAATCCCTTCAACGAATGGCATGATGGCAAAAAAGGCTGGGAATATCATCGGAGCGACTAACGGAGGAGCAGAATGAGCGAAGGCACCTGGCACTGAATGGAATGGTATCATAAAATCAACGATTCCTATTCCTATCGGGAATATCAGACCTGCAAAAACCAACGTTAAGATGGGAAACAACGCCCAAGCTTTCCATCTTGCCATTCGTGCCACCACGAAATTCTGGGCACCTGGTATCCACGCTACCCACGCCCATGTAACACCCGCTTTTTTCCCCATTCGATATAACGTCAACCCCTCAATTACATAGGCGATAATCCCAAAAGTGATCGCCACAATTAACACAATAATCGCCAATGGACTAATCATTATCATGCTCCCTGTTATAATATTTATAAAGTAAAACCCTCATTGATACCCTAATCATATCAACATTAAATACCACATCTTAGCGCCATAATAACGGTTGAACTGCCTTAGACTCTACCCAAATATTCTTCAGGAACTTCCCTTATTTTCCCATTTTTCAACTTCACTAGTTAAACCCATATACGAAAATAGAAGCCACTGAGCCAGTACTCTTTTACTTCTCCGATTTGATTTTTTACTTCCCATGATTCACCTTGACTCTTGTCCCTTATAGATATAAAGGACTTATCATACGCCCCCCTAAGTAAAAAATAAAATTTACCACTATATGCTATATATTAACAAAATTAATTGAGTGAAACATGGCACAATACTGAATGATAGTGCATCCTTAAAAGTTCCAGACAAGTTTTACAAAACTACTTTGTTCAGGATTGATTTCCACAATGATCTGCTATGGTCTTCTCCATTCTATGTATCGGTTTAGCGGTGTGGAGTGTCGTTGCTATTCCCATAGTATTAGACGAAATTAATTGGTTACAAAAACCCAGCTATCACTATACTTTCCTGCAATAATACCCCTATTTGCCTGAAATCAATTGATGGGGTTTATTGTAAATGATACTCGCCATTTTAATGTAACCGCTTTCAATTGCGGGTATTCTGTTGTTCATGTGCCCTTGTCTGTTGGTGATATGCTGTACTTTGGCTTTCACTAGCTCCTCTCATCTCGGATGGTTTTTTTTGTCATTTTAGGAAGTGACATTTGTTTGTAACACTGATTCCATCATTTTTGCTTTTGTCTTTTTCTCTGTTCTTTTAAAAGAATCTTTTAAAGGCTTATCGTTACAATGGTTGTGGCAATTCTGAATATTCAGTTATGGAAAAAGAAATAGGATGAATACAGGAAGAAGAAAGGTCTCACTGACGTTCGAAAGTAACAGTATGAGATACGCCAAATTGATTCCAGATTATTGCATTACTATCAACATTCACACATTCTACTGCTCAACCATATTCGACACCAGCAATCGAATATTTTTTTCTCTCCTATCTAAGATATAGAGAATTCAACCCCAGGTGTCCCATTCATAGGGAGATCAATATAAAGGAGGCTCATCATGATGAGCAGTGCAAAGAGAAAGAAACAACCTCGTGAAATTCATCAAAGCATAGGACCCAGGATTAAGTATTTCCGAGAACGAAAGAAATTCAGCCTGCATGACTTAGAATTAAAAACAGGAATTTCTAGTTCCTATTTGAATCGCATTGAAAACGGATATCGGAAATCACCAAGTTTACCAATACTAGAACTAATTGCTACAAGTCTTGAAATTCCGCTGTTTGAACTGCTGAACGTACCTCGTCCATCAGACACATTGCACACAGTAGGAGAAATGTTGCTCGCGGCTGATTACATTGTAAACGGAAATCTCGCTTCTTCCGATTTAAGAGTTGCCCTTTGCGATCTGGTCGACACCGTATTGGAATCTGATTTTGATCACAATTGGAACCAAACCGCTTTTCTGATCATTGAAAATGCTCAAAAAGTTATCGAACTTGCCAGAGAAGAATAGTAAAGGAAAGGGCAAAGTAAATATAGGTAAGAAGGTGATAATACCGAATGATGGCATAATGTCAATTCTTGGGCGGGGCGAATGTGTTGTGGTTCGCCCTGTTTCCATATCACCCTATCGTCACCCAGTGACGACCTAACATCCTATGAAGACGGAGTGATTACAATGGCATCGACCACTGTTGTTAAGGGCGATAAAGAGTTCATTTTCAATCTGTACCTCAAGGAACACCCGCAGATTTTACGCAATGCGTTAAACTTGGATCTGGATGGTATTTTACTGGAACGCTATTATGAAGGACTAAAATTAGACATGTACGCCCAGGATTTGCGACTTGGCAGAGAAGTTCTCATGGAAACCACGCTTGGACAAAGCAATCAGGCACATCAAGACAAGCTGTTTAAGATGCTAACGACAATGAAAGAAGGAAGTGCTGTTTATCTTAGTACATGCTTCCAAAAGAAACACGTACACCAATTACGGGATTTTGTCATTCAAGAATTAGGAAAACCGATACAGCTTTATCTTGTTTTGATTGATCCAGAAGTCATCATTTACCTGACAGAATTAAATCGACTAAACTCGCTACTGGTGTATCAACATCTTTTTTTAATAGACAATGTCGTCACACCGCTAAAAATCATGGAATTGATTCAACATCCTTATTACCAGGAACTAAGACCAAAAACAGTCAAACCCACACCACCCCCTGATATTGCAACTAGAGAAGGGATGAATCAACAACTTTTAACAGAATTAAAGAAGAAAATCCCTTCTTTTTTTCCATTCCAGAGGCAGAAACACAATACAGAATTAAGAATGCTCAATTTCGGCGCAGGGATGGCGGGAATTGGATATTTCCTGTCGCTGGAAGACCGATACGGAAAGGCATTTCTAGAGCTTCGGTTCGAACCTGACAAGGCAGATTGGTACCAACATTTCGCAAGATTTGAAAACTATTATATTAAAGAAATGGGAAATAATCTAGAATTTCACAAAAGCACTCGCACCATTGGGTATTACTTTTCCCCTTTTCGTGACTCGGATGATACCATCGCAGAAATGGTCAAGGTGTTTCATTGGTTCTTAGAATATTTCACGTTTTATGTGGAACTAGGAAAAGGCATGATCCATCGCGAACAGATCAGTGGATAGCTTTTAGGAAATAGAGCTATGAGGAAATGATTAAAGTCAGATTCACAAATGAAAGGAGTGGATGCCATCGTCCACTCCTCTTTTATCTTGTTTGTTTGATTAATCCCTAATTCCTAGCGCAAAGCGCCCTTCAATCCCAATTCACTACTTTCCCCTTGCGCAAAGCGCCCTTGCCTTTTCCTGTTCCTACTCACACCGCGTCCTGGTTATTCCCCGTCTCACTCGCAACCATTTCCTCTCCACGTTCCTGAATCTGAAAGTATTCATTAAACGCTTGCGATATCGCCGCCAATCTCCGTTGTACATTCTCTTTCTTTGCCGAACCTTGTACGCATGCCTGCGCATATTCTTCGGGAAGGTCTTCGAAAAACTGCCTAGCAAATTCTCCAAATGTAGCCTCTGTAATGGGTAGCCCATATTTTGGGATATCCAGTGCTAACTTAAAGAGCATCGGAACATGAAGCTTTTTTAAGAATTTCTCTTTTTTCGGAAATGCCACATTGAGTAAACGACTGGCATTTTGCATTCTTGCCTTTAATTCATCGCGGATCTCGCTATTCCTTAATGTCTTTACGAATTCCTGGATCTCCCCACTACTAAACCCTGTCTCTTCATTTTGGATAAGCGCCATAATTTGAAGGATCATTTCTTGATCGACATAGCGCTTACGTGCTGATGCAGATAAATTCGTCTTTTCCGTAAAGAATTCCATTTTGGCAACTGCTTCCACGAATTGTAATACCTTGCCTCCTAAAATGGCACGGGTGTTTTCAATTTTCCGTAAAGGCACCCCATTATTTAATCGGAAGAACCATTCTTCCATACGTTCTTGTCCCAATCCTTCAATATACTCAACAGAAACAGGGTATTGTGTAATTTTTTGTTGCAACGTCTCTGCTAACTCTTCGAACTTTTTCCCTGCGATATCTTCACCCTCGATGTTCGGCGTGCCTTTAGACATAGAGAATTTCCCGCCAACATAGTCAAGCAAGGTGGTTACCCGTTGCTTTCCATCCAACACATGGTAGACATTCTCTTCTTTATTAGCAAACACCGATGGAATCGGAAAATCATCCAGGACACTATGTATCAACAATGACTTGCGATTTCGATCCCAAATATCATCCTTGCGTTGAATGACTAAGTCGAATGATAATTTGTTCTTTTTATGCATCTCTACTAACTGAGATACCTTATGTGTGGTTCTCTTTAATTCCATATCCATCACTCCTCTTTTGCCCAGTATACAACGAAAACTGAAAAAAATATTCAATAAATGAAAATAGATAATCGATTTTTGATTAGAATCTTTCGTTACCTTGTAACCAGCGCCACCATTTATCCTTTCCCTGAAGAGAGATGACCATCAACGGACGTATCCTAGTGAAGACAATGTTAGCACTGTTCACCGTGTTAGCACATAAAATTAGGAAACGTCGAATCACAACGCTTCCCTATCACGAATCAAAAAATGGGTGCATAACAGTGCTGGTCATGATTCATGGAAAGTCACCCATCATCCTGAGACTCACTTTTATCCATTCCCCCATCTCCCCATCCCCCCCCTCCGCGTAGATGGACAATGTCAGCATCGTTAGTAACGGCATACTGTCTCCACCAGCCAGATGATCAGTCTCTCATTTGACCATGAGACTCGTCATTTCAATGGTTTCTTCGCTCTCTTGGTTGAACGCCTTGCTCTTCCTGTGTCATCGCCAGTAACAAGTCATCAATGAATCCCTCGATTTGTTCAATGTCACTCAGCATCACGTTCGTATAAGATCGATTCTCTTCTCTTTCATGAAGCAATTGCGTAAATCCTTTGATGGTCGTCAATGGATTTCGAATTTCTTGCGCGACTGTAATCGATAGTCTGACTTCTGATGAATGAAGGTATTCATATCGCTGTGACCTTTTCGTGACTTCCTGTAACTCCTTATTTTTCTTGGTTCGATCCAATGGTCGAACAATGAGATACCCTACCAGCGCACTTAATAGAAGAAATAAAATCATATTGCTAACATTCATACGGTCAAACTTTTTTACGGTGATTGTCAACTGAACCACCACATAAATTACCCATCCACCACTCACCAAACCATATAGTGCAATCATCTTTCGATGACGATGATCGAACTGTGCCAGCTTACTTATGATTACACTCCCCCAATCAGTGCCCTTTGTACTTTCTTAGCCTATTATGTGGTCATTGGATGACCCTAACCCATCATGGCTAGCTTTCACCTGAAGTTCTTTTTTCTCCATATACATGCGCTCATCTGCCAACTTGATCAAATCATTCAGTGTGACTCCATCATCAGGATAGACAGAGATCCCCACCGATACGCTCACATGGATGTTCACCTCTTGAAGACATTGCTCTTTTAGATCTGTCTGGATTCGTTCTTTTAAGCCATTGGCGTTGGCTTCATCTGAGTCAGGAATAAATAAGAGGAATTCATCTCCACCCCATCGAGCGACAAAATCCGATTTTCTGGTATGCTTATGAAGCGATTGTGAAACATGGAGAATTGCAGAGTCCCCCAACTGGTGTCCATATACATCATTGATCCATTTCAGTTGATCCACATCTAGCATGAGGATACTAAGTTTTGACTTTTTACGATCCATCTCATCACATAGCTGATGAAAGATCGCGAATATAAATCGACGATTATACGTATTGGTCATGACGTCCTTATGAGCATAAAATTGAACTTGATCATACTGATACCCTAACCACCAGGAAATGATGGTTTGAATGATTCCGCTCATCAGAAACAGGATCATCGTCGTCTTGCTAAAGGTATGCCCTTTATAAATCAACCAAGCCAGAAAGTTAAGCCACGTATAGATCACTACAATGATTCTTCCTGTATATTTCATCGCTTGTCATCCTTTAATTCCTTACTAGATCAATGCGTTACTCATTAACACAGAAGAATGAACGTTGCTTAAGTTCGGCACGTAACTCGTTACGAGGCATGATTCATTTTTCCACTCCATGAATATGTTACGCTTTTACGTACCACCACGACTTCAATCTTATGGTAATTTCACCCCAAAAGTCAAACTTTCGACGATTGGGGTTTCTATGGCTAAAATAGTCGTGATCAAAATTAAAGAGCTACTTCAAGAACACCATATTTCATTGCGGGAGTTATCCCGACTTACCGACATCCGCCATGCCGCTCTGAGTGAATTGGCCAATCAAAAACGGATGAATATTAATCTCGGTCATATTGAGCGAATTGCGGAAGCGCTCCATCTCACCAGTATTCAAGACATCATGGAATTGGTAGATAGAGAAGAATGATGACTTTTGTCCGAGTAAAGAGTCTACCTTTGACGCTTCTTTCCTATTTCTAATTTCATCTATTATACCCATCACTTTCATACTCATCTGTGTAATGTTTTATGTTTTCTTGAATTCCAAACTTGGCTCTTTCGATGATCAACATCATGAGATTCCTATTCCCTCTCAACGAGAATACATCATCATCTGCCAAAACTATAGATAACGCTCTTCCCCTGATTTCGAACCACACTTTGCTTCTTTCTCTTCGCTATGGCAGAATTTGCTATATGTATCTAGTAAGGAGGGATTCGATTTGAAATTGATCCATCGGTTACTAACTGCCGAGGAACTCTTTGGAATTTTGAACCATGATGTCGATGAGGACTTTGTCCTGAATCTTGAGGCGGCAAGAGAGGAACGGGCGGAAGAAATCCTGAACAACAATTGGATGAAAAAGATAGGCGGAGTAAATGAGGGAGAGTAGGATCGCTTCGTTTCACTATGCTCTAAGGAATGAAAGGGCGCTTCGCGAAAGGAAATAGTGGCATTCATCCACTTAATCCTGTCCCCTGCTGGTTATCAGACCAGCCAACTATCCCCTACATCGATTTAGAACAGCAGAGGATTCCGATACCCGCGACTTTGTAGCCACTCCAATGATTCCTGTTGCAAATCGGTCAGATCGGTTCGTATGCAAATAGCTTGATGCATTGCAATTTCCAAAATTAACTCGTCGCGTAACACTGGCTCCAACACCTCTATTGGATAAAGACGCTCATGATTGAAAACGAACTGCTTTACTTGTCGAATGTCTTGTGTTCGCAATACTCGACCTAGTTCTTGGACATAACGGCTACTTTCTCCCAAACGATCTGTATTCCTCTGGTTATACAATTCGGTTCCTCCTGATCAGAACGTATGTTTGCTATCAGTATAACAAAACACCCCAGAAAGTCAAACGTATGTTCGTTTAGCTGATCAACTTTTCTGTTCGCCCTTTCCGTTATCGGTACGAAACGAGTCTGATCATGACGAATCAAGGTGCATATTTCTATGCCGCCGATTACCTTCTATTTGTTTGCAACTACGAGAGGGAGTGGGGAATTATTAATCATGTGGGAGGATAAAGACGTTATTTTCTATTGTAATCAAATGAATACATTATATTGGTAAATAATATTGCAATTATTAGACTAGTTGTGGAATAATCCCCCCCCTCGTGGATGCCATCAAAACAGGTGCACATTTCATTCGCAAGTCGTGTGCTCGTTGTATTCGTAAAGAGATCAAGGATGATATTCTACATCTATTGAACTGGAGGGCACGAATCAATTCTCACTGGACTATCATTTCTCATCATCCAAAGTGACAAAACCACCGTCCTACTATCATCCCTCTGCGCTCAAAGAGCGACTAAGCCCTTTTCTCACTGTTTTTGCGCAAATAAACGACTCTACCCCCAGAGTCGTTCTCTCTCATTCTTTTCTTTTCCTATGATCCGTCAGGATCACCTTTTTCCTCTCGATCCGCAGGATCGCCTATTCCTACAACGCCACCCGCACATAATACGCCACCACCATCCCGACCATGAGCAACACCGTATCACCCAAAATGCCCAACACAAATCGTTGCTCCACTTTTCTATCCGCTAATTGATGAATCCAATTTCCAATCATCCATCTCACCTCCTTGCATTTGATTGTTCGTCATCATTCGACACACTTTGACAAACTCTTAAATTCAGTATAACATATCCTGTAAGTAATAGTAATATGGACCTTCTGGTTAGAAGTAAGAATTTAGTCAAAAAGAGGGTTAAAAATCAAGGAATTTCAAGGATACATCGCTATCGGAAACAAAACTATTTACATTCATGATCTTTAACTTTCTCTTGATTCGGGGTGATGACCATGATCGTGCTCAAGGGAATCAGCCAAACTCTTTCCTCGTTCTTTTCTCAGAATTACGTTCTTGATCGCTACCATCAAACATTTACTTGGGATGAAAATAAAATCACTGATTACCTTACGTCGATCTTTCAACGGTTTCGAATTGCTCCGCTAAGCGATTACACGTTAGGGTACGTTCTCCTGATCGACCAGCGAATTATTGACGGCAACCATCGCGTCACGATCCTCTCTAATTTGTTGCAAACCCTTTATCCATTTTGGGTGCGTCAAAGTGGGCAGATGGTCATGCATAACGTCGAGCATTTTCCATCATTAATTCATCTAACCATCGCGCAGAAACCATCGTCTACCGACATCACCACAATCAATTCAACAATTCCCCTCGATCTTCAAGCCCTGATCAAACACATCATCGAACAGCAATTGGCGGAAGATCACTACACTCTATTTGTCGAGTGGCTGTTCACCCATGGTATTTTGATCGTTGTATAAGGGGAATGGTGATCTGGCAACGGGACTATCGCTTTTTCCCTACCACGAACCACAACTGCAAATTCTCAGACTCTCCACTGGGATCAGACTCTGTTTGCGTGTGAAGGGTGTGCGTCAACACCTCATACTTCCCTTCGAATATTCGCAACAGCTCTTCTTCCGTGTAAAAATGAAGCGGCTTGCCTTCGTGCTTTTCAAACGTATCAGCTTCCACCTCACGTCCAATTCCGTAGTTGTTTTGGTCATATACGGAAATGCAGGTCAACGCCAACATCCCTCCTGGTTTTACCATGGCATCCATCCGCTCCATCAATCGCTGACGATCACCCGCAAGAAACAGGTGCAGAACATTGGAAAGATAAATACCATCAAACTGCATCCCATTTAGTACTACTGGATCAAAGAGATCTCCCACCAGGTAGTTGACATTGATCCCCCGTCGACTTGCATCCTCTGTTGCCAGTTGGATCGCCACATCAGAAACATCAAACGCAGTCACTTGAAATCCCTGCTTGGCTAACCACATACTATTTCGTCCGTATCCACAACCAGGCACCAGCACTTCGCTGATCTGATATTTCCGAAACCAGTCATCCGCCATCCTTGCAGACGGTGTGGCGTCATCTCCCCATATCCGACCATCCGCATAACGAGAATTCCAATATGAGTTCATCGATGGCGTCATCATAGCTTAAACCCGTGAATTAGTGCGCACTTTAAGCAAAAAGAACTCGGCGTTCCATCATCGTTCAGTTGGACTTGAAACTCATCTCTGCACAATTCAGATGCCCCTTGAAGATAAGCCACCAATTGGTTCCGCATCGCATCTGGAGTTCGCGCTCGTTCGACCCAGTCCTGAAAATCCAGTGAAAGATTCCATGTCGAAAGTTCCTTATATTCCATTGCAAAGTCTTCGAATAGCAACTTGTACTCAGATAACCGATGTTCCCGCACATGAGAGGGATCTCTCAACCGATCCAAGCGGTTTACAAATAAATCCAATTCGTCGATTTCAGGTGCATAGTGATCGACCAGTACCAGCGAGCCTCCTGGTTTTAAGACCCGCGATATTTCCTGGATCGCTTTTTTGATATCACCAAAGTGGTGAGAGGCAAACCGACACGTGACCACATCAAACGATTCAGACGAAAAAGGGATATTCTCGGCATCCCCCACTTGAAACTTTACATTGCTTATTCCTCGCTCATCGGCTAAGCGAGTTGCCACTTTAACCATTGCATCAGTCAGATCCATTCCCACACACTCTGAGACAAAAGGCGAGAATGCCAGCGCCGTATGCCCTGCACCCGTCCCAAGATCAAGGATACGCTCATGGCCGTAAAGCGACATAGAACCAACCATTTTCCGTAAATCTTTCCCTTCAGCAAAAAGTGCTGATGTTCGATAATCCATAGCATTCTGAGAAAACTGAAGGCGCACAGCATCCTTGTTTTGATTCTCCAATCCTTTTCCCCCTTATCAGATGATACATTGTTGACCTCATCGTAACTTCAACAATTCCATACGTCCAAGATATAGAAACAATGATTCCCATAGTTTTAGTCTATGATTAAAGAAGTTTGTTGTTAACTCCGCATATCATCGCCATACTTATCACTATATTCATGTAAATGCGAGTATCATTCCTTACTGCTATTAACCACGATTTGTAATGCTTGAATGGGGTTGCCTGTATATCGTAATTGATGTTCTTTATCCCCCACCTGCCAGGCAATGATGTTTTTGGTCACCTTGAGGGGGTTATTTGAAGAACCAGGTTGCTGAATTAAAATGATTCCCTTGTTTTCTGGGGCAGGCAACATATGGGTATGTAGATAAGCAACCATATCTTTTACCACTTGATTCCCAGCGCCACTACCCCAGAACTGGGTTAGCACAATCCAACGACCTTCATTCCATTTATAGCTGTATTGTCCTGCACCGCCAGAAAACTCCGCTTTGATTCCTAAGCCTAAATTAATTGCAGGCCCTGACGGATAAAACTGTCCATTGCTTTGTTCCAGACTTGTAATAGCGCCGATAGCCTTGGCGGCACTGACATACGATTCTCCACTTAAGGCACCTAGCACTTTTACCCAACCGAAATTACTTCCCCAGATCCAACCTGCATGCGCTGGGAGCGTTCGTTTTTTAGGATCTGAAAAACGAACATACTGACCCAATGAGAGTTTAATGATAGCTCCCTTTATCAATTGTAGCGAGGGCAATTCTGATTTCGGTTGATCAAAATAAATGGTATATTCCCTTCCTAACTTAAGCGGTTCCCCTTCTGAATCGACTGAAACAATTGGTTCCATAACATCCAATTGAATGGAATCAATGACATTGTTGGATTGGCTTACATTAGTGATCATTCCTTCTACAGTATAAATATGAGAAATCAACTCACCTTGACTTATTGAGTTCTTAAGATTGAAATTATATCCACCAACAGATTTATATTTTGGAGAGCTTTTCGTACTTGTTGAATTTTCCCAGGTCGGTGTTTTTACCCAGTCAAAATTACTTCCCCAAATCCAACCTGCATTCGCTGGAAGTGTTTATTTTTTTGCATTGGAGTAACGAATAAATTGTGAAAACGTAACATCAATATAGATTCCATGTTTTAACTGCAAAGAACCCAACTCTGATTTCGGTTGATCTAAATAAATAGTGTAACTCTTTAATTGTTGTAATGGCTCGTATGATCCTCTAGGCATTATAGATTTAATGACTAACAATTGAATTGATTGAATGCCACTTTGAGTTTGATTTACTTTGGTTATTTCCCCCAACACAGAATAGAGTTTACCAATGCATTGACCTTGACTTGTTGATTGATTAAGATTGTACCCACCCGTTTTTATTGACTGGCTATTTATTTCCGTAGAATGAGTAGGTTTTGATGATGTTTGACTTTGCGTGTTGGAATTATGATGACTAGCGTTGGTTATCGTCGAATTTGCGGATACTGTTCCATACCCCGTCAAAATTAGTGCGCTTGCCATCATTGCAGAGAATGTATACAGAGTTGCTCTTCTCAAATAAACCACCTCTTCATTTAATCTAAGAACTCCAATCTCATCGCGCCAAGCGCCTTTATTCCCTATTCACCAATAGTCAATTCTCTTCCACTTTACTCCCGCGTCCTTTATCGCGTAGATTCCGTCCACGCGATCCTGCGTCACTGGCATCCACCCATTCTATTGTGACTAATAGCACAAAGCCAGCTATTAAAACCAGACTCACTGGGATATATTGAATTTAATCGGCAAGGATAGCTGAACCATCGTATTTTGAAAGATCCATGGAGCCAGATTTTTTATCTGCTGGCTAGTTCCCACAAACACCTCGCTCATAAAAGCCCCATTAACTTGTTGAGATATCGGCTGATAGTAAGCAAAACCAGCTAAGTGCTGATGATTTTTTTCAGTATATCCCCAAAGTTTAATTTCGGAATTCCAATTGATCAGATTCACTGGCAGGTCTTCCATGTACGGTCCATTATAACCACCATAATTCAGTGCCTCCTTACGCGCCGAAGGGAAGTACATGGACGCCGCATCGACAGCACATCCCTGACAAGCTCCTGTTGAAGACAGGTCAACTTCTTCCCCATTTCCTTTCAGCGACACGTCGAACGAACCATCCATGCCCACCTGAGCGACACTGGCCATACCTTTAGGTGCCACAATGTAAAAGGAACCTTCCCCCAACGGGAAGTAATATGCCATCAGTTGTGATGCTACGGATGAGGGAGCGGATAAACGGACAAAATGGGGTAATATTGGAATCTTGGGTGATGGATACACATAGTTGGGATGAAGCAACCTCACCGTTAAGTTTGCATTCACTTGTTTATCGGGAAGGACAGGCACAAAAGAAGGAGCAACAGGATTCCCTCCCGCCAATGTGACTCCTTGCTTTAATCCATGTTGTTTCGTATCTAAACGATGCGATGCTATATTCACTTTATCAGGATGCGTGTTTGTTGTACCACACCCAGTCAAAGACAAGACAACTAATGACATCATTATGAAACCGTTAAATAAAATCGTCTTTTTCAAGTTAATCCCCTTCTTCAACTCCTGAATCGTTCAGGAATACTTCTCTACGATCTACACACCCGCATCGACACCACCATTTTTGCCGCCTCTAGCCCAGAGTGGTCATCGAAGCACGAATACACCACTTTACCAAACGCCCATTCTGCCAATGTATGGTCACCATCCCCTGCGATATTGACCCCGAACACTCCTTTTGTCGGAGGCAATTTGTGTGTGTGGAGATACGTGACGAGTTTTTTTGCTTCTTGGATGTCGTAAGGAAGTGCCGTATCCGTCACCTCCAATGTCCACTTCGCTTGATGCCATATCACCATGGGATTGAACGAAGACGAATAGGCGAGTCCCTGAATGCCGTTCCCAAGATCAACCGTAGCACCTTTACTTTTTGCTGGCGGCGATAAGTAGGCGGAAGCCATTCCTCTTTGCTGTCTATACAGTTGAGTCAATGCCGCTTTAGCCGATGGATATTGGGTACCGCCAAACGAACCAATGATACCTGCATCACCTGTATTGGTATAGTACGGATTTGACAGTGCAGGACTGTTGATCGGTAACTGCCGATACGTCCACTGTAAACCGATCAAATAATTATTGGCACTACTTTGAACAAACGCACCCATATACCAGTTTTCGCGAGTCTCATGAGGAGAATAATCAGGAAGCGTGGGTGCTAATAGAACCATCTTTGTCTTCGTTACATGTTTCATCGCGTTTTTGATGATTGGAGAAAATCGTTCATTTGACGATGCCCTCAATTCATATACCGAAACCGTTGATTCTTTAGCGCCTGTTGAACTAAGATGCTTCGTAGTCGTCCCGCAACCTGTCAACGCCATGAACCCAACTATCAATACGGGAACAATCATTACTACCGTTTTACTCATGTAGATGGCACCCCTTGATTCAACGCTAGAATTAGATTCCACCATTCCTTTGAAAAATTGCCTACTCAAAATGCCACTGATGGGTTACCACATTCCATGACCCACGAATGCCTGAACCAGATGAAAATTCCACCAATGTTCCATTTTCCACTATATTTGAGATAGTGATATGCCCAATCTGTCGAGGAGATGGGTACATTTTTATGAGTGGCATCAAGTAATAAAAATAGCCATTCCTTTTTCCTCGGTTCATTTCCACAACACGGATATAAGTTATTTTTGAATGAAGTTTTTTATAAATTGAGACATATCTCGCCCCGAATCCCCCATTTTTAGAATGCCAGTCCCCATCGATCCATGCGCCCGTAGTTCCGATTCCGATGAAACGGTCAGGCATCATTAGGTGCAAAGGCTGTATGGGATCAATATTGACGAAGGATGATTTATCCTTTACTGATGAAAACCACCACTGATGCGTTTGTAGGTTAAATGTCCCAGTCACACCCGAAGTCGATACAAAATGAAGAAGCATCCATTTCTCCCTCCCACTCTCGGCAATCCTGTCGATGGCAATATGCCCGATATCGCGTGGACAATCATACATAGGTTCAACGAGAGAAGGAGTTGACGAAGCCATGTCCAAATTCAAGACACTAATAACGGGTTGACTCGCATCATGCTTCGTACCAAATTCAGTGAAGACGAATCGAGAACCGAACATCTCCTTCTCATGCCAATCACCATCGATCCACACACTATCTGCGTTGTCAAATAAATGATTTTGCATAGACGGCGCATCCCAAACCAAATAGCGGCTAATCGGATCAGGATTTTCATTCGCAATGTTTGACGAGGCATAGCCGTGTTCAGCTAACGAAAACATGAATACACTGATCAAACTAATAATGGTGATAGATTTTCGAATGTTCACGAATATTTCCCCTGTCTAGCTGATGCAAGATCATCAATTGAACTGAATCATTATTCATCCCTACTATGTATAGACGGCTGATGAAGCACAAACGTTACAGAATGATCCATGAACTTTTTAGCATATAATCAAACGCACTTGAATCATAAGCAACACTGCATTAATTGACTAATTTCCTCTAAATGGACGGTGCGGAAACTGATATTGTATTTTTAAAAACTACCTTCTTATTCAGAGTGAGTATAAAACAATAAGCGCAAAAAACATCTCTATTACCCCAAGAACATTTGACACGTTTCATTTAGTTGTTATTGTCTTGATTTGTGCCCGCTTCGGTAATCCGATCTCAGCCAGTTCAATACGCGCTTTGTTTACTTGTTCCGCTTGAACTTCGAGTATTGACCCGACAATTTTAAAATTTATCTTCAACTGATCAAGTCTATGTTCTGCTTTGTCCAGCACTTTGCTATTCCCACCATCAAGTAATGGAACATAGCTTATTTTATTCGTCGCTTGCCCACCTGAATGTGCAAGTATGAACATTCTCAGCAAGATGATCGCAACAATTCCAATCAGAATAACAAATGAGAATTTTCCCCTCTTAACTCCAAACAACACGGAATCACCACCTTTACGAAATCGTTCGACAGTTAACCAAACATTAGCTAACGCACTTGAATCGTTGGCAACACGGTATTGACTAATTTTTTCGTTCCCCAAATTTCGACCATCACAGAAATCGAGTGTGGCTTTAGGATCTTATACTCTTTCCCGTACCCGATGTAGGGAGTCGATTCTTTAGTAAACGGATTGAATTTAGAAGTGTTCACAAAGATCCCCGCTACTTGATTTGGCGTTTCCTCCGTGATTTTGATCCCATCTGTAAAACTCTTAAGTAAATCTGCAGGGTTTTGATCCGATTTTTTCACCACCAAGCCAAGTGATGACACCCCGATAATCTGATTAGGATAGCGAGAATCTGTCCACACGTAACCACCCATTCCGCCATTACCGCCAGTCAGTTTGTGCATGGTCCACCCTACGGGAACTTGAAAATGAAGGATAGGTTTTGAAAGCCACGAAACGGCTGGCATGGAGACTGATACCGCGTCCTTAAACCCTGCCCTCTTATTGAGATTCAAGGGCTGGTTCGATTGTGAGTTTCCACATCCTGCTACTGAAAATCCAAGCAATATCACAAGACCGAGGTTTATAATAGATCCCAATTTCATCATTTCGTCCACTCCCCACGCTTTGATTCAATTGGCAACCGATCTCTTTCGACGGCCTTGATACCAATCAAACACCTTGAATAGCGCAAGTAGGATGGCAAGTTGAATCGCTCTAGCCAAACCCGTATTCATTACAGGCAGAAAAGGATCTGGGGCATATATAGATTCACCTAAAAGGCCAATCGACATAACAATAGACATCATGGTTTGAAACACATTGAGAAGCTGAAACCATAGTCCAACAGCAAAAGAGATGAGCATGGGCGATATACTCATCCATCGATTTTTCGTCCATCGATAAATCGACAGCCCCCATATGACGAAAACAATTAATGTCGCACTAAACCATGGCTCCATCATAGAAGGATGTATGACTGCCATCACCATTTGATTCATCATAGGAGGCAAAGGCAGTCTCCATAAGATCCAAAGTAAGCCGAAAATCAGTAAAGTGAGAATTAGACTCATGCGGTCTCTTTTTCGGTGTGTCTTAAAAAGAAGGACAAAATTGATAAACAAAGCGATCATGAGAGATGGGGACATCGGCAGGATAGAAGTAAAAAAATATAGCCAAGGATTGGGATACCACGGTTTTTGTGGCATACCGACAGAAACTTCATAAGGTAGATTTAATTGATTCAAATACACCCCAAGAAAAAATAGCACTAAACTCAAGAATGCCAATATGAAAATAGTGGAAACTGAAAGTCCAAACGTTTCCCGTGCAATTTTCTTTCGAACGACGGACGGTTCTCCAAATCTCTGCATCGCAATGTCGATGGCTGACTTTTCTTCGTAGCCACTATCTATTAGATTCCGCACTTCTTCATGCAAATGAGCAGACATTTCTTCGATCCATTGAGTTTTTACTTTTTTAGAAAGTCCACTGTGACGTATTATCTTCTGTAGATAAGTATGAAACTGCTCCTCCATCACGAGAGTGCCTCCCCCAGGAACAAACCCAAAATCCGCTTGTTTTGTTGCCATTTTTTCTGTGCAGATTCCAGTTCGGATCGCCCTGCTGGGGTAATCCGATAATAACGACGCCTGGGTCCTCCTGTTTCACTCCCCCAATACCCTTCAATGAATTCCTCTGCCTCCAGGCGACGAAGTGCTGGATATAATGTGCCCTCCTTCAAATCCAAAGCACCATTTGATTGCTCATTGACGAATTTGGCAATTTCATACCCATAGGTGTCTTTTCGAGAGACAACGGAAAGAATGATAGGCTCGATGAACCCTTTGATCATGTCCCCGTTCATATCGATCAACTCCATATATAGATTGTCTATGTATAAAATATAAACGTTGCAGGCATCACTGTCAATGTAAGCATGGTGAGTTACTTACATGGGAAAAGACGTTTCATTTTAGAGAATAGGTAATTTAAGGGAAGAACTGAAATGTGTACGCCTCAAAATTGCTAACCGATCAAGATTATCGCATGCCAATATTAACCCCCCACGGTCTCATTCGGCTTAAATATGTAGTGTAAAAACATACTGACGGTGGCTAATTTGTATTTTTGCTCGTACTCCAATGAATTCGGGTTTTCCAGGAAGATACGAATCTCTTGTTCTTCTATCCCTGTGTACAATGATAAGGTTTCATGCGTGAGACCAAATATCTGCATTAGAACATCAATTACACCTTTTATTCGTTCATCTTCATTAACCAATTGCATACCGTCCACCAGCAAACCCATAATTTCCGTCAATCGTCCCATGGTTTCATGAGATAAGAAATAAAGTTCACGGTTATTCTCGGTATATTCCATTAACCAATCTGTATCTATTCCTGTAACTTTTTGCAACGTATCGTAGGTAATCTTGTATTTTTGAACCACAGTCATCAATCTTTCCCTGATTGGGTTTTGAGGCTGACTATCACCATGTGAATCTATACTTATCATGCGTTATACCCCCTTATTCACTTTACATACAGACTTTCCCCTATTATTGATTGGTGAGAATTCCACCTGTCTTCGTGATCCCAATCACTTTCATATAATGGAGATTTGAATTGAATGATTGATCTTTGACTTGATGTATGTACCAATAATATCCGTTTTCCACAGGTACACTTGCGGCTGTGCCATTGGAAAAAGTCATCACTGCACTTTTCACTTCAGGATGGCCATTGACCGTTCCCGCCACAAACTCCCATCCATCGCCAGACACACTGAATGAGCGAATCGGTTCTTTTCTATCGGGCAAGAAGGAACCCGATGCCATCTCGTAGCCATTGTGCGACGCGATAGTAATTGCAAAATGAGGCTGACCATAAAATTGATATGTCACGAATGCAAATCCGTTTCCATCTTTCGTATTGATATGGATCGTCTGCAAATTCACAGGTACTTGACCATTCTGAGTGATCGCTTTTTGAACATCTTTCATGACCTGTTCCCTGGTGATCGGTGGTGGCGGAATATTTTCAGATACATTTTGATATACCAATGCCCCTAATAATGCTATTCCTGCGAGTCCAATCCCCACCCAATAGCTGAGTCGCACAGATTCACCTCCACCCGACAATGATTTCTGTCGATAGCTTCTAATCTAATCAGTTCCCGACTTGCAACGTCACAGGACGCGACGATCTTTCCCCCGTCCTTTTCACTGCCGTTCCCGTTGCCACCACTTCCATGATGTCTTCCGAGCGATGAATGATCTCCACATTCACATTGACCACCGCATCCGCACCCAGCATATCCGCCTCTTCCTTCATTCTTTGTAACGACAACTCTCTGGCGGAATACATCAATTGCGTCAACTGGGTGAGTTCTCCCCGTTGAAGTCCCTTAAACGCTGTCGCAAATCCTCCGCTAACTCCCATGCTCATCACGCTATTGCCAAGCACAAAACCAAGAGGCTCATAGCCCGCGTCAGTAATCAACCAAAAATCCATTGCACTCAAATTGCTGGTAGCGGCTCCACCTTTCTTACTAAACCCCTGTAACTCCTTCTCCACGGCTTCCATTGAAGTTACACCCGATGAATTTCCCAAACCAAATGGCATATAATGAACCTCCCTCATCTCATTAGTTTGATTTTACCATTATTATGGATTTAGTGTTGGTATATTTGAAAATATCACCATCCATTGCATTCACCCTGTATCATCCCAATTTGATCACAATAAAAAAAGATCGGATGATCAGCATCCGCTGATTTCCGATCCACTGTTCTTACTTTTCCCTCTGTCCGCAGGACAGTCCTTCACTTTTCCCTATTTTTCTCCCTATCTTTTCCCTCTCTTTTCTCCCACACCACCGCAAAACTCTCTCCATATTCCTCTTTACTCGGTATCGTGCATTTCAATTCAAACCCCACCTGTCTCCGATATTCTGGTTTCACCATTGCCGCCAAAAACCCCTTGATAAACTGCGCCACATATTCCTCATATCTCTCCAAGATCTCATCGCGAAGTTCAAAATACTCATTTTCCCACTGTTTCAACTCCTTCTCAAACTGTCCCCACTTTGATTCTGCTAAATAGCCAGAGATCGAATCAACCATCATGTTCTCGCTCCAAGTTTCCTGAATGTCTTCCTGGCTATTAATGGTTAACTGTTGACTTGCCATAAACCGCTGATCAAAATCCTTCAATTTATCTCGGATATCTTTCGGCAGAACAAATACCCATATCTCTTGCACAACCATATTTCCGCGCTTTTTCGCAACAGGCACAAAATATTGGCTGGCTAGTTCCAGTCGTTTCAGACGAACATTGATTTCCCCTGCAATTTCATTTCCGATCATATTTAATTCCTCCCTGTAATGATGAAGTGGAAGCCCGTTGGCTTGCCTGGTTGGTGAGTTTTTATATGTTAAGCGGGAGGAGATAAGTTGATAACGGATTGGTTGTCGAAGCAAGTCAGAGGGTGCAAAGGATAGGGTTTAGTCATAGCATGAGGCGATAGTTGTTAAGACAGAATACCAAATATAAAAAGATCATATCGAACTTAGATCATCTCTCCGTTCCTTCTGTCATTTTAAAGATATCGTTATTTGATGACTAATTTACTATCATCGGAAAGTTAATGCATCTCTGTTCATTTTATTGATCGATGCAGACTTGGTCTTAATAAATCGTGATTTAATAAATCCAAAAAGCACTACATTGATCTCTCGTGGTAATCATACGTTCGTTTACAAAATCCCACCCATGCTAAGGAAAATACATTCCCCATGATCACAATCCATATCGTCATGTAATCGATCATTCAAATCCCTCATTTTATTTTATCCGTTTTTCGCATTCCATTTGAATTCATTATCACTCTTACCAGAAATCATCTTTCTACATTATTTTCGGTGACGCATTTTTAGCACTGCGAAAATTCCAATCATAATGATCCCAACGATAATACCTAGGACAAGGTAGTGATGAAGAACTTGGTGATATTTGATCCACTCAATCCCGATGTAGCGTCCAAATACAATAAATACTGTTGCCCAAACGATAGCACTCAAGGCGTTGTATAGAGAAAAAATGGTAAAATTCATTTTATTGATGCCAGCCAAATAGGGAATCAACACACGGATTCCCGCGATAAACTTGCCAATAAGAACAATCCAGCTTTGATACCTGTGAAACAAGTGATCCGCTTTATCCAACCGTTCATTGGTAATACCTACATATTTGCCAAATCGAATCAACACTGATCGACCAAGCCAACACCCAATCCAAAACGCAACGCTAGACCCCGCTATATTCCCCAGAACCGCCGCAAGGATCAACGGTACTAATTGGAATACACCTCTCGCCCATTCAAAGCCTGAAATCGTTAATGTGGTTTCTGCGGGAAATGGAATCCCGACCATTTCAAAAAATAAAATAAGAAATACGCCAAAATACCCATAATGGTGTAGCAACTGCTGAATATCAATATGCATCAAGTGACTCCTTTACTGAGCATTCCTTACTTAAAGACTTCTTTCTGAATAAAAAAGTTCATTGCTTGATGAACTTTTTTGTTTTCATAGCTGTCTATTTGATTGTTACCACCAAAAGACAGGAGTGAATGTATTGTTTCATGTGGCACTAATCAACCCATTCGATACCACGGTGTATCACCTAATAAACGGATTAGCTGGACACAATTCCATTCTGGATCATCTCATGATCTTTTTCGCCAAGGATGCCCTAGAGATATACGCCCTATTGTTTGTTATCGCTTGGTTCGCGCTTCCCAAGCGGGATATCGAACACCGCCATGCCCTTGTCATGGCTGGATTATCGGGCATTGTGGCACTCCTCATTAACGTCATCATTTCGCATATATGGTTCCGTCCTCGCCCATTTACTGTTTTTTCAAAGGGAAGTTTCACACAACTCATACCCCACAGCCATGATGCATCGTTCCCAAGTGATCATGCCTCTGGGAGTTTCGGTTTTGCGGCAGGATCGTGGGGATACAACACGAAGTGGATTAGTTGGACGTTTTCTGTCATCGCGATCATCGTCATGATTGCACGCGTATACGTGGGGGTACACTACCCCACCGATGTCATCGGCGGTATGGTTGTTGGTATCATTTCGGGAAAAATGACTTGGAGATTTTCTAAGTATATCCTCCCAATATCCACCTTTGTCGCGAAACTGTTCAAGTTCGGTCCCTCTGCAAAGGTTGTAAAGCACACTCGCCAAAAAGCGAGATCAGTGTAACATCAGCCCCATAGGTATCCCTGCGGGGTTTTATAATTTCTGTGGTCAAATGGCTCTATCATGCTCTCAACACCATCATGAAGAACGCCGCAGTGAGTGCAATGATCGTACTGTACCCAAATGCAACAGTGGCTCCAAATGCTTGCCACAAGTAACCTGGTACAATACTTGCAGGAAGTGCCGCCAACCCAGTCAAAGCATTAAACGCCCCCATTGCGGTACCTCGTTGTCCTTCTCTTGCTAAATCGCCAATGTACGCCTTTTGAACGCCTTCGGTTGCCGCATAATAAAGCCCATAGACGATAAACAGCAACCAGATCCATATCCCTTTATGGGCACCTCCAAACCCAAGATAAATCAAGCCAAAAATAACATAACCGCCAATAAGTACACTACGCCGTCCAATCCGATCTGACAGTGAACCGATTGGCACTGATGCGAGACTGTACGTGATGTTAAACACGAAATACATCAGTGGAATCAACGCAATGGCAATGCCTACGTTTTGCGCCCTCAATATCAAAAATGCGTCGGATGAATTGCCAATGGCAAATAGCGTGGCAATGAGGGTGAAACGTACCAACCGATCATCCAACCCACGAAACGTGATCTTGGGCAGTGATTTTCTCGATTTTTCCGATTTGGGTTTTTGTGGCTCTTTTAAAAAAGCCAAAATCACGAAAATGGCGATTATGCCAGGAATGACGGAAAACCAAAAAACTGTCCGATACCCACCAGGGTGAATCAACAGAATGATGAAAGCAAGGAACGGTCCCACGGCTCCTCCAAACGTATCCATAGCACGATGAAATCCGAACGCTTTACCCCGCTCTGTTGTGTTGATGGCGTCTGCAATGAGTGCATCTCGTGGTGCACCTCGTACTCCTTTCCCGATACGCTCCACGAATCGAAGAATAAACACTTGCTCCCATGAACTGCTGACGGCGAAAAATGGTTTCACGATGTTGGAGATCCCATATCCTGCGACCATCAGCCATTTACGATTACCGATTCTATCCGAGATCCATCCTGAGAATAATTTGAGCACACTAGCAATGCTCGCGGCAAAACCTTCTATGAGACCAACGTTTCCAATTTGAGAATGAAGGACGGATACCAGAAACAACGGTAAGAGCGGAACGATCATTTGACTCGATAAATCTGTGAATAGGCTGACTAGCCCAGTGATGTAAACCAATGGATTGAGTTTAAGAAAACGAAACGTATCGAACCTCTCCTTCAAAATAACCGATAAGATACAAATGTCCCGACTCACGAACGGTTCGATTGCCGATGGATCGATCTTAATAACTGCTTGATGAATTTACGATTACACATGCAGGAAGGAAAGTTGGTATTGTTTTACTCTACTTGTCGCCCCTGTTTTCTGTGCAAAATCCAAAACCTCCAAAACCAAATCATCGACACACCTACTGATATCATCCACATAATGAAAAATAGAACACCTCCAATGAACGGTATATTAAAAAATGCGATGAGCAAGCTGACCCCAGCCAATGCATAGACCCACAACGGACGATCTGGCATCTTATCTCTGAAGAATAGCCTGCCTACCCAGACAGCCACCACGGATAAGCCCACCATTCCCACGCCGATATACAAAATAGCCATCACCACAGCGAGAGGAATGCCAAACAAAGTTGCCCCAAGGAGTCCTGAAATCGCCAGTGTCAGCACACTGGTCAACAATCCTGCAAAACCCGCCCTACGCACCGATTGTTCCAACATTTGAAGTGGAGCCTGTAGATCACTTCGCAACCCCCACGCCATCGCAACGGCCAACAAACCAAGCCCCACAGTGACCAGAAAAATTCCGCCCCAAAGAAAAAGGACAGCGACAACGCCAACCAGCGCTCCATTCCAAAATGGTGTACGAAGCGAAATATGAATCAGTTTATTCGCGTGTGCCCCTGGAGCGAATTCAACACGTCCACCCAAATCAACGATAACATCGGTGAGTGCCGTCGACAGCAGACGGATATTGCCGTCCATCACAACGATCATCTCGTTCACAGTGCCCGCTACTTGCACGTTGTGACCGAGGACAAATGCATCGTCAATCACTTGTCCATTCCGAATAAAAGTCGCGTGCCGACTGATGATCGTATGTGCACTTCGATAGGCGTAGACGTTTTGAAAATGCAAAAAGGGAATCAAGCATAAGAGCAGGATCAATAAGGTCAACCCCGACCACGTCAACCAACGGTTCATATGGTAACCTCACTTTTCAACGTTCGCAAAAGCCACTGTAAACCAACAAAAGAAGCAATCATAAATCCTATACTGTATAATGCGAGAGCAATGAACCAGCCATGACTTACAAAAACTGATAGCATGTTCAAAACTTGAAATAGAGGCAATAGAAAACGGAATAGAACACGAATGGGTAATCCCCATGGAGAAAACCAGAGAGCGATCAATCCGCCGAAACCAATTCCCACTACGATGTAAAAAATCACACTGAGATGATGGATATGTTTGGTTTGACGCATGGCGATGACACGTTGCATAACCTCATTCTCGAATGCAAATGGTACGGCGACAGTTTGAAAGTAGTTGGCTAAATCCTCATTGACCGACTGTAATTCAAGCACAATCTCACGACATGCCGAGCAGGTTTGCAAGTGAGCATGAATATGTTCCCATTCATTGGGTGCGAGTTGATGATCGACATAATCCGACAGTACTTCTTGATCAATAGGACAACTCATGAATGAATCCCCCCTTCTTCTCCCAAAAGTTCCCGAAGCCTCAATCTTGCGTGATGTAACCGTGATCGAACCGTACCAATCGGAATATCCAGGTTTTTTGCCATCTCTTCATAATCCATTCCGTAAACCATGCGCAATACGATCACTACCCGTTGCTCCTCAGATAGTTGATTCAGGGCATCCTGAATGTCTAATTGTGTTTGCGCCAATTGATGGGCATCGTGGGAAGTACGATGATGGCTCTGCTCGATTGCCACTTCCTGATGCCGCCTATTAGCTTTGATCCAATCAGAAGACGTATGCATCGCGATCCGTGCAAGCCATGCAGGAAATGAACGCTCGTCTCTCAATTTTGAGAGCGATTGATATGCCTTGATAAACGTCTCTTGCGCCGCATCCTCCGCATCAGACGGATGATTCAAAATACCAAACGCTGTCCGATACACATAATACTTGTAATTTTTCACGATAGCATTAAAAGCATCCAAGTCACCTTGGCGTGCTTTTCTGATGAGGTCAATATCATCCTGATTCAAATAACGATCACCCCATCACTAAACAATCCCAACCATTATTCATTGACATCGTTGCAAAAGTTGCCTTTCATGTCACCCATATGATGATTCCTTTATTCATAAGTAAACAATCCATATTTAAAAGACGTCAATATTGCACTGTTAGTTCATTCCCTAAGAGATAAATTAAATGAATTATATCCATTTTTCATTGGAATCAAATCTCTGAGCCAAATAATCAAGATAATGTACATTTCTATATCAATATTATTAGACTAAAAGTGCAGTATAAATAATTACTTTATATGCAATAAATTCGTTTAAATAATCATTTTATGCATTTAAATATCCGAAGCATATAACTGATTTAGTTTATTTACCGAACAAGTTCATCACTAAAAAAGTCAATGGTAGGTTAAGAAGACTGAATTTTTATTTTGAAAATAAAATAATTGAAAAAGCGAAAATGGAGGTATTTATCTACAATGTTAAAAAGAGGGGGGAATCCCCTCTTTGCTGAGGCAATACGAACAAGGAATCAAGAGTTAGGGGATTCTTAATTTGAAATGACTTGCCGTATTGCTTTTTTAAGTATGAACGATTGCATTCTGTATGAAATGGCACAATACAACTAACTATTTTAGTGTAAAATTACTTTTATAAATTAATTTAATTATACTAAATTTATTTTTATTTATTTATGATCGGTTTTGAAATTATAAGCTACGAAATTAATCAGCAATTTTATCAGCGATTACAACCTATTTTGCGTTTCTTTGGTTGATCAACTACTCACGCGCAATATTATACACACAATAATTTATTAGATATAAATTAATATGAAGTAATCAATTTGTAATGCACGACGTATTTTTTACAGTTCATTTCTACCACATAAAAACCCTTCGTATTGACTAGCTGGCAATCCGTCATTTGAACCTATTAAATGCACTTTAAAAATGTGATGATAAAGCCGTTAACAAAATAATTTTTTCTATATCGAAAGGGGATTTTGAAGTGAATTTCAAGAAACTCGCTTTATCTGTTGTCACCTCAGGAATGTTAGTAAGTATGATGGGCGCAGGCATGACGGTCAGTGCTCATACAGTCGCCAAACATGCATCAGGTGTAGCAATGCCACCTGTAGTGATTCAAACTAACGTTATCACAGGAAAAATGGATGGAAAGAAAGGGTGGCCAGAATTTGCACCAGCATTTTGGTCAGTTCCTCAAAATTCCAAAGTAGAGTTGATTATCCATAGTTACGATGATGGTGGAGCTGGTGTGACGGGACCCAACCTTAATGTGAAGGGTACTATTGGCAATGTGGAATATGTGGATGGCAAAGCAGTAAAAGGGTTTGGAAAAAATAATGTAGCGCACACCATCACCATTCCACAACTCGGTTTGAATATTCCTATTCCGCCACGTTCTGCAAAAGAAAAATTTGTTACGGTGGTAGCATATTTTAATGTTGCAAAACCTGGCAACTATACCTGGCAATGTATGGCACAATGCGGTTCTGGTGCAAGTGGTTGGGGAGGCGCAATGTCCACTCCTGGCTGGATGAAGGGGACCCTGAATGTTTATAAAATGTAACCATTAGTTGATTAGAAAAGACCACGTCCTTGTTAAAGAGTTCATCAAGGCGTGGTTTTTTTCTCGTTTACCCATTCCTGTAAATATTACCATTAGTAAGCGTTCATAGTTCATAGTCTCAGTGCTTAAAAAATCTATCCCAACGTTGAAACAGAAAAAATACATATAATTCGCCCCCTGTAAGGTGACTGTTACATTCATTGTCGAAATCGAGTTCACGCTATAGCTCCCACCATACATCACTTGAATAGTGAACATGTACATTAACGCGAGCAAAACCAATGTACAATAACAAAATGGTAAAAGTACCACTACGAATATACAGTCTAAAAATATTCCTTCGGTCAATCCCTCGAACTAATAGTATGATCACTTAGAAAAGAAGCATCCGCACGATAAGAAATTATTGGGACTGTGTGTAAGGTCTCCAAATGACATGGACGAAAGCAAATAGAACCGATTATCAGATTAATTAATAATGTGATTAATCCTTAGGCAAATGAAGATAAAGCCGTTTAACAAGATAATTGACGGCTTTCTTCTGCGTGTACACAAAACCACGAAAAATTAAAAATTAAATATAGATACCATCTTGTGCTGATTGCATCATAATCCAACAAAAGAAGGAAACTAAGTATAAATTTTAATGATCCACAAATAATATCGATCATCTAAACTTAAGCACCACTACCCCCTTACCTAGAGATTGAATTTACTATCTGACTCCTATGCAGTCAAGAAGCGTATTCTTGAAGATGATTATATAAGGGAAGGTTTAACGGGTAAGTCTTTCGTCAAAACTAAGGATGCATCCTATTCAGACACTGAATAATACATGTTCCCAATTGGTTATTCAAGATAATAAAGGCAGGGACTTATGGCGAATCACGTGAAGATTTTTTCTTTGAGATTTTATATTGGATGTTTTTTGATTGCCGCGAATAACGTTTTTGTAGAAAAACAAGCACATATCGCTTCTGGGGGCGTTTCAGCATTAAGCATTGGCCTTGCTGAGTGGCTTCACACCAGCATAGGAATCATTAATCTCATCATTAAAATTTTCATCTTTTGTTTTGTTTATTGTTTTGGCGGACAAGCAATTGCCTTATCGACAATGATCGGGGCTACGATCACAGCGGTTAGTATGAGATTTTTCGAGTTGATTCCATTTGCTTTTAATTTCCCTATGTGGATATTTTTTCTATGGCTACTCATTTTCTCTAAATTGCCGATGGGATTACTCGTTTCGAAAGGCTATTCAACAGGCGGTTATACATCGGTGGCACAAATTCTTTGGCATCGTCGCCATATTCCCTTATGGGCAAGCCTCACCAGTTTAAATGCGTTTTCCATTACGATAATGTTTGTGGTAAGCGGCAGTATAGCTGGAATTTTAACCGCAATTCTCTCGCTTTCTTCAGGATTTTTTACAGAATGGTGGGGAAAGTTTTTCACATCGGTGTTGGATCAAAAAACGGTAAGTATTCCCAAAAAAACAGGCTCATGATATCACTCATGCCAACGGAAATTTCAAAATAACCTTCGTACCTTGTGATACTTGACTATTTACTTCAATGGTTCCTCCATTACTCTCCACCAACTCTTTCGCAATGGCTAGTCCTAAACCAAACCCTTCTGTCGTTCGATTCCTTTCTTGATCCCCGCGATAAAACCGATTAAAAATATGAGGCAGACTCGTTTCAGAAATTCCCACGCCTTCATCAATCACTTCCATTACGGCTTGATGGGATTGAACCACGAGATTCACTTGTATGGTTTTGTCCCTCGGGGTATATTTCACAGCGTTCTGAATGATGATCGCCATGATTTGATGCAAATGCTCAGCGTGCATGTTCAACTCCATTACATCATGCTCGGCTTGAAAATCGATGTCTCGTTGATATATTTCCCTCAGTTGATCCACCATTTCTTTAATGATTGGAACAACATTAATGACATTCAGCGGTGTAGGTTGATTGTGAACACCTGCCAGCTGTAACAAACTGTTGGTGAGCCTGCGCAATCGGTCAGCTTCTTTTTTAATCGCGATAATCGCCCGTTCCGTAACAACCAGATCTTCTTTTCCCCAACGAGCTAGTAAATTGATATACCCTTCAATAACGGCGAGCGGCGACCTGAATTCATGGGATGCGTTTGCTACAAATTCATTTTGTTTTTGTACGGCTTGTGATAGACGATCCAGTAATGCGTTAAATGTCATGGAAAGTTCAGCGATTTCATCCTGATGTACAGGAATCGCCAACCGCTCATTCATTTGGTAAATATCCATAGAACGAATCGAACGAATAATTTTCGAGATGGGTTGTAGAGCAAATATTCCAAGATAATAACCGCTTACCCCTGTCAACAGAATCCCAATGAACGATCCAATGAGTAGAATCTGCACCAACCTGGTCAGATAACTACTAATCATGTCGATAGAACCAACTAGGACGATCCATGATAATACCCCGCCTTTATCAGATCGGCTGGGAACAACAACTCGAACATACTCATGATGTTGAACAGATAAAACAGTAGGGGATTGGCTTAATAAATGGTGGATAGATGAAATCGATAACGGAGGATTCCACGCACTCAGTTGGCGAATTTTTAGTACTGCACCGTTTTGCTTATAAATCGCGATGGTTTGTCCTGCTGAAATAAACTGATCCAGCCAATTGGGATTTGCATCGTTACCTAGACCAGACCCCTGCTCAATGTGGTTAGGATATGCCAATGCCACATGATCAGCTTCTTGTATAATCGTCCGCTCCTGTTGGTAAAGCATCCAATGAGAAAGGGAAAAATACACAAACAACGTAAACAATAATAAAATTCCAGACAAAGTAGCCATCGAAATAAGCGAAAGACGCCATTTAATCGTCAAGTGCATCATAGTTCCCTCAAGACATACCCTACGCCACGAACTGTCTGAATATAGGGTGGTGATGATTTTTCATCTAATTTCGTTCGTAAATATCTTATATAGACATCCACGACATTCGTTTCCCCACTAAAGTCATAACCCCAGACTCCACGTAGTAATGTTTCTCTGGTTAAAACGTGATTTTTATTTTCCAAAAGATAACGTAACAACTCAAATTCACGCACAGTAAAATTGAGGGGCTGATTTGCTATGGTCACCTCTCTCGTGTCCAGATTCATCTTCAAATCATTAACTTCAATGATATTCCCACTACTTGAGAAAGCCATTCGACGAAGCAAACCTCGTATTCTAGCTAATAATTCCTCGATGGCAAAAGGTTTCACCAAATAATCATCAGCCCCATAATCGATCCCAGCGACCCGATCCGAGATTTCCCCTTTTGCAGTTAACATAATGATCGGCACTTGACTGATCGCACGAATTCTACGACATACCTCCAGGCCTGACATCCCAGGTAACATGATATCGAGTAAAATCAAATTCCAAGGTTGAGTCAACGCCATTTCCAACCCTTGCCGTCCATTAGATACTATCGATACTTGATATCCTTCATGAATGAGCTCCAGTTCAATAAATCCTGCGATATCTTCATCATCTTCGATGATGAGAATCGTATTTTTATCCACGATGCACTCCTCCACCATCAGTATAACAAACTCCCGCATGGTGAAAGCAGATACCATGCGGGAGTGGTGACTTGCCTTTACTGATGATTCACATCATTAAGTTGGTTTCCTGACTGATCCTGCACGTTGGGTCCCTGATCCATTGCCTGTGACGTATCAGTTTGATCGTGCTCAGAAGCTGTATTCAGCGAATCTGGCGAATTCGTATCATTTACTTGACTTCCTACTTGTTGCTGAACATTAGGTCCTACATCCGCGCCGCCATCTGCGGTTGCATTTACGTCTTCAAAAGAAGAGGCTGGAACCGCCGAGACCGACGGGACACTGGGAGTGGCGGATGGAGTAGCGGCAAATGCAGAGAGTTGTCCCACCAGTAATCCACCTGTTGCCAATACAGCTACTCCTGCAGGAATCAGTTTTTTCATCATGGTCATTACCTCCTTGTTTGGGATAGACAAAGAGTACATCTTGCCAATTAAAATACATTTTGAGAATGACTACTATTTCATTAGATTAAAATTAGAGTTCTCTAATTTAACCACCGAATCTCCAAATAAGGTGATGTACGTATGTTTCTTTCCATTTCGATTTAACTATCGTATTGTTAACACCGTTATTAATCTGGAAAGGAGAGAATTCATGCCACATCACCATGTGATTCGTTATGTCATTTTAGCCATGGTTGTTGTCGCGGTAGCAGTTTACTTTGTGGTTAGGAAAAAGAAAAAATAACGATAAAATTAAATTGCCAATTCAATATGTTTTGAAGGTTAAATGTTCCCCTTCATATCAAATGCACTGATTTCACATGAAGGGGAACCTATGACTACTTCCCGTCTATCACTAAAACTCTGAAACAGAAATGGAATTGCCATTGCCTTCGATAAGTTTATCTTCTTGTACATCCCTACGCGTAACCGTCAAGTACCCCACCAGAATCACAATAAAGACGGTCAATATACCCGCGACTACACCATCTCCATAACCAAGCCCCGTAATGCTAGGCGGCTTGCTAAACCAGTCCGCGAACGATGCTCCAAGAGGTCGCGTCATCACATAAGCAAACCAGAAAGCGAAAATCCCATTCAATCGAAACCCAAAGAATCCAATGGCAGGCAATATAAACAAGACAATAAACAGAATCCCCGAAGCAAGGTATCCCAAATGTAACGTCATTGCCGTCATATCCCCCGTTGCCGTTCCCATCGCAAAAGTAGACAGCACCGCCGCCCAATAGAACACTTCCCGACGACGAGTAACAATACTGTGAATCGACAAAGTCCGCTCTACTCTGTACCAGAATACGAACACCATCGTCAGGATGATCGCGAACGCAGTGGTTGACAGATCATACGGAACCCCCAATACAATATGGGTCACATCCGCCACCATGGTGCCAAAGATCGCCACCATGACGACCAAAAGCCAATATACCCAAGCCATATAGCGACGAACGGTAAATTGCAAAAAGAGCGCTACCACAAACCCTATGCCACCTAATATAACCGCCAGATAGGGATTGATGTGATACACCAGATAATCCGATGTTGCTTCCCCCATGGCGGTAGTCAGGATTTTGACGATCCAAAAATAGATCGTAATTTCAGGAACCTTGTTATAGAACCGTCGCCCACGATGTCGAGCCACAGATGAAGATTCAAACATTGTTTGTCCTTCCCTTTCTAAACCAGTTCAATCACTTGTTCATCCTATCACATTTTATCAATAGTGAATGGTATACAGTCAAACTTCGATGAAAAGAGGTTGAATGATTGAAGTTGGCGTGATACCGATCTTGCTGATCTTCACGTTATGTGCATACAACGGTGAAAACATGGAAACAGCCATTGGATATGGTATCATTGTTCGTGATTGAGAAACAGACAAACTTAAGGCTTTCATCAACAGATCCGTTTATCATAAAATGAAATTCCTAATTCCAAAAGGAAAAACAGTCCAAATTAGAGTCAGAGAGGGGTCTGGGTTTGGCGGCAACGTATAACTCTCTGTTTTTAGTCACTATTGTAGCGTTGTTAAGCCCATGGTTGTCTTCGAGGGTATTTCGAGGATTAGTTCCTGCTGTCGTGATCGAAATCTTGATGGGTATTTTGATCGGCAATAGTGGTTTTCATATCGCTCAATCTACAAAGTACTTGAATTTCATGGCGGAATTCGGGTTTTCCTATTTGATGTTCCTTTCAGGTTTGGAACTAGATTTTGATTTGATATTTGAAAGAAAAAAAATATCAGGAAAACCGCCCTGGGTTCTCAGTGTTATATTCTTTGTCGTAACATCTGTCATCTCTTTTTTAGTTGTGATGATTTTTCATTTTATAGGTTGGATTCAACACCCGTTTGTAATTGGAATCGTACTAAGCGCAACTTCCGCAGGTATTTTGTTGCCCGCTCTGAAAGAAAAGGGATGGATTAGCGATACGTTCGGTCAACAGCTCATGGCATTTGGGTTGTTAGCTGATATGATTTCTTTATTATCCATGACAGCCTATGTGGCATTCCATACCAGTGGAAATGCATTCAGTATCCTCCTCGTCATGGTTCTACTCATGTTTTTTGTTGTAATTTATCGAGTACTACGGTATGTGGCTAAAACCAGAGGTTTTACCAGCATCGAGAACGCCACTAGCGAAATGGGGCTTCGTGGTTCGTTTGCCCTTATTTTAATGTTTTTGGCATTTTCCGAAACATTAGGCACCCAAGTGATTGTGGGGGCATTTCTCGCTGGTGCCATTGTTTCTCTCTTATCGAAGGGTCAATCCGCACTGACTTCGAAGCTAAATTCTATTGGGTATGGATTCTTATTACCCATCTTTTTTGTCAATGTAGGAATGAAATTTAATGTTCAAGCCTTAAATGCTCGCCCTGGTTTTTGGATCATGATGATTGCTTTTCTTATCACTATGTTCCTAAATAAGTTAATTCCCTCACTCTATTTTCTAAGAAGGTTTTCGCTTCCGCAACGGATCGCTGGCGGAATGTTACTAGGTTCTAACCTTAGTGTCATCATTGCGGCAAGTCAAATTGCAGTTCAAATTGGTGCCTTGGGTAGCGCCACAGCAAACGGGCTGATCGTTCTTGCTATGATCACTTGTATTGTTTCACCAATGGTGTTTAGTCGAATCATTAGCAGGTTTACTCCGTCAAAATTAACCTTGCAAATCATTCATGAAATTAAACTTGATACCAACACACTCCCAGAAGGTTGGATCGTTAGCACCATAGAGGTGCGGTCACGAAAAATAAATTCCACTCCGATGCGTTCTTTACGTTTACCACAAGATGTGTTGTTCGTTTCTATCATTCGAGGAGATGAACGTATCATCCCTCGTGGTCACACGATACTTCAGCAATTTGATGTGGTGCAAGTATTAGGAAATCCTGATTCTATCCACCATATTAGAAATCGATTAGAAGAGTAACTGCTGTTATCTTAACTATCGTTTGACCCATACATAATAAAGATTTTCAATCTCATCGTGTTTTGTTTTCAACTCAAATTGTAAGGAGGTTAATACGGTAGTAATCCCCTCGGCTAGACGCAAATTGTAGCAAACACAACCATCTAATTTGTCATAATAGATTAAATTGGCAATGTTCACTGCCGTAATTTCTATTGTCTTTATATCCATTAGCCATTGAGTTGAATTTGCAAAACGTAACAACATTGATTTTGAGCCTCCAAATGAAATGGTCAAACTACACTATAACTAATAGTGCTTAAATAAGCTTGTATTTGGTAACCCAATATAGCATTCAAGTAAAATTACAAAAAAATCCTGTCAAATTATCCTGATATGAATTGGTTATACACTGTAATTTTCAGTTCTTCATATCCGATCATTGGTCATTATTCCCTTTTCTAATCAATTGGCCCCCCGTTGATCACCTATTCCTGTTAAAGAATCTACCACGTAGCC
Organism: Bacillota bacterium; assembly: GCA_021828865.1. GTDB lineage: Bacteria > Bacillota > Bacilli > Alicyclobacillales > SLC66 > JAJZCL01. The sequence continues at coordinate 52,228 of JAJZCW010000003.1, forward strand.
TAGCAACATCATACCTTCTTTTCTAACACAGCTAGGCATGTTATATTTTGGTCGACGGAAGAAAAGGGGACGATACGATGAATTTCTTCACTACCTGCAAACGAATTCTATTTTCATCTATCGCATTCGGTAGTTTGATTGCCATCACCCCTTCCACAACGTTTGCTGATACTGTGAGCATGTATGAAAATGTCATCACTGTAAACGGACAGACAGATAGCACTCCCTACGGATTTGTTGATCAAGGCACCACCTATATGCCACTTTATTATGTGATTCAAGTGCTGAAATCCCTTGGGATCACCAACTATTGGAATGGTTCAACGGGGATTTGGTCATTGACGAATCACTCCTTAACCACCTTTACTCCGCTTAATCAGATCCAAAATGAGCAACAGATCCAAATCAACGGCTCCTTTTTTGTGGGAATGAAAACCTTAATTGCGACTGACCCTTCGACAGGTGTGAACACCACTTATGTGCCCATTTATGACATCATTCAAGTGTTGAATTTGTTCAAGATCAATAACAATTGGAATGGATCACTGCGAGAATGGACGATTAATTCTACGAATTCTATGTCTTTTACAACTACATATGGCGTTTACCATGACCTTCCCCTACAAAATTCTGCGATCAATGATACTAATGCTATGAATCGGATCAATGAAGACTATTATCTCTCTGCACAAACCTATAATCCTTTAAATAATCCACCGTCCATTGCTCCCAAATTGCTGAATGTCGGAACAGGACAGACCTTGAATCTATTTGCTTACTCCGATATTCAAAATGTAGATCCCAGTCAAACCACTTGGTGGGTAGACAGTCCCTATGCGGCAATCCAGCCAGATCACACTTTGTGGACACAAACTATCGCAGGCACCCAACTCGACGAAGCACACGCTACCTTTGTCGCTTCAAAACCTGGGATTTACACCGTGCAAGCGGACATCAACGGCAATGATTCCGTGCCGTTAGTGATCACTGTTGGGTATTCCCAGTTACAACATGTCAGTATCACTCCTTCCACCAATCAGGTCGGCATTCAATTATTCCCCCAAACATCACCTGATTTTTCAAAAGCGCAATCGTTTCAGATTGGCATTCCAAAGCTCTATGACGCCATTGCCTTTCCTTCTGTCAATCAAGGCTGGATACCAGTGGCAGGATTCGTTCCCACAAACGTCCAACAAGTAAGCATCATTTTGGAAGATTCGACAGGACATATTGACGCTTCCTATACAGCGCCCGTCTTCACCAGCATCACAGGTCAATCCTTCTATCGAGCGGAAGTTCAATCACCCATTGCCTATGGGTCTTTAGTGATTGCCATTATTCCTAACTATCCACAATATTTAACGCAACAAATTAATAATGAAACCCCTACTCTTTCGCCATTGTACCTCTCTTATCAAATGACGGATGGCACAACGCTCTCACAATCAGAACTAGATCTTATGCCCACTGCCAAAATCGATTACAACATGAGTCCTGCGTTTCAAACTATTGCAGAAACGCTGATGGAAAATGCTCCATCGGTTGATGCAGGTATCCAAGCGATCAATAACTACGTGAGTGACGATTTGGCCTATGATCAGTCCGAATTGCAACCTGGTGGTTACCGATTCCAAGATTCCTTACAAACGCTGAACTCAGGTACAGGTATTTGCGAAGATTATGCGGAACTGACCGCCTCCTTATTACGTTCCATTGGCATTCCTACGGAGACGATACAGGGAACCGCGCAAGATTTTAATGGTGACTTACCACAAGATCCATCACAAGCCAACCATGAATGGGTAAAAGCGTGGGACGGCAATCAGTGGGTAGTTATGGACCCCACTTGGAGTGGCGGCGGAGTCACCAACGGGGGATACATCACTAATGAGTACTTGACTAACACCAATGCATTTTCCACTCAACACGTTGCCCAAGCATCAGGAGTTGCCACGACATTTTGATGGAACTCATTGTAAATCCGCTCATTCTTTTATGTTTTCCCCTTCGCCCGATTTATCGGGCGACTACTCCCTTGACGCCCGTCCAACCATTCCAATATCAATTTCCAATTCAAAACGGGCGTCCCTACTATGTACTCGTCAAATCCACTCCTTCCCTCATCCACCCTCTCCACCCCCACCAAAACCCCGCCAATTCAACATTCCTCACTCCATCCATTTTCTACCGTCAAATCCACTCGTTCTCCCAAATCGTCAATTTCCATTCCAAATCTTAGTGGAATGCCGCGATTTTAGATAAATCCACTTGTACCCGCTGGGAGGAAAATAATAGGGGTTTAGTTGAGAGGGAATAGGGAGATATTGTATTCATTTTTCCAGTTTAATTGGATGGTTAATCGGATTTTAATCGGAACTGAAATCGGATGATTGGTCGAATATTAATCGGATGATAGATCGGATTTATCTTGATTTATCGGGGTTTTATCGGATATGAGTTGAAGGTGGATTGTACTTGATGGTGGGATTTTAGGTGGATAATTGGTGGATAATTGGTGGATCGGGGCGGGATGTTTTATCCAGTGATGAATCCATTGAAAAAGAAAAAGACACGGGAGATTCTGGAGTGTTATTGTCCAGATTCTCCCATGCCAGAGTACAAGTGGTCAACTGCGGGTAGATGTTATTTTACTGCGAGTACGAGTGGATTTGACGGGAACAACGGGAACAATAGATAAATTCTCCAAGAAAATAACTACTCCACCGTCACCGACTTTGCCAAGTTTCTCGGCTTATCCACGTCATTGCCGCGCGCCACCGATGCATAATACGCCAGCAATTGCAGCGGGGCCACCATCAGTACTGGCGCCAACGCCGTTCGCGTGCGAGGAATATACAGCACACGATCCACCGACTTGCCAATCTCTTCATCTCCCGCCCAGGCGATCGCCAGCACGTGTGCCCCGCGCGCCTTGACTTCCTTGATGTTACTGACCGACTTTTCGTACAGCGAATCCTCCGTGACTAGCGCGATGACCGGGACACCTTCCACGATCAGCGCCAATGTGCCGTGCTTCAACTCCCCGGCAGGATAGGCTTCCGCATGAATATACGAGATCTCCTTGTATTTCAGCGCACCTTCCAGCGCCACCGCATAGTCAATCCCACGGCCAAGGAAAAACGCATCATTCCACACCGCAAAATCTTTTGCCGTTTGTTCAATCCACGGAGAAGATTCCAGAATCTCATCCAGTTTATCCGGTAATTCCTTCATATCTTTAAGAAACCCATCTACAAACGCGTCATCTAGTCTTCCCCGCTCTTGCCCCAAATAAAGTGCCAGTAGATAAAGCGCGATCAACTGCGTAGTATACGCCTTGGTCGATGCCACCGAAATCTCCGGTCCCGCCCAAGTCACAATTACATCGTTTGCTTCCCGTGCTACCGAACTGCCCACCACGTTGGTGATCGCCAGCACCCTAATCCCCCGCTCCTTACTGTTGCGAAGCGCTGCAAGCGTATCTGCCGTCTCCCCAGACTGAGAGATGACCACCATCAACGTATGATCCGTGACAATCGGGTCCCGATAGCGATACTCCGATGCAATCTCCACGTCCACCGGAATCCGGGTCAGTGACTCGATGACCGTTTTTCCCACCAGTCCTGCATGATAAGACGTTCCCGCTGCCACGATGTGGATGCGATCCACCGCTTGCGCATATCCTTCCGGCCATTTTAATTCCGGAAGCATCACTTTGCGTCCATCGTCAGAAAGCCGGCCACTCATCGTATCGCGCACCGCACGCGGCTGTTCATGGATTTCCTTTAACATGTAATGGTCATATCCGCCCTTTTCCGCGGCCACCGGATCCCATGTTATCTGAAATACTTTTTTCTCGATCGAATTTCCTTTTAAATCAAAACACTCGACCGACGATTCCGTAATGAGCGCTATTTCCCCTTCCTCCATGATCAGTACATCCCGCGTATATTCGAGAATAGCCGGGATATCCGAAGCGCAGAAGTTTTCCCCATCACCTAGCCCAATAACAAGCGGCGAGTGTTTCCGCACCGCCACTAGTTTCCCCGGATCATTTTTCGTCATGATCGCGAGAGCATAGGCTCCACGAATTTCTTCAAGCACCTTTAACACAGTAGAAAAAAGATCCCCTGTCCAAAGCTCTTCCAGCAAATGCGCAATAATTTCTGTATCCGTCTCCGAAGCAAAATGATGCCCGGATGCGAGCAACTTTTCCTTTAACACCATATAGTTTTCAATAATCCCATTGTGAACCACTGCAAAATCACTTGCGCATCCCGCATGAGGGTGTGCATTTTCATCCGATGGTTTCCCGTGCGTAGCCCAGCGAGTATGCCCAATCCCCAAATTACCCGAAATTGTTGCTCCGTTCAGTTTTGCTTCGAGCGCAGCCAGACGTCCCACTGTTTTTGCTAGCTTTACCTCGCCATGATCATAAATCGCAATTCCTGCAGAGTCATACCCGCGATACTCCAATTTGGCCAAACCGGATAACAGCACGTCCTGTGCGTTTCTTGGGCCAATGTAACCTACTATTCCACACAAATTCAGTTCCTCCATCCCCGCGCGCATCACCAACCAGCCCCATGCCGGAGGCTAAACGCATCCTCGTTGTATTTTACGCCCAAGGGATTGCAAGGTTCGTTCCCTCGTCCTAAAAAGCCTTTGTCCTGCCAGTTCCCCAACAGTTTTGTGCTTCATTTCTCGGCGCGGACGAACACCGGGAGGCACCCGCCGAATGGTTCGCTAACCTCCACCGCGTCAACTCGCTTCCATAACTCTCCGTGAGCGAAGCGAGTCCAGGCGCTTAAGCAACTGTTGTCTTACTGCAACCACTACCCCATCCACCACCACCTTTCATCGATTCCGTCGCTTCATCATCCTAATTCCCGATGCACCACAGCCACCACTTCTTCCACATACGAACGAACGACTTCTTCATCCGGTCCTTCCGCCATCACACGCACAATCGGCTCAGTGCCAGATTCCCTAACCAATATCCTACCGTCTTCCCCCAACTTATTTTCCACATTGAGAATCGCCTTGGCGATGACATCATTCTGCCTCCAGGCCGTCTTATCCTTCACCCTCACGTTGACTAGCACCTGTGGATAAGATCGCATGATGCTAGCTAGTTTACTCAGTGGTTCGCCAGATTCCACCACGACACTGAGCAGTTGTAATGCTGTTAAAATCCCATCTCCCGTAGTGTTGTGGTTGAGAAAAATCACGTGGCCCGACTGTTCCCCACCTAGGATAAATCCGCCCTCGCGCATCGCTTCCATGACATAGCGGTCGCCAACCGCGGTTCTCACCAGCTCGATGCCAAGTTCTCTCGCCGCTTTCACAAATCCATAATTGCTCATCACCGTCGACACGATGGTATGGCCGCGTAGCTCACCTTTTTCACGCAGATATTTTCCGCAAATGAGCATCATCCGATCGCCATCCACGATTTCACCATGTTCATCAATTGCAATCAGGCGGTCCGCATCCCCATCAAAAGCGAGCCCTATCTGAGCACCAATCTCTTTTACCTTGGCAGCGATAAAATCCGGATGCGTGGAGCCGCAACTGACGTTGATCTTGGCGCCATCCGCTTCATCAGCAAATGCATAAACTTCGGCTCCTAGCTCAGTCAGCACCTCTTTTGCTAAAGCATATGCAGCACCGTTCGCCGCGTCTACCGCCACCTTGAGACCATCCAAGCGATGCTTCACCGTGTTTTTCAGAAATTTCGCATAATCCGTTGCACCAAGTCCGTTCTCCACACGTCTACCCACTTCACTTGCAATCGGGCGCTCGCATTCCTGCATCTGTTCCATCATAAGTTCAATTTCATCTTCCATCGCATCGATCAACTTGTAACCGTCTGCGCCGAAAAACTTGATACCATTATCCTCCACCGGATTGTGGGAGGCAGAAATCATTACTCCTGCTGCTGCATGAGAGTTCCGGGTCAAATACGCCACACCAGGTGTGGGGATAATACCGAGTAAATGAACATCCACTCCCGCGGCCATGATTCCAGCAGTTAATGCCGCTTCCAGCATATCGCCCGAAGAACGGGTGTCTTTTCCTATCACAAAAAAAGGACGATCATCGCTTTTTTTCCCTAATACGAAAGCTGCGGCAAACCCTAATTGGTAGGCCAATTCTGCAGTAAGATCACGATTGGCCACTCCTCTGACTCCATCTGTTCCAAAAAGTCTTCTCACTATCAATTACTCCTTTAGCCTCACTATCCACATCATTCAAGGATATACTTTGCCATTGTCGCATAGGCGTTTCCCCTATACAAGTATAATTTGCTTCGTCACTTCACGGCCACCACAGCAACACGATCCGGCAACACTTTTGCGACACTCAAATAATTAGGCACTGCCACCGTCACCGGAAGCAAGGTAGGTTTATTCAGTTTCAAACCGCTAACATCCACATACACACTGACATCCTGCGATTGAAAGTTTGCCAATTGGGAATTCGCTCCAGTAATTGTTAGCCGAACAAATTGCGGCCCCTGTATGACAACTTGATGACCGCCAGTATTTCCCATAATTTTTATCGGTATGCCTTGCAACGTTGTCGATCCTTTAGGTGCCAATTCCACTCTCACTTGAGCTATAGGAACACTCAGTTTGGCTCCGTTATAGGGTGCGGGAATAGCCACTACAAACGCCTTAGAATGAGTGAGACGAGCGACATCTACAGGTGGCAAGGTGAGATACGAGGGAAGTTGGGCTTGCAAAGGTCCGGTCACCGAAATAGAAGACGGTGTGACAGATACACTAGCCACTGACCATTTTGCCGCAGGTTGACCCGTGATGAAAGGCACTAATTGCAATTGGTGAACAGGACTTAAAACCGGCACCGATATAGTCACGGTCTCCGGATTGCAAAATACTCCTTGCACCACTTGTCCATGTTTATTCACTGGCAACACAGGCACCATTCTCGTCACACTTTGAGTACTTCCCGTCACATCAACGAGCGCCTTTACTGCAGTTACTTGGTGCACTAGCGCATCCGGACCGCTAACAACAATCTGATTGTTCGACGATATGGGTTCACCTAACCGCATGCCTGATTGCGGTTTTCCAACCACTTTTACATGAAGTGAAAAAGGGGAGGCCACGCGTTCCTGAATATTGACTTCCGCATAGGGCGTCTCCGGCACAAACGTCACCGCGCTAGTGGGTGAATTTTCAATGATAATCGGTACCTGGTGTTTCCCCGGCCCCATCGTCGTCGCATTGGCGACAGCTCGAATACCAGAGGAGTCAGCCTGTACCGTAGCCACGTCAAAAATACTCCCCGAGACACTGAGATTTACCCGCACAGGCCGCTCTGAAGTAGCCATCATCTGCGGCGAAGTCAGTACGATCACTGGAATGTTGTGAAGTACTTGCGTGGTGGTGGCAAGACCAGTTCCCTGCGAATTGGAAGAAAAACTCACCACCACCCAGAGCAGGAAACCAAGCACAACGGAAATAAGCCGAACAAACAGGTTGTTGTCAAACAGGCTGCGTCTTTTCACTCCACACCCGCCTTCCGGTTAAACCAACGAAATGTACTCTTTTGAGGATCACTGAGACCTTTTGTTAATCGATCGCTTAACGCCCCTTCATCCAGATCTCGCTGCAACTCACCGTTTTCTGCGATCGAAATTTTTCCCGTCTCTTCAGACACCACAAGAACAAGCGCATCAGACTGTTCCGTAATTCCCACGGCTGCCCGATGTCTCGTACCAAGTTCTTTAGCGATATCAGACCTGTCACTGAGCGGCAAATAACAGGAGGCGGCGATAATTCGATCGGCCCGTATCACCATTGCGCCATCATGAAGTGGCGTATTGGGGATAAACGTATTGATTAGCAGTTCAGCGGACAGAATTCCCTGTATAGCGGTTCCCGTTTCGATGTATTCATTTAAGCCTGTGCTTCTTTCCATTACAATCAACGCACCGATACGATTTTTAGAAAAAACCTGCGCTGCCGTCACCAGCTCATGAACCGTGTGCGTGACGCCATTTGTCCCCTGCCAGCGCATGGAAATATTGAACCAGTTGGAGCGGCCTAACTGGCCTAATGCACGACGAAGTTCCGGCTGAAAAACAACGGGTATGGCTAGGAGTCCCACTTCCCATACTTTATTTAACAGCCAGTTCAACGCTTCCAAATGAAGCAAGCTGCTGGCACCTGTTGCCAAAAGCAAGACAAAAACACCTTTTAGCAATTGTACCGCTCGCGTCCCCCGAATAAGCAGGATCACGCGATAAAATACAAATGACACAATGGCGATATCGACAATATCGAATATTGTAAATTTATGAATGAGTTCCAGAATCTGATTCATTTGTCATTCACCCAGAGTAATCTGCAAAGATTTATTTTTTTATCGTATTTTAGGAATATTCGCCATCGTGACAAATTTGTCCTGTTAATATAAGGAGAAAAACATTCTGAGGAAAGATTGAGTATCAATTAAATGGATACCCAATTGCTATTATACCCTTTTTCTCACCTCGTGTCTTTTTTTCAAGTTCGCTTTGCCACTTCGTTGTTGCAGGCGTTTTTGCTGTGATGCCTGTTCACTTTTTCTCGGATACACCGTCTTAAAAATGGCTTCTGCGATTCTGGTATGACCTAAATCATTAGGGTGAATGGGATTCTTAAATAAACGAAAGTCTTCAAGCGCTCCCCGTTTGAAGCGATTGACCAACTCCTGTTCATTCCCCCCGTAGTAATGATGGACTGGCACCAGCACGCAATGCTTTTGTTCCGCAATTTGCTTTAGCATCGTATTTAATCCGTCTACCGCAAAAATAGCCAGATCTGAGTTAGGGAAGGGATTGTAGATCGTGCAAAGCATAAAAATCGCCTCAGGATTGACATTTACTTTATCAATGATCTGTTCCACCTGCGGATAAAAGGACTGTCTCAACCTAAACATCCCCTCATCTTTATCGTGCAAAAACCACGGCATGGCTTTAATCAGATCATTCCCACCGATCAGGAGACTGATAAGTTCAGCCTCCTCTACAATACACTGCGGTATGCGATCAAGGGACTTCAAGAGTTGTTGCGATGTCCACCCAGGTTTGGCATGAACATAGAAACTGGTTTTTTTTTTCTCATTCAGATGTTGGACCAGCTTCGTCACGTACTTTTCCGCTTCATTCGAGGCATCATAACCGTGGGTGATCGAATCTCCAAGCGCCAAATAAATCATGAACCATCAAACCCCTATTTCCGGCTTCTGATGGTTATTAAATGAGGAAAGTGACCTGCTTGTCACGACACCTGCCCGATTCTCAGGAGTTCATTGCGGAGGTGCGCTGAAGCCTCGTACAGATTCGTTGCATCGACCATCAAAAAGGGACGCTCATAATCCCTTCTTGCATACTCATAGCGTGGGTCGTAATATTCCTCAAGGAGTGCGCCAATTAGCGGTTCATAAGCCTTCGCGTCCATCCACTCATAGACCCGTTGACGCAAATCAGGACTAAACCGCTTCTGGATGAAAGCGATCGCCCGCTCCACTGATTCATGAAAAGCCTCATCGTCTGCAAGTTTATATTGATCCAATGTTCGCAAAATCCTGACCGATATAGGAGCAGTCAATTCCACGTTGATCGCCGTTTTTTTGGCATCCATCAAAAAGTCAGGCAAAGTCGCCCGACCCACTCGCTTACTTTCTGCTTCCATCAATAGATAAGGTTTTCCACGAAGGGATTGCAATTCATCATATAGCAAGGAATCAAATTGTCGTTGATTCGCAGGATTCAGCCCGATTCCACCAAACACCGATCCCCGGTGCCGGGCCAGTCCTTCCAAATCAAGCACCGGTTCCCCTTCACCCGCAAGTAGGCGCAACAGCGTGGTTTTCCCCACCCCAGTCATCCCATGAATGACGATCAAAGGAGGCAAATCGTCTACCGTCATTGATGCAAGGATTCCCGTGACATACTGGCGATACCCGCGATATCCGCCTGTCAGCTGAATCGCGCTGATTCCCATCAAATCGAGTATAGTGGCGACCGTCTTGCTCCTCATCCCGCCACGCCAACAATAGATAACGGGAGTTTTCCCGGCCGTCAATTCGATAATGGCTTTGACCAACGCCGGGAGCTTTTGCGAAGCAATCTCCAATCCAACCCATCTGGCTCGACCTGGACTCTCCTGTTTATAAATAGTGCCAATTTCCGCCCGTTCCTCACTGTTAAAAAGAGGCACATTGAAAGAACCCGGTATCATCGACTCTTCGAATTCACCTTCAGAGCGAACGTCAATCCATACCAGATCCTTACGATCTTTTAACGCTTCATAAGTCAATTCAGAAAACATGATGGACTATGCTTACACTCCCATATCATTAAATGACGGTCAGGCCAAAAAGCGATGCCGCCAGTTCCACCGTCAATAACCCGGTTTTGTTATGCTCATCAAGGATAGGATTAACTTCGACAAAATCAACAGATACGACGCAATTTGCCGCAGCCAAAACCTCCATCGCCAGATGTCCTTCCCGATAAGTAAACCCACCATTGACAGGCGTTCCAACCCCAGGCGCATGCATCGGGTCGATCCCATCCAAATCCACACTCAAATGAACTCCGTTTGTGCCATTGGATGCAATTTCTATCGCTTTATGCATCACCACGCTCATTCCCATCTCGTCCACGTCTTTCATGGTAAAAACGTGTATCCCCGTCTCGTGAATGAGTCTTCTCTCTTCACTGTCAATCGATCTAGCACCGACTAGCACCACATTTTCAGGTTTTAGCTTAGGACTGATTCCACCAAGATTGACGAGATCAGGATGTCCTAATCCAAGCGAGACAGCAAGCGGCATGCCGTGGATGTTACCACTTGGTGTGGTTTCCGGCGTATTCATATCCCCGTGCGCATCAAACCAAATGCATCCCAAGTTGCCTTTTGCCTCAATCGCCCCAGCGATACTGCCAATCGCGATGCTATGGTCCCCACCAAGCGCCACTGGAGTAAATCCTTCTTTCAATGCATCACGAACCACTTCACGAAGTTCATCACAGACCACTTTGACCTGATCCAAATACTTTACCTTTTCTGAACCTTGAACCCTAGACTCAGCAGGCGGGACGTCCACGTTGCCAATGTCCTCAATGACATGCCCTAAATCCCGCATCTTTTCAGAAAGACCCGCATACCTGATCGCGCTTGGGCCCATATCTACGCCTCTTCGACCTTGTCCCAAGTCGGAGGGAACACCAATCACCCGAAGTTTTCTACGTTGTTCCTGTGTCACTGTGCCACATCCTTTGTTTATCGTTACTCACCTATGGTACCATACCTATCAAGAAAGGTGATGAAGCTTTTGGAAGACGATAAAATATTGCTCCTCAGTTGGACACAACTTGCCGCTGTTCTTATGCTTGACCCGGAGAATGAAGAATATGCGATGGCGCAACAAGAAGTTACAAGCAAACTGGAAGAAGAATATCGCATCAGCGAACTCCAACTGCTTGCCCGCTCTTTTGATGGTTACACTATCTCATACCGGGAAAAAGGAGAAGGTAAGATCACCACTTTTTCACTTGAGGACGCAGAAGAACTCCTTTAATTATGCCTGGTGATAGACCATTCGCAAGAGTACAGGCGTGATCCCTGTTTCAATGTTCGCCGCAATAAATAGGAACACCACGATGATGAGAAGCGTTGGCAATACATCCTTGCCAAGTAAACGCCAATTGTCACTCCCCAAATTTTTCCCCATGGACCGAAATAGCAACACGCCAGCCCGCATCCCAAATGCGCTCGCGAGCAGATAAGCCGGTATCTCAAAAATACCGTGTGGCAGTATTCCCGCTGCAAATAGCAAAAATGGATTCACATGCGTCGCATGGTACGTGATCGCGAGGACGTATCCCACTAACGCCCCATTGACCATCACGAATAGTGCGGGTAATACACCGAACAAAATCCCCCCGACAAGCATAAAGATGCTGGTGCGCAAATTATGCAGAAAAATCGTCATCATCATGGCGCCAAACGCCTCATGTTTCATGCCAGTAGCGAGCGTTTTCAAATCAGTCATCAGTGGACTGAGTGCTGTCTGCAATGGCCTGGCAAAGATCGCACCAAGCGCCAGTCCCACCACGAAAATAAGCAATGACAATCGCATATACCTATTCATTCTTCTAAAAAATAAAATGGGAATCACCCCTTCATCACTAAACATTGTATGATCATACCCAGTGTTGCACAAACTTGCTACTGACATTGAACCTGGAGGTGCCGGTTTGCTGAAAAAATCGTTGATCTGGATGTTTACCGCTCTGTTTTTGCTTATGTTTCAAACCTTTACTCCTGCTTTTGCTTCTACAAAGCACGTGCCGCAAGCGCCAAGCGCCATCTACAAAGTAGATACGACCAAAAAGGTGGTTGCCCTCACCTTCGATATTTCTTGGGGCGAGAAAATGCCCGGCCCTATACTCAACGTATTAAATACCAAAAATATCCATAAAGCTACTTTTTTCTTATCTGGCCCCTGGATCATGCATCACCAGGAAATTGCCAAACAAATCAAAAGCATGGGCTATGAAATTGGCAGTCATGGGTATATGCACAAAGATTTTAGCGAGCAAACGGACAACTGGATCAGGGAGCAAATGGGGAAAGCAGAACATAGCTTCAAAGAGGTACTTAACCTCAAGCCCACACTCGTCCGTACACCCAATGGCGATTTTGACCAGCGCGTACTGCGCCTTTTAAATCAAATGGGATATACCGTAATTCAGTGGAACACCGATTCTCTTGACTGGAAAAACCCTGGCGTGGAATACATGGTGTCCCGCGTGACCACAAGGGCAGTCCCCGGTGACATCATTCTCATGCATGCCAGTGATTCAGCCAAGCAGACAGCAGCAGCATTACCGCAAATCATCGATGGGCTTCGCGCCAAAGGTTATCAATTTGTCACCGTTTCAGAACTCATATCCGGTGTCGAATCGCATACCCGCGTTCAATAATTCGCCAGTGCTGCCCACAAATTGAAAGCCCTCAAGCATGTGAGGGCTTTCTTGTCAATTTCCCAAGTATCAAGATCAGGAACGTATTACAGACGAATAGGATCATCCAAATCAGTTCTGCTGGTCTCCAGGCGCGCGCGTTAAATAGCGCGGGAATCCATTCGACCCCTGTGAAGACGTACATATAGAAAACAGCAGGGATAAACGCGGAGCGATTAGTCAACCGCATCTTTGCCACAGCCACAATCAGGGCTAGTCCTAGTGGCAACAATAGCTGCCATAGGTAATTTCCAGGAGGGAGTGTTAACCCCGTAGGCAAATTGGACACCAATTCAGGGAAAAAATAGACTACGTCCACCACAGCCAAAATGACCAATATTGCCTGAAACCACACCCAGACTCTGGGTGGCATCAGTGATTGCATGATAAAGTTCAACGTGAGATAGGCCCAAAATCCCATCAACGCTACCGCCACGCTGACAAATCCCCCGACGATCATGCCACGGTACCAGAGCATTTTTGCCGGCCAACCAATTAACGCAAATATCAGTCCAAGCACAACGCCAATTAAAATGGTTTGTCCAGTTAATTTGGCAAACATTTTGATATTCATCATCCATCCCCCAGATTCTGATAAGCGACCATTTTAGGCGGTTGATGCCATTGCATAACACCGCCTAAGCTGGACATAGTAGGCTTAGAAAGGAGGACCTCGTTCATGAATCCTCTCTTCAAACGAAAAGCATCAAGTATTGCGCTGATCTCCAGCTTGTTGCTTGCGGGTTGTGGGTCCACGAGTGCCTCCGGTAACTCCGGTCAGGAAAGTGGCAGTTCCAACCCCACCGCAAGTAGTGCTGGCTATCCTCAAATCAAGGCTATGGTGCTCGACATCCTGCATAGTAAAGAAGGGATGAACACATTAAAAGATACCATCTCCAGCCCAGAATTTAAACAATCCGCCATCGTCAGTGAGATTGATGTTCAAAAAGCCGTCGAAAAAATGGTAAAAACAGAAGATAAACAGAAAACATTTCTCAGCCAGGCCATGAAAGACCCGAAATTCTCATCATCAATGGTGGAAGCGGCGCTTCCGCAAGTGACGAAAATACAAAAACAACTGATCAAAGATCCGGATTACCAAAAAGAATTACTGGCACTAATGCAATCGTCCGAATATCAACAGATGCAGTTTGACTTATTGAAAAGCCCTGAATATCGAAAAGAAATCATGAAAATCATGACCGAAGCATTAGAACAACCTTCATTTCGTTTGCTTTTTATGGATAGCCTGAAACAAGCGGTGAAAGAGGCTGCAGGTGGACAAAAAGAGAAAATAACCGGTTCAAAAGAACAAGGTAAGGGCAAATCCGGACAAGGTGGCGGCTCTCAGGACAGTGAAGGAGGAGGCGAAGAAGACAGTTCCGGTGGCGGAGAGGAGTCAGGCGGCAGTTAGGCGCGGAAACCAAATGAATTCCGCGCCTTTGTTCTGTCGTAATCTTATTCAACGACCGCCATGCCCCCTCCCATAGGGGATTTTTTCTTGACATAAACTTTCTTTTTCCCGATAAAGAAAACCGCAATAAACGCCAAGAACCCGATGATCATAGATGCCTGAAATGCGTCCTGGGAACCGCGTTGGAATGCCCACTCATGCAACAGACTGATGAACTGCGTAAACGCACGAGTATTAGTGATCCCAAATACACTTGGCAACTGATTGGTGCCATGAACCAGTTGAAGATTAGTGGCGCTCAACTGGTTAGTATACGTGATAAAGTGTTGATTCTCTCCTGACTGCATCATGGTGCTCAAAAATGCGGTGCCAATTGACCCAGCCACATTTCGCATGGTATTTTGCAGCGCAGTCGCGCGGCTGATCAAATTCGGCGGAACGTCGTTCATCCCTGCCGTGGAGAGTGGCATCATGGCTAGTCCCATTCCGGCTTGACGCATCATGTACACCATCATGATCGAAGTAAATGCCCAGTAAATATTTAAGTTTGTCAGGATAAAACTGGTGATTAGCATTAAACCGAGTCCAATAACGCCAAGTGGACGTGCACCAATTCGGTCAAATAAAAATCCGCTGATTGGCATCAAGATGGCAGTCACAATCGCACCTGGCAAGGTGAGTAGCCCCGTTTGTAAAGGTGACAATCCTACCGCATCTTGTAAAAACACTGGCAAGATAAAGAATACACCTAACATCGCAATGCTAAGTAAACTCGTTGTCAAAATCGACACTAGGTACACTGGCCTGCGAAATAGCTTTAGGTCCAGCATCGGATTTTTCGATGTCAATTCGATTACCACAAACATCGCAAGAAATGCGATGCCTGCGATCAGGAACGAGATAATGGTCAACGACTGCCACCCTTTCGCGGGTGCCTCAGATAATGCATATAGCAATGAAAAGAACCCGATCAGTGAAGTGATAAAACCAGGCAAATCGAGTTTTTCCTTAGCTTTTCCTTCAAATTTAGGCACCGACAAGATCACTAACAGAAAACTGATGATACCAATTGGCACGTTGAGGTAAAAAATGATTCTCCAATCGAAGTATTCGACCAAAGAACCACTGAGTGTCGGGCCTAGCGCAGGAGCAAACATGAGTGCAATTCCCCAAATCCCCATGATAGCACCGCGCCGTTCTATGGGGGCCATCGAAAACATCATCGTCATGCTGACTGGCATCAACATGGCCCCGCCAATACCCTGGATGATCCGGAAGGTGATAATCGCCTCCGTACTCCAAGACAAACCGCAAAGCGCAGAACCAATCGTGAACATGGCTAGCGCGAACATATAGACTCTGCGTTGCCCGAAGCGATCGCCGAGATATCCACTGACCGGCGTCAACATCCCCATTACCAGCATGTAGGCGGTAATAACCCATTGAATCTGATCTTGAGTAGAATTAAAAACAGCCATCATTTTGGGGATGGCCACATTGACGATGGTGTTATCCAAGATCCCCATGAACACACCAAGCACAATAGCCATCATCGCGGCGGGGCTCATGCCAAATCGATCCCTAAATGACATGGCATCTTACCTCCTTCCCTATAAAGGGTCCATCATCAGCCATTGTTGTTAACATGAATCCTAACTTCTGCATTCATTCCCGGAACAATCGGTTTACCAGAATACCCTTGATCCAGACTGATCAATACAGGAATACGCTGCATCACTTTCGTGTAACTCCCTGACATCGATGTCAAGTTAGGAACCTCAGAGAACGCAGATTGCGTGGCATTTTCAATTTTCATGACCGTGCCGTTAAAGGTGGTATTGGGAATTCCATCAATGGTAACGTCCACTTTTTGCCCAACGTTGACCTGATTGATTCCCGTTTCCGGGATGTTGGCCGTCACATATAGCGTATTTAAATTGACCAGTTGCGCCATCACTTGACCAGGTTGGACAATTTGCCCGACGCTCACATTGTTTTGAATGACAGTTCCCGTAATAGGGGCCGTCACTTGTTCCCGATTTTTTAAGTTCTTTTGTAGTTGAGTACTGCGGGCCACAGCCTGGCCCAAACCTGCATTCAAGGCGAGCACGGAAGTGTTCGATTCAGTGCCAAGTGTCTCCCCTTGATTAACCGTACTATTCACAGTAACGTACCAATTGTTGATTTTTCCTGAAAATTGAACAGTGATCGGCACCATGGTGCCAGTGACCTGTGCATCCTGCGAACTCACGTAGTTAACGGAATTGTTGTAATAAATGTAGCCTCCAAATAGCAACGCCACGACAACAATGATAACCACAATGTTGATGATAAAAACGCGTACGACACTGTTTGCTGCCATATTCGTTCTACCCCTCCTTTCTAGCCCTTTTGTTAATTGCGGTGAATTCTGACTTCAACAGACATTCCTGGCATTAAATCTTTCCCTTCTGATCCATCGACGGAAATATAGACAGGAATACGTTGAACTGTCTTTTCAAATGTTCCGCTTAGACTGGTGTTAGGTACACCGGAAGAAATAACTGCCGATGAACTGCCAATCTGTGTGACATACCCTGAAAACGAAGTATTAGGATAGGCATCAATAGTAATATCCACTTTTTTACCCACTGTCACATTATTGATGCTGGTTTCTTTCAAATAAGCAATGATATCCAGTGAATTCAAGTTAACTAAGTAGGCTAATGGTTCTCCTGGAACTACGACTTCATGATTGACGGCATTATTTTGTAAGATGGTTCCAGAGATCGGCGAGTCGATATTGGTCGTCCCCATGAATCCGTCCACCTTTCCCATCACCACTCCAGAATTGACGTTTTGACCGACCGTAGCCGACCAGTTCGTTAAGTAGCCGTCCCCAGAAGCCGTAATGGGAACCACATTCCCTCGAATAAAAGCGTCAGAGGTGGATACATAGTTTTGCTGCAAATAAAAGTACCACCCGCCGCCAATAAGAATGACAAGAATGACCAAAATAATGATAAGGCTGAGCCCTATCGTACGAGCTCTTCCCATCGCGAATCCTCCCTCGTTTACTCTTTTTGTTGTCCCAGACTGTAGACGTGCATCTTCTTTGATATTCTTAAACAGTATGCGTAAAATATTTCTCCCCTAGCCCCTTGCTTAACTGTTAACCAACTCAAATAAGTAATATTATTGATTAATATATATAAATTGGAAATTATACATATGATTAATCATCACTACAAGAGAACTTGAGTGGCTACAAATGATAAAAAATCAACAATAGCATGCCTGCGAATAAATAAATCTCTGGATTTATTCCATTGTCCAATTCAAATAGACCCAATTATTTTTTATGATACTTCTTTTTCTTATTCTTCCAAGCTGTAGGCACGAGCCGTGAGATCAACAAGCATTGCCAGCACTCGTTCATCCGTTAAATTGGATGTCACTTCTTGCGGTGCTCTTTTACGCATCACAGGCGTAGCATGTAATGTCGATATAATTGCTTGTGTCAGTAACGGATAATCCGCTTCTTTCATCCGTCCTTGAGCGTGCATTTGCTCGAAGTAGTAAATCAACAATGTACGCATCTTGCTAAAAAATAATACTAACGAAGAAACCACTTCCGAGTGTGAGAACGATTCTGTCATCCCGAGCATTAAAATCTCGCTCCGACTGGTCAATTGCATCAGATAGTCCCTTAATAATTGACCGAAGCCCTCACGAAAAGAAAGACGCAGATACTCCTCAATATCTGTAGGGACTTTCATCTGCTTGACGGCATCTTCCACCGCCTCTTTCAGCATCTCCAACTTGCTTCCAAAATGACGGAACAGCGTCACTTCGTTCACTCCTGCACGTTCAGAGATGGCTCTTGTGCTGGTTCCCTTAAATCCACGATGGGTAAATTCTTCCAACGCCGCATTGAGAATACGACGGTGAGTATCATCTTCATGCGCGGAATGTGGGATATCCTTGAACACGCAATCACCTCCCCACAACTGCATGTAAGTTGTCACTTGCGCAAGCATGCGCTTGCATTATACACATAGTTTTCCTTCTGCGCAATCCCCTATTCATAAAAAAACCGGGATTGCTCCCGGTAATCATTTTCATCCTAATGAAATACATTATACTGATTTCACCGGTGTCTTATTCAGCAGCAATTTTTGGGAAAGCTCTTCAGCGAGCCTATCAAATACAACGGTTTGCTTGGAACCTTCCTCATAAATTCCAGTCTCACGTTCAATCACTTCTGCTACTGGAATTTGTGCCAAAAGATCAGTTTTCAGTACATTCGCCACCGTTGTACCTCCCCCTTTTCCAAAAATAAAGTGCTTTTCATTACAGTGCTCACAAATAAAGTAGGCCATGTTTTCAATGACGCCAATGATCTCGTGTTTGACTTGCTGCGCCATTACTCCTGCACGAACTGCCACATCCGCCGCATTGCTTTGTGGCGTCGTCACGATCAATTCTTTACTTTTCGGCAGTGTGCTATGAACGTCAAGCGCCATATCTCCTGTACCGGGTGGTAAATCGAGCAGCATCACATCCAATTCACCCCAGTGGACTTCCTGGAAGAAGTTTTTTAACATTTTCCCCAGCATCGGCCCACGCCAAATTACAGGTCGGTTATTCGGCACAAAAAACTGCATGCTTACCAATTTGATACCGTGCGTTTGCACAGGCATTACCAAATCTTGAACAACCGCAGGTTTTACACCGCTAACACCAAAAATACCCGGCAACGAAAAACCGTAGATGTCGGCATCGATGACTCCGACACGTAATCCCCTTTTTGCCAGTGCCACCGCAAGATTAGCCGTAACGGTTGATTTACCAACTCCCCCTTTACCGCTTGCGATTGCGATAAATTCAGTGCTAACATCAGGAGCCAGAAGTGGTGATTGAGAGGCTTCCTTGCCGCGAAGTTTCGAAGCAAAACGCTCTCTCTCTTCATCCGACATGGTACCTATTGTCAACTCTATATCCGTCACACCAGGCACTGCGAGGACAACTTCTTTTACCTGTTTCTCTATAATATTGTGTAGTGGGCATCCCTGAATCGTCAGTACCACTTCCACACCAACACGCGAACCGTGAATTTCCACTTTTCGCACCATTTCCATTTCGACGATGCTACGGTGAACATCTGGATCTTCCACGACACGGAGCGCATCGAGTATCGCCTCTTTTGTGATTTTTGACACAAATTATCCCTCCATGATCAATCGCGACATGGTTATTGTACCACGTTCTCGACATGCCGTAGCAACAAAAAGGCACTCCATACCCGGAGTGCCTGATGCATGCGCCATGTCCCCTGAAAATTAGCGTTTGGAGAACTGTGGTGCACGACGAGCGGCTTTTAGGCCATATTTTTTCCGTTCCTTCATCCGTGCGTCTCGAGTGAGGAAACCTTCTCGCTTCAAAGCCGAACGCAATTCCGGATCAACTTTAAGCAAAGCTCTGGCAATACCATGCCGGATCGCTCCCGCTTGTCCAGAGAATCCTCCCCCGCGAACATTGGCGAGTACGTTGTAATTGGAAAGTGTATTGGTTACCATGAGCGGTTGCTTCACAATCAACTTTAAGGTTTCCAAACCAAAATACTCATCCATAGACCGCTGATTAATCTCAACATGGCCATCACCAGGCACCAACCGAACGCGCGCGACGGATGTTTTTCTTCTGCCTGTTCCGATATATTGCACTTGCGCCAACCCTTATACCTCCTTTACCAGTCCCAATTATTGCACAGGCCAAGGTTCTGGCTTTTGTGCAGCATGTGGGTGTTCAGATCCTGCATAAACCTTCAACTTGCGATATTGATCATCGCCAAGCCGGTTATGCGGCAACATACCTCGAACTGCCTTTTCCATGACGCGTTCAGGATGTCTTTGTAACATATCCGCTGCTTTAACAGCTTTCAAACCGCCTGGATAACCTGAATGACGGTAATAAAATTTCTTCTCTAACTTATTTCCCGTAAATACTACCTTTTCCGCATTGATCACAATGACAAAGTCACCGGTATCCACATGAGGCGTAAACTCCGGTTTGTGCTTGCCGCGCAAAATCGTCGCGATTTCCGTAGCAAGACGCCCTACACGTTTGCCAGCCGCATCGACGATATACCATTTACGCTCTACGGCTCCTGGCTTCGCCATGTACGTAGTCCGCATGGCTTTCCCTCCTAAAATAACGAATAAGCACTAATCTTTAGTTTAACTCGTTTAATTGCAAATCGTCAAGACCATCGCTTTTGATACTCAATATGCCATAAAGTCAACCCATGAGCAGGTGCGGTAGGACCTGCCATTCGTCGATCTTTTGCATTCAGAATAGCAGGAATCGCATCGATAGCCATCTTTCCATTGCCAATCGCTACGAGAGAGCCCACGATATTTCGAACCATATGGTGCAAAAAACCGTTTCCTGTCACATCAATGTACATGAGATCATCGGCCTGTCGTTGACACGATATTTGATAAATAGTGCGCACTTTATTTTCCTGCTGTGCACGGGCAGTACAGAAACTGGTGAAATCATGGGTACCCAGTAATTGATCAGCCGCTGTTTGCATCGCTGTGGCAATGATTGGTGTTGCCACATGATAAGCAAACCTTTTCTGAAAAACATCTGGAACCTTCCCTAAATCCAATACATATCGATAGGTCTTCCACAAGGCATTGAAGCGTACATGATAATTCTCGGGCACTTTTTCTACATTGGTCACCACGATATCAGGCGGCAATGTGCCTTTTGAGAAAAGTAAAAGTCGCTCTATTGGAATCGGGACTTTTACCGCATCAAATTGCACTGCCTGTGCTCTTGCGTGAACACCTGCATCTGTTCGACTAGCACCGATCACTTCTACTGCTTGACCTGCTACGCCGGAAAGCCACGTTTCCAGTTCGCCTTGAACCGTCCTCAATCCTGGTTGCCGTTGAAACCCATGAAAATCAGTACCATCATATGCCAAAGTTAGCTTGACATTGAAGTCTTCCATTTCTTAACCTTATTCCACCAGTTCGATATACACCATTTCTGCTGCATCTCCGCGTCTTGGCCCAAGTTTCAGAATCCGGGTATATCCACCCTGACGCTCCTTATAACGGGGACCAAGTTCGCTAAACAGATATTGCAACACATTCTTGCTATCTTCGCCATCTACCTGTTCTTTTAACACGTAGCGAGCAGCAAGACGGCGAGAGTGCAGATCATCACGCTTTGCCAGGGTGATCATTTTATCCGCAAGCTTACGCAGTTCTTTTGCTTTGGCTTCCGTGGTGCGGATGCGTCCATACATGAACAGGTCTGTGACCAGGCTGCGCATCAACGCCTCACGGTTCCCGGTACGCCGGTTCAATTTACGGTATCCAAGTGCCACTTGCGCTTACCTCCTAATCGCCAATTCTCGAACTATTCTTCCTGACGAAGTCCTAGTCCCAAACGTTCGAGTTTCTCCATCACTTCTTCAAGAGACTTCCGTCCCAAATTGCGAACCTTCATCATTTCTTCTTCCGTCTTAGAGCAAAGTTCCTGTACGGAGTTAATTCCCGCACGCTTCAAACAATTGTACGATCTCACCGAAAGGTCCAACTCTTCGATGGTCATGTCCAGTGCCTTGTCTTTCTTTTCCTCACTCTTTTCCACCATTACTTCCCGCTCATGTGGATGGTTGGTGAGTCCGACGAAAAGCTCAAGTTGTTGAGACAAGATAGAAGCTGCAAGGCTGATCGCTTCATCAGGCAAATAGGCACCGTCAGTCCAAACTTCCAATATCAGTTTGTCATAGTCCGTCACCTGACCGAC
Organism: Bacillota bacterium; assembly: GCA_021828865.1. Taxonomy (GTDB): domain Bacteria; phylum Bacillota; class Bacilli; order Alicyclobacillales; family SLC66; genus JAJZCL01. Next base: position 74,499 of record JAJZCW010000003.1, read on the forward strand.
ACGGGTATTTTCCACTTGGAAATTCACCCTGTAAATCGGAGAAAAAATAGAGTCTATCGGTAGCACACCGATTTCCTGCTCTTCATCCTTATTCAGATGGGCGGGCACATATCCTATCCCTGTTTTTGCAGTAATCTCCGCATAAAGATGCGCATTATCTGCAAGCGTAGCAATATGGAGCTCAGGATTTAGTATTTCGACGTCCGAGTCCGCCCGAATGTCAGCAGCGCGAATTTCCCCTTCGCCATCTGCTTCAATAACCAATTTCTTGACTTCATCGGAGTGAATTTTTAGTGCCAGCCTTTTCAAATTAAGGATAAACTCTGTGGTGTCTTCGACCACTCCCGGTATGGTGGAAAACTCGTGCAAAACGCCTTCGATTTTGACAGAAGTCGCTGCAGCGCCAGGAAGCGATGACAATAGCACTCTCCTGAGGGAATTGCCAAGTGTTGTACCATACCCACGTTCCAGCGGTTCAACAATAAATCGGCCGTATTTCCCATCCTCGCTGATTGCATCGGTTTCAATGCGCGGCCTTTCCAGTTCGATCATCCACACAACCCTCCCTTAGGGCAACGCCAGTCTCTTTTGGGGATCTTGTCATGAAGCGAACATGGCGAACCTCATCGATTATCGTGAATAAAACTCAATAATGAGCTGCTCAGTCACTGGTGCATCGATTTCATCACGGCTAGGAACACGGAGTACCTTGCCTGTGTGCTTTTCGACATCACGTTCCAGCCAGCCGACTACAGTTTTGCTCTCGACACTTTCAAGCAGTTCCTTGAATTTAGGGCTGCTCATGTCTTTCTCGTTAATCGATACAGTGTCACCAATGCGCATTGCGTAAGACGGTATGTCTACGCGACGCCCGTTGACCATAAAATGACCGTGCTTGACAAGCTGGCGTGCTTCTGGACGTGAGTTTGCATAGCCTAAGCGGTACACCACATTGTCTAAACGAGTCTCTAACATTTGCAACAGGTTTTCGCCAGTAATCCCTTTACGACGTGCTGCTTCTTTGTAATAAGCACGGAATTGCCCTTCCAGTACTCCGTACATACGACGGGCTTTTTGCTTTTCGCGCATTTGCATTCCGTACTCGCTGGAACGACGACGACCTTGTGATTGACCATGTGCGCCTGGCGCATAACCGCGGCGATCAATGGCACACTTGTCAGTGTAGCAACGCTCCCCCTTCAGGTACAACTTTGTGCCTTCACGGCGGCAAAGCCGACACACGGGGTCAGTATATCTTGCCATTCTAGTATGGACACCTCCTGGTAGATTTAAACATTTTATTGTTCATCAGACACGACGGCGTTTTGGTGGACGGCAACCATTGTGCGGGATAGGAGTCACATCGCGAATGACAGAGACTTCGAGCCCCACTGATTGAATGGAGCGAATCGCTGCCTCGCGGCCTGCGCCTGGTCCTTTTACAAATACTTCAACGGTTTTCATTCCATGTTCCTGAGCTACTTTCGCAGCTGCTTCTGCTGCCATTTGGGCAGCAAACGGCGTACTCTTTCTGGAACCTTTGAATCCTAGTGATCCTGCGCTCGACCAGCTGATGGCATTCCCCGTTGTATCAGTAATCGTCACAATCGTATTGTTAAAAGTGGAACGAATATGTGCGATTCCTGACTCCACGTTTTTCCGATCACGTCTTTTAGTCCGTGTCGTTGTCGCTGATTTGCGCCTTCCTTTTGTCGTGGCCAAGTCATACCCTCCTTATTTCTTTTTGCCAGCCACAGTGCGGCGTGGTCCTTTACGTGTGCGGGCGTTGGTTTTGGTCCGCTGTCCGCGAACGGGAAGGCCTCTGCGATGACGCATCCCTCGATATGAACCGATTTCGATCAAACGTTTGATGTTGATCGCGAGTTCACGGCGCAAATCGCCTTCCACTTTGTGCGATTTTTCAATTTCATCGCGAAGTCTCTGAACTTCATCATCCGTGAGGTCGCGAATGCGAGTGTCCGGATTGATTCCTGTCTTTTCGAGAATCTGGTTGGACGTTGGACGGCCAATGCCATAGATATACGTCAACCCGATCTCGACACGTTTGTCGCGAGGCAAGTCTACGCCTGCGATACGAGCCATAGTTAGCACCTCCTAGATCTTCACTTTAACCTTGGCGTTGTTTGTGTTTCGGATTTTCACAGATTACCATGACATGCCCTTTGCGTCGAATCACTTTGCACTTTTCGCAAATGGGCTTTACCGATGGACGGACCTTCATGGCTGTAACCTCCCTTTACTGGTATCGCCTATTTGTACCGATAGGTAATCCGCCCACGAGTTAGATCATACGGCGATAATTCTACCGTCACTCGATCACCAGGCAAAATTTTAATGTAGTTCATCCGAATCTTACCTGATACATGGGCTAGGATTTTATGCCCATTTTCCAACTCCACACGAAACATGGCATTGGGGAGCGGTTCTATCACTTTTCCTTCTACTTCAATGACATCATCCTTGGCCACTAGCCGCACCTCCTTCGCTTGTCGATCTCCCTGGTGTTATTAAAGAGCCGTCATGATTACGGGTCCTTCTTCAGTAATAGCGACAGTGTGCTCAAAGTGTGCACATATCGACCCATCTTCTGTGATCACTGTCCAATTATCAGTAAGCGTCCGGACATCCGGCCCTCCTAAGTTTACCATGGGTTCAATCGCAAGCACATGGCCTGGCCGTAGGCGGATTCCCCGTCCCGGAGGCCCGTAATTTGGAACTTGAGGCGGCTCATGCATCTCTCTGCCAATCCCATGACCAACATAGTCACGGACAATCGACATTCCTTGTGCTTCTACATAGACCTGCACCGCGTGAGAGATGTCTGATAAGCGGTTCCCGGATTTCGCCATTTTAATTCCTTCATACAGTGAAGCTTTGGTCACATCCAAAAGCCGCTGAGCTTCTGTGGATAAAGTTCCCACTGCAAACGTGTTAGCGGAATCTCCATGATAACCCTTGTAATACGCACCAATATCTACAGAAATGATATCCCCATCGTTCAATTTCCTCGAGCCTGGAATTCCATGCACCAATTCTTCATTGACCGATGCACAAATCGATGCGGGAAATCCTTGATATCCCTTAAAAGAAGGCGTGGCTCCTGCCTGGAGAATGATTTTCTCCACTACAGCATCAAGTTCCCTAGTTGTGATTCCCGGTTCAATTATTTTTTGAACCGCGTCATGTGCCATTGCCACAATTCTGCCCGCTTCACGCATGATTTCCAGCTCGTGTTTTGACTTGGTTGTAATCACTCTGCTTGCCTCCGAAGCGCTTGGCGAATATCCTCATAGACGTCGCCGATTGGATTCTCACCCTTGATTCTTGTCAATAATCCGCGATCATCATAATACTTCGCGAGGTCCCCTGTTCTACCTAGGTTTTCGCGTAAACGGACCCTGACTGCCTCCGGTCGATCATCCTCGCGCTGAATTAGTGGACTTCCACACCTGTCACACACATCCTGCACTTTAGGAGGATTGAGTGTGACATGATAGGAGGCGCCACATTTGGAACATACCCTGCGCCCTGTCAGTCGATGATGAAGCTCTTCTTCCGAGACCTCTAAGTATAACACGTTTGTGAGGGGAAGTCGCTCTTCTTCAAGCATTTTATCCAGAGCTTCCGCTTGCGCAATCGTTCTTGGGAACCCATCGAGCAAAAACCCATGTGCTGCGTCCGGTTGGAGCAATCGTTCTCTAACGATTTTGATGGTGAGTTCATCTGGTACCAAAAGGCCTTGATCAAGGTAGCTTTTTACTTCCTCACCAAGCATCGTCTTCTCTTTAATTGCAGCACGGAAAATATCTCCCGTTGCAATATGGGGTATATGAAACTCATCTGTTATACTTGCCGCTTGTGTTCCTTTACCTGCACCAGGCAGACCTAAGAAAATTACCTGCATCAGGATCCCCCTCTTCTCCACTCATCTCTCTAGCGAATAAAACCTTTGTAACTTCGCTGCAACATCTGACCCTTCAATTGTTTGACGGTATCAAGCAAAACACTAACGACAATTAGCAACGATGTTCCGGCAAAGTAATAAACAATACCACTTAATCCGGTTATAGCTGCCACAATCGTAGGCACTACCGATATAACAGCGAGAAACAATCCGCCGATCAGAGAAAGCCGGTTGATCAGTCGCACCAAATAATTTTCCGTCTCTTTCCCTGGTCTAATACCCACGATATAGCTTGAACCTTTTTGCATGTTCTCTGCTAATTGCTGTGGATTGATTTGAATGAATGCATAGAAAAATGTGAATGCGATAATCAACACCGCTTCAATCCCAACAAACCAGTGCGAGGTAGGCGTAAACACATTGATGATCCAATCCGCCACTTTATTGCCCCGAAAGAACTGTGCGATGATGGTTGGGAAAAACAGCACAGATGTCGCAAAAATAATTGGAATCACACCAGCTGCATTGACCTTTAACGGGATATGCGTGGTTTGTCCTCCATACACCTTCATGCCGATCTGTTGGCGGGTATATTGAACGGGAATCCGACGCACGGCCTGTTGCACATACACAATAAAAGTGGTAATAAGTAGCAAGCCGACAAGTAACAATACCACTTTAATAATGTTCAAAAACAGTTGATTCGGGTGTGCATAAAACCAATTGCTGTAGATCTGCGGAATGATGACTTCCACACGGGATAGAATACTGAGAAAGATGATCACGGAGATCCCGTTCCCAACACCCTTATCTGTGATTTGTTCACCCATCCACATCAATAAGGTGGTACCGGCAGTCATGGTGATGGCAATGACTGCATAAGTCCATAGACTAGGATCCGTGATAAACCCAGATCCGATCTGTCGGCTGAAAGAAAACGTCAAAGCCACCGATTGAATAAGCCCTAATGCAACCGTCAGATAGCGTGTCCACTGATTCAGTTTAACGCGACCGGTTTCGCCTTCTTTAGACCAGTCTTCCCACTGTTTGATAACCCCCATTTGCAATAATTGAACCACAATGGAGGCCGTCACATAGGGATAGATGCTCATGGAGAAAATGGAGAAGTTATATAGTGCCCCACCAGAAAAAGTGTTCAATATACCAATGAGCGGACTTTTCCCTGCCATAGATTGCAACAGCTGCGCATTCACTCCCGGTACGGGAATGACTGCGCCTATGCGGTAGATGGCAAGAAAAAGCAGCGTAAAGAGCACTCTTTTGCGTAGGTCTTTGGCTTTCCAAAGCTTCCCCAACGAATACATCATCTCAGATCACCTCGGCAGTGCCACCTGCAGCCACGATTTTTTCCTTTGCTGATGCAGAAAAAGCGTGTGCTTTCACGTTAAGCGCTACCGAAAGATCCCCATTCCCCAAAATTTTAACTCCGTCTTTTACCTGCTTGACCAGTCCCAGTTCACATAGTAAATCAGGTGTCACTTCAGTTCCTGGAGCCAATATGTCAAGCTGTGCCAGATTGACGATACTCCATTCCTTCTTAAACGGGTAATTGGAGAATCCTCTTTTTGGCAATCGACGGAAAAGCGGAGTTTGGCCACCTTCAAATCCAGGCCTTACGCCACCGCCAGAACGCGCCCACTGCCCTTTATGACCACGCCCGGAAGTCTTGCCAAGTCCTGAGCCAATGCCGCGACCAAGGCGTTTCCTGCTCGTACGCGAACCAAGTGCCGGCCGCAACTCGTCCAGTTTCATTATAAAATCCCTCCAGCTCGCATTACTCCTCGACTTCGATACAAGTGACGAGGTGACTGATTTTACCTACCATACCGCGAATGCTCGGAGTATCAATATGCACCACTTTTTGATGCATCTTGTGAAGTCCCAGCGCGCGAACGGTGGCTCGTTGTTTCTCATTTCGCCCGATTGGGCTGCGAACCAACGTGATTTCCAGTTGCTTCACCATCATGCCCTCCTAGCGTTGCAAATCTTCAAGCGGAATTCCACGAAGTGCAGCCACGTCTTCGGGACGTTTCAGCAACTTCAGGCCTTCAATGGTAGCTTGCACCATGTTGATGGCATTGGAAGAACCCAAAGATTTCGTCACAATATCTTTTACCCCTGCAAGTTCGAGCACTGCGCGTGCCGGACCGCCGGCAATAACACCAGTACCTTCTCTGGCGGGACGAATCAATACTTTACCTGCGCCAAAGTGCCCAGTGATTTCATGAGGAACAGTGGTGCCTTGCATGGGAACCTGAATCAGATTTTTCTTCGCATCTGCAACGCCTTTGCGAACAGCTTCCTGCACTTCTGAGGCTTTTCCAAGTCCAGCACCAACATGTCCCTGCTCATCTCCGACAACCACCAGTGCGCTAAAGCTGAAACGACGACCGCCTTTTACCACTTTCGCTACGCGATTGATCGATACCACACGTTCCGATAGCTCCAAATTCGATGGATCAATAAGCACGAACGTAATCCCTCCTTCTCGCCTGATTAAAATTCAAGCCCTGCTTCGCGAGCCGCATCAGCCAATGCTTGAATTCGACCATGGTACAAATATCCGCCGCGATCAAACACTACCGCGCTAATTCCTTTTTCTTTCGCACGTTCAGCCACCAGTTTGCCAATCGCTTGCGCCGCTTCCATCGTATTGCCGTGCGGAATCTGCTCACGTACGGATTTCTCCACAGTGGACGCGGACACAATCGTGCGCCCTGCAACATCATCAATCACTTGCGCGTAGATGTGCTGTTCCGAACGAAATACATTTAGGCGCGGCCTCACCTGGGTACCAGACAGACGACGACGGATCCTGAAGTGACGACGCTTGCGTACAGCATCTTTATCCGGTTTCGTAATCACAGTTCCACGCTCCTACCTACTTCTTGCCGGTCTTACCGACTTTTTGGCGAACTCTTTCATTTTCGTACCGTACCCCTTTGCCTTTGTAAGGTTCAGGTTTACGAATGTCTCTGATCTTTGCAGCAAAGATGCCGACTTTTTCCTTGTCGATGCCTTTTACAATCAGACGATTGTTGGCTGGCACTTCAAGTTCAATTCCTTCTGAAGGGATGATTTCAACCGGGTGAGAAAACCCAAGCGACATCGTCACCTTATCTCCATTTTTTGCTGCGCGATATCCAACGCCGACAAGCTCAAGCACTTTTTGGTAGCCGTTAGAAACTCCCTCGACCATGTTCGCTACCACGCTACGAGTGGTACCGTGCAAACTGCGATGAGTTTTGGACTCGGACGGCCTTTCGACTACGACTTGATCACTTTCAACGCGCACGATCATGTCCTGATGCAATTCGCGGGTAAGCGTTCCTTTCGGTCCTTTCACCGTCATCACGCGGCCATCTAGTTTGACCTCTACCCCTTGCGGAATGGAAACTGGTTTATTACCAATACGGGACACAACCTACACCTCCTCACCTGCTAGTACATTACCATTACCAGACGTAGCAGAGTACCTCGCCGCCAACCTGGTTTTGCCTTGCTTTGCGATCTGTCATAATGCCTTTTGAAGTAGAAACGATAGCAATGCCGAGACCACCGAGTACACGCGGCAGTTCTTCTGCCTTCGCATAGATGCGGAGACCAGGTTTACTGATGCGCTTCAGACCTGTGATGACTCTTTCATTGTTGGGGCCGTATTTCAGATAGACGCGAATAGTACCTTGTTTGTTGTCAGGTATAAATTCCGCATCTCGCAAATACCCCTCGTCTTTGAGAATCTGTGCAATCGCAAATTTTATTCTTGATCCTGGAATATCCACTTTTTCATGTCCGACCATGTTGCCGTTACGAATTCTCGTCAACATATCGGCAATTGGATCTGTCATCACCATTCAGGAAACCCTCCTTTCAAAAACCCTACCAACTGGCCTTTGTTACGCCGGGCAATTGGCCTTGATGCGCCAGTTCGCGGAAGCAAATCCGGCAAATTCCGTACTTGCGAAGCACTGAGTGCGGGCGACCACACCGTTTGCAGCGCGTATAGGCCCGAGTGCTAAATTTCGCGGGGCGTTGCGCTTTGATAATCATGGATTTTTTGGCCACAACGTAACCTCCTGTCCCTTAAGATTGACGGAATGGCATACCAAGCTCGGTGAGCAGAGCACGCGCTTCTTCGTCTGTATTTGCGGTGGTTACGACGACGACGTCCATTCCGCGAATTTTATCGATTTTATCGTATTCCACTTCAGGGAAAATCAGTTGCTCCCGCAAACCGAGTGTATAATTGCCGCGTCCGTCAAACGACTTAGGAGATACACCGCGAAAGTCGCGAACACGAGGCAACGCTACGTTAAAAAGCTTGTCAAGGAAGTGAAACATCCGCTCACCACGAAGTGTTACCTTCACCCCAATTTTTTGCCCGGCACGAAGTTTGAATCCAGCGATGGATTTCTTGGCTTTAGTGACTACAGGTTTTTGACCGGAGATCAGCGTCAAATCTGACACCGCAAAATCAATGATTTTCTCGTTTTGAGCAGCTTCCCCAACACCCATGTTGATGACGACCTTTTCCACACGTGGAACTTGCATGACGCTTTTGTATTCAAATTGCTTCATCAGTGCAGACACTACTTTGTCATTGTACATATCACGAAGTCTAGCCATATTCTCACCTCAATCCTGACCTGGTTACTTGTCAAGCACTTCGCCAGATTTTTTTGCGAAACGAACCTTCGTTCCGTCTTGAAGTACTTTGTAACCCACTCTTGTCGGTTGACCTGTCTTTGGGTCGACGATCATCACGTTAGACGCGTGAATAGGAGCTTCGCGCTCAATAATTCCGCCGTCCGGATACTTGAAACTCGGTTTGGTATGACGTTTGATCATGCCAACACCTTCGATTACCACGCGATTCTTTTTCGGCAACACGGCAATGATCTTGCCTTTTTTGCCTTTTTCCTTACCGGCGATCACGATCACTTCATCACCGGTCTTGATTTTCATCTTTGGCTGCGTCATTTTGCCACCTCCCGCACGCCCACTCTACTAAAGCACTTCTGGCGCTAGCGATATAATCTTCATAAAGTCGCGTTCGCGAAGTTCACGAGCGACAGGCCCAAAAATGCGGGTGCCTCTCGGACTCTTATCTTCACGAATGATGACTGCTGCATTCTCGTCAAAACGGATGTAGGATCCATCATCTCTACGCATGCCGCGCTTTGTACGAACGACTACCGCTTTGACCACGTCGCCTTTTTTGACAACGCCCCCTGGTGTTGCACTTTTCACAGAAGCGACTATGATATCACCGATGTTAGCCGTCTTTCTGTTTGAGCCACCAAGAACGCGAAAACACATAATCTCTTTTGCTCCAGAGTTATCTGCTACGACCAACCTGGTTTGTGGTTGAATCACAATCCTTGCCTCCTCTCGCTAACTCGCACGGTTACAGAATTTCCGCACGCTTCACGATTTCAACCAATCGCCAACGCTTATCTTTACTCAGCGGGCGGGTTTCCATAATTTTAACGGTATCACCAATTTTCGCTTCATTCAATTCATCGTGAGCCTTATACTTTTTCGAGTATTTGACCCTCTTCCCATACAGTGGATGGGGCTTCACCGTTTCCACAGAGACGACGATCGTCTTCTGCATCTTATCGCTTACTACTGTCCCCACGCGCACCTTGCGATCATTGCGATCTTCACTCACAGCGCTTCCCTCCTATCCTAAGCTGATCCCGAGTTCCCGTTCACGGAGAATCGTCTTGCAGCGTGCAATGGATTTGCGCACTTCACGAATTCGCATCGGGTTTTCGAGTTGGCCTGTAGCTAATTGAAAGCGCAAATTAAACAGTTCAACTTTCAGCGCGCCAATTTCGTCTTGCAGTTCTGAGTCCGATTTATCACGGAGATCATTCACTTTCATTCGGCGCACCTCCTTCAACACGTTGTACAATTTTCGTCTTAATCGGCAATTTGTGTGAAGCTAAGCGAAGCGCTTCTCTTGCCACTTCTTCAGGAACTCCCGCCAGCTCAAAAAGTATACGTCCCGGTTTGACAACGGCTACCCATTGTTCCGGAGATCCTTTTCCGCTTCCCATCCGGGTTTCAGCAGGTTTTGCAGTAACGGGTTTGCTTGGGAAAATTTTAATCCAGACTTTACCGCCGCGGCGGATATAACGAGTCATCGCAATACGGGCGGCTTCGATCTGACGGTTGGTCACCCACGCTGGCTCTAACGCCTGTAGCCCGTATTCACCAAAAGTCACCTCGTTGCCGCCTTTGCTCATGCCTTTCATCCGGCCACGATGTTCTTTTCGGTGTAACACGCGTTTTGGCATTAACATAGTTCGTACCCTCCTATTCGGCGCCTTTCTTCGCTTTGACAGGCAGGATTTCTCCGCGATAGATCCACACTTTAACTCCAATACGACCATAGGTGGTATGCGCTTCTGCAAGTGCATAATCAATGTCCGCACGTAGTGTGTGAAGCGGCACGGTTCCTTCCGCATAACCTTCGGAGCGAGCGATATCTGCACCACCCAGACGGCCTGACACCTGTACCTTAATCCCTTGTGCGCCTGCGCGAAGCGTACGTTGAATTCCTTGCCTCATTGCACGGCGGAATGCCACACGACGCTCTAGTTGCTGTGCAATGTTCTCTGCCACCAACTTGGCATCAAGATCCGGACTTTTAATTTCCGAAATATTGATGTGCACACGTTTGCCTGTCATTTCATTCAATTGATTGCGCAAATTATCTACTTCAGTTCCACCTTTGCCAATGACCATACCGGGTTTTGCGGTGTGAACCGTAATATTCACACGGTTTGCTGCCCGCTCGATTTGCACTCTGGCAAGAGCCGCATCTTTTAAACGCTTCATCAAGAATTCACGAATCTTGAGGTCTTCATGCAATAGGTTTTTGTACTCTTTCTTACTGGCATACCATTTTGAATCCCAGTCGCGAATAATACCAATCCGCATACCAATCGGGTGAACCTTTTGCCCCATCCAGTCGATCCCTCCCTACTTTTCACTCACATAGACTGTGACGTGACTAGTGCGCTTCATAATGCTGTACGCTCTACCTTGAGCGCGTGGATGAAATCTTTTGAGTGTCGGACCTTCATCCACAAATATCTTGCTGATATAAAGATTATCAGCGTCCATTTCAAAATTGTTCTCCGCATTCGCAATCGCAGACTTTAACACTTTTTCCACTACCGGTGAACCGGCCTTTGGCGTGTGTTTCAGAATGGCAATTGCCTCGCCGACCTTCTTGCCGCGAATCAAATCGACGACAAGACGCATCTTCCGCGGTGCAATACGGATGTGCTTGGCTACCGCCCTTGCTTCCACTACATGCACCCTCCTTTTATCACCAATCTAAACAATTAACGTGAACGCGAGGATTTCTCATCCCCGGCATGACCCTTAAAAGTTCTCGTTGGCGCGAATTCGCCCAGTTTGTGTCCAACCATATCCTCGCTGATGTATACCGGCACGTGTTTGCGACCATCATGCACAGCGATCGTATGACCCACAAATTGCGGGAAGATCGTGGAACGCCTCGACCAGGTCTTGATCACCTTTTTGTCATTGGCATTGTTCATCACATCGATCTTTTTTAGCAAGTGCTCATCCGCAAACGGCCCTTTTTTGAGTGAACGGCCCATTTCTCCGTCCTCCCTTCAACCTACTTTTTACGCCGACGCACAATGTACTTGTCGGTCGGGTGATTTTTCTTGCGTGTTTTCTTGCCAAGTGTTGGTTTACCCCATGGGGACATTGGTGATTTGCGTCCGACAGGAGCGCGGCCTTCACCACCACCATGAGGGTGATCGTTCGGGTTCATGACAACACCGCGCACGGTAGGACGGATGCCTTTCCAACGGGAACGGCCAGCTTTACCGTAGTTGACGTTCTCATGATCGAGATTGCCGACTTGACCAACGGTTGCACGGCACTCTTTACGTACCAAGCGCATTTCACCGGATGCGAGACGCAACGTGACATAATCGCCATCTTTACCGAGCAGTTGAATTTCAGTACCAGCTGCTCTCGCCATTTGGCCGCCTCTTCCAGGGTGCAGTTCCACGTTATGAATCACAGTACCTACCGGAATGTTAGCAAGCGGTAACGCGTTACCAGGCTTGATGTCCGCGTTCGGACCGGACTCGATCATTTCTCCCACTTTCAATCCATTCGGGGCGAGAATGTACCGCTTCTCTCCATCGACATAATGGATCAACGCGATTCTAGCCGATCGATTAGGATCGTATTCAATCGTGGCAACACGCCCTGGTATGCCATCTTTGTTGCGTTTAAAATCAATGACCCGGTACAACCGTTTGTGTCCGCCACCTTGATGCCTTGTGGTAATCCGGCCTTGATTGTTACGTCCAGCCTTTTTTGGCAACGGCCTGAGCAGTGATTTTTCCGGTTGATCCGTCGTAATCTCTTCAAATGCTGACACTGACATAAAGCGACGGCCGGGTGAAGTTGGTTTGTATTTTTTGATTGCCACTTGATTCCCTCCTTTACACTAACCGTCTATTACGAAAAATACTCTGGAAGCGTGGAATCTTCACTGAACTTAACCAGTGCTTTTTTCCATTTTGAAGTAAACCCGTATTGTTTCCCGTAACGCTTCTTCTTCGCCGGCACCCACATCGTATTGACACGGACCACTTTCACGTTGTCAAAAACAGTTTCCACCGCTTTTGCGATTTCAATTTTATTGGCTTTCCCATCTACCTCAAAAACGTACACGCGATCTTCCATCAGCTTAGTTGCCGCTTCTGTAATCACAGGACGCTTAATAATATCGTGAGGGTCTTTCATCATTTTGAAAACACCTCCTCAACACGGGCTACCGCTGCCTTGGTAATCACCAGGCGATCGTGCCAGAGAAGATCATAAACATTGATCGTGTCAGCTGCGCTGTAAGAAACTCCTTGAAGGTTTTTCAAAGATCGGTACACATCTTCACTCTTTGCAGCATCGACAAAAAGCGCCTTGTTGTTGATACCCAGCGCTTTAAGCGCCGATACCATATGACGAGTTTTTACTTCTGGCACTGAGAGTTCATCGAGTACGATTAATGCGCCATCCGCCACTTTGCTGGTAAGCACTGAACGCATAGCGATTCTGCGTACTTTTTTCGGCAATTGGTACGCATAGCTGCGAGGCGCTGGACCATGTACAGTACCGCCGCCTACCCATTGCGGGGAACGAATACTGCCTTGACGAGCGCGTCCGGTACCCTTTTGTTTCCAGGGTTTGCGTCCGCCACCGCGAACTTCCGCACGGGTTTTCACTTTATGCGTCCCAGCTCTACGGCTAGCAAGCTGACTTTGCACAGCATCGTGTACGATAGAGTCATGTATCTCAGCATTCCATACTTCCTCTGAGAGTTCAATCTCCCCAACGTTTTCGCCTTGTATATTATAAACCGGTACTTTCGGCACGTGTTAACCCTCCTTTCATTTAGATTCTTTCTTGATCGCCGCACGGAGCGTAACGAAAGAATTTTTCGGTCCTGGTACTGCGCCTTTCACCAGGATTAGATTCTTTTCCACATCTACTTTGACGACCTGAAGATTTTGAACAGTGACACGTTCGTGTCCCATACGACCCGCCATCGTTTGTCCTTTAAAGACACGGTTAGCGTCGATTGACCCAAGAGAACCTACTCCACGATGATATTTGGATCCATGAGCCATTGGCCCACGAGACTGATTATGGCGTTTGACTGGACCGGCAGTTCCTTTCCCTTTGGAAACTCCCACCACATCCACATATTCACCGTCTTCAAATACTGATGCTACGATTTCTTCCCCTACCTGATAGTCACGGTCAAGAGAACCGCGGATCTCGCGTACGTAGCGCTTGGCAACGGTATTCGCTTTTGCGGCGTGACCAGCTTCTGGCTTGGTGGGTCGCTTTTGATCAGCGAAACCAAGTTGAACGCTGCTGTATCCGTCCACCGACGGTGTCTTCACCTGCAAAACAACGCAAGGTCCGGCTTCAATTACTGTTACCGGGACAACGTTTCCGCTCTCTAGAAAGACTTGCGTCATACCAAGTTTGCGTCCAAGAATCCCTTTCATGTGCGCACCTCCTGCAACACTTTGCAATTACAGTTTAATTTCAATATCTACACCAGACGGCAAATCAAGACGCATCAATGCGTCCACCGTCTGCGGCGTTGGATTCAGAATATCAATCAGCCGTTTGTGAGTACGCATTTCAAATTGTTCGCGCGAATCTTTGTATTTATGAGGCGCGCGCAAAATCGTCACTACCGATTTATCGGTTGGCAGTGGAATTGGACCTGCCACGCCTGCACCGGAACGCTTCGCTGTTTCGACGATCTTCTCTGCAGACTGATCCAGCAGTTTGTGATCGTATGCCTTCAAACGGATCCGGATTTTCTGTTTTGCCACATGTTTCCCTCCTTCGTCGCCCAATGGTCTGGACATACTCGGCAAGAATTTCCTCAGTGGTACCGCATATGGCGGACGATACATGAGCAACCTCTTGCTTCATCGCAGTCTAAAGTCAACAATATCAAATTATACTGAATCGCAACAAATAACACAAGTCTTTTATGACTTCGGTGCACTTTGAGGTAAATATTTTTCTTGAGTGGATCCAACAACCTTAAAATCACTGAATGGCCAGAAAATCAAATCCACCCGTCCGATGACTTTTTTAATAGCAATCGGCCCAATGATCCGGCTATCTTCACTAATATTGCGATTATCTCCCATCACAAAAAGATCGCCTTTTGGCACTGTGATCGGACCATAGTTATTATAGGGATCCATCGGACCATTGATATAAGGTTCGTTAATCTTCTTACCATCCAATATCAATTTCCCGCTTTTCACTGCCACCGTATCACCAGGCAAACCAATCACTCGTTTTACCCAGTCCTGACCATCCGGCGCGTGAAATACGATAATGTCTCCACGCTTTGGGGCTCCAAAATAATAAGGAACCTTGTCGATGATCAAATGCTCTCCATTGGCAAGTGTCGGATCCATCGAGTGGCCATCGACGACAAATTGCTGAAATACAAAAAGATGAATACCTTCAGCAATTATCAGCGCAACGACGATCGCTTTGATCCAATCCCAAAACTCAGACCAACCTTTGTTTTTGTGCGATGTAGAATTATCGTCAGTCTCGCTTTTTGCTTCTAAATCCTCTTCCATTTTCGCCCTCCCAATTTCAATTCGCCTGGGTCCAAGGCATGTCTTGGGTCATCTTTTCCATTATACATACATGTCGATGGGCATACCATTTGTGCTTCCTGTGAAAAAGCAAGGAGTCGAGCATCACCATGCCCGACTCCGAACTGTTAATCCATTTGGTTACTTCGTGATTTCTACAACGACACCAGCGCCAACAGTACGTCCACCTTCACGAATAGCAAAGCGGGTACCGTCTTCAATAGCGATAGGCGAAATCAGTTCGACGGCTAATGTCACGTTGTCGCCAGGCATTACCATTTCAGTGCCTTCTGGAAGCGTGATGACGCCAGTTACGTCAGTGGTACGAAAATAGAATTGTGGGCGATAGTTGTTGAAGAAAGGGGTATGACGGCCACCTTCTTCTTTTTTCAACACGTACACTTGCGCTTTGAACTTGGTGTGCGGCTTAATGGAGCCGGGTTTGCAAATAACTTGTCCGCGTTCGATGTCTTTACGATCAACGCCGCGAAGAAGGGCACCAATGTTGTCCCCTGCTTGCGCAAAGTCAAGCAGTTTACGGAACATTTCAATACCAGTTGCAACCGTTTTACGTGGCATTTCTTCGAATCCGACGATTTCAACTTCGTCGCCGACTTTGAGTTGTCCGCGTTCTACACGGCCAGTTGCCACTGTACCGCGACCAGTGATCGTGAACACGTCTTCGACTGGCATCAGGAACGGTTTTTCCGTATCGCGGTCTGGTGTTGGGATGTAGCTATCAACAGCAGCCATCAATTCGTCAATTTTCGCGGCCCAATCGCCTTTAGGATCTTCCAAGGCTTTCAGAGCGGAACCACGAACGATCGGCGTGTCATCGCCTGGGAATTCATATTCATTCAAGAGATCGCGAACTTCCATTTCGACGAGCTCGAGTAACTCTTCGTCGTCGACCATGTCGCATTTGTTGAGGAACACGACAATGTAAGGAACACCGACTTGGCGAGCCAAGAGAATGTGTTCACGGGTTTGTGGCATCGGTCCGTCAGTGGCAGACACGACGAGAATGGAACCGTCCATTTGGGCTGCGCCGGTGATCATGTTTTTCACATAGTCAGCGTGTCCAGGGCAGTCAACGTGTGCATAGTGACGGTTTTCGGTTTCATATTCTACGTGTGCGGTATTGATCGTAATGCCGCGCTCGCGTTCTTCTGGCGCCTTGTCGATGGCGTCATATGCCATGGCTTGCGCATTGCCGCGAAGAGAAAGAACAGTGGTGATCGCAGCAGTAAGCGTGGTCTTACCATGGTCGACGTGACCAATGGTGCCAATATTTACGTGTGGTTTATTGCGTTCAAATTTGGCTTTTGCCAAGGAAATTCAACTCCTTTTATAATTTTAAGGATTATTCTCCTTTATTTTTTGCAATAATTTCTGCACTGACGCTCTTTGGAACTTCCTCGTAACTGTAAAACTCCATGCTGTAAGTACCGCGTCCTTGTGTACGAGAGCGCAGGGATGTGGCGTAACCGAACATCTCTGAAAGCGGCACGAAGCCACGAATGACTTGTGCGCCCGCTCGCGCTTCCATTCCTTCGATGCGTCCACGGCGCGAGTTGATGTCGCCCATGATATCACCCATGTACTCTTCCGGTACTGTCACTTCCACTTTCATAATCGGCTCTAGCAAATAAGCATCGCCTTTTTGAGCACCTGCTTTAAGTGCCATCGATCCTGCAATGTGGAATGCCATTTCTGAGGAGTCAACTTCGTGGTAAGAACCATCGACAATAGTTGCTTTCACGTCAATCATGGGATAACCAGCTATCACACCGTTTGCCATTGCCTCTTGAATACCTTCATCGACGGCCGGGACATATTCCCTTGGAACAACGCCACCAACGATTTTATTTTCAAAGGCATAGCCAACACCGCGTTCTAATGGCTCAAATTCCACCCAAACATGACCGTATTGCCCACGTCCACCGGACTGACGGACAAAGCGACCTTCTGCCCTGACCTTGTTACGGATGGTTTCCTTATAGGCCACTTGAGGTTTACCTACATTTGCTTCCACCTTAAACTCGCGGAACAGGCGGTCCACGATGATCTCAAGGTGGAGTTCACCCATCCCTGCGATGATCGTTTGGCCCGTTTCCTGATTGGTAGAGGTCTTGAAGGTCGGATCCTCTTCAGAAAGTTTGTTCAAGGCAATGCCCATTTTGTCTTGGTCGGCCTTGGTTTTTGGTTCGATAGCAACGGAAATCACGGGATCAGGGAACTCCATCGATTCGAGCACAATCGGATTTTTCTCATCACAAAGGGTATCCCCTGTGGTGGTATCCTTCAAACCTACAGCCGCAGCAATGTCTCCCGCATAAACGGAAGGAATTTCTTCCCGGTGGTTCGCATGCATCTGCAGCACGCGCCCAATGCGTTCACGTTTGCCCTTGGTGGAGTTGAGTACGTAAGAACCGGCATTCATGACACCGGAATAGACACGGAAAAACGCCAACTTACCAACAAACGGGTCGGTCATGATCTTAAATGCTAGCGCAGAGAATGCTTCTTCGTCACTGGCAAGCCTATGCGCCTCTTCACCGTCAGGAGTTTGTCCCTTCACAGGAGGAATATCTAGCGGAGACGGTAAGTACTCCACGACTGCATCCAGCATAGGTTGAACGCCTTTATTCCGATAAGAGGATCCTGCCATCACTGGCACCAGTTTGGAGGTGATTGTCCCCAAACGAATCGCTTTTTTCAACTCATCGTTCGTGATTTCTTCGCCTTCAAGGTACTTCATCATCAATTCTTCGTCGACTTCTGCAGCTGCTTCAATCAACTTCGTGCGATATTCCTCTACCTGTTCAAGGTATTCTTCCGGAATATCGCGAGATTCAGAAGTGGTACCCAAATCATCGGTATAAATAATCGCGCGTTGTTCCACGAGGTCGATAACGCCATAGAAGTGATCTTCCGCACCTACTGGTACTTGGATCGCTACTGGATTGGCATGCAATTTGGTTCGGATTTGATTCACTGTCATGAAGAAATCCGCCCCGACGATGTCCATTTTATTGACATACGCCACACGAGGAACACCGTATTTATCAGCTTGACGCCATACTGTCTCAGACTGTGGCTCCACACCGTTTTTCGCGTCAAAAACCGCTACTGCACCATCGAGCACTCGAAGTGAACGTTCCACTTCAACAGTAAAATCGACGTGACCAGGCGTATCGATGATGTTGATCCGATGTCCCTTCCACTGTGCAGTTGTTGCCGCAGAAGTAATCGTGATTCCGCGCTCTTGCTCTTGCACCATCCAGTCCATGGTGGCTGCGCCTTCGTGGACTTCTCCGATCTTATGGACACGACCAGTGTAGAACAGGACACGTTCGGTTGTCGTTGTTTTCCCCGCGTCGATGTGTGCCATAATCCCGATGTTGCGAGTTTTCTCTAGCGGGAATTGCCTAGGCATGAATTCATCCCCCTTCCTTTACAAATTCAAAAAAACTACCAACGATAATGTGCAAATGCGCG
Organism: Bacillota bacterium; assembly: GCA_021828865.1. GTDB lineage: Bacteria > Bacillota > Bacilli > Alicyclobacillales > SLC66 > JAJZCL01. The sequence continues at coordinate 93,153 of JAJZCW010000003.1, forward strand.
GTTTGCTTCCGCCATACGGTGGGTTTCTTCGCGCTTTTTCACGGAACCGCCCACATTGTTGGACGCATCGATGATTTCGCCAGCAAGCCTATCGTCCATTCCTTTTTCATGGCGTTGTCTCGCATAATTGACGAGCCAGCGCACTCCAAGGGTAAAACGTCGTTCAGGGCGAACCTCAATTGGCACTTGGTAGTTCGCGCCGCCTACTCGACGGGGTTTGACCTCGAGAACCGGCATAATGTTGTTCATTGCGGTATCAAACACTTCTTTCGGATCTTTCCCCGTACGTTCTCTCACTTTATCAAATGCGGTATACACGATTTGCTGCGCAATTCCGCGTTTGCCGTCAAGCATTACTTTATTGATTAACCGCGTCACTTCTTTGCTTGAATAAATAGGATCTTCCAGCACGTCTCTGCGCGGTACCGGACCTTTACGTGGCATTGGTTAGCCTCCTTTCCAATGGTTGCTCAAACTGCTTCATCTTACGCCTTTTTCTTCGGACGTTTTGCGCCGTATTTCGACCGAGACTGCATTCTGTCCTTGACACCTGCAGTATCGAGTGCACCGCGAACGATGTGATAACGAACACCTGGCAGGTCCTTCACGCGGCCACCGCGCACAAGCACCACGGAGTGCTCCTGCAGGTTGTGTCCGATTCCCGGAATGTAGGCTGTTACCTCGATACCGTTGGTTAAGCGCACACGAGCGTATTTACGAAGGGCTGAGTTTGGTTTTTTCGGCGTCATCGTCCCCACGCGCGTGCACACGCCGCGTTTTTGTGGCGACGGCAGATCGGTCTGCTCTTTTTGGTAACTGTTGTACCCCTTTTGCAAAGCCGGCGCCTTTGATTTTTCTTCCATAGCCATGCGGCCCTTGCGAACGAGTTGATTGATCGTCGGCATGATTACACCTCCTTTACTTCTTGGCAGCCTTTTTTCAAGGCCACTGATCCTGGTGGTTCACTTTTGGATAAAGAAAAGTGTCATTCCGACAGTTTCATGCAAACGGATCGGAACCCCAGACTTCTTAATCAACGGATTAGTCCTACGGCAGAAGCCCCCACGGACAATCCGCAGGCTTTCCCAAGTAACGATTGACTGTCCACATGTGAGACGGGAATACCTATATTGTGGCATGCCACTATGACTGGCTGAACCACTCTACTATCCGCATCGTCCGCCACATACACTTCAGTCAGTTCGTCTTTCTGTAATGCGCGCATCGTCGCGGAGGCACCTACTGTACGCTTCTTGTGAGCTTTCACCCGTTCGTACAATGGTCTTCCTCCCTGCACACGCTCATAGGCGCACTTGTGAATATTACCACCGCTTATCCTGCCATGTCAAGTCGTAATCACCCATTTAAAAACCGGATGCGCACTTTATTATGCGCATCCGATCCTTAATATCGATTATTCTCCGTCTACGCCGACAACCTCGAGATGTGTATTGTCGTCCTCTGTTCGAGTGCTATCTGTTTCGCCGGCATCTAAATCAAGCACATCAATGTTGCGGTATCGGGACATGCCTGTACCCGCGGGAATCAGTTTCCCGATGATGACGTTCTCCTTGAGCCCGATCAGCCGGTCCACTTTTCCTTTAATCGCTGCCTCTGTCAGGACGCGTGTCGTTTCTTGGAACGAGGCCGCGGATAAGAATGAATCTGTTTCGAGTGAAGCTTTCGTGATTCCGAGAAGGGCCGCTCTTGCAACTGCTGGTTCTCCGCCGGACAAAAGTGCTTTGCGATTCGCTTCTTCAAATTCAAATAGGTCAGCATAGGTACCTGGCAAGAGATCCGTAGTACCACTGTCTGCAATGCGAACCTTTCTCATCATCTGACGAATCATGACCTCAACGTGTTTGTCGTTGATGTCCACACCCTGAATCCGGTACACTCGTTGCACTTCACGCAGTAAATAATTCTGGACGCCGCGAAGGCCTTTGACGCGAAGCAACTCTTTGGGATCAACAGATCCTTCTGTCAATTCGTCGCCCGCTTCCACTTCCATGCCTACTTCGACGCGTAACCGTGAACCAAATGGAACGGTATAGACTTTGGTTTCGGTCTCGCCTGTCACTTCGATCTCGCGTTTTTCTTTCACTTCACGAATTTCTGTGATTTTCCCTGCAACCTCAGTGATCATCGCTTGCCCCTTCGGATTGCGGGCTTCAAAAAGCTCCTGAATCCGAGGCAAACCTTGAGTGATGTCATCTCCTGCAACGCCGCCAGTGTGGAACGTCCGCATGGTGAGCTGAGTACCCGGTTCACCGATGGATTGAGCGGCGATGATACCAACTGCTTCACCGATTTCCACCATCTTGCCTGTGGCCAAGTTCCGACCATAGCAACGAATACAGACCCCATGACGTGCGCGACAGCTTAGTACAGAGCGTATTGCCACTTTCTTGACCCCAGCTTCAATGATGTTTCTTGCCATCGTATCGTCGATCAGCTGATTTTTATTGACTAACACTTCGCCAGTTTCCGGGTGCTTGACTGTTTCAAAAGCAACCCGACCTGTGATGCGGTCATACAATTCTTCGATGATTTCTTTGCCATCCCGCATTTGATCCACGGTAATGCCGCGATCCGTACCACAATCTTCGATCCTCACGATGGTATCTTGCGCCACGTCCACAAGTCGTCTCGTCAGATAGCCCGAGTCAGCCGTTCGCAGTGCGGTATCAGCAAGCCCTTTTCGTGCTCCGTGCGTGGAAATAAAGTACTCGAGCACAGAGAGACCTTCGCGGAAATTCGACTTAATCGGCAACTCGATGATACGACCTGCCGGGTTGGCCATCAGTCCGCGCATACCTGCGAGCTGCGTGATCTGGGAGACCGAACCACGGGCCCCGGAATTGGCCATCATATAAATGGGATTGAATCGATCGAGCGATCCCATGAGCGTATTGGTCAGTTCATCTTTCGCATTACTCCAGATACTGATAAACCGGTTATAACGTTCCTCTTCCGTAATCAAACCGCGACGATACTGGGCAAGCACTTTATCTTCCTGTTTCTCTGCTTCCGCAAGGATTTTCTCCTTTTGCTCAGGAACATAAATATCCGCCACAGAGATCGTGATACCCGCCTTCGTAGAATACGAAAAGCCAAGGCGCTTCACACGGTCGAGGATTTCCGCAGTCTGCGTAGTGCCATAGCGGTCGAAACACTCCCCAATGATGGAACCAAGGAACGACTTAACCACGGCACCTTTTTGCGGGAGCTTCTGGATTGCATCGCGCACATGAGCGCCTTTATCGAATAAAAAGTAATCATCTGGCGTACCGTGCAGCAAATTGTTGCGATCCGCCACGTTAATATAAGGAAAATCAGCCGGAAAAATTTCGTTAAACAGTATTTTCCCTGGCGTGGTGATAATTAGCGCTTCCTGTTGCGCTGGCGTAAAGGAAGTTTTGTTAAGCGTCCGTGCCGGTATGGCAATTCGGGAATGCAGAGACACTTGATTATAGTGATATGCAATAAAAACTTCTTCCGGCGTGCTGAAAATTAGTCCTTCACCGGGTTCATTTTCTTTTTCAATCGTTAGATAATAAGATCCAAGCACCATGTCCTGCGTCGGGGTGACCACAGGTTTGCCGTCTTTCGGGTTCAATATGTTATGTGCTGCAAGCATCAACAGTCTTGCTTCCGCCTGTGCTTCGGCAGAAAGCGGGACGTGCACGGCCATTTGGTCGCCATCAAAGTCCGCATTGTACGCTGTACACACGAGCGGGTGCAACTTAATGGCTCGACCAGCAACGAGTATCGGCTCAAACGCCTGAATGCCGAGACGGTGCAAAGTCGGGGCACGGTTCAAAAGCACCGGGTGCTCCGTGATTACCTGCTCCAGGACATCCCACACATCAGAAGAAACGCGCTCCACTTTGCGCTTAGCGCTCTTAATGTTGTGTGCATAACCTTGAGCAACTAGCTCTTTCATGACAAATGGCTTGAATAGTTCAAGCGCCATTTCTTTAGGCAATCCGCACTGATACATTTTGAGTTCCGGACCCACCACGATTACCGAACGTCCAGAGTAGTCAACGCGCTTGCCAAGCAAATTCTGACGAAAACGACCTTGTTTCCCTTTTAGCATATGGGATAGCGATTTGAGCGGGCGATTGCCAGGTCCTGTAACAGGACGTCCGCGGCGACCGTTGTCTATAAGCGCATCCACTGCTTCTTGTAGCATCCGTTTTTCATTTTGTACGATGATGTCCGGTGCGCCAAGGTCGAGCAACCGCTTCAAACGGTTGTTGCGGTTGATTACCCGACGGTACAAGTCATTCAGGTCCGAGGTGGCAAAACGACCACCATCAAGCTGAACCATTGGGCGCAGATCTGGAGGAATCACCGGTAGCACATCGAGAATCATCCAACTAGGATGATTACCGGATTGCTTGAATGCATCCAGCACTTCGAGACGCTTGATGGCGCGGTTTCTGCGCTGGCCTTGAACCGACTTCAATTCTTCGCGAAGGGTTTCAATTTCGCGATCAAGATCGATGTCAAGCAACAATTTTTTAATCGATTCCGCACCCATGCCCGCTTCAAAGGCTAGGCCGTATTTTTCACGATAGCTGCGATACTCTTTTTCAGAGAGTAATTGTTTTTTCTCAAGCGGCGTATCGCCAGGTTCGGTCACCACATAAGAAGCAAAGTAGATGACTTCTTCGAGCGATCGCGGTGACATATCGAGCACCAGTCCCATACGGCTTGGGATACCCTTGAAATACCAGATATGCGATACGGGGGCAGCAAGTTCAATATGCCCCATCCGTTCCCGCCTCACTTTGGAACGAGTAACCTCCACACCACAGCGGTCACACACTACGCCTTTGTACCGGACGCGTTTATACTTACCGCAGTGACATTCCCAGTCACGGGTAGGACCAAAGATCTTCTCGCAGAAGAGTCCTTCTTTTTCGGGTTTTAGCGTACGATAGTTAATCGTTTCCGGTTTTTTTACTTCTCCATGCGACCACGAACGAATCATTTCCGGTGAAGCCAACCCGATTTTCATAAATTCAAAGTTATTCACGTCAAGCATGGGGGTCCCTCCTTCAATTGATCAGGTTCCTTACACCGCTTGCACGAGATTAATCGTCCCCGATTTCCCGCATTTCTAGACTGAAACTCAACTTATCTCTCACGTCGTCATCATCGTCTGATTCTTTCATCGTGATCTCGCGCTCATCTTCAGCCAAAATCTTCACATCAAGCCCCAAGCTCTGCAGTTCCTTGATCAGCACCTTAAATGACTCCGGAACACCGGGCTCCGGAACATTTTCGCCTTTGACAATTGCTTCGTAGGTCTTGACTCGTCCCACCACATCGTCCGATTTGACAGTGAGGATTTCTTGGAGCGTATAGGCGGAACCATAGGCTTCGAGTGCCCATACTTCCATCTCCCCAAAGCGTTGACCGCCAAACTGGGCTTTACCGCCAAGCGGCTGTTGAGTAACGAGTGAATAAGGTCCAGTCGAACGGGCATGAATCTTGTCGTCGACAAGGTGAGCAAGTTTTAACATGTACACATATCCCACTGTGACCCGACCATCAAACCGTTCGCCGGAGCGCCCATCATATAGCACCGTCTTACCATCTCTGGCCAGACCCGCTTCTTCCAGCGCGTCAAACACATCTGACTCGTGAGCACCGTCAAATACCGGTGTTGCCACGTGTATGCCAAGCGCATGAGCCGCCATCCCCAAATGGGTTTCCAATACTTGACCGATGTTCATCCGCGATGGCACACCAAGCGGATTCAACACGATTTGAACAGGGGTCCCATCAGGTAGAAACGGCATATCTTCAATCGGCATGATGCGGGCAACGACACCCTTATTCCCATGGCGACCGGCCATTTTATCGCCTTCAGAAATTTTGCGTTTTTGTGCCACATATACGCGAACTAACTCGTTGACACCAGGCGGCAATTCGTCGCCGTTTTCGCGGGTAAATACCTTCACATCGACCACGATACCGGCACCACCGTTTGGCACGCGTAGTGAGGTGTCGCGAACTTCACGAGCTTTTTCTCCAAAAATGGCATGGAGTAATCGCTCTTCCGCTGTCAGTTCGGTCATTCCTTTTGGCGTGACTTTCCCGACGAGAATATCCCCTGCGACAATTTCCGCCCCAATGCGGATGATACCCCGATCGTCCAAATTGCGGAGCGCTTCTTCCCCAACATTGGGAATATCTCGCGTAATCTCCTCCGGTCCAAGCTTCGTATCGCGCGCCTCACACTCATATTCTTCAATGTGAATAGAGGTATAAATATCTTCCTTCACGACATCTTCACTGAGCAAAATAGCGTCTTCGTAGTTGTACCCTTCCCACGTCATAAACGCGACAAGAACGTTGCGTCCAAGTGCCAATTCCCCTTGTTCGGTGGCTGGACCATCAGCGATGATATCGCCTTTTTTCACCACATCGCCTTTTCTCACCAAAGGGCGCTGATTGATGCATGTCCCTTGGTTGGAGCGGACGAACTTTGCCACTTTGTAACGCTCGATGTCACCTTTGACGAGTTTCCCGTCCACTGTGCCTTCGACGCGAACCTGGATCTCCGAAGCGGTAACGCGTTCTACTACGCCATCGTGTTTAGCCACAATCGCGACTCCAGAGTCTTTTGCTGCCTTGTATTCCATCCCAGTGCCGACTAGCGGCGCTTCTGTTACGAGAAGAGGCACTGCCTGACGCTGCATGTTCGATCCCATCAACGCACGGTTGGCATCGTCGTTTTCCAAAAATGGAATCATCGCCGTCGCTACAGACACCACTTGTTTGGGAGAAACATCGATGTAATCAACCCGCTCTGCGGGCATGGACAAGATTTCGTCTTTGTAGCGGACAATTTGTTCCGGTTCTGCGAACCTGTTGTTCTCTTCAAGCTTGACACTGGCCTGGCCGAGAATATAGTTGTCTTCTTCGTCAGCAGTCAGATAATCAATATGCTCCGTGACCATGGTAGTATCCGGATCCACTCTTCGATAAGGAGTTTCAATAAAACCAAATTCATTAACACGGGCATAGGTAGATAAACTATTGATAAGTCCAATGTTCGGACCTTCTGGCGTTTCAATCGGACAAATGCGACCATAGTGGGAGTGGTGCACATCTCTCACTTCAAACCCGGCCCGTTCCCTCGTCAGTCCGCCTGGTCCAAGTGCTGACAGCCTGCGCTTATGCGTAAGTTCTGCAAGTGGATTGGTTTGGTCCATAAATTGCGACAACTGGCTAGATCCAAAGAACTCCTTAATCGCCGCAATGACAGGACGAATGTTAATGAGTCCTTGCGGGGTAATGGCATTAGCGTCCTGAATGGACATGCGTTCCCTGACCACCCGTTCCATCCGGGAGAGGCCAATTCGAAACTGGTTTTGCAACAGTTCACCAACTGAACGCAATCGGCGATTGCCCAAATGGTCAATATCGTCTGTGATACCCACGCCGTGCAACAAATTCAGAAAATAACTGATGGAAGCCATAATATCGGCAGGCAAAATGTGTTTGACGTTCTTGTCAATTCCGCCATTTCCGATCACCTTGATCGGTTTGCCTTCTTCCTTTTGGCTGTAAATCAGTATTTCCTGGACATGGATAGCAGGATCGTCAATCAGACCCGCATTAGAACGATACGTATGCGAGTTCAAGTTTTGTTCCAAATAGGGAATCAACTTGTCCAGCAAGCGACGGTCAATCAATTGACCAGTTTCCCCAATCACCTCGCCTGTTTCAGAATCCACCAACGTCTCCGCAAGACGCTGATTCAACAAGCGGTTCTTAAAATGTAGTTTTTTATTAATCTTATAGCGGCCCACTGCCGCAAGGTCATAGCGTTTGGGATCAAAAAATCGAGATGACAAAAGATTCCTGGCATTTTCGATGGTAGGTGGTTCACCGGGGCGCAAGCGTTCGTAGATTTCAATCAGCGCACGCTCCGTCGAATCGGTGTTATCTTTTTCAAGTGTGTTGCGAAGGTACTCGTCTTCGCCAAATAACGACAGAATCTCCGCATCGGTCGAAAATCCTAGCGCCCGAAGCAATACGGTCACAGGAATTTTCCTCGTGCGGTCTATGCGCACATAGATGATATCCTTGGCGTCAGTCTCCAGTTCGAGCCATGCGCCGCGATTCGGAATGACAGTGGCACTAAAAGTTTGCTTGCCATTTTTATCGATCTTCGTGTTAAAGTAAACACTAGGAGAACGCACCAACTGGCTGACGATTACGCGCTCTGCTCCATTGATGATAAATGTTCCTGTCTCCGTCATGAGCGGGAAGTCGCCCATAAATACTTCCTGTTCCTTGACTTCTCCAGTGTCCTTGTTGATCAGGCGCACCTTCACTCGAAGCGGCGCAGCAAAAGTAACATCCCGTTCCTTGGATTCATCGACATCGTATTTGGGTTCACCCAAACTGTAATCAATGAATTCAAGCACCAAATTACCAGTAAAGTCCTGAATCGGCGAAATGTCGGCAAACAGTTCGCGCAAGCCTTCCTGCAAAAACCATTCGTAGGATTTTTGCTGAATTTCAATCAAATTCGGTAATTCCAGTACTTCTGAAACGCGGGAGTACGTTCGGCGAACTCTGCGGCCATACCTTTCCACGTGTCCCTGCAAATCGGTCACCCCTCATACCATATCGCTGCCTATCCAAAAAGAAAACGAAGACAAACGAACCCACTTAGAGCTCATTTCTCCTCTAAAAATAACACACAATATCCTTTTATTGCCATATGAAAGGCGAAATATTCATCCGTGGAGCCTATACCCCCAAATTAATCTTTCGCATTTTATTACAATAACACGCAAAGAATGGAACGTCAATCGAAACTATTCTTTTTTTTACAAGCATACACTCGATAGCCTTTGTCTCTTGCCATTAGCAGCACATCAAATCCCAGTTCTGCTAACCGCTTTTCACTGGATGCGGCACCTTGCTTTTTCTGTATCACCACATAGAGGACGCCATTTTCCCGCAAGCGACTCTTGGCTTCCTCATAAAGGTCAAAGACCACCGACTTACCCGCGCGAATCGGAGGATTCAGTGCGATTGCATCAAATCGAAGATCGTTCGGGAGCACACTACATCCATCACTTTGTAATATTTGCATCCGGGTGTCCACATGGTTCAATTTAGCATTATGACGTGCAAGCTCGACGGCTCTCGCATTGATATCGACCATCCACACGAATAAATCGGACATGGAAACCGCCAGCCCAATGCCCACCGCCCCATATCCGCAACCGAGATCAAGCAGCATCCCACCACTCTGCGCAGGGATGCTCTCCACTAGGAGTCTTGACCCCTCGTCTACTTCTTTCCGGCTAAACACACCATGATCCGTTTGGAACAAAAGTTCGTTTCCACGGAGGTGAGCATGAAAGGAGCTTGGCTCAGAAAGACTGGTTGGCGCTTTGCTGTAGTAGTGTTCGTTCATTGCTTATCACCGTCACAAAAGGGAGGGGCCCACTTGAGCCACCTCCCCGAAGTTTGTCACCATTTAACTACTTAATTTCCACTTCGCCGCCAGCTTCTGCGATTTTCGCTTTGATGCCTTCGGCATCTTCTTTGCTGACTTTTTCTTTTAACGGTTTCGGAACGTTGTCAACGAGTTCTTTGGCTTCTTTCAAGCCGAGACCGGTGATTTCGCGAACCACTTTGATGACGTTGATTTTGGAAGCACCAGCGCTAGTCAGCACCACGTCAAATTCGGTTTGTTCCACTTCTTCGGCTGCGCCCGCGCCCGCGCCGCCACCCATGATGGCTACGGGAGCTGCGGCTGTAACACCAAACTCTTCCTCGATGGCTTTCACCAAATCATTCAGTTCCAGTACAGTCATGCCTTTAATGGCTTCAATAAATTCTTCTTTTGTCATTATTAATAACCTCCCATTCTAATCGATTACGAAGCGCTACCCGCTTCTTTTTGTTCTGCGATCTGTTTCGTCGCGTAAGCCAAGTTGCGAAGCGGAGCTTGCAAGACGCTAAGCAACATGGAAAGGAGCCCTTCGCGCGATGGCAGATTGGCAAGTTCTTTAATGCCTTCCGCATCCACGAGTTTTCCTTCTACAATGCCACCCTTGATCTCGAGCGCTTTCGCTTTCACCGCGAAATCATTGAGGATCTTCGCTGGTTTGACTGCATCCTCAATACCAAACGCAATCGCAGTTGGCCCTTTCAGGAATTCGTCGAGTTCAGAGACGTTCGACTTTGCGGTAGCAAGACGTGTCAGCGTATTTTTCAGCACGCGGTATTCGATACCCGCTTCGCGCAGTTGTTTACGCAGTTCAGTCACTTCCGCCACGGTGAGACCGCGGTAGTCGGTGACAATCGCGCTTTTGCTTTGGCTGAGTTTCCCCGCTACTTCTTCCACTAAAGCCGCTTTTTCTTCACGCACACCCATTGGTACACCCCCTTACAAAAATCAATCGGCCTCCGCCGAAGACGAAGACCGATCCGAAAGGCAATCACGCGAAATTAAGTACATTTCGATTACACCCGTTCAGTGTCCTCGACCTCGGCAGGCTCATCAGGATTAAGCCGTCAAACGGCACCTGCTGTCTACAGTCAGACATACGTTATGCAGTTTATCAAAGCGCCTGCCAGGTTGCAAGCCTAATCAATCAGTTCCATTATTGGACGTTGAGCGAAATGCCAGGTCCCATCGTGCTGCTAATACTCACACCACGGACATATTGTCCTTTTGCTGCTGCAGGTTTTGCCTTTTGCAATGCATCCAGCACCGTGTTGAAGTTTTCTAGTAATTTTTCCGTAGGGAATGAGACTTTACCAAGCACTGCATGCACATTGGCGCCTTTATCCAATCGGTATTCCACTTTACCAGCTTTGACTTCTTCCACCGCACGCTTCACGTCAAACGTAACCGTTCCGGTTTTAGGATTGGGCATTAAACCGCGTGGTCCCAGTACGCGACCGAGTTTACCAACGCTCGCCATCATGTCAGGCGTTGCGACTGCGGCATCAAATTCCAACCAACCGCCTGCAATACGGCTGACCAAATCTTCGTCACCAACTACATCTGCACCGGCTTGTTCCGCTTCCTTTGCCTTGTCGCCCTTTGCAAAAACGACGAGACGGACAGAACGCCCTGTTCCGTTTGGAAGTACTACCGCGCCGCGGATCTGCTGATCGTTTTTACGCGGGTCTAGTCCCAATCGGAACGCCACTTCCACTGTCGCATCAAACTTGACGGTGGCTGTTTTTTTCAACAACTCAAACGCCTCTGCTGGATCGTACAGCTTGTCTTTTTCAACGAGCTTTACCGCATCCATGTACTTCTTGCCAGCCATGTACAATCCTCCTTATTGGTGGTCTGCGAAGCGATATGCTGTGCTTGCCGCTTCTCCCACGTGTAAAGGCCACACCCGACCCTTACTCGACAACGGTGATACCCATCGAGCGTGCCGTGCCCTCGATCATGCGCATCGCTGCCTCGACAGTAGCCGCATTGAGGTCGACCATTTTCGTTTCTGCGATTTCGCGAACCTTATCACGCGAAATCTTGCCCACTTTTTTCTTATTTGGTTCTCCTGATCCCGATTCGATCCCGATTGCTTTTTTGAGCAGGACTGAAGCCGGAGGGGTTTTCAGTTCAAACGTGAACGAGCGGTCTTCATAAACCGTGATCACAACCGGGATAATAGTACCCGCTTGATCCGCCGTCCTTGCGTTGAACTCCTTACAAAATTGCATGATGTTAACACCCGCTTGACCCAAAGCCGGACCAATCGGTGGTGCCGGAGTGGCTTTGCCTCCCTGAACCTGGAGTTTGACGAGTTTCATGATTCTCTTTGCCACTGGACACACCTCTCTTTCTTCAAAATGTGGTATGACGGGCGCAGGGCACCCCACGACCTCCCACTACGAGCCAATGAACACATCGTAGCCATTGCATACAGCAATTTGTATTATAGTTTCTCGATCTGATCAAAATCAAGCTCTACAGGGGTATCCCGTCCAAACATGGAGACGAGCACCCGCACTTTCTGCTTCTCCTGATCAATTTCGTCAATGGTACCGACAAAGTCAGCAAACGGACCCGCAATAATCCGAACTGGTTCTTTCAGTTCGAAGTTAAAGCGCATCTTAACCTCCTCTTCACCCATATGCCGCATGATCGACATCACTTCGCTAGAATGAAGGGGAATTGGTTTAGAGCCCGCACCACTTGAACCGACAAATCCGGTTACGCCAGGTGTATTTCTCACCACATACCATGAATCGTCCGTCATAATCATTTCCACCAGCACATACCCAGGGAAAACCTTACGCTTCACCGGGCGGCGCTTGCCGTTCTTGACCTCGATTTCTTCCTCGGTCGGCACGAGCACTCGGAAGATCTTGTCGGACATGTCCATGGATGCCACTCGGCGCTCCAAATTGTCTTTGACTTTGTTCTCATACCCAGAATACGTGTGTACCACGTACCAGTGCTTTTCCAGTTGATTATCCATTGTCTGCGGGTATGCACCCGCACCTCCTGATATAATCTCACCCATTGGCGATGCCAATTGCCTGTAACCCGCGCGTCACGAGCACATCGAAACCGTAGGTCAAGAGAAACAACACCACGGAAAGACCAACGACTGTCAACGTGTCTGCCACCAGTTCTTTGCGCCTTGGCCAGCGCACTTTTCTCATTTCCGCGAATACTTCCCGAAAATACGTAAAAACGGACCCGTTAACCGAGGTCCTTTCACTCACGTGCTCGGAGGAATCATTCACTACCCTTGCACCTCCCTGACTCGCCGCTGAATCATGAAACCGTTAGCGGGTTTCGCGGTGAATGGTATGAGTGTTACAATACCGACAGAATTTCTTAAATTCAACACGGTCGGGATTGTTTTTCTTGTTTTTAACGGATGTATAGTTTCGCTGTTTGCATTCCGTACAAGCCATGGTGATAGTCACACGCATGCGGAACACCTCCTCCCGCAATCGAAAAATTCCCCGAATACTTTATCATAGGAATGTTTGTAAAGTCAATCTGATTCTACTGATTCACTAGTTTAGACCAGTTTGCCTTCCCTTAACCAAAAAACCGTCCAGTCTATGCTAGACGGTCTTCCAAATACTTCTCCAGCTTTCGTTTCACGCGCTGCAATGCGTTGTCTATCGACTTCACATGGCGACTCAAATCAACGGCGATCTCTTGATAAGATCTCCCGTCTAGATAAAGCATGAGCACATTGCGCTCCAGTTCACTGAGTAACTCGCCCATCTTGTACTCAATGTCTGAAAATTCTTCTTGGTGGATGATTAATTCTTCCGGATCCGCCACTCTCACTCCGCCAATGACGTCCATCAGCGTGCGATCCGAATCCTCATCATAAATAGGCTTGTCCAGCGATATATAGGAATTCAGCGGCACATGCTTTTGCCTCGTTGCTGTTTTAATGGCTGTAATAATTTGACGTGTGATGCAAAGCTCCGCAAACGCCTTAAAAGAGGCCAACTTGTCGTCCCGGTAATCACGTATGGCTTTATAGAGGCCGATCATACCTTCCTGTACGATGTCTTCGCGATCTGCACCAATCAAAAAATAGGAACGCGCCTTGCCTCTGACGAAGCTCTTGTATTTGTGAATCAAAAATTCAAGCGCTTCACCGTCACCAACCCGCACAAACTCTACCAAATCTTCATCCGGGATATCTTCTAGATTTCGTCCAAATGTGGGCGAAAGTTCCACCACCACGCCTATCCCCCCGGAGAGTCTATCTAGCAATCAGTATTGACAGTATACAAGATTACTTCCAGCAGGGTCAATCCAGAAATCGTTTTCATACCAAAAGTTTCCGAAATTAGTTGCTCTTTTGTCGAACAGCATCGTATAGGAGAACGGCAGCTGCCACCCCTGCATTCAAAGAATTTAATTCGCCCCGCATCGGCAGCTTGACCAAAAAGTCACAATGTTCCGCCACCAATCGGCCCATCCCACTTCCTTCACTGCCAATCACAAAGACAATGGGCCCAGTGAGATCCATTTGCCAGTAGTTTTCCTTCGCACTTGCATCTGCCCCCACGACCCAATAGCCGTGCTCTTTAAGCTCAGCGATCGCCTGACTAAGGTTTGCCACCCTCGCCACAGGGACATGCTCTATCGCGCCAGCAGATGCTTTCGCTACAGTGCCTGTGAGCGGAACTGCCCTGCGCTTAGGAATTATCACACCAGCCGCACCAGCACCGTCTGCGGATCTCAGGATGGCACCAAAGTTCATCGGATCGACAATCCCGTCAAGCAGCAATATAGGGGCATTTTTTTTCGCCTTTGAACGAGCGATGATATCGCTTAGTTCCACGTATTCTTTGGCCGCAATGTATGCGAGGAGCCCCTGGTGTGTCGCCTTGTTGGAGAGTTCATCCAGCTTGGCCCTGGACACCGTTTGCACAAACGCGCCCTGCGCCTTCACCTGCGCAATGATGTCTCCCAGAGAACTATTGATGAGGCCATCCTGCACGAGCACCTTATTAATCGGACGATTGCTTTTTATTGCCTCAAGGATTGCCCTGCGCCCTACGATGTACTCCATTGGCGCGGCCTCTGCACGTTCTTCCCGTTTCGCGCCACCACGTCCATCGCGGCGAGTGTCACGCCTTCCGCCTTGCTCGCGATCAGGCCTACCCCCATTTGACTTTCCGCGCGCCGGAAAAGAACGCCTACCCCTTCCTTCACTGCCTCTTTCGTCACTTCTTGCGCTCGTTGCGCTTGAAAAATCCCGGCCTTTTGAACCTGCAGCTTGTCCTTTATACCCCGAGCTTTGACCTCTGGTGCCTGTGCTTTGATCTCTCGCACCTGAACTTTGACCTCTTCGGCCAAATGTGGATTGCTGACGGTTGTTCACTTGTTTTCCTCCTTAGTAAAATAAAGTTGCTCTAACACTTCTTGTAGCCTCTCCGTCTTACCGCTCAAGTACAGATACCCAAGCAGCGCCTCGACGCCCGTGCTCGCCCGGTAGTCCGTCACCTTCGCGTGGTGCCTTGTCGAGCCAGACTTGGCGTTGCGCCCACGCTTCACGATCAACTGCTCTCGCTCCGAGAGCGTCTCCACGATCGCATATAATCGATCCGCTTGGTTTTCCGCGCGCACCTGACTCACCGCCAATTGATGCAGCTTGCGCATCTTGCGCTCGCCGCCAAGCACGAGGCGTGTCCTCACTTCCATTTCCCACACCGCATCGCCAATATAGGCGAGGATGAGCGGAGACAGCAGATAAGCCTCTTCTTCACTCAGCATCCTAATCCCGCCACCACCGGGTGCCTTGCGCCGTATCCTCGACGTGTACGCCCATTTTTATGAGTTCATCCCTGATCTCATCGCTTTTCGCAAAGTTTCTAGCTAGTCGAGCCTGTGTCCGCTCTGCCACGAGTCGCTCAATCTCTTCTTTATCCGATGCCCTCTCCTGCTGTTCGAGTCCGTATAGTTCAAGCCACGAGTCCAGTTTTTCCTTATAGGAGAGGAGTCCCTTTCTGGTGATCTCATCTGAGCGCAGGTAGAGATTGATCTCTCGCACTAAGTCAAAAAGTACCCCAGTGGCGATCGCGGAGTTAAAGTCATCGTCCATCGCTTCGACCAGTCGGTTTTCAAAATCAGACAAATCAATCGCTTCACCCTCCGGCAAGTAAGGCGATTTCAGTCGTAGCACCACATGCTCATAGCTCGCGTCGATCCGTTGCATGGCCGCCATCATTTGTTGCATCACATCATCCGAAAAGTTGATGGGATTCCGGTATTGAGCTGAAATAAGGAACAGTCGTAGCGCCCTGGGGTCGTATTTTTTCGCTAAATCCCGCACATTGATGCTGTTGCCAAGGGACTTCGACATTTTCTCGTTGTTGATATTAATATACCCATTATGCATGAAATACCTGGCAAGCGGCTCACCAAGCAGCGATTCACTCTGGGCAATCTCGTTTTCGTGGTGGGGAAAAATCAGATCGTGCCCACCGCCATGTATGTCAATGTGATCACCTAGGTGCTTATGAATCATCGCCGAGCACTCGATGTGCCAACCCGGTCTGCCTTTGCCCCATGGGCTATCCCACCACGGCTCGCCCGGCTTGGCGGCTTTCCAGAGCACGAAATCAGTCGCATGGCGTTTGTAATCGGAGACTTCCACGCGACTGCCGGAGAGGAGTTCATCGAGCGATTGCTTCGATAGTTTCCCGTATTCTTTGAACTTTGGCGTCTCAAAGAGCACATCGCCGCCCGCCACATAGGCGTAACCTGTCTGAACCAGTCCATCAATGAAGGCAATAATCTCCTCCATCGTTCCCGTCACACGCGGGTGCACATCCGCCTCCTCGATGCCGATCGTTTTCGCATCGATGAAATACTCTTCGATAAACCGATTCGCCACCGCTTCCACCGTGGTTTTCAGTTCATTTGCCTTATTAATAAGCTTATCGTCGACGTCCGTAAAGTTCTGCACAAACTTCACTTCATACCCGCGATACTTTAGGTAGCGCCGGATCATGTCAAAGGTCACAAATGCCCTTGCATTGCCGATGTGAAAAAAATTATAGACTGTGGGGCCGCACGAATACATTTTGACGACCCCGGGTTCAATCGTCTCGAGTGTCTCTTTTTTCCCCGTCAATGAGTTATACAACCGAATGGCCAAATTGTTCACCTTCCTTAGTCTTTCGAAGCAACTCTTCCATTTCAGCCAACCGCTGCTCCAATTCTTCCACGCGGTCTTCCAACTGCCTGCATTCTTCGCCGATCACATCAGGCAGGTCAGTCTGATTCAAATCGTCTTCGACTCGCTTTCCGTCTTGCACCACGACCCTAGCAGGAATGCCGACTACTGTCGAATTTGGTGGCACAGGATGAAGCACAATCGACCCTGCCCCCACCTTCGCATAATCACCCACCGTCAGCGACCCGAGCACCTTCGCGCCTGTCGCAACGAGCACGTGATTGCCTAGTGTGGGATGGCGCTTGCCTTTTTCCTTGCCCGTACCGCCGAGTGTGACGCCCTGATACAGCACTACGTAATCGCCGACGATCGCCGTCTCCCCAATCACCACGCCAGAGCCGTGATCGATAAAAAGACATCGCCCGATCTTCGCGCCAGGGTGAATCTCAATCCCCGTGATAAACCTCGCAAACTGTGAAATGATCCTCGCCAAAGTGAACCACTTGATCAGGTAAAAAAAGTGGGATATCCGATAAAACCACACCGCATGCAATCCAGAATAGGTCAAAAAAATCTCAAAACTAGAACGCGCCGCCGGGTCCATTTCCTTGACAAAGGCGATGTCTTCGCGAATTCGTCGAAACATCCTGCAACCCTCCTTTTATCCATAAAAAAACCGCTCTGAGCCCACTCAGAGACGGTATTCCCGCGGTTCCACTCTGTTTTGCGTCATCGTGCCAAAAGCCAAATGCAGCACATGCGCACACTTTTACTGGCGTTAACGGGCCACCGTCGGGTTTTACTACAGAAACACATGTCGCCTCTGGTTCTTCCCGCTCGCGCCAGGGGCATTCTGCGGATTGCCGCTATCCCCATTCCCAGCCTGTCGCAAGACAGAGAGGACTCTCTGTAGGGGCAATGACCGCATACTCTTCCTAGCGTTCGATTGATCAACTATTTCGTTATGTTTATTCTTATTTTATCACAGACTCAAGTCTTGTCAGCACACGCGCTTGCCCAAGCAAAATCAGCGAACGATGCAAATCAGGGCCATGTAACGATCCCATCACTGCCGCACGAATTGGCATAAAGAGGTCTTTGCCTTTTTTGCCTGTCTCAGACTGTACTGTTTTGAAAATGGGCTTGATATGTTCCTCAGTCCACAGCGCGGTGTTCTTTACCTGTTCGTGGAAAGATTTCACCACTTGTTGCGCCGTCTCCTGATTTAACATCGAATTCGCTTCTTCGTCAAGCTTCGGAATTTCGACAAAGAAGGAAGCCCCCATTTGCGGTAACTCGTCCAGTTGGCTTATTTTTTCTTGATAAAGTGAAATCCATTCCGTCAGCCATTCATTAGACAAGCCTTGCACCTGGTCATCAGTTAAAAGCGGTTGGACGAGCGGCAATAAATTTGCCGCATCCTGTTGTTTCAAATAGTGACTGTTCATCCAGGACAGACGCGCCGCATCAAAAAACGCACCGCTTTTGTGCACTCGATCAAGCGTAAAGGCGGCAATCAACTCGTCTTTATTGAAAAACTCCTGTTCGCCTCCCGGAGACCAGCCGAGCAGCGCCAAATAGTTAAAGAGTGCCTCGGGCAAATACCCCATGTCGCGGTACTGCTCCACAAACTGGACGATCGACTCGTCGCGCTTACTGAGTTTTTTGCCATTGGGCCCTAAAATCAGCGACACATGGCCAAAGTGCGGCGGTTCCCAGCCAAGCGCCTGATACAAAAGCAGTTGGCGGGGCGTATTGGAAATATGCTCTTCGCCGCGCACGACATGCGTGATTTCCATCAGATGGTCGTCGATCGTGCAGGCAAAATTGTAGGTGGGGATGCCGTTTGACTTGACGATGACAAAGTCGCCACCAAGACCGCTTGGCTCAAACACCAGTTCCCCACGGATCAGGTCATGAAAGCGAAGTTCTTGATCATTCGCCGCCAAAAACCGCACCACAGGCTTCCTGCCCATCGCCTCGTACTCACTGATTTGTGTTGCCGTCAAGTGGCGACAATGCCCGGAATAGCGTGGCACTTCCCCTTTGGCCATGGCAGCGTCCCGTTCTGCGGCGATTTCCTCTTCGGAGCAGTAGCAATGGTACGCCAGACCTTTTTCTTTTAAGACTTCGACGTAATGTTCGTAAATGGAAAGCCGCTCTGTGGATATGTACGGCCCGAACTTTCCGCCCACATCTGGCCCTTCATCCCAAACGATACCGAGCCAGCCAAGATTTTTTGCAAATTCATCCGCCGCCCGGTCGATGTTGCGCTCAAGATCTGTATCTTCGATGCGAAGGATAAAGTCGCCACCCATGTGTTTGGCATATAAATAATTGAATAGCGCAGTCCTTGCGCCACCTATGTGCAGGTGCCCCGTGGGACTTGGCGCATAACGCAATCTAACTGTCATACGATCACCCTCACTCTGTCACAGGCTCAAGCAGTGCCACCGCCTGCACGGCGATTCCTTCTTGACGCCCGATAAAACCCATTTTCTCCATGGTCGTCGCCTTGATGCTGACGTCTTTTACCGTCACACCAAGTTCACGCGCCAGCAAGTGTACCATGTCGCTCTTATAAGGGGCAAGTTTTGGCTTTTCTGCCATCACCATTACGTCCACGTTGACGACCCGGTACCCTTCTTGTCGGATAAGCGCCACCACTTCACGAAGCAAAAGCACGCTTGAGATCCCCCGGAACGAGTCATCCGTGTCAGGAAAATGATCGCCAATGTCACCTAGCGCCAGCGCCCCAAGGAGCGCGTCCATTAGCGCGTGAATCAGCACATCCGCATCGGAATGGCCGAGCAGCCCCACATCAGAGGGGATTTCCACGCCGCCGAGTATCATTTTTTTCCCCGCATCAAAGCGGTGAACGTCAAATCCTAATCCGACTCGCAATTTCCCATCTCCCATACCCGAATCCACTTCAAGTCTTCCTGTTGCGTAATCTTGATGTTCCAGGCTGATCCAGTAGCGATTTGCACCGCTCGTCCCATTCGCTCGAGCAGTACCGTATCATCCGTTCCTACGAATCCATCTGCAAGCGCCTGTTGGTGTGCCTCCACGAGCCAATCGCGGCGAAATACTTGCGGCGTGTAGACGGCAAAAAGACCCTCACGTTCCACATTGGCCTCAATGCGGCGATCAGCGCCGACTCGCTTCAACGTATCCCTGACGGGAGCGCCGATCGTGGCCGCACCACATTCCATCGCGAGATCCACCACGCGCAAAAAGTCTGCTTTTTCCAGAAAAGGCCTCGCTCCGTCATGCACGGCCACAAATTCGCGGCTGGTTTTTGTCAAGCCAAATCGCACTGAATCTTGCCTCGTTTCGCCGCCTGGCACCACATGAACGTGTGCGAGCCCCGCCGTTCGCAGCGCCTCTTCGACCCGTGCGACATCATCAGGGTACACAACGACATATAACGAATCCGCGCCGAACGCGATAAGCTTTTTTAGTGTATAGATAAATAAAGGGGACCCGCAGAGCGTCAGCCACTGCTTTCGCTCCGCCATCCCCATCCGACTGCCTGTTCCCGCTGCCATCACCAATACATCCAGTTGTGCCAGCCGGTTGTCTCCCGTCAATTACTCTCTTCCTCTCCCAAACGCACAGTACCGCAAAAAGAATTACAACGCGCGCTCCAGCATCTTCGGTTTGGCAAAAATCATCCGCCCAGCTGAGGTTTGAAGCACACTCGTTACGAGTACATCAAGTCGTGTCCCGATAAATTCCCTACCGCCTTCGATGACGATCATCGTGCCGTCATCTAGGTAGCCAATGCCTTGATTGTACTCCTTGCCGTCCTTGATCACTTGCACGGAGATTTCTTCCCCTGGCAACACCACGGGCTTCACCGCGTTGGCCAAGTCGTTGATATTCAGAACAGAGACGCCCTGCAACTCGCAAACCTTGTTCAAATTGTAATCGTTCGTCACGACTTTGCCGTTCATTTGCTTGGCTAATTTGACAAGTTTACTATCCACTTCGCTGATTTCCTCGAAATCGATCTCCATCACCTGAACCTTGACCTTCAGTTCCTTTTGGATGCGATTCAGGATATCAAGTCCTCGACGTCCGCGGTTGCGTTTTAAAACATCGGAACTATCCGCGATGTGTTGCAATTCTTCGAGCACAAATGAGGGGATGACAATGGTGCCATCCAAAAATCCAGTCTCGACGATGTCCGCAATCCGTCCGTCGATAATGACACTCGTATCAAGCAATTTCGCTTCCCCCATTCGTTGAGTGGGGGTATTGGGCTGACCCTTACCAGAGCGCTCGCCGCGAGCACCGCGTCTCATTGAAGGAATGAGGGAAAGGATCTCCTCACGTCTGGAAAAAAAGATGCTAAACCCCAAATACGCAAGTAAAATAGACGCAAAAAACTGAATCAATACGCCTACTACTGGAATATACCGAAGCGCCGGCGTGATAAAAAAAGCGACCACTAGACCAAGTATCATACCTACCACGCCGGAAAGAAGATCAACCAGTGGCGTGTGGATCAACCGTTCTTCAAGCCAGCGAAACCACCGCATAAAAGGCCCCAAAACAAATGTCCCAATGAAAAGTGCAATAAGCCCGCCTAATACTGCTGTCAACACGTTTTCCCAGGTAAAATTAGGAATATGAATGAGTGCTAGTAAACGTTCCCCATAGGCTCCGCCAAGCGTTACACCGATAGCTAAGAAGAAAATTTGTAAAATTAATCTGACCACATTCTCACCTCCTATCCTCATTATCGACTATTTTGACTGCATTTAAAACCCAAATGCGTCCAAGTCCAGCTTAACATGCATGAAATAAAGGGTCAATTTTAATTTCCATTCTTAATTATTTCTTCAATCCTGTTTGGACATGACTCGCCGCACCTTCTCCACCCTGCGCCAGGCGGCTCTCGCATCGTGTAAAAACCCGTACGTACCGTAGATGGCAAGGAGGAGGAATATCCCTTCCGCCACCGCCTGTTTATCCATGATAAAAAAGGGAATCACACTGATCGCAAGCACCGGAATGATGACAAACGTGGCCTTAGGAATTCCCAATTTCTTAAAATTAGGATAGCGGGCTTTGCTAATCATCAAATAACTGAGAACAATCGACAAAATGGGCGTCACCATTCCAGGCAACAAACCATGATAGAGAGTGAATGCAGCAAGGATACCGCCTGCCGCCGTGGTAGGCAGGCCAATAAAGTAATTCGTGTGCCCTCTCTGGGTATTAAACCTCGCGAGACGCAATGCTCCAGCGAGTGGAAATACCGCTGCAATGGTCATCCCCACCCATCCCATTGTACGCAGGTCCGAAATATACAGGATCAGTGCCGGCGTCACGCCAAATATTACTAAATCCGAAAGCGAATCCAGTTCGCGGCCAAAATCACTTTGGGTGCCAAGCACTCGTGCGACCGTACCGTCTAGTCCATCTACCACCATGCCTATAATCACTAATAACGCAGCAAGCTGAAAATTTCCTTGCACAGCTAAAAACAGTGCCACCACACCCACCAATAAATTGCCGGCAGTCAGTAAATTGGCCCAGATTTTTCGCATAGTTTCCTCCCAGTCTTGCAAGATTGGATAATCTAAAGATTGCGCTCTAAAAATACCTGCTCTTGCATGCGACGTAGTCCGTCTTTGATCGCCCTGGCGCGAATTGCCCCGATTCCCTCTACATCATCCAGCTCTTCGACAGACGCTGCGACGATTTTACTCAACGTGCTAAATTCCCCAGTCAAATTCTCAATAATCGGTTGTGGCAACCGCGGAATTTTATGCAAAATGCGATACCCTCTTGAGGAAGCGCCGGTTTCCGCCAAATTTCCGTTGATGGGATAGCCAAGAATTCGCGTGATCACCGCCGTATTTAAGAGATCATCGGAATTCAGCCCATGAAGCGCCGAAATGATTTGGTGCGGCGTCAGATCATTACCTTCCGCTGTGTAATCCTTCACGAGCAAATACGCTTCCTCATCCACTCGAGTCACGAGTTCATCGAGTTGCATGGCAATGAGCCTTCCTTCTGACCCCAGTTCCGTGATGTAGCGCTTGATTTCAGACTTGATGCGCATCACCATCTCAAAGCGCTGGAGCACATTGGTTACGTCCTGCAAGGACACCATCTCTTCCATCTCGATCGCCGATAAACTCGAGAGCGCTGCATCGAGCACGGATTTATACCGCTCGAGCGTCTGAATCGCCTGGTTTGCCTTGGTGATGATCACGCTGATTTCTTTTAATGAATAACGGATATCTCCTTGATAAATTGTGATCACGTTGCGCCGCTGCGACACGCACACAACGAGTCGTCCCGTCTGAATCGCCACCCGCTCCGCCGTGCGATGCCTAGTCCCTGTTTCGCTCGTGGGAATCGCAGGATCAGGGTTGAGTTGCGTATTGGCAAAAAGAATTCTTTTTGCATCCTCACTTAAAATGATGGCTCCGTCCATTTTCGCAAGCTCATACAATCCAGCAGGCGTAAAGTCGCAATCGATGGAAAACCCACCATCCACTATCGGTGCCAGTTCATCGTCATACCCAATGACAATCAGACCGCCCGTCTTCGCCCGAAGCACATTATCGACCCCTTCGCGAATAGGCGTCCCTGGTGCGACCATGCGCAGCATTTTCATCATCATCGTTTCGCGCTTTGCTTCATCCACTTCGCGCACGACTTATTTTCCCCCTACCACCAAGCGAATCGCTTCGTCCAGTGTCCTGACGCCTACCAGTTCAATACCCGAAACACTGTCCTTCATTCTCTCCACATTGCCAAGTGGCGCGACCATTTTAGTGAATCCCAGCTTCTTCGCTTCCTGGATGCGCTGATCAAGACGAGTCACTGCGCGGACCTCACCGGTCAGCCCCACTTCGCCTACCGCTACGATCCCCATCGGGATCGGCACATCGCGAAAACTCGAAGCAATGCTAAGCGCCAGCCCAAGATCAATTGCCGGCTCCTCGACGCGGATCCCACCTGCCACATTGACGTACGCATCGTGGTTTTGAAGATAAAGCCCGATTCGCTTTTCCAGCACCGCCATGAGCAACGTCACCCGCTGATAATCGATCCCGGACGCAGTACGCCTTGGATTGCCATACGCCGTTGGCGTAACGAGCGCCTGCACCTCGGCAAGTACCGGACGCGATCCTTCCATGCTCGCCACGACAATAGACCCCGAAGCCCCACTCGATCGCTCCGACAAAAAAAGCTCCGATGGGCTCAGCACATCGACCAGCCCCATGCCTTGCATATCAAATACACCGAGTTCACTTGTCGAGCCAAAGCGGTTTTTCACCGTCCGCAATACCCGATAACGATGATGGCGATCGCCCTCGAAATAGAGAACCGCATCCACCATATGCTCGAGCAGCCGAGGTCCGGCAAGGCTCCCGTCTTTCGTGACGTGCCCCACAATACAGGTAGCGATTTGTTCGTTTTTGGCCAGACGCAACAAGAGCAGTGTGCACTCCCGCACTTGCTGAGGACTGCCTGGTGCCGAGGCGAGTTCCGGACGGAACATCGTCTGAATCGAATCAATTACCAAAAAGCCTGGTTTGACCGCCCGAACGTGGTGCTCAAGTTGGCCAAGGTCTGTTTCAGATAGCACAAAAAGACGATCACTCAGCGTGCCAATCCTCGCTGCGCGCATCTTCACCTGTTGCGGCGACTCTTCCCCCGTCACATAAAGCACTCGCCTGCCTGCTTCGGCCACCTTGTGTGCCGTTTGAAGCAGCAGCGTCGACTTGCCAATGCCGGGATCGCCGCCCACTAGGAAAAGCGCCCCTGGGATAATGCCTCCTCCCAACACGCGGTCCAGTTCCTGACTGCCACTACTAAAGCGCTCAACCTCCGTCATCTCGATATCAGGGACCGCTTGCGGCTGATTCTTTTGTCCATCCTGCGACCAACCTGAATTTTGCGAGGAGGCTGGCGCGATCATTTGCTCCACCATGGTGCCCCACGCGCCACACGCGGGGCAGCGGCCCATCCACTTTACGCTTTCGGCACCGCATTCCGTACATGCATAGTTGATTTTTCCCTTTTTCATACGAGTCCACTATACCCGAGTGGCAAAAAAATCACCACAAACAAAAGGAGAAACGATCACACCTTTATGTATGATCGCCTCTCCTTTGTCATTCATAAAATTCTGTTACGAATTCACTGCAGCTTTTCCAAGTCTCTCCACCTTGAGTCCGCCATCCGGATCAATGTCGATCTTGACCATGTCACCTTTGCTGACCGTGCCACTTAATAGCGACTCAGATAATTTATCCTCAATATGCCGTTGCATCGCCCGCTTGAGTGGCCGTGCGCCATATTGTGGATCGTACCCTTCTTTTGCAAGGTAGAGTTTCGCTTCTGCCGTCAATTCAAAGGTAAGCCCGTATTCGTTAAGGCGTTTAGCTAGATCGTTCGCAAGCAGCGTTACAATCTTCTCAATTTCCCCTTCTGACAACTCATGGAACACAATCAAGTCGTCCACGCGGTTCAAAAATTCCGGCCTGAAGGTGTGCTTCAACTCTTCCATCACGCGATCTTTCATGTCTTGGTACCCACCGTCTTTACTAGCCGTGAAGCCGAGGGAACCACCTTTTTTGATCGTCTGCGCCCCAACGTTCGAGGTCATGATGATGACCGTGTTGCGAAAATCAACTGTGCGACCCTTGCCGTCTGTCAGGCGGCCATCATCAAGCACCTGCAAAAGGATGTTGAAGACTTCCGGGTGCGCTTTTTCCACTTCGTCAAGTAGCACGACTGAATACGGTTTACGCCGGACTTTCTCCGTCAACTGGCCGCCTTCTTCATAGCCGACATATCCCGGAGGCGATCCAACGAGCCTTGCTGTCGCATGGCGCTCCATGTATTCCGACATATCAACGCGAATCATCGCATCCTCATCGCCAAACATCGCTTCTGCGAGCGCACGGGCCAGTTCTGTTTTCCCTACCCCTGTTGGCCCAAGGAAAATAAACGAACCAATCGGTCGCTTCGGATCTTTCAGTCCTGCGCGAGCCCTGCGAATAGCGCGGGAGACCGACTCGACCGCTTCGTTTTGGCCAATCACACGCTCATGTAGCACCGCTTCGAGGTTGAGGAGACGCTCGCTCTCCGTTTCCGCCAGCTTTTTAACTGGCACTCCCGTCCAACTGGACACGATGTCCGCGATGTCCTCATCCGTCACCGACACATCGTGCGAATCCTGACGTTGCTGCCATTCGAGGCGACGATGTTCGAGCTCATCGCGAAGCTTTTGCTCCTGGTCGCGAAGGGATGCCGCAAGTTCAAACTCCTGCCCCTGAATCGCCGAATCTTTCTCTGAGCGAATCTCTTCGAGACGAGTTTCGAGTTCCTTCAAGTTCGGAGGAGCCGTATATGTGCGCAGGCGCACTTTCGATGCGGCCTCGTCAATCAGGTCAATTGCCTTATCCGGCAGGAAGCGATCGGAGATATAGCGATCAGAGAGTGTCACTGCCGCTTTTACCGCATCGTCCGTGATGTGCACGCGGTGATGCGCCTCGTAGCGATCGCGAAGTCCCAAGAGGATCTGCACTGCCTCTTCTGCCGTGGGCTCATCCACTTTCACAGGTTGAAAACGCCGCTCAAGCGCCGCATCTTTTTCAATGTGCTTGCGATATTCGTCAAGCGTGGTCGCGCCAATACACTGCAGTTCTCCGCGCGCAAGGGCTGGTTTTAGGATATTGGACGCGTCAATTGCGCCTTCCGCACCACCTGCGCCAATCAGCGTATGGAGTTCATCGATAAAAAGGATCACGTTGCCCGCGTTACGGATCTCATCCATGATTTTTTTCAGACGATCCTCGAATTCACCGCGGTACTTCGTACCTGCCACCACCGTGCCCATGTCAAGTACCATCACGCGCTTGTTGCGAAGGGTTTCCGGGATTTCGTTGGCCACAATGCGCTGCGCAAGGCCCTCTGCAATCGCCGTCTTGCCAACACCAGGCTCGCCGATGAGCACCGGGTTATTTTTCGTACGCCTTGAAAGCACCTGGATCACGCGCTCAATTTCCTTGCTGCGCCCGATCACCGGATCGAGCTTCGAGTCGCGTGCAAGCACCGTCAAGTCCCTTGCCAGGCTGTCTAGTGTAGGCGTATTTGCCGATTGTGAGCTATCTGAACTCGCTTCTCCGCCTTCACTGCCACCTAGAAGCTGCATGACCTGCTGACGAGCTTTGTTGAGGCTGACGCCGAGGTTTCCAAGCACTCTTGCCGCCACGCCTTCGCCTTCGCGAATCAGACCAAGCAAAATATGCTCCGTGCCAATGTAGTTGTGGCCTAGTTTTCTGGCCTCGTCCATCGAGAGTTCAATCACTTTTTTTGCACGAGGCGTATAAGTGGTGGCTGCAGGACCGCCGTTACCGCGTCCAATGATTTTTTCCACTTCCATCTGAATCTTGTCACCCGTAAGGCCAAGGCTTAGGAGTGCCTTTGCGGCAATGCCCTCGCCTTCTTTCACAAGGCCCAGCAAAATATGTTCCGTTCCTACTCCTGGGTGCCCTAAGCGCACCGCTTCTTCATGCGCCAGTGTCAGCACTTTTTGCGCGCGTTCTGTAAACCGGTTAAATAACATGTTCATCCCTCACATTCATCAATTATTGGCTTCATCCATACGCAGCCGTTCACGGATCAATGCCGCCCGCTTCACATCGCGAAGCCCGGGATTCATTTCCGACCCATACTGCTGCTGCAAAAATCCAGGTTGCGTCGCTACCATCAATTCTTTTAAGATGCCTGCCGACACGCCTTTGATAATGCCTAGGTCGATGCCAAGGCGCACATCGGAGAGCCGTTGCATGGCTTCTTTTGAATCCATTTGGCGCGCGTAGGCAAGAATGCCGAACGACCTGCAAATCCGGTCTTCAATTGTCTCCTTGCTTTCGCGCATTAAGTATTGGCGGGCCGCCCGCTCGTGCTCAATGATTTGCAGCGCCACACCTTCCAGGTTGCCGATGATGTCCTGTTCGCTATGGCCAAGCGTCACCTGATTGGAGATTTGAAATAAATTCCCCAGCGCATCGCTACCTTCGCCGTAGATCCCGCGCACCGCAAGCCCAACCTGTGTCACGGCAGTTAAAATACGGTTGATCTGTCCGGTCAATACCAGCGCCGGCAAATGCATCATCAGCGAGGCGCGAAGCCCGGTGCCTACATTCGTCGGGCAGGCGGTCAAGTAGCCTTTTTCCTCATCAAATGCGTAATCCATATTAGACTCAAGCGCATCGTCGATTTGATCAGCGAGTTCATACGCTTTATCGAGTTGGTTGCCAGGGAGCATACACTGGATGCGAAGGTGGTCCTCTTCGTTCACCATGATGCTGATTTCCTCGTCAGGCCGGATCACCACCGCGGCATTGTGAGATTCTTTGAGCGCCGGGCTGATCAGGTGCTTTTCGACGAGAACCTGTTTACCTACGTCATTTAATTCGCGCATAAAAAGCATATCAAACGGCCCCATCTTCGCCAGTTCAGGGGTTTGAATCGCCCCCTGCATAGCGTTTAGCACCTGCGCCTGATTGATATCGGTCGCAAGGGTGGTAAATGGCCTATCGGAAATATTTCTCGCCAGTCTGATGCGGCTGCTGATCACGATATCCGACTCGGGGCCATCTTCACGAAGCCATTTACTGCTGGCTTGACTCAAATAATTGTTCACGATTCTCGCCCCCTTACTCCTGTGACCCGAGTTGTTGTTCAAGGTAACGAATGCGGTCGCGAAGTCTTGCCGCCTCTTCAAAACGCTCTTCCATGATGCTCAGTTGCATTTCCTGTTTGAGTTTGCCTAGTTCCCGCTTGACACTGATAGACCCACCTTGACGCTTCGGAACTTTACCCGTGTGATGATCAGAGCTCTGGATTCGCTTCAAAAGCGGCTCCAAACGAGCGGCAAATGTCTCATAGCAATCCGGACAGCCAAAGCGTCCAATTTTGGTAAACTGGCTGAACGTCATCCCACACGTTTCACACGCAGGTTCAGGCGAATTGGCCACTTGAGGCAGTGAATTATCAAAATTGAGAAGCCCCGACCAGAGTTGGTTGAACGCAAAAGCGCCAGCCATCGCCTTGTAGGTTTCTTCGCCCTTTTCGCGGGCACAACTTTCGCAGAGGTGATACACAGTTTTTTGCCCCTGCACGATCTCTGTGTAGTGCACGGTGGCGTCATTTTTCCCACAGCGTTCACACAGCATCGCGATACCTCCTTCGGCAAGCAAATTCGTTCGGTTGCCGGTTCATTCACTAAGTTGATTCACACTTTGAAACATTGCCAGCGCTCATCGCGCTTGTTTTGATTACCAATTTTGCTGCATTTGCTGTTTTAGCTGCTTTTGCTACCCTTCTGCATCCGGATTCGCGAACACTTCCGCAAGCATCGCGGTGAGAATCCTTGCGCGTAGGATATCCCGCTCTGGAAGCGGCAATAGCAGTACATCTCTTGAAATCGCGGCCCGAATCAAAAACGATTCTCTTGTCGTCAAAAGTTCATTTTGATGCAGGCGCCAGACAAGCCCCTCCGCTTCGCGCTGGGCGATTTGATCGCCGACAATTCTTAGAAGCTCCTCCACCTCGCGTAGGTACTCAAGTCCCAATTGCCGAATGCGGATGAACCCTCCGCCACCACGCTTGGACTCTACAATATAGCCTCTTTCTAAAGTAAACCTGGTGGCGATCACGTAGTTAATTTGTGATGGAACGCAGGAAAACATTTCAGCGAGTTCATTTCGTTGCACATCGATTGCGCCGTTCGGACTGTCTTTCAACTGCTCCATCAAATACCGCTCAATGAGATCCGCTGTGCTCTTCACGTCTCGTTCACCACCTCATTTCCTCAACTGTCGTCGTCTTGGCTGAGTATCTTCTGTATAAAATCTGACTTTGACTATCTTTGACCTTCTGGGTTTATTATATCCACGTTGCCCAAAAAAGTAAATTACTTTCCCAAAATATTGTACGATTTCCCGCTGATTTATTTCGATCTACCAGTTACCGGGGCGATTATGACGAATGTCAAGCCTTTGAAAATGCTTGTCCCATGTGACGATGTTTACTGAATGGTCGCATCCTCATTTCCCAGTTCTTCGACAGCTTTGCTTCGATAAACATTTTTCCGAAGATCTTCTACCGATTGAAAAGGTTTATCGGACTGCAATGTACCAAATACCTGGGTGATAGATTTTCTTTTTTCCAATTCAAGATGCATATCCCCTTGATCATCCAAGAAAAAAATAAGTTGGTCCCCTTCCTCAATTCCCAACTCTTTTCGCAATTCCTTGGGTACCACCACTTGCCCCCGGCTAGAGACTCTGCTGGTAAACCTGATGGAGTGGTGTGAAGACACTTTTCTAAAATCATCCATCGCCCAACACATAGGTCTCTACCTCCAATTGTTGAAAATCACGATCGAACATTGCGATCAGGTCAGATTGTTTTCGGGCAATTACAGCAAGATATGCATCTGCAAAATCGATCTCAAATTCACCGTAGACTTCTAAAACCTCAGTCAACAACATTTGGTCCGTCGAATTCACCCCTGTAAGAAAAAGCAGCTTCGTGAGTGTTTCCGCAATGGCTTGTTTTGAAGGGAACTTGTCTGCATATAATTTACCGCCAAGCACATAACAGCATTCCGCTAAAATGACAGGTTCAATCAACAAGCGAATTTCATTTTGTTCAGCCAACTTAAATATGGATTTTGCCTTCGGTGACAACTCAGGATGATCACCTAAAAGAAAGCGTAGAATGACGTTGGTATCTAAATACACATTCCTCATTTTTCAATTCTCCTGCTTTTTCCCCTTACTGAAGGTGATTTTTGAATTGATTTTTTCTGCCAGTTCTTCAGCTACTTTTTGCCTTGCCGATTCAACAGGAATATAATCGACAGGCTTATTTGCACTTCTTCCCAAAGAACCTGCCAAATCATCTACCGAAACATTTTTTAGCACTCGGATCTTCGTTTCGCCATCTTTATTGATTTGAAAAAGGATTCTATCTCCACCTTCCAAGTGTAGGGCTTCTCTAATTTCTTTTGGAACAGTAAGTTGGTATTTCCCTGTCACATATGCGATACCCATCATTTCCCTGATCACCGCCATATTCAATTTCAAATTCAATTATATATTTATACGCAAAGGTTTCAATTGCAATCCACATTTCAATTCGATGGCATTTTTCAAATCCTTCACCCATCTCGCCGCCCGCAACCACTAAGGTTGAGCCAGCCGAACCTTCACTATCTCCCGCAAATCGTCAACCTTTACATTCGCCTTCTCAATCTCCGCATCGCCGCCAAATCCATACGTGCATCCAATGGTCATGAGGCCATTGTAATAACCAGCCTCCACATCGCTCGTCCGATCCCCCACCATCACGGCCACTTCGTGTGGAATCTCGCGAAGTAGAATTTGCACCAGGTCAATTTTCGTCGTCACCTGATACCCGCTCGCGCTGTAAAGCCCCGCAAACCAATCCCTCATGCCGTTTACTTCTACAATCGTCTCGATATAGCCCTGTTGGCCATTACTCGCCACCGCTAACTTGGCGCCCTCCTCATGAAGAATTTTGAGCGTATCA
Organism: Bacillota bacterium; assembly: GCA_021828865.1. Lineage (GTDB taxonomy): Bacteria > Bacillota > Bacilli > Alicyclobacillales > SLC66 > JAJZCL01. The sequence goes on from JAJZCW010000003.1 coordinate 124,439, forward strand.
ACCACACCAGGATAAAGTCGGCCCTTCCCCTCTATTAGCAACGCCACTTCCTCTTCGAGAATGACACGATCCGCCAGTTCCCGCTCTTCCTCGGTAACTTCCCGTTCAAAAAGCGTGGGCCAAATCTTATCGTGCGTATAGCCATAGGTTTTTTGAATCGTTTCCCGTTTGATGTCATCAGGCATCTGAACCCCAGCTTGCCGAAGCCTCGAAAACGTGCGCACAAACGTCTCTTCTGCAATACTCGTCGCTTCAAACAATGTGCCATCCATATCAAATATCCAAAGTTCTCCCCGTCTTTTCACAAGAAGTCGCTCCCATCTTCTCCACGAATCGTCTGATTTTAGTGTACACTAATGCTAGCGCAAGCACTTATATCGGTCAATTCCACGCAAATGACGTGCAAATCAGCTTTTTCTTCGCTAAAATAGTAAAGTGATATTCTTCACAGAGTTCAAGGAGGCATGTCCCATGGAAAATTCAAAATATCACGAGATCGCGGAGGCCGCCGTTCAGCTTTTTAATAAAAAAGGCTACCACGCCACTTCCATGCAAGACATTGCCGATTATGTAGGGTTGCAAAAAGGCAGCCTGTATCACTATATTTCCAGCAAAGAAGAGCTTTTGGAGCGGATCACGAGCGAGTCCATTTCCGGCTTCGTTCGCGAACTCGAGCGCATCGTCAAAAAGGACATCTCCGCAAAGGAAAAGCTGGAACAAGCGATCCTCATGCACTTCACCCGTGTCACCGACAACATCCCGATGACGACTATTTTGCTTCGTGAATCTTTTTCACTAAGCGACGACCCGCATGAACTCATCAAAAAAGCCACTGATCATTACCTCAACCTCTGGTCGCAAATCATTGAAGAAGGAATGAAAAGTGGCGAATTCAAGTCAGGCGATCCACGTATCGCTGCGCTCACTATACTCGGCTCCTGCAACTGGGCGTATCGATGGTATCAGGAAGGCGGGAAGTACGAGAATGTGGAGATCGCGAAGTATGTTACAAATATGTGGATCCAAGGTATTATTTTTGTATAATTTGATTATGGGTTTTAATATAAGGGAGAGATTATTTATGAATAGTAATGAGCCTAATGAATTGCAAGTTCGATTACAATATATTCAGAAGAAAGTACAAGCTATACAAGGATGGACTGAAGATCAGGCAGGCGCAACATTGTATCAGCTTGTACGATTTTATTCACCAAATCTTAATATAGTAGAATTAGGTTCTTGGAAGGGTAGATCAACAATCTGGTTAGGATATGGAATAAAAGATAAAAAGGAACCCGGTAAAGTTTATGCAGTTGATACATGGCAGGGAACTCCTGGAGAAGGCGCACATAGTGACCTCTTGAAACAATATAATCAAAATCAGCTATTCGAGGAATTTCAACAAAATGTAAAGGACAATTCTCTTGAAAATATAATAGTTCCTTTAGTTGGTGATACAGTTGATATCTCAAAAAGTTGGCCAAGATCCAAAAGTATAGGATTGTTGCATATAGATGCCTCACATCAATACGAGGATGTAAAGCGAGATTTTGAATTTTGGAGCCCTTTTCTAGCCCCCAATGGAATAATCGTATTTGACGATGTTCCTAGTTGGCCTGGACCCACAAGGCTTGTTACAGAATTACCTAAATGGTATAAACAAGCAGGAGTAGCTCCGAATAAATTATATTTTATTAAAACAACTTAATTTAATCGTTAATTTGTTTTAAGTTATATTAAAATCCATCCAGCAATAACAGGGGTGTTGAAAATGATTATATCCGGTTTAATTCATACTAAAGATGAAGAATATAATATTAAAAATGCAATTTTATCCTTGATCAAATGGGTTGACGAAATAATTGTTGTAGACATGAACTCTACTGATAAAACTATAGATATTGCTAAAAGCTATGGGTGTAGAATAATTAATGTAAATGATATGGGTTATGCTGACCCAGTAAGAGAATTAGGTCGTATGGCATGTAATGGAGATTGGATAATTACATTAGATGCAGACGAGATGATTAAAAGCTCTTTAGCAGATTTTCTTAGAAATGTAGCTCTTAATGATATGTGTGATGTAGTAGCCATACCTAGGATGAATTACATACTGGGGCATTGGATGTCTGGGCCAGAACATTGGCCAGATTTTCAATATAGATTTTATAAGAGAAATTCAATATCATGGGATGATCATGTGCATACTCACCCTAAGATTATCGATGGAAATAGGTTGTCAACTATCAATTTATCTGCCAATCCAATGAATTATAGTATTATCCATTTTGCTTATTTTAGTTCAAGTCAGTTTATAGATAAAATAAATCGATATACAAATTTCGAGACCACTAAACTATTAGAAAAAAATAACTCATATTCTTTATCAAAACAAGCAAAGGAATCTCTATATTTACTATCTTTGAAATTAAAGAATTCTTCAGTTATTGACGTGCCGGTTGAATTGACAAGTAATATTGCAGTTTTTCAAGGATTTTATGAATGGTTAAAATGGTTTAAGTTATGGGAAATTGAATCAGGGCATAGTGAAAATAACGTCAAATTATCATACAAAAAGATTGCTGATTCAATATTAAACGATTTGAATATATCAAATTGATAGATTATATTTAATAAATTATTTTTTAACTCATCTTTGACAGTGCCCTAGGCCCAGTAAGGGATTGTAGGTAGTATTTTGCCCTTCAACGCAAAGAGCCCCAAACTGGTTGGGGCCTCCGGATGTGAATTCAGACTAAACGAGCGTGCCGGACGACGTCTGACGCAGATGGATGGCTTTCGCAGGAAGTGGAATGTTCAGTGCCTTGAGCACCTCACGCAGGTCCCGGGGCGCAGGTGGCACGCTCAGAAACTCTTTCCCAATGAATTCAGTCTTCATTACGTGCCATCGGTTTAGTTCCTTCATGATTCGTTCGCCGGTGTACCAGCGCGCGCCCAGTTCCTCCAGTTGTTGCTCACGCTCTGCAGCGTTGTCCATCTGCTGAACTTCGCGCTCACGCTGTTCCCACCAGTGGCGGTACATCACTTGGACCTCTTGCTCGAACAGATATGCCAGTACACAGACGAAGATGTGGCCACGAACACGCTTCTCATTCCAGTGGTAAACCGGGCCAACATCGAGGAAGTTCTTAATCTCGCGAAACGCCCGTTCCACGTTCATCAATGTTTTGTAGGAGGTGACAACCTGTTCGGCTGGTAGATTGGTGTTGGTTTTAATCACAAACTTTCCGTCCCGGAGCGCTTCCTTGGCTAGGGCCCCCTCGTTACGTTTGTAGGAGAGCTTCTCGTCGTTGAACTCCACTTCAATGAACGCTTGTACACCTTTTTTCGTGAGGATGTCGCTGACCTTGAGCATCACGGACTGTGTGTTTGTTTTCCGACCGCGGTGAGGTTTCTCCCACCACGTCCCGTATTCGACCAGGGCTTGTTCTGCTTCCTCTAACGCGGACACACGGAAGGCTTCGTCTGTCTTTGCCTTGAGTGGGTTGTGGCAGAGAATATAGCGGGCATCTTGCCCTTTTTCATCGTCCTCTACAGCAGATGCGGGCACCTCGAGGTAGCTGAGGTTACCACGCAGTTCGGTATAGACTGAGAGGTCATTGTACGTTGTTAACAAGGTGTCGCTGACCACACGACCACGTTTGTGGTAGCCGACAATAAAGGGATATTGGAGTTCTGCCAATAGCTCGGTGTTCTTTTTGGTGACCATGCCACGGTCCCCGACGAAGACACACTGTTCTACCAAGAAGTCTTGCTTCAAACGTTCTAGAATCTCTTTGACGGTCTTCTTGTCCGGTGTGTTTCCTGCAAAGACTTCATGAGTGATTGGTAGGCCGTCCGGTGTGACAAGTAGGCCGAGTTCAACCTGCTCTAGGTCTGGCCGGTGGGTTCGGGAGTATCCGTGTTCGCCAATCGGACAGTGGTGGCCACTGAGATGTGTACTGGTTAGGTCATAGAGTACCAGCGACAGGCGAAAGCTCAGAAGGTCCGTGAGTCGCTGGTAGATGAGCTTCTCAAGCGGTGGCTTCATGTCCATGAGGTGATCCAAGGCACGGTAAAAATGTTGGAGCTGCCACGGTTCATCACCTGACTCTGGCAGATACATGTCTTCAATGGTGTGGAACAGGTCCAGCTTGCTGGAAGGGTTCATCAAACGGTTACAGACCATCGCCTTCACATAGCGGGCCACATCAAATGTGACCTGGCGATCTTTCAATTCGTTTTGTACAGCTTTGGTTAACCCCAACTGGTCCCACAAAAATTGAACCACGTAGGGAACGCCGAAAGAGAGGGTCGACTTCGGGTCGAAGTCTTCGATCGAACCAGAGGCACGGTTTTGTAGGAGCGATTCCAGAGTGCGAATAAACTGTTGAATTTCTTCCTCAGAGTAGCCATCAACGTTACCAAGGCTGGCAATCCGGCGCTTTTTAACTGCCTTTCCCTCGCGGTAGGATTCAACAATATGCATGTACCTGTAGGTGCGACCATCGGGGCGTTTTGTGGATACAATTTGTGCGAACACAGGGCTCACCACCACAACTATTATTACCTACGAATATAGTACAAAAATATAAATATATCAACCATAAAGTTATCCACCATCCAAATAATTTTTGACCTACATTTTCGAGCTCAAAACAGGACTTATCAACAGAAAACCGCGCAGCAGCGCGGTTCCGGGTCCTAAAGGCCGAGTTTTCCACAATTAAACTGTCAAAGATGAGTTTTAATATACATTAATTATTTATGAAATTCTCCACTTCCCATCTAACCATTCTTAAGATTCCATCTAAAGCTTTAATCTTCGGTTCCCATTTTATTACCCTCTTGGCCTTCTCAATATCAGCTATAAACACTTTTTGATCACTTATACGAAAAGGTAAATTATTATATTCTAGAGTTTCATTAAGTTCTTGTTGCAAAATATCAAGTAGTTCAAGAACAGACAAACTATTCTCCAAACCTCCCCCAATATTAAAAGCATTGCCAATGGCTTTATCAGAGTATTTTATTGCATTCATATACAAATCCACCATATCCTCAGCGTATAATACATCCCTAACTTGCTTTCCATCACCTGATATTGTAAAAGGTTGATGGGTTAAACCCTTATGTTTTTCCACTGCTTTTTGACAAAACCAACCTATCCATCCTTGATCATAAGTAGCAAATTGCCGACTACCAAACATAGAGGAATGTCTAAATACTATCGTTCGCAAACCAAATATTCTAGCATAATCTAACATATATTGATCAGCAGATCCCTTAGAACAACCATAGGGAGAATGAAAATTAAGAGGAGTTGATTCATTAAATCCATTTGGTTTTTCTATACAAATATATCTAGTAGATCTTTCTTCATACGTATACTGTTGAAGGTCACCATAAACCTTATTAGTTGAGGAGTAAATTACAATTGATTCTGCTGAGTTATTTCGAACAGCTTCTAATAAATTTAGTGTCCCTACAGTATTAACCTCGAAATCAAGTAGTGGATTAATAATAGAAGTAGTCATGGCTACTTGACCGGCCAAATGAAAAATCACATCAGGTTGATTCAATCGAATACACTCAACGATATCTCTATAATTTCTAATATCACCATGGATGAATTGAAAATCTCCCTTATTTCTTAACCAATTTAAATTGTCAATTGCACCTGCTCTACTTAAATTATCAAATATAATTACACTATTATCTTCACCTAAAGCAGCGTGAGCTAAATTACTCCCCAAAAAACCACATCCACCAGTAATTAACAACTTCATAACCTTATCTACCTTTCAATATCTTAATTATACCGTCATTAATTAATACTTTCGGCGTCCAACCCAATTCTCTCAACTTAGAATTGTCAGCAACAATTAACATCTGTTCATTTTCTCTATATGGTAAGGCACCAAATTGTAATTCAATCGTACTACCAGATAAATATTTTACAATATTCACGAAATCATGTATCGAAACAGGAACACCAGTACCAATTTCATAAGTGTGATATGATTTTGGTAACAATTTATATATGCCTAGTAATACCTGAAACGCATCTACGACATCGTCCACGTAAATAAAATCACGTTTTTGATTCCCTGGCGTCAATAATAATTTTTGGTCATTACGCATACAGCTTTCTATAATATATGTAGTAAATTTTGTAATATCATCTCCTGGGCCATATATATGCTGCAACTTTAAGTTTATAAACCGAACCAAATTATTACCCGCTAGCATCTTCCCCCATTCTGTAAACTGCTTTTTTGATAGAGAATAATAGTTAATAGTTTCATATAATACAGTGTCAGTGTTAAAAAAGACATCTATATTGAATGCTATTGCTGTATTTAGCAATGATATAGAATATTCTAAGTTGGTTTCGAAAACTCCATACCAACCTCCATCCTTACGACCGTAATTCGTCGCTGTATGAAACACCACATCAATATTAGGGTGATCCATGAACGGCTTCTCAATAGCGACAAGATCCATGTTGTACAAGGAAACTTGGTCCATAATTCTTTCAATCCGTTGAAAATTAGATTTAGTCCTAACTAATAGAATAATATCGTAACCTAGAGCAACCCATTTTTCGGCAAGATGACTACCTAAAAATCCAGTACCTCCCGTTAAAAGTATTTTCATTTTTCTATATATCTTTCAATTAAATAAATAACATAGTTTAATTTTACTTCTGTCATCCCTGGATAGACCCCCAACCAAAAACTATTTTGCATGATCAAATCTGTATTTGTTAATTCATTGACAACCCTGTAACCTTGATCTAATTGTCTAATTTCGTTAAAACAGGGTTGTCGAATCAAATTTCCAGCAAAAAGCATCCGAGTTTGAACACCATGCGACTCAAGATATTCAACAATATGCTTACGAGAAAAAAAAGCTCCCGGACGTAAAGTTAACATGAATCCAAACCAACTGGGATCAGAAAACTCAGTCGCCTCAGGTAAAATAAAAACATCCTCAAATTTTGTCAAATTATGTCGATAATATTGCCAGTTTCTTTTTCTTGCCGCAATAAAATATGGCAATTTATCTAACTGTGCACAACCAATTGCCGCCTGCATATCGGTAACTTTCAAGTTGTATCCAAAATGCGAATAAACATATTTATGATCATATCCTTCAGGCAGTTCCCCATACTTTCTATCAAACCGATGGCCACATGTATTATCTCGACCTGATTGACAAAAACAATCACGTCCCCAATCGCGTAACGATAGAATAACTCTCGAAAGCTTTACATTATTTGTATAAACGGCACCGCCTTCCCCCATTGTCATATGATGGGGAGGATAGAAACTACTTGTTCCAATATCTCCAAACGTACCAGTGTAATGCCCTCCGTAAGTAGACCCAAGTGCGTCACAATTATCTTCAATCAACCACAGTCCATGTTGTTCACAAAATGACTTCACAGCATCTAAATTAAAAGGATTCCCCAAGGTATGTGCTAGCATAACTGCTTTTGTCCGCTCACTCCATGCCTCTTCTAATTGTGTCACATCAATATTAGCCGTCTTCAAATCCACATCAACAAACACTGGAACCGCTCCGTATTGAATAATTGGAGCAACAGTCGTTGGGAATCCAGCTGCTACCGTGATCACCTCATCTCCCCGATTTATCTTTCGATCACCTAATTGGTCCGAAGTCAAAGCCATAAAAGCTAAAAGATTGGCAGACGAACCAGAATTAACCAGAAAACAATATTTTACCCCAAGAAACTCTGAAAATCTCTTTTCAAATTCTTTAGAATATCTACCAAAAGTTAACCAAAAATCCAAAGCAGAATCGACTAGATTCGTCATCTCATTTGAATCAAAAACACGACCAGCATATGGAACCGGAGTCATTCCGGGAATAAATTCAGACGATTCCTCAAAACTTTCATTATAGTATGCCTGTACTTTTTGAAGAATTTCCTGACGTAATTCCATTTGCTTACCCTTGTTCAATAAGCTCCCCTCACTTCTCTGCAGCCCATGAAATTCTTTTCCTTTTAGCTTCAATAATATAATTTTCAATATCCTTTATTGTCCTATCCTTCATATCTTTTGATGTGTGATAAAAATCCTTGTACCAATGGACAGAACGTTCTATAGATGTTTGAACATCATATACCGGCTCCCAATTAAGTAAATTAATTGTTTTACTGCAATCTAATTTTAAATATTTAGCTTCATAAATAGGGTTCACATTAGATTCTTCTTCTTTCCAATTTCCAGTTCCCCATGCTTGAATAGCATATTCAACTAATTTTTTAACAGGAAGATTACTTTGTGAAGATGGCCCAAAGTTCCAAGCCTCATCAAATCCATGCCCCCCAGTCCATAGGCGATATGCAAGCCACAAATATCCGGATAATGGCTCTAACACATGTTGCCACGGTCTAATTGCATTAGGATTTCTGATCACTATAGGTGTATTGATTGACAAAGAACGCACAATATCAGGGATAATGCGGTCTAGTGCCCAATCTCCTCCGCCAATCACATTCCCTGCTCGGGCAGTTGCAATTAGAGGGCTGTCACTTATAGTGAAAAATGAATGACGATACGCCGCCGTCACAATCTCTGAACAACTTTTGCTCGAACTATAAGGATCAAATCCCCCCAAAGGATCATTCTCACGATAAGCATAGTCCCATTCTTGATTCTCATAGCATTTGTCACTCGTAACATTGATTACAACCCGCGTATTAGGCAAAAATCTCGTAGATTCAAGTATATTGACTGTTCCCATCACATTAGTTTCATAGGTCATTCTCGTTTCATTATAAGACATTCTAACAATCGGCTGAGCTGCTAAATGAAAAACAATATCAGGTTGAAAGTTGATCATTGTTGATTTCAAACGTTCGAAGTCGCGTATATCTCCAATTTGGTGACCTATTTCATGTTTAAGATCAAGTAACTGGAATAGATTTGGGGTTGTAATAGGATCCAAAGCATACCCCATTACCTCAGCGCCCATAAGACGAAGCCATAGGCTCATCCATGCTCCTTTGAATCCTGTATGACCTGTTATAAAAACTCGCTTTCCAAAATAAAATTCACTCAATAATCCACTTTGACTCTTCATTGTATTTCCCAAATTTTCCACGGAGCTTTACCAGTATTCCATAATTCTTCGAGTAAATTCTTTTCACGTAAAGTATCCATTGGTTGCCAAAAACCTTTGTGTTTAAAAGCATTTAGTTCCCCCTCTAAAGAAAGTTTTTGTAATGGCTCTTGTTCAAAAACTGTGGAATCACCTGCAATATAGTCAAATACCTCTGGCTCTAGCACAAAAAAACCACCATTTATCCAAGCTCCATCCCCATCAGGTTTTTCCTGAAATGATTTTATAGTTGCATCATCTTCAAACTGCAGAGCACCAAATCTACCCAATGGTTGAACTGCTGTAACAGTAGCTATCTTTCCAAGAGAATAATGAAATTCAAGTAATTGATTGATATTTATATCAGCCAATCCATCTCCATACGTTAGCATGAAAGCTTCATTACCAATATAATTTTTAATTTTTTTGATCCTTCCTCCTGTCATTGTTTGTTGCCCTGTATCAACCAATGTCACTCGCCATGATTCTGATTTATTTTGATGAATTTCAATTCTTTGAGTTTTAATATCAAAAGTAACATCGCAATGATGCAAAAAATAATTATAAAAATACTCTTTAATTAAATAACCTTTATATCCAAGGCAAATGATAAAATCATTAAACCCATAATAGCTATATATTTTCATAATGTGCCATAGAATAGGGTATTCTCCTATTTCAATCATTGGTTTAGGTTTAATATTTGTTTCCTCAGAAATACGTGATCCATATCCACCAGCTAATATTACAACATACATTTTCTCACCTCATATAAAGTAAGGTTATTTTAAACATAAAAATATACAGTTTCATTCAGATGTTCCACATAGGCAACCAACTCAAAACAGTGATTTTCAAAATTATAATCACAAAAAAACAACTCTGCCAAAATAACAATAATATTTTTAACAGTCACAGCTGGAATTAAATCAGTATATTTTTTTTGTATATGATGAGTATAGCTTATTAAATAGTCAATATAAGTTCTTTTAATTTCTAATGATTTCAAATCCCAACTCGTTATAAATTCAATAAAAACATCTATATATTTATACATTTCTGTCTCTTCCATATAGTGCAATGAGTAATTATCTCGATATATTCCTTCACTTAACCTTTGCAAGGAAACGGAGTCCGGATAAATAATCAAACCAAATTCAAGCATTTTAACAGCAAGCTTAAAATTATTGTATTTTAATGATAGTTCAATTTCTAAAATTATTTGTCTTACAGTAAGATAAAATCTTCTAGACGATCTTAACCAATCCAGTGCTCTTTCATTATTTCCTATTGCCATCATTTTTCTTGAATTAAATATGCATTCATCATTTGTTTCTCCTTTCCAATCAACCATATAAAGAATATTCTCCATAGGGGTAAATTCAATTATATTAATAATCTTTTCTCTGTTATATGCGTACGGCAATAATTTAATTAAAATATTCTTTGTGTTCATTGCTAACAATTCATAAATAAGGGGCATAATATCAAACTGAAATATCCCATCACTACTATTAACTGAAGCAAGAACTCTCAATAGATATATCCCATTTGAGAAATTACTTAATATTTTAGCTCCCTCTTTTATGTTCCCTATATCTAACAAATATAATCCAAACATAAAAATATTATCGCTTGTTGGATATGCATTTAAGTACTCTATCATTTCTCTAATTCCTTTAATCCTATGTAAAATCATTTTTGCCATTATAATTTTAGATTTTCCCACAATAGGAGAATCTATATATATATCCAAAAATCGATTTATAACTAAGTTTGCATTTTCAAATTCGTTTAAACAGTAATAATATACATAATTTTCATAAGAAGTTGGATCCTTTATTTTAGTTTCTATCTTGTTGTATAATTCTTTGGGATTATTAAAATATTTTGCAATAGCAAATTTAATAATATCATCTGATATTCTTTCATCTTCAGAAAATGCACGATAATAATATTCTGAAGCTGTAATCTTGTCCCCTAGTTTCAACCATACTTCACCTAAAAATAACAAGGAGAATTTTCCGCCTAGCCTATCCATGTCCCACAAATATGGAAGTGAATTATCATTAATTTCTTCATAAATCTTCAAATATTTTAACGCTCTTACAAAGTCGTTATCTTCTATCGTTTTGAAGCAAAGTCTTGATTCTGGATTTGTTAATAATTTACTCGGGTGAATATTTAATGATTTTGGACTAATAATATATTCTATGTATACTTGCTTCATTGCTGATTTCACAGCATTTTCAGAATATCCATAATTCAATAATTCCCGGAAGATTGACGAAATCCCCTCTACAAAAATGTGCTCACTCTCAGTTCTGCTAAATCTAACATTTCCTGATCTATTCATTACAATGGGGTCTGTAATATATATAATTTTAGTAGTATTTGCGAGCCCATAATAAATTGAAAACACATTAGGAAAAAAAGTATCAAAGAATTTAGATCTAGTTTTATAGTCAGCTTTTAAAAATATATTTCTTTTTATTATTACTGTTGATATGTATCCAACTAATACGCCGAATGTTTCCAGGAAATCGTTTTTTGTTCTAAAAATCATATCTCTCGCAATTCTTGAATACCCAGATATACTATGTATTTGATTCATTTCTTTATTCCATATTGAATTATTGCAATGAATCAAGTCATAATTGTCTTTAATTAAATTGACTATATTATTAATTGCCCTGGGTTCAATTTTATCATCATCCCCAATGATCCATATATATTCACCCTTTGCCATAGATGCAACTATATAAAAGTTCTTTGAAATTCCTAAGTTTTCATTATTCACATGGTAACTAATCCAGTTATATTTTTGTCTTAAATTTTCAATCAATTCCCGTGTATTATCAGTACTACAATTATCAGAGATAACAACTTCAGTCATATCTTCATATCCAACTATTGAAACAGAAATACTATCAACCAATTCTTTTAAATAGGCTGATCTGTTATAAGTAGGTATACAAATTGATAATAATATTTCCTCTTGATCCAATTTTAAAACCTCTATTCTCATACTAATATCAAAGCCAATATTAGATGTAAGTTTGATTTTATGAATTTAATTATAAAAATACTCACTTATTATTTAATTTTTTAATAATCCATTCGTCTTCCTCCGAGTGAAAACAAACATAATTGTTTCCGAAGTCATGTGGTATATAATCCAAATCAACCAAATACTTAAATAACTCATCCTGATTATTTTTTATTTTTTCTATAAAAATACACGGTTTGAAGTTCATGATTGTATTTCGAGCCCCATTTAATACTTTTAACTCCATTCCTTCAACATCTATTTTTAAGAAATCTAATCTACTAAATCCCATAGAGTCAACACTTGTTTTGGGAATTATTTGACCTCTTCCACTTTCGTAATTAAGTTGCTGGCCAATATCTTCAGTAACCTTCAATTTCTCAATCTCAACACTTCCGAAACTAGACGGTTGCAAATAATTAATAATCGGTATTTCAAGAATACCAGGAGAGTCCGAGACAGCTGCCCATGTTACCTTTACATTAAATAAATTATTTAATGCAACATTACCGGCAAGAGCATAGAAAATCCTTTCCTGAGCTTCAAACGCATATAAGGAACCCCAACCCATCATAAATCTACCCCATGAAATTGTATTAACTCCTATATTTGCTCCACAGTCTATTGCGACTATCCCACTCCCCCTAATCTGACTATACAATTGAAGAATTTTATATCCTAAATTAATTTCGTCATTATCGTACATACTAGTTTCGAATAGTTGGTGCCCTACGCCGTATATGCCATCATTGTTTCTCCAATAATCATTTTTATTTACAATCATACTTCCAACATCAGTTGATAATAGAACAAATGCATTTTTCTTTGGTAATAAGTTCATACCATCACCCCTCAAAAGTTAATCAGTAATATTCAAGCCTAATTTTGATTATTCATGAAAGAACATGCCTAATTTTTAAATAAATTACTAATAAAATAATATGCCCCTTCGTGCATTAGTTCCCCTAAACATCTAACATCTCCCCACTTACATTTTGGATTATAACATGGGGCACATTCTATATCATTGTACAACACATAAGAATTTGGCGATCTAGGCATCCATTCATAAGGGTCTACAAAACCACCATATATACCGATAGTAGTTAAACCTGTAGCTGCTACCAAATGGGTAGTTCCAGTATCCTGACCAATATATAATTTACATTCATCCGAAACCACTTCTGCATATGAGTCCAGTTCAATATCACCAATTCTATTAACAACTTTATCTGAAAGTAGAACATCCCCACTTGGACCATATTGATATACTAAATAACCACTTTCAATTAGCAATTCAGCTAATTCCTTCATATGAGGCCAGGTTTTTGACTTTTGACTTGTTCCTGCGTGTATTCCAATTGCCTTGCCCTTAATTTTTTTAATAGGTATGTTAACGATCGGAATTTCCGAAATAAGTCGGTTTAAGTATGTTGCATTATGTGTTCTTCCTAACTTTAATGGGATCGAATCAACAGGCAAACATATATCTGGAATATAGTAGTGTGATTCATATCCGATAGTTATGGGCGCATCTGTTAAAGGTAATAAAAATCGTGTTTCTGGATTATATCGAAGGTCCACCGCTATATCAGCTTTTAAAGGTTCTAGGATTCGCTTAATATTCTCGATATCAACTGTAAACGGATTTAGTTCTGGTCTTGATTGCTTTTCATCAAAAAAATCAAAAGTCGTAACTGTTGTAAATAATTTTGTTTTTTCAGCTAGCCCCTTTATCCATGGCCCACAAACAAGATGTAAGTTACTTTGCGGCAGTATTGTTTTCAGTCGTTGTATCGCTTCCAAACTTATTTGGAAATCTCCAATATGGTCAAGTTTAAATATTACAATATTTTTAATTTCAGAACTATGTAGTACAGGTGATTTCAAAATATTAATTCCGTATCTAGCCTTTAAAACACTCTTTAACTTATCTTCAAATAAAGATTGTCCCATTCTGTTACGATATCTAATTTTATTTATTTTTTTCTCCATAAATTCTAAATTCATTATATCGTATGGCATTTTTTGTGTAATTAAATAATGAACTAATGGGTTTAACCAATTAGGTATATTTCCCTTCATTATTTCAATATATTGCGTAATATTAAACTTTAGACTTGGATATCTGCCTTCAAATCCACCTGCTCGCATAAAGTGGTACAAAGGATCTATTTTGGCATTTGCAACGTCCTTATAAGTTTGTAGATACCAATTTTCGTCAAACAGTCCAGATTGTCTAATCATATTATATTCATTGATTGTATTCACGGTTAAAAAGGCACCACCTATTGTTTTGCAATTTTATTAATAATACTACTAGTTGATAACCCATTATAGTAATTAGCACTGTATAATCTAATACCATTTTTTATTGCATATTGCCCCTCAACAGTTTTCTCTATACTATAGTCGGCACTTTTGAAGTAAAGATTCGGTTTGAGTTTTCTTAAACTATCAAGAGCAGTATCTTCATCAAATATAAAAACGTAATCCACACACCATAATCCAGCGATTAATTCTGCGCGTTCGGTTTCGGAAATAATCGGGCGCTTTTCACCCTTTAATTTCCTTACAGATTGATCTGAATTAACACCCACAATCAGTATATCTCCTAGACTTTTTGCCTCTTCTAATGAACGCAAATGACCAATATGCAATATGTCAAAACAACCATTGGTAAATATAACTTTTTTTCTTTCTTGATTATCTCCTAAATATAACAATAATTTTTCAATGGAAGAAAATATTCTTTCACGCGCATTTTGATTCATATTATACCATCTCTTTAATATTCACTATTGTAGTTCCGTAATGTGATACTGCGAAAGAAGCGGCTAAATTAGCAAAGTCTGCCACCTCTTGCCAACTTGCCCCCATTTGTTTCGCCACAACTGTTGCAGCAAGAACTGTATCCCCTGCACCTGTAACATCATACACGCTCTGAGCCTTCGCTTTAGAGTGATAATATTTTTCCCCATCATAGAGCAATAATCCGTCTTCTCCAAGAGAGGCCATAACTACATGACATTTTGCTAAACTCATGTATTGAATAATTTTATCTTCCAGATTACTGATGTTATATTTTTGAGTGACATTATCAAGTTCTAATTTGTTAGGCTTTAACAAAGTTGCACCTTTAAAAACAGATATATCTATTATTTTCGTGTCAACATAACATCCAATTTCATTTAATTTAGAATAGCGTAGTATTGCTTGAGGAATATTATTGGAACTAATAGTACCTTTGCCATAATCAGATATAACTATGGCATCTGGTTGAATAATGGCAAGATTATCTTCAATCCATTCTAACCATGTAATATCGAATAATTCAGTAGTTTCACGGTCCAATCTTAAAATTTGGTGTCCTTTCGAACCGTAGCGCGTTTTAGTTGTGGTAGGTCGATTTGATGACTTAAATAAAAATTGGTTTGATATCCCTTGATCTCCAAGTAAATTTCTTATTATATCAGCCCCTCTATCTTCGCCAATTGCGCCAATCAAATCAACATTTGCGCCCAAACCTTTAATGTTGGCAGCTACATTTGCCGCGCCCCCCAGTTGATATTCAGATGATTTATAATTCATTACTGGAAATGGACCTTCTGGAGAAATTCTATTTACACTACCTTCTACATATTCATCAAGAATGATATCGCCAATCACCAAAATATGAGGTTTTTGTTTGTTATTAAGTAAACTTAAAATAAAATTGTTTCCCATCATATCACTCCATATTATTTAAGAATTCAATATATTCACGAACACCATCTTCTAAGGTGGTAAATGGATATTGATACCCAATATTCCTCAACTTATCAATATTGGCTTCGGTAAAATATTGATATTTTTCAATTAAACCATCTGGCATTGGTATAAAATCAATTTTAGGATTTAAGCTTAATGCATTGAATACACTATAAGCCAAATCGTTAAAGGTTCTAGCTTTTCCTGTTCCTACATTGTAAATTCCTTCGTTATTTTGATTTTTTAAGAAGAAATTTACCGTTTCGACCACATCTTTTACATAAATAAAATCTCTTTTTTGCTCTCCATGTTCATACATAGAATTATATGATTTAAAAAGCCTAACTACTTTATCTTCTTTTATTTGGTGATAAGCATGTAGCGCCACACTTGCCATTGACCCTTTATGATTTTCATAAGGACCATAAACATTAAAAAATTTCAATCCTACAACTTGTGGTGGTCTGTCTTCTTGCTTCATTTGCCACATATCAAACATATGTTTTGATAACCCATAAGCATTTAATGGTTTAAGGTTAGTAATAAGTGACTCATTATCATCGTATCCATGAGATCCAGATCCATAAGTTGCCGCACTAGAAGCATATATAAAATTTGCACTCACTTTTGAACACCATTGAAACAATTGTTTACTATATTCATAGTTATTATTTATCAAATATCGAGCATCTTGTTCAGTTGTGGAAGAACACGCTCCCATATGAATTACAGTATGAATATTTTTTATCGCATCTAGTTTATTAATAAATAAATCAGCATCAAGATAATCGGCCACATCTATACCAACTAGGTTTTTCCATCTATCATCATTTGATAACTTATCAACTAGAATAACTTCGTAGTTTTCACTAAAATATCTAGCCAGATTTGTCCCTATAAAACCAGCTGCTCCTGTGATTATTATTTTTTCCACCTATCTAACTCCCCTTATAATTTAGTAAATGCTCCTTAATTTCTAACCACTTCATCTTATTTAACAAAATCCCCTCAATCTTTGCATTTTTAGCAGCATCTATATCACTTTGTGAATCTCCCACCATTACCACACGATCAATAGGTTCGTTAAATATACTCTTATATCTTTTTAGTAATTTCTCAATTAATCTTGTATTAGGTTTACGACACCTGCAGGACTGCCAAGGTGCATGTGGACAAAAATAAATATAATCAATAAATATTTCATTCTCTAAAAGGAGATCTCTTACTCTCTTATTTACTGCATGAACTTCTTTCATTGAGATTAATTTTCTTCCTATCCCAGACTGATTGGAAACAATTGATAATTTCCAACCTTTATCATTTAAAACACGAAGCGGATAAATGCATTCTTCAACTATTTTAACTTTATTCTCATCATTTAAATAAGGAATATTTTCAATAATGGTGCCGTCCCTATCTAATAGTAATATATTCACTCACATCTCACATCCGCAAACTCATCGTCAATCACCGAACATATAAAATGTTCGATCATTAGATGTGATTGTTGGATTATATCCGTTTCCTCACCAGGAACCAGGATTGGTATATCTAACTCATCAATCGCCAGTCCTCCTTTTTTCCCAAGTAATCCAATCGTGGTCATCCCTAATTCTTTACCTGTTTTAATCGCATTTACAATATTCATTGAATTTCCAGATGTTGAAATCACTATTAATATGTCCCGACTTGAGGCTAACGCTTTGAGTTGCCTTGCAAAAACGTTATCATAGCCAAAGTCGTTTGCTATGGCCGTAAGGATTGACGTATCTACGGTGAGTGCAATGCATGGAAGCGGAGGTCTATCATTAGACTTAAAGCGACCGACCAACTCAGCTGCAAAATGCTGAGCATCAGCTGCGCTTCCGCCATTCCCACAAATAAATATTCGATTACCTTCCATGATTCCATTTATAATGTATGTACATGCATTGTTAACTGATTCAATTACATCTGATTGAAGGAGTTTTTCAGTTTCTCCTACTAAAAATCGAATTTGTTTTGTGAACTTGGATTTAATGTCATACGCCACTTTAATACAGCCCCCTTATATAATTATTTAAAGCAATATATTTTATTATAATAGGTTAAATTGAGTATCTATATATCTTTTTTGATGATCCATCAATTTTACAGCGTATTCCCTTAACTCATCAATCGTTGCTGACATCCCACCTCTATGCCGTTCCCATAACTCAGCCTGACACGAAAAGATCTGTGATACCAGTTGGCAATGGAACCGCATGATCCCCAACTGATACTCAATCGACAATGGATCGATAAAATCAAATTGTGGCAAAACTACAAGAGAGTGCGCATGATACGTTACGTTTTTAATATTCAAATCAAATGAGTGAATCTGCTGCCCTTGATGAATCCGGAAGAAACTCAGAGTATCTGCTATATAGAACCCCATACCCTGATTCATCAGCACAAACCAGGCGGCGAGATCCACATTGGATCCGTATCTTCTTCCTGCAAATGTTCCAAACGGCTCAATTAAATCCTTCTTGCGAAACATGGCGGTGGTCGGTTCGCCGATAAAATTAAAGTTGACGAGATTAAAACAGTTGGCAAAAATCATTTTAGCCATCGTCACTTTGTCGAATACGGCATCCTGTTGGATGATCTTGATCGTCACATCGCCCATAGGGAGTAAATTCGAGTTGCCGTCGATCCCTTGCCTGTGGGAGGTCACTAACTTGATGCTACTGTCAGCCATCAGATATGGCACCATACGCTCAAGTCGTTGATGATGGTATACATCATCATCCATCAGAAAGCTGATATACACCATTGGCTAAATTCATTAGTTGTAGATCATTATCGAACTGTCCTAAATTATGATCATTCTTATAATATCTTATAAACGGATATTGGCTTAAGTAGGGTTGGATCATAGTCATTGTTTCATCATTGGTGCTGTCATCCGCAATGACGATCTCAAAA
This sequence comes from Bacillota bacterium, assembly GCA_021828865.1. Taxonomy (GTDB): domain Bacteria; phylum Bacillota; class Bacilli; order Alicyclobacillales; family SLC66; genus JAJZCL01. Next base: position 143,322 of record JAJZCW010000003.1, read on the forward strand.
TGTTTGTACGTTTGGTTAATCGCACTTTGCCAGGCCATTTGAAAATATTGAGGGCGGTTGTACATCGGAATTAATATACTGACAAGCGGCAGAGATTGTTCCATCATCAAAACTCCTTTCAGTTATTTTACCCATTGATCAAAGATCGCCGATGCCTGTGCGACAATCTGATCCATGTTGTAGTAACGGTAGGTACCCAAACGTCCCAAAAACTTCACGTTCGTTTCTTTGTCAGCCAGTGCTTCATATTCCTTGTATAGCGCTGCATGATCAGGTGCTGGAATCGAGTAATACGGTTCCCCATCTGACTGAGGATACTCATACATGATCGTTGTTTTTGCGTGTACCTGACCGGTCAAGCGCTTCATTTCCGTGATTCTCTTATAGTCGTAGTCAATCGTCCCAACTGATAGTGATAATACCGGTCTATCGTACTTGACAAATGCGTTTGCTCAATGTCCAACCATCCTCGAATTTTGATCAAGTATACGCCGAGTATCGTTTTAATGATATCATTATGGCGGATGTATTCAAAGGACTTGGCAAACACGTATTTCGGCATTCCCAGATAGAGTATGTAAGGTTTTTTGTGAATTAAAAAATCTTGTCACGAGTGGCGCAGGATTTATTGCTTCATGTGTCGCTGATGCTGTAAACGTCAAGTACTTTTGAGAAAATTTCGCTAAATAACTTTCAACATTTATGAATCACCAAATATGGTTTCTCTGTGCTTTAGACGGTAACTTTCCCAACTAAGATTGAACACCTCATTTTTGTGTAAAATGCGATCTAGTAAGGGGTCGAGTGGAAGCGCACCTTGCGATGCGCCCCGATCCCAGAACCGTGCTTTCGCTATTTACGCACAAGTCTCCTCATGAGATCATTTACTGAAATATGCTGGACTCATCCGAATCATATTTTTGAAGGCTTTCATCACATCCAATATAATGTTGTTAGTGAAGTACCTGTGTTGATTCAGTACTCTTTTGATTTCAGATGCATCTTCCCGTATGATTACACTCCATTTTTGATTGATTTGGTAGTCAACTTAATCTTACCAAAAATCCAGTGTTCATGCGTTTTTTTCTGTCTTTACTCGTTGCGTTATGTATTATATTTTCTTTATTTTCAAAGCGTTGAACTCAAGTAGATAGTAAACAACTTTATAGCTTGGCTTTTTAGCTCGATCACATCTTTAGCGTATTTTCCACTGCTTGCTTTTAAGATCTTTACGAAATTTTCGTTATTGAGTAAGGAAATCACCTTTTCAAGATTCGATGCCAATGCATTCAGATATTGTTTGGATGTATTACTTGTGATGTTGACCACAGGTGCCATCAACAGAGCATGAATGGTGTCGGCGGTACTGGTCAATATCCAGCGAGGGATATCGACCTGTCTAACCTCAGATGAACCCCAATAATTGAGTGTTTCCGCAATATATACACATTTGCTGTCGTGAAGTATCGTGAACCAAGTAGCCAAGTCCATACTCCAGCCATATTCTCTGCCTAAAAATGTGCCCAATGGTTGCGTTATTGCAGACCTTCGAAATAATACAGTGGAAAATTCGCCAATAAAATTCATGTTATTTAAAATACATATGGACGATAAGACTTTCCCATCAATAACTGTGTTTTGAGGGAAAATTCTTGATGTTGGGCCAGATAACGGCTTGGGGATGCAAAATTTATCGATGCCCTGTCTGTGCGACGTCACTAGGGATATTCCTGAGTCACTAATCAAAAAAGGAACCATTTTTTCAAACTTTTGCGGATGCATTAAATCGCCGTTCAAAAGAATATTTAGTAGATCGCCACTTGCTCGGTCAATCAATTGCTGTACTTGTACTAGGTGCCCCTGATTTTTGTCAATTTTAATATATTTAATGTTTGCGTGCTGAGAGAGAAGGGGTTGTAACATCTCTTCCAAATGAGGATTCCCACTACAGTCTCCTATGAGGACTTCATAATTTTGATACGTTTGTAACAAGACACTTTTTAAGGATTTTTCGAAATACTCGTTTAGATCATTGACTGGCATAAGAATGCTGACGAGAGGAAGTTCATTTGCATGAATGAAATCGTATGGGATATTAAATGCATTTTTGTCCCACAACGGGTAGTTGAAGCTGTAATCCAGACTCAGGTTTTTACTATAGGCGGGATCATTTTGAATGATTTCGTTCCATCTTAATTTGAATGCATCCATCGTTTCTTGTGTAGCTGTACCATTACTAGTCACATCAATAATTTCTTTTCGAGGCATAACGTTTTGTACGAGTGAATAGGGGGTATAGACGATGCGATACCCTTTTTCACGGGCGCGTAAGCAAAAATCAATATCATACAATACATCGCCATAATCCAGACTGAACCCACCGACATGCACAAAAACTTTTCTACGATATGCCATGCATAAACCTGAAACGGCAGAAAAGTTTTGGATCAAATTAGTTCTTCCATAGTTTTCAGTGTTGTTTTTATGAATTCCATAGCTTGCATACCCCGCAATTCTTTGTTTTCCCAATCCCATTATGATACCACCATGAATGACCATATCGTTGCGATCTATGATTTTACCAGCGACAATACCTACTTCTTTACGCATGGTGTGAGACACCAATTCTGTAAGCCAAGCGTGATCGATCACCCTACCGGTAACATCGAACAAGACCACAACTTCACCGTCAAGACGATCAATGGCCTGATTAAGTAAACAGGGGATTGAATTACAATTGTCTGTTGAGAGCAAAAATACGTTTCGTAACTCATTGTGGAGATATAATTCGCTTTCGATTTCAAGCGATATATCAGAGAATGCGACTAGATTAATATTGTAGTTATTCCATTCCGTTAAACTAATAATGCTGCGTAAGCAGTCTATAAGATGCATACGCCATGTTTTATCAAAAATTGGGATGATTATATTGACCGTAGGGTTATTGGTAACTTGGTATGTCACACGGAACCAATATGGTAGTAGCGGGGCATAATCAACTTTACCTGCCGTATTCGTGCGATCAAGGTGATCCTGAATTACCTTTACAGCAGCGATACGTGCATAAGGCTTCGCTCCTGGGTTGATCGCAGTAGATGTCTCGGTAATTCTAAAGTGATACAACACTTTATCAATATGCCTAATCTCAGAAGGATGGATTTTTTCAATGATTCTTAAGGCCAGATCATAATCTTGTGCTCCATTGTATTCGGTTCGGAATCCTCCAATTTCTTTCACAATATATGTTTTGTATACGCTTAAGTGGTTGAACATATTGTGTGATAAAAATAAATCAGGGTTGAAGTCAGGCTTATAATAAGGTAATGAGTGAATGCCAGACTCGTCAACCTTATCTTCATCAGAGTAGATCAGCTTAGCGTTAGGAAAGCGATTGATCTCATTCACAACTTCATACAAGGCTGTGGGGCTCAATTCATCGTCATGATCCAATAGTGCAATATAATCTCCATTGGCCATCTCAATTGCGCTATTGGAAGCAGACGAAATGTGTCCGTTCGTTTTTCGATAGTCCACCTTAATACGTGAATCTGTGGATTCATAATGACGTAAAACTTCCAGTGTATCGGCCTGAGTAGAAGCGTCATCGGCAATGCACAATTCCCAATTAGTGTAAGATTGCCTGATAACTGATTCAATCGCTAATTTCAACAGTTCTTTTTTTGTATTGTATGTCGGCAATACAATAGAGATTAAAGGGTTACTAATAAAAGGGCTTGACATTTTTTCCCCTCCTTATATTTGTGATTAACTAGATTATTTTAATAGATGACGTTTTCAATTGAAATTTTAATTATCAGATTTATCTCGTTAAATTACAGATTCCTTAGTAAATGACGATCAAGTCCTAATTGTAGTTTAAATCTTCCGACACGAAAGTTACTTTTTATCATTTGCAGAGAGACCCTTGAACAATTTAGGCAAGTTGCCTTTGTGCCGGGGTGTAGGATTGGTGTTATATTTTTCACAAAATAATATTGATGATAAATGGAGTTATAAATAGTTTTACCAAAAAAATCGTGAACTAGTAAAAATTAGCTTCTGTTTGGATTTAGCTGGTTCCTCTGATTTAGAAAAAAGCTATTCGATTTCCTTTTCATGTTGTTTGATCCAGACCGCTGAACACTTTTTCTCCTCGTCTTCAAGCACCGAGTCGAGCTTTTTCGTGATTGAATGCTGCCGTGTCATGTTTTCTCATAAGTCAATTATAGCTTACATAACCTCTTTCAGATTGTCTGAATTCCTGGGTCCACTATCGGTTGAGTTTCGCAACAATATATTTGAGATAATTCATAATCTCATCCTGTCGCTTTGTTAAATCCTCTAATAAACGTTGATTAGCTAAAAGGGTAGAACTGTTCTCATAGTCCACTGTACGATTGAAGTCCCGTTCCATTGCCAAACGAATTTGTTGATTGAGCATCAATTCAATCAGCATTTTTTGATTTGCAATATCTAGTAAGGAATGATTTCGATAAGATTCGGAACTGCTTATTCGCACATGACGAAATGCAAGGTACTCTGGAACCATTGCAACATCATAACGAAACAAAAAACGCTTGTGAAAGTCCCAATCAATAAGATCAGCATTTTGCAACTCGGCATCCAATAATCCAACTTGATCCACTGTTTCATAATAGAATAAAAATGAAATGGATGGAAAAGGGTTTTCTTTCATGGCGTCTTTAATATCAACCAATTCACCAGAGGATAAATACTTCAACGATTCAACCCGATCAGTCGTCACAATATTGCCTTCCAACTTTTCATAAACCGTATTAGAACGCGCGACAACGCCACGAATCTGATCGTACTTCGCATGCATAGTTTCTAACGAATGGACTGCAATATTCAAAAACTCGGGACTCCACGAATCGTCATCGTCATGAATGGCCAAAAATCTGGTGGTTATTGATCGAACCCCGAGGTTGGCCGATTGACTGATTCCCAATGAGGTATTATTGTGAATCATTTTTACCTTATTTCTAAAATCGGCAGGAAACATGTTTAACACGTTTTCCACTTCTTCGACTGAACCACCATCATTCACTATTACCATCAACCAGTCCTGAAAGGTCTGGCGAATAACGCTCTCAATGGCTCTTTTTAATAAAATCGGTCGATTTTTAGTGCGTACAATCACTCCGACTGTTGCATCCATTCAAATTCACCTTTTCTAAGGAAGTATCTAGCTATTACGCTTCAAAAAACCTGCTTTCCAGTATGCATAATTATAATAATCGTTAAATTTGTTCTTCCTGTCATCCTCGTTCAGTTTCATCGCAATTGGATGCCTCACAACAGTATCCCCGAGCGCTTCTGCGTGTGTAATTTCACCAATTACATTCGCTTCCTCTATACTGGGGTTTCTGACCAGACGATAGAATGGTTCTGCCCAATCTGTCGTCACAAGGTTATCCAACTTAACGAGTTGAGAAATATGAAGTGCCTTCTCAACAAAATCCATAATTCCCTGTTGGATCTTCATCGCTGATTCACGAGTCGATAATTCACTGGGGTTGTCTTCTAACAGCGGAACGACCGACCCATCATCATTTATCTGATACCCTAATGTCGTTCCATGCGGAGCAGAAAGCATAAACTCTAGTAATTCCACAGCCCCAGAATGAAAGTGATCAACAATGTGAGCAGGTTGCCCATTGTGAAACAGATAGGATTCAAAGTGGTTATTAGGCTGTTGTTGATTCCACAATGTGTCAAATGTCCCGTAATAATATCCAGTGATATTAGCATCTTGACGAATGGACCGTACTATTCGAGAAAAGGCACCTTGCATCCTTCCCCGCCATCCAATTTCTACAACCCCTATTTTCCTATATTGTCCAATAACACGATGTAAATAGCTTTTGGTAATTCTGCCTCTAGACAGACTAGCTTGAAGAATTTCATCGTACAGAAGCGAAAACAGTTTGATTAGTCTTAGATCTTCCCCAAATACAAGATCGTTCATAGACGAAAATCCAGCATTCACGATTTGATTACCGTACTTAAATGGAGAAAAACCGTTTCTCTGCAAGTGCTGACCAACCGTAAGTACCGCTTTCACCGAACAAAAATATTCCATTCGATTCAAGTCAAAGTCGCTAAAGCTAGGCACGAATAAGGAAGCCCTTGACACATACACATACTCAGAAGGAATCTTCACCCCAAAAAGCCCAGCGTATTTTTGATACAGTTTCTCAATCAGATAACCGTCCCTGGCAAAAAACAGTACTTTTTCGAGAGAACTATTTTTCAGTTGATTCATCAACCAAATGAAATGCCCCATCACGAGGGGGCCAAATACCTGTCGTCCGATATCAACCCAAAAATCATCGGTGGGATTATGTTGCATCAAGTACTGGTTGATCCCTTGTGTCAAACTCACGGCAGAAGAGGCATATTCGGATTGATCGACCGGAAATCTGAGCTTCGAGTTCACGTTTTTTTCGATATAATCGAGATGAAATGCAGTCACCCCGATTTCCCGTGGTTTGACAAAATCCGCAATCGAATTATCACCAAAATGAACCATTTCCTCTGGACGAATATCTAACTGCTGAAACAGATAAGGAAATACATTACCATCTTGTTTGGATTTTAGAATCTCACCTGAAACGTAAATCTCAAACGATCCAGCGTAGCCTGCCGATAATAAAAGTTGCTCAATCTCCTTTGCGGGCAGATACATATCCGAACATAAAATCACCCTTTTGTTCATTGCCTTCGCATACCTGTAAACCACATCCATGATCGGATCTTTGTATACAAATGCCCTTTCAAGAAGCAATTCGTGCTTAACGATCTCAATGGCTTCCTCGTTTGAGATTCCAGTCATATTCGTCAACACCATGTAGATGTCCCAGAGGTTGATCTCCGTTGTCCCTCGATTCTGACGTGATATCTCTCTCGCAAACGATTCAGCTGTAACGCGCAGCGTTGTCAATCCGGTGACCACATGCGGTTGGTTAAGCGCCAGTCGGCTAGTGTATAACGATTTTGAAACCATATGAAACAAGTGCCACGGCTTGTACACATAGCGATGAATTAGCGTGTCAAAGATATCGAAGGACACAACCTTAGCTGCATCAATGCTACTCTTATACTCTTTTAACTGATCATCATGAATAAGCACGAATCATATAGCTCCTATCGATTATGAATGGGAGTACTTCGTTACGATCTCTTTCTCAAATACACTGAGCGCCTGCGCGATCACCTGATCCATGTTGTAATACTTATAGGTTCCCAATCGCCCAAGAAAAAGCACCCCGTCATCCTGCTCTGCAAGTCCCGCATACTGTCTGTATCGTTCCTTTGATTCCTCCGTCGGAACCGGGTAATACGGATCCCCATCGTCGGTCGGGTATTCGTACACAATCGTGGTTTTCGAGTGTTCTTGACCCGTTAAGCGCTTCATCTCAGTAATCCGCGTAAATTCGTAGTCGTTGGGATAATTAACGACTCCAACAGACTGGTAGAATGGTTGATCAATGGTTTCATGGACAAAACGAAGAGAACGATACGGCAGCGCCCCAAAACGATAATCGTAATACTCATCAATTGGACCTGTATAAATCAACTTCTGATAAGGAACCATTCCCTTGATTTCCCGATAGTCAACACCGAGCATCAGATGAATGTTGGGATGGGACACCATCCTTTCGAACAATCGTGTGTAACCGTATTTAGGAAGTCCTTGGTACACATCGGTAAAGTATCGATCATCCCGATTCAAGCGAACAGGGATTCTGGCTATCACCGAAGCATCAAGCTCATCAGGGTAACGATTCCATTGTTTCTTAGTGTAATTTTTGAAAAACTTATTGTAAAGCTCCTCTCCGACTTTGCTGACGATCACATCTCTTGAGTTGCGCACCGTCACATCCTTCGCCCGCACAGATTCAAAATAAGCATTCATCTGTTCCGGATCAAAAGAACGCCCTAACAGTTCTTGCATTGTGTTGAGATTGATCGGGAACTGTACGAAACGCCCGTCCACATACGCGAAGACTCGATGCTGATAGTTTCTCCATTCTGTATACTGCGTGATATAGTCAAACACTCGTTTATTGTTAGTGTGAAAAATGTGCGGTCCGTACAGATGCACGAGGATGCCAGCATCATTAAACCCATCGTACATATTGCCAGCGATGTGTTTACGTCGATCCACGACCAGAACGTGACGGTTCAAACGCGTAGCGATTTGCTCAGCCATCGTGACGCCCGCAAAACCCGCCCCCACGATTAAAAAATCAAACGATGTCAATGATGCTCACCTCAAAATCGATTTTCGACAAGGAGTCCGATAATTTGTATGGTTCTCAAATCCGAAGTCGCAAGTGCGGTCAGCAGACTTTTGCGCCAATGCCGCAAGTTCAGTGTGGCAATCTGCTTTTCTTCCTCTGATAGCAGTGATTGCATCTCACCCAGCACAATTTCAAGCACTTTCACCACTTCAACCATATTTTGCAATTGATTCTTTTGCGAATTTCCATCTTCATGAAACCGATAATACCCAAGTGGCTCGTCAACAAATACACACTTTGCTCCATTGAGGATAAAACGAATATGCCGCAACCAATCATGGGAAATTTTTAAGCGATGATCTTCCAGTCCGTAGTCAAGAAATAATGAACGCTGATAAATAGCCCGTGGACTAACGTGGATCGCTTGCATGATCAATTTCCTCAAAGTTGCGTGAGATGTCGGAAACGCCATCCCCTCGCCACCAAAAATAAAGTTGTATCGCGGTTCTCTTGGCGATCCGTACAAGCGAACACTTTGCTTTTCTCTACCGTAAATCGAATAAAAGTCCGCAAAACCCATGTGCGCGTGTTCTGTCTTCATTTTGTCGAGTACTTTTTCACTGTATTGGGGATGGTAGATGTCATCGGCGTCAAGAAAGGTCAGATACTCGCCGGAACTGTGCAACACGCCGTAATTATAAGCGTGTGCCGCGCCGCGATTATAAGCGTAGGTATAGTATTTTATTCGCTCGTTATCGCGATACCGCTGGATGATCTCTTCTGTGCGGTCTGTGGAGCCATCATTCACTATTACCACTTCGAAACTGTCTAATGTCTGGCTCAATGCGGACTGGATGGTTTCTTCGATATACTTTTCGGCATTGTAAGCAGGAATCACAATCGACAATAACGGCTTGATACGCTCACATCCTTATCATCAGAATTTCTTGTCCGCCAAAAACTCCACAATTTGCAATGTAGTCATCGGGGAATCGGCCAGTAATTGAAACACCTGCACACGCAACTGTTTTAGGATCTGTGTGACAAAATTCTTCTCATCAGGTGACAATAACGCAGCGTACTCACTAAGTACAATTTCCATGATTTTGATGTTTTCGATGTAATTCGCGAGGCCGTCTTTCTGCGAATTCCCTTCTGGGTGTATGCGATAATACCCGAGCGACTCGTTGACGAACACACATTTCGCGCCGTACAGCATAAACCTGATGTGCCGCAGCCAGTCATGAGTAATTTTCAGACGATGATCCTCAAGCCCATAATCCAAAAACAGTGATCGCTTATATATCGAACGAGGGCTGATATGCACGCCTTGCAGTACGAGTCTCCGCAATAGATTCATATCATCAGGAAATGAACGATCGGGTCCGCCAAAAATGTTTTGAAAACGCGGGTCGCGCGGAGTTCCGTAGAGGGTTGCCTTTGTGCGAACGGTGCCTTCAAGCACAGCCAGATTGGCATACCCGATGTCAGCACCGGCATTTTCCATGCGAGCGATCACGCGCTCGCAGTAGGTCGGCAAAAACACGTCGTCAGCGTCCAAAAACACAACGTATTTTCCTTGACTGTGAAGCAATCCGTGATTATACGCATGAGGAGCCCCGCGGTTCACTGCGTACCCTTTCAACACCACGTTCGGAACACTCTCGTAACGAGAGATCAATTCACCTGTTCTATCAGTGGATCCATCGTTCACTATGACAATCTCATAATTGTCTATTGTCTGACTAAGGGCAGACTCAATTGTTTCTTCGATGTACTTGTCCGCATTGTACGCAGGGATGACGATCGATAGTAAAACCAATGACGGTAAACCCCAATCTATTTTAAGTAGAATATCTATAAACCGCTGTCCAACATATACCTTGCCATTTGATTCGTAGTAACATCCAGCTTCATTAAAATGGCAAACATCGTGTTCCGCCATGTATTGCGTTGATCCTTCATAAACTGCACTTCTTCGTCAGTCAAATACCCGCGAAGTTCACTTAGGATAATCTCAAACACTTTTACAATGTCGACCACGTTGGCCAGCGGATTCTTCTGCGAGTTACCATCAGGATGAAAGCGATAGTAACCAAGCACTTCATCAAGATACACCGGCTTTGCACCGTTAATCAGAAACTTGAAGTTCCGCATCCAATCATTCGAAATCTTGAGGCGGTGGTCATCCAGTCCGTAATCAAAAAAAAGTGATCGCTTATAGATGGATCGTGGGCTGATGTTAATGCCATCAATATTAAGAACCAGTTTGCGAATCGCTTGCGAATCGCCATTAGGAAATGTATGCCCGACTCCGCCGAACGAATAAATGTACTTTGGATGACGATTCTCTCCATACAAGGTCATGTTGGTCATCTGCGTGCCTTCGATGGCCTGGTAATTGCTAAATCCGATATCGGCCTGATTCGCCTCCATGATCGAAAGCAATCGTTCTGCATAAGTCGGCATATAAAGATCGTCCGAATCTAGCAGCGTCACATACTCACCAGAGCAGTGAAGTATGCCGAAATTATACGCATTGGCCGCGCCGCGATTGTATCCAAGGTCGTACACCTGAACGCCGGGAATTCCAATATACTTTTTGGCGACCAAGAGCGTATTGTCAGACGACCCGTCGTTAACGATAATGATCTCTTTGTCAGAAACTGTCTGACTAATTGCGGAACGAATTGTATCTTCTATAAACTTCTCTGCATTATAGGCGGCGATAATAATTGAAAGTTTCAAAACAATAACCATTCCTTATAATTATGTGATGAATCTATAGTAACAAAAATGATGGATGAGTGAAACATAATCTTATACGTAATAGATATTCTTGATATCAAATATAGCCTTTATATGCCAATTTGAGCAAACAAAAAAGGTGGTAAAGGCATGCAACCTTTACCACCTTTTTTGTTTGCCTGGCAGCGTCCTAGCCTCCCAGGACCCTGCGGTCCCAGTACTCTCGGCGCTGGAGGGCTTAACCGTCGTGTTCGGGATGGGTACGGGTGTGTCCCCTCCGCCATGGCCACCAGACTATTCCTTTTCCAACCTCTTACGCAACACGGAGTAACACCTTCGTAGGATAAGCCCTCGACCGATTCGTATCCGTCCGCTCCACACATCACTGTGCTTCCACGCCGGACCGATTGACCTTGTGTTCTTCAAGGGGTCTTACCTCTTGCGAGCGGGACATGTCATCT
>JAJZCW010000004.1 GCA_021828865.1 Bacillota bacterium
CATATCCTCGCTACGCTGCGGTATTCCACGGTTCCTGGACAGACAATTGGTCACTTAACGATAAATTGAAAAACCGTGTCTTGACATAGGGGACCACCTTAACGAGGCTTTATCAGCGGAATGGATGATGTCTTTATGATCACGACCATTTTGACCGTAATCGCATTGGTTTTGACCATCTTTTTTAGCAGTGCGAAAGAACACGCACTAAGACAAAGTAAACAACAGTAAGTCCCTGAAGTTTCATGTTTCAGCTAGTATATTACAATGAACAATATTCCTCACAAACTTCTTTTGTCCTCTCCCGTTCGCGTTATAAATCGCGTTGAGCAAGACAGATCATTTTCTATTAACCGCTGAAAACCATGGGGATCTCATATTCACCATGAGTAAGGCAAAATTGAGAACGTAGTTTAATTGATTGGCCCACCGGTAAACCATAGATAATAGATTCTATAACCGCCAGCTGCGCAGACTGGGTGATTCCCTGAATAAAGAATTACTGCGTCACCATCACGGACCATAAATGCGTGATTGAATTGCTGATCATCTGTATACATTAACTGCAGCCCAAACCCTTCTTCTCTATCCACTTGGAAAAAATGTAGTTCTTCTTCTTGCAATGTCGCAGTATCCTTTGGCTCTTTTTTATGCGGAGGATAACTGGCCCAACTACCAGAAGAAGTAAATGTTTCACCAATCGCAATTCTCTGTGTTCGAGAATCATCATTGGGAATAATATCATGCACTTCTCGTTTCCAAGTATCACTGCCACGATGATGCACTTCGACATTTTTGGGAGTAACGATAAATGGATCATATTTTTTATTCGCTTTCACTCTGCATAATGCAATTTCTAAATGTTTTCCTTCACTTTCTGTGATGGAAAAATCAGTTTGTATCGGCACATAAACAGCAGTGGCTGGACCTTCAAAAACGTTGCCGCGATTCCCAATTCCATTCCAAGCCGTGTGATCTACAGTGATATCCGCTTGCCCTTTAATCAAAACAAGCACCATTTCATAATCATTGCTGTTTCCTAAATAACATTCGCCATTAGTTAAACGCAGAACATCAAGTCCTGTATATTTGACCGATGCAAAAGTTTCATCAATGATGTTTTGATAACCGAGTCCAGTATTATGTTGAAAATGAAGTTTCATTAAAGGCGCCTCCCTGCATCAATTTAACATCAAACGATATGAGCTAATATATTTAAATAATAAATATATTATAAGTTTAATCTATGGCTTATCTCATTCAAAAAGTCTCCCTCATGAATAGTAGTAATCCACAATCATCAACAAATAGACAATTGTGGATTACTTATAAAAATCACAAATCTTTCACCCAAACATGATGTGGGTCCTCGTAAGGGGTCAGTGAACGTCCTGAAGGCCCAGCCATAAACCACAAATAATATAGCCTATAGCCACCAGCAGCTACCACAGGATGAAATCCATCTGGAATAGCAAAAGCATCACCATCCCTGATAATGTACCCCTCATCCTCATGCCACTTTGATCCATAATGAACCTGAACACCAAATCCATCTTTTGGATCCAATTTATAAAAATAAACTTCTTCAAAACGAAGCTCTTTAGGCATCCGATCTTCCTCGTGCTTATGTGGTGGATAGCCTGACCATTCACCAGCATAGTTGATGGTTTCACCGACAATAATTCGATCTACTCGACCTTCTCCATTGGATACAATAATATCTCTTACATCACGGCGCCATTGCTCTTTCCCTCGTAAAACAGTGGTCACTTCATCCGGATTCACTACAAATGGTTTGTATTTTTCTTTGGCTTTAGAACAGCAGACTGCAACAACTGCATGATCGCTAACAGTCTCGATAGAATAAGAAGATTCAATGGGAACATAAACAGTGGTTGCAGAACCTTCGAAAACAGAAGCTCTATCACCTAATGATTTAAATTCATAATCATCTATTTTTACATTTACTTTTCCTTCAATGATCACTAAGGCCACTTCATTATCCCCACTATCAAGGGAAATGGACGTCATTGCTTGCGTTAATGTCAACATGCCCATACTTAGGAGATCCAAATGATTGGAATCACGTTCTATGATTAGATGGTAACCCGGTTCATTTTGTTTCGCTTGAAAAGTATGATACAACACCATTTTTCACCTCTGGAATTTTATTAAAAAATAGCTGTCTGATTATTTTGATTGAACCACCTTTTGACACGCCTTTTTAATCGCATCAGGTGTCAAATGATATTTTTCTAGTAATTCATCTGGAGTCCCTGATTCACCAAACGTATCTTGAGTTCCCACACGTAAAATGGGTATTGGTTGCTCAGCCGATAGGAATTCTGTAACCGCACCCCCTAATCCTCCGATTACAGAATGCTCTTCGGCAGTTACCATGCACTTTGTTTCAACAGCCGCTTTCAGTAAGGCTTCTTGATCAAGCGGTTTAATGGTATGCATATCAAGCACTCGTGCCGCAACGCCTTCTTTTTCCAGCATTTCCCTAGCTTGTAAAGCAGCATTCACCATAATTCCACATGCCACTATGGTGACATCATTACCTTCAGCTAAAATACGAGCTTTCCCAATTTGAAAAGGATCAGCATTTTCAGTGACAACGGGAGTAGGTGTTCTACCTAATCGCAAGTAAACTGGTCCATCCCATTCAGCTGCAGCAAGTGTTGCTAATCTTGCTTCTTCACTATCTGCTGGGACTAGTACAGTCATCTCAGGCAAGACTCTCATCACTGCAATATCTTCTAATCCTTGGTGAGTAGCCCCATCTTCCCCTACTGTCAGTCCTCCGTGGCTAACCGCAATTTTGACATTGGAACGGTTATAGCAAACTGCCATTCGTATTTGCTCTTGTGCTCGTTGTGCAGCGAAAACAGCGAACGTTGTAGCAAAAGGGATAAACCCAGACAACGCTAACCCTGCAGAAGTTCCAATCATGTCTTGTTCTGCCACACCCATTTGAAAGAATCGATGTGGATATTTTTCGGCAAACCAATGCGCTCGAATTGATTCCGTCAAATCGGCAGATAGCGCCACTACTTTCGAATTGGTTTCCCCAAGTTCCAGTAACGCTTTTCCGAATCCATCTCTACCACTTTCTAATGCCATCACTTAAGCCTCCTCATTCTGCCACTAAATCTGCTTGAAATTCGCTAGTTCCTATTTCTTTCAACGCGCGAAGAGATTCTTCAATAGATGGAGCCTTACCATGCCATTCAGACTTGTTTTCCATATAACTGACGCCTTTGCCAAGAATGGTTTTAGCGATAATCGCTGTTGGTTTATTTTTAATCCGATCAGCCTCAGCGAACGCCGTCTCAATATCCGAAATATCATGCCCATCAATCTTTAACACATGCCAACCAAATGCTTCTAATTTTGTAGAAAGTGGATCTAGATTTTTAACTTGTGTTACCGTCCCATCGATTTGAATATCATTCCAACTTACAATCAGAACCAGATTATTCAATTTGTATTGTGGAGACGTCATACAAGCTTCCCAGATTTGCCCTTCTTGCATTTCGCCATCACCAACGAGACAATATACTTTTCTATCAATACCCGCTAATCTCATTCCTAAGGCCATTCCATTGGCAATAGAAAGTCCTTGACCTAAAGGGCCAGAGGCTGTTTCTACACCCGGTAAATCATGCCGGGAAGGATGGCCTTGTAAACGCGAATTTATTTTCCTAAAAGTAAGCAACTCTTGAGTATTAAAATAACCACTACGCGCTAAACAAGAGTACATTGCGGAACAAATATGTCCGTTACTTAAAACAAATTGGTCTCGCCCCTCCCAGTTTGGTTCTTCTGGCCGATGTCTCATAGTCTTAAAATATAGAACCGATAATAGTTCTGCTGCCCCTAATGCACCTCCTGGATGCCCTGATTGGCTATGCATGATCATTTGAATCACATCTCTACGTACGCGCTTTGCAACTTCATCAAGATGCATAAGAATACCCCTTCTCATAAACTCATTTTTAACCCATGATCATAAAAATCAGCTTTTTACTGCTCCAGTTGTTAAACCACTAATCAGACGTCGCTGTACGACTAAGAAAAAAATTAAGATTGGTATTGCCGAAACCACACCTCCTGCAGTTAATATCCCCCAATTAATATTGAAATTCCCTATGAAATTATCTAATCCGACAGGAATAGTCATCACATTAGAATTGGAAGCGAACGTTAATGCAAATAGAAACTCATTCCAACTGAAAATGACAATATACGCCGATGCAGCTACGATTCCAGAAGATAATAAAGGTAGTAATACGTGTCGAATGACTTGAAATTGATTACAACCATCAATCATTGCAGCTTCATCAATTTCTCTAGGAATTCCATCGAAAAATCCTTTGATGAGCCAGATGGTAAATGGCGTCACAAAAGCGGTATAGATGACAATCAGACCAGTAAGATGGTTGATTAACCCAAACTCTTTCATTAACGGAAATATCCCTAAAATCAATAAGATAGATGGAAAAAATTGAGATGATATTAACATTGCTAAGGCAATACCTTTTCCACGAAAACGATGCCTCGAGAAACTGAATCCAGCAGGAATTGCAAGTAACAAGGTACATAAAGCAGTAAATGCCGCGACGATCAAACTGTGAAATACGTACTGAATAAATGGTGTAGAGGTAAATAAAGCGTGATAAGAAGCGAAGGTCCAATGTTTAGGAAAATAGTGAAATGGTAACGAGTAAATTTCTGACTTAGGTTTTACTGAAGTTAAAAACATCCAGACATATGGACCTAATGCAAATGATAACCAACCTACAATCAGAACCCATGTTAAAATCCGTCCAACCAATTTTGTCATTGTTCTAGTATCCCCTGTTTAGAAATTAGTCTTAGGTACCATATCACGACAATGAAAAGAACAACCGCTTGAACAACAGCCATAGCTGTTGCGCCCCCATAATTCAAATCACTGTAAGCAGTAAAATAAGCATCAGCAGGAATGGTAAGTGAAGCATATCCAGGACCACCTTGTGTTACGATCAAAATCAAATCTGCATAACTTGCTGTCCATATAATTCTGAGCATGGTGGTAATTAGAACTGTAGGCAGGATGATTGGAAATTTGATGCTCCAAAAGGTCCGAAACGCATTTGCTCCATCCAATTTGGCTGCTTCAACAAGATCACCAGAAATAGATTGCATGGCCGCAAGAAGCATCACTGCAAAAAAGGGAATTCCCTGCCATAAATCTATTAACATTAACGATGGCAACGCAGTAACTGATTGAGAAAACCATGCTTGAGCAAGACTAGAAAGCCCAACCTGTGTTAATAAATGATTCAAGACACCATAATTATCATCTAAAATCCACATCCAAATCAGTGCAGCTAGCACGCTCGGAGTTGCCCAAGGAATTAATACTAATCCGCGAACGACACTTCGACCCTTAAATGACTGATTTAGGATCACAGCACCTATTAACCCAAAAATCAGTTGAAAAAATACGACTCCTAAGGTCCAAATCACCGAATGTAATATCGCTTGATGAAATACACTGTCACCAAAAATATTTACGTAATTAGCTATTCCCACGAATGTAAGACTAGAAGACAAGGGATTGTAATTGTAAAAGCTTAATATCACCGCATGTATAACGGGATAGCCAATTACGCCCGCTACCACAATTGTGGAAGGAATAATATACCAGATTGGTCCAAATTTATTTTTTCTTGTTTGATTTTTGAGATACGATAAATTTGGCAAACTCATCTATAATTCTCCCTGTAGGGGGACATCATTTCATCCCCCTATTTTTATTGACTTTTATTATTGGTGCGATTGTTAATTAGTTACTTTGTTGAAGTGCGGTTGCAATCGTGTCTACCATTTGCTTACTCGAAACCTGTCCCAGAAGAGCCTGATCCATTGACTGTTGCCATACATGGCCTGAAACAGCACCTACTCCAGGCAACGGCGGCCAATCTGTGGCGTAAGATTCTTCATCAATGGCGATTTTCCAAGCTAGTTGATTTTGGAAATAAGGCTCTTTTGCTACTGAGGTCAACACAGGGAGTTGAGCATTAACGGAACGGTCCAAAATATTAATTGCTGCAGGACTCGATAGCCACGAAATCCACGTCCAGTCAGCTGCTTTGTTCGTACTAGAATTGAAGATAACGTTTCCATTCATGGAGCCTAAGGTCGCAGGATGTTTCGGATTACTCTGCGGCAAAGGAATGACACCCAATTTATTACCAAGTGCTTGTTTTAATAAAGAATAACTTCCAATGTGGTGCGCAAACATGGCAACTGTCCCATTTTCAAAATCCGCCAAGAGTTGAGCATATGAATCTGTGACGGCAGATGGAGGTGCGACTTTATATTTCTCAAATAAGTTAATGTACCATTGGTTTATACTTACTGCCTTTGTACTATTGATGACTACGTTCCCTTGGTTATTCACCATCTCTGCTCCACCAGCTAGCATAAATGCAAACCATTGATCTTGACCGCCCGAACCACCACGCATAGCAAACCCATATCGATGCTTAGCTGGATTGGTCAATTTAATAGCATCCGTTTGGAATTGTTGAAATGTCTTGGGCGGAGTTAAATGTGCTTGACTAAACATTGCTTTGTTGTAGTAAAGGTAGAATGTAATGTATTCATTGGGGATCATGTAAATGGGAGAATTCGTGCCAGTTTTTCCTGTATTCCAATACCTTTGTGCGATGTCTTTGTTGAAAGCCCAATGTTGTCGATAAGAATCGAGAGGTGCTAAAAGCTTATTGGTCGCGAACTGCCCTACCCACCAATCATGAAAACGAGAGGTATCAGGAAGACTTCCAGAAGCGGCTGCATTGATGAGTGTTTGTTGGAAATTACTTGATGGAATCAATCGTCCCACAACATGAACACCAGGGTGTGTTGCATTAAATTTATTAATAAGTTCTTGTGTGGTGTTTTGAGATGGATCATCTAACCAATACCAATAGGTAACTGTTACAGGTTTGCTTACTTCTTTTTTGGTTTGGGCAAAAGCGGAATTTTGTGTTAATCCGATACTACCTAACAAAGTAAATGAAGAAAATGCAATTGTTGCCAAAAATATCGATTTTTTTCCCAAATTAAACGCTTTCATTTGATTTTCCCCCATTTTTTTAATATAAATCCAACATTGCCGATAATGAGTGATCAAGGTGTGCGCCATCGATTTGAAGAACAACAAAATACTCAATCCCGCATTTACTACTTAAATATTTACCTCCCTTTTATCTTCTTCAATCTATTTTCAATATCCAAGAATTGCTCTTCCATCAACTTCCTTGAAAGTTCTAAATTTTTTGAACTAATTGCCTGTAAAAGTTTTTCGTGAATTTGAGCGCTAGTTACTAAATCTACCGACTTTAGCACTGAATCATCACCGATTCTTTCAAATAATGCCCAAAAAGCACGTAATAGTTGATCGAGAAGTACATTACCAACTCTAGAAAATAAGAGGTTGTGAAACTCTTTATCTTCATCAATGAAGTTTTCTTCTAATGAAGCGAGTACCTTCATTCTTTCCACTAAATCTCTCATTTTCATGAGGTCTTTAATCTTCAAGCTTTCAATTGCCATTTCTAAAAAGCCCAGTTCTACCGTAGAGCGAACTTCCAATAAATCAGAAAGTAATCCCGGTTCTATCTTTAGTAAGACTGTCCAACCGTCTACAATTGACCCACTTACGTCTGGTGTCTGAACATATCTACCACTTCCTTTTGTTGAAGAAATAATTCCATTAGCTTCAAAGCCTTTGAGAATTTCTCTTACTGCAGGTCTGCTAATACCTAATTTCTCCGCAAAATTTTTCTCAGTTGGTAAGCGTTTACCAACACTGCGTACAATGATATCCATTACCTGCATTTGCTGCTCTTCTTTTGAATCCACTTACCAATACATCCTTTGTGAATAAATTTTCAGAACCTTCGCTATATATATATAATATGTCAGACATATTGTCAATATGACAGACAACTTTTTAATAATTACTTCGATATTATCCTAATCAAAAGTTGACGATTTTTGGTGTCAAAAGCAATGCGCACCATACTTGATTACTTGGAAAATGACGAATTTCAGTTTATTCAACAGTGCCTATTTCTCGGTTTTTTATTTATTATTCACATAATTAAATTATTCCACTGCTATTCTGCTTTATTTTCTATAAAAATTACACTTAATCAGTACATTAATTAACAATATATTATTTATATTTTTAATTATTTAATTATTTTTTATATATTATTTAAAATTTATGAAGTCTGGATTATTTTTTTCATTTTAAAATGAATACGTTCAGCAAATTCTATCGGAGTATCAGCGAGTAATACGGTTTCCTGCATGGCGAGATCAGCAAAGATAAATAGGGCTTTAATCGCAATATCGTAATTACTAAATTCAAACGGTGTTAGATCAAATGTATTTTCGTGATCAAACATATAAACCTGATATATATTGTCATTCATGTGCAAATCGATATAGATGGTTCTAAGTTCACCTTCTAATACTTTTCCAATTGTAAATCGTTCTATCAAGGAGTGGTTATTACACATTAAACCATAACCTCCAATTATCGTTCGTCTTTCGAAAGCATAGCGGGAGGTTGGAACATAGCAAGTGAAAAGCCACCTGCCTCCATAAAAGCATGGGTTCCAGACCCTCCCTTCATACTATTTTTCCAGCTTGAAACAAACCACCTTCGGTTCGGTCATTTCCTGAAGTGCAAACTTGACTCCTTCTCTACCAAGTCCAGAACCCTTGACACCTCCAAATGGCATTGCATCTAATCGGTAATCACTACTATCATTGACATTGACCCCACCTACATGAAGTTGGTGTATGGCCTTGAAAGCAGAATCTAGGTCTTTTGTAAAAATGCCGGCCTGGAGTCCATAATTGACACTGTTCGCCAGTTGAATGGCCTCTTGTAGATCTTCAACCGGAAAAATTGAAACGACAGGACCAAACACTTCTTCCTTGGCAACTCTTACATCTGGCGGTACATTTGTGAGAATGGTTGGAAGATAATAATTTCCTTCACGCCTTCCGCCTACTTCTATGTGCGCACCTTGCTCTACGGCTTCCGTCACCCACTCTTCAATCCTCTTAGCTTCCTTTTCCGTGATGAGTGGTCCTATACCCGTTTCCTCTGATAATTTATCGCCAATTAGGACCTGCTTCGTCTTCTCCACCATTCGCCCCAAAAATGCATCATACACAGACTTTTGAACAAATACTCGTTGCACCCCCAGACAATTTTGACCAGCTGCCCAAAAAGCGCCAGAAACAGTAGCCCTCACCGCTTCCTCCAGGTTCGCGTCATCCATAATGATCACAGGAGAGTTTGAGCCCAATTCCATTCCCAACTTCTTCAAACCTGCGATTTTTGCAATATGCGCGCCTGCATCTAATCCACCTGTAAAACTCACCATTCGCACTGCAGGATGCCTAACCAACGTGTCCCCAATTACTGACCCTCGCCCGGTAATTACCGTAAGCACCTTAGAAGGTAAGCCAGCCGCTTCAAAAGCCTCTGCCAATTTTAATGCACTCAGCGGCGTCATTGTTGCCGGTTTAACAATGATGGCATTACCGCCAGCAATGGCTGGTCCTACTTTGTGAGCAACCAAATTCAAAGGATCATTAAAAGGTGTAATGGCAGCAATTAAACCTATTGGAAAACGATAGTAATAGCCAACGCGATCTTCTCCACCTGTTGCCTGATCAAAGTTTATAGTCTCTCCCTGAACTCTTCTCGCCTCTTCCGCGCTCAATCGTAATGTCTCCACAGCGCGTGCCACTTCCTTGCGAGCTTCACGGATCGTTTTGCTTGCCTCGCGTGCGATGATCACTGCGTAATCCTCAGTGCGATTTTCAATATAACTCGCAGCAAGCTGTAAAACGCTCATTCGCTCCTTGATCGTCATGGTGGCGGCCACATCGACTCCCTCGACAGCCTTATCGATCGCACGAAGCAGATCTTCCACTGTTGCATCAGGAACTGTGTCGACTAAACTGTTGTCTTGAGGATCGCGAACCTCGATGATAGCTTGGCTATACACCCACTCGCCGCCAATATACATGGGTGATCCCTTTTCTAATAACTTCATCTTAAGACCTCCTTACAAATTAAATACCCAGAAAAGTTACGCGCCTAAAATAACCTGTGACTCCTTGCACCGCCGAATCAGATTGATGATGTCAATCAATAGGGCAAACCCCGTTTCCACTTTACCTGCTCCAGCCCCCACCAGAGTAACAGGACCACTAAGATCACAATCATACGTGATAGCATTCTCGACTCCTTGAACGCTGGCCAAGGGGTGATCAAGATCCAACGTCTCTGGCTGAACTGAAGCTTGAATACCATGTTGCGTTCTCACTACTTTAGCGATCAATTTCCATCGTTTCCTCTGTTTCTTCGCAGATAAAATATCATCATTTGTAAGATTTTGAATACCATGGCGGACAACTTCCTCAGGCTTTAGTGGAACCCCCATAATCACTTTGGCTAAAATAATAATCTTGTACATGGCATCATAACCTTCGACGTCACTTGTAGGATCAGCTTCAGCAAACCCATTCTGTTGCGCTTGTTTCAACGCAGCATCGTAAGTCAAACCCTCTTCCATTTTGGTGAGTATATAGTTAGTGGTTCCATTCAAAATACCTTGAATACTAAGAATTCTATTACCAGCCAATGATACTAGCGGCATTCTTAGAGATGGGGTTCCACTCATCACGGTTCCTTCAAAACCCCACTGAACACCGTTTTTCTCTGCCAAACTTGACAATTCATCATAAGCTAAAGCAATAGGTCCTTTGTTCGTTGTCACGACATTCTTACGATTAATAAAAGCCTCACGACAGTGATCTATAGCCGGTTGCCCCGTGTGAACATTGGTGAAAGTAACTTCTATAACCGTATCCGCATTAGATTGACGAATGGTTTGAAGGCTATCCCACCCTCGTCTAAGTTCTGGCGAATCTGGATACTTATTCAGATTTCCAGCCTCACGCACTACGGCTAAGACTCGCTCCAAATCTAGGCCGTCTGAATGATACAGTGAGCCCTTTTGCGCATCACTAATCGCAACTACCTGAATATCTTCATTCAGGATTTCCCTCAATTCGTCTTTCTTGTTCAGTAAAATCTCTGCCAGGCCTTGCCCAACCGTTCCGAATCCTACAAACGCTAACTTATGTGACATATCCTCGCCCCCTCATTCTGTACAATGCCTAATAAATTGCTCATCTAATCCTAATTACTAGCATCAAGACAAGATTCCAGATGCTCAAAAGCTTGATCTAAGTCATCAATTAAATCAGCAGTGTCTTCTATTCCAACTGAAATTCGAATTAACCCATCGGCAATACCTAAAGCCTGCCGTTCTTCTTCAGTACACTCCACATGGCTAGTTGTTCTAGCAGGTCCATAAGTTGTTTCAACAGATCCCAGGTTTGCTGCCATATTTGCATACTTAAGTTTTGGAAGGAGTATTCCAGCTGAATTTAGACCACCAAATATTGAAAAACTCAGCATAGCGCCAAACCCATGCATTTGTTTTGTAGCAATAGAATGTCCAGGATGAGTTTCAAGACCCGGGTAATTTACTGCATCGACTAATTTTTTTGACTGTAGATATTTAGCAATAGAAAGTGCACTTTCTTGTTGTTGACTAATTCGGAGTTTGAGAGTTTTTATTCCCCGAATTATTAAGTACGCTGACCAAGGATCCAATACTGCACCATTGATTTCTCGGTAGTGATATATTTTTTGAATCAAATCTTTTGGACCACACACAATTCCCCCCATGGCATCTGCATGTCCTCCAAGAAACTTAGTCGCACTGTGCACGACCAGATCAGCACCAAGCTTGATTGGATTTTGATTAATTGGGGTTGCAAACGTATTATCAACTACAACAATACTTCCGTATTTTTTTGCAATTAAAGCAAATTTGTTTATATCAATAATTTTACAAGTCGGATTTGTAGGCGTTTCCAAATAAAGCACATTACAGCCTTTAGTAATTTCATTAATAATTTCTTCATCGTCAGTGGTATTACACAGAACAGATTCAACACCAATTTGTGGTAAAAACTCAGTAAATATCTTATTTGTACCACCATAAGTATCTTTCACCGAAACAACGCGATCCCCAGGTCGCAATAAGGTATATAAAGTGCCACTTATTGCCGCCATACCAGTTGAAAAGCTAACTGCGGATTCTGACCCTTCAAGAATGCTAACTTTTTTTTCTAAAGCTTCCGACGTTGGGTTTGAGTTCCTTGAATAAATATAGCCTGGCTGTCGTCCCATTGCGACTTCATACCATTTACTAACATCCTCATGCTCATAAGTAACACTAACAACAACAGGAATTTGTGTAGCCCCGTATGCTCTAAATTCTCTTTCTCCAGCCCAAACAGATTTTGTTCCCATTCGAATTTCATCAGAATTTGTATTTTCCAAAATGATTCCTCCATCATCCTTTATTTTTCAGTAAATTCAGGTCTCATTATCTAAATCAAAATCCAACGCTATAAATATATTGTATATTGTATACTTTTAAATTTGTCAATTTAATATCGATTTTTTTTACAATCACTTGATTTATCGAGGTAATAACAAGAATATTCAAATAGTTTTAGGTCTATTTTTCAATATATATAGTGGGAAAAATCAAAAATAACACTACATAGATGGTAATTATCACATTCTATTTTTATGAGGTAACCTTCAATTGAATGTCCCATTATAATAAAAACCTCAATCTAATTGACAATATACAATATACAATATACAATACCGGAAAAGTATAAAAGGAGGAATTTTAATGGAATCATTGAAAACGGATACAATCAATAATCCAGATGTTGTATCCCAAGATTCATCTTCTGGATTGAAACGAAAATTAAAAACCAGGCATTTGTCGATGATTGCAATCGGCGGTACTATTGGTACAGGATTATTTTTGGGAAGTGGTGGCGCCATTAGTCAATCTGGGCCAGGAGGTGCACTTTTATCCTATATTATTATAGGAATAATGGTGTATTTCGTTGTTTCAAGCTTGGGTGAAATGGCCACTATTTTGCCCATAGCTGGTTCATTCGAGGCATACGCGTCTAGATTTGTGGACCCTGCTTTAGGTTTTGCTTTGGGTTGGAATTATTGGTTTTTATGGGCGAGCGCGATACCTGCTGAACTCTCAGCCGGAGCCCTGATCATGCAGTATTGGTTTCCACATATTCCAGCTGTTGTATGGAGTGCGTTATTTATGGCTTTGATCTTAGCGCTCAATATTTTCTCAGTTAGAGGATATGGAGAAGGTGAATATTGGTTCTCAATGGTAAAAGTTGCTTCTGTTATTCTCTTTATACTTATCGGTCTAGCTATGATTGTGGGGATATTTGGAGGTCATGCCATTGGCTTTAGTAATTTTCTATTAGGAGGTTCCCCTTTCCATGGTGGATTTAACGCAATGGCTGGCGTATTACTTATTGCTGGATTTGCGTTTTCAGGTGCAGAATTAGTGGGCCTCACTGCAGGGGAAAGCGATAATCCCAGAATAAGCGTACCAAAAGCGATAAGACAAGTTTTTTGGAGAATTTTAATTTTCTATGTTTTGGCAATTATCGTAATTGGTTTTATCTTACCTTATACTGACCCGCGGCTATTAGATTCTGGACTTAATGATATTGCTGTGAGCCCATTTACTTTAGTATTTAAACGAGCAGGGCTGGCGTTTGCAGCTTCATTAATGAATGCAGTAATATTAACTGCCGTGTTGTCTGCTGGAAACAGTGCAATGTATGCATCATCAAGAATGTTATGGGCACTCGGAAAATCAGGAAAAGCACCGAAAATTTTTAACAAAGTAAATCATCGCGGAGTTCCACTAAACACGATTTATTTAACTACATTAATTGGCTTCTCCGCATTTTTATCCTCTTTTTTTGGAAATGGCGTGATTTACAATTGGCTCTTAAATATTGGCGGTTTAAGTGGATTTATTGCTTGGTTGGGAATTTCATTTTCACATTATCGCTTTCGTAAAGCGTATATCCGTCAGGGCAGAGATCTTAATGAACTACCTTACAAAGCTAAGTTCTATCCTTTTGGACCTGTGTTTTCAATTATTGTAGGGTTAATAATCGTTTTTGGACAAGATTATAGTGCCTTTTCAGGATCTTCCGTAAATTGGGCTAGCCTATTGACGACGTATATTGGCTTACCCGTATTCTTTATTCTTTGGTTTGGTTATAAGTACTTCAAAAAGACCAAAGTAGTTCCGTTACTAGAATGCGATTTTGAACATCAAGAGGATTAATTTTTTAGAATAAAAAATATCAATTATCTTAGCAATCGACATTCAATGTGAGGTATCGGCTGCTAAGCAAAAAAATTTGATAAGACTTACAATTCTCTCAAAGTCATGAGGATAGTCAATTAAGTGGCTATCCTCTTATCTATTTTTGATCGTACCCCTTATAAGATGCGAAAGCATGAACTGAGAGAAGATAAGTCTAAGTGGTAGTTCTTAAATCATTTCTAAGTATGTAATTTTCCAATGCGCATCTTTAATGAATCGCTCTATTTCTTCTCGATTTTTCGATTTGAAATAACTTAATATTCTTTTATGTTCCTGATTTGATTGTGAAAAAACATTAAATAGAACATCTTTATTGCTGCTTAAGTAAGTCATTCTTATAATTCCATTTTGCATAGATGTTATAAGATCTATCAACTTTTGATTTCCGCATTTCTGAATGTATACATTATGAAACTGGTATTGGTTAACCTGGTATTCATGATAGTCTTGATTTTGAATAGCTTGATCAACTATATCTATATAATATTCCATTTTTTTAAAGTCTTGCTCTGTTAGCAAATCAATTGCTAAAGAAGCTGCAAGTGCATCTAAAACACCAATTATTTGATAAACCTCTAATTTGCTATTGACATCTATTTGTTTTACTAAAAATCCACGACGAGGAATGTTTTCGACGATATCTTCAGATGATAACTGTATCAACGCCTCTCGAACTGGTGTTCTGCTTATTTTTAACGCTTCGCAAATTTCGATTTCACTTATTTTTTGACCTGGAGATAATACACCATCTTGTATATTAGATACAATATAATCATACACATGTTCCTTTAGTGATTTATATGTGTTGTTTATTTTAAACGCATCTCCTCTAGAAATAATTTCAATCGCCATGTTCGTTATTGTATTCAGAGAGAAAAAAAATATACAAAATCAAGTAACATAATTATAAATATTTGATAATATAATAAATATAAAAAAAATTCCTTGGATAGCGATATATAATCTGAACTAATATTCACGGAATTTATTTGGAATGATATACATCTATTATAACAATTGACCTACTGAAATAACAAACCTTATATTTCAATATCAAACACGTTTAATTAAATTGGTATCACTATCCCAAACTGCGAACTTGCATGGCAACACTTTCTGGATTACTCGAAGGTATAAATCGTTGGATGTATAATGCATAAAAGGACTTCCCTCCCCCAGAGATTTTTGATTAGGCACTTAAATCTTCTCGAAGTTTGGGTGAAGTCCTTTTTTTAGTTCAAAAATCCCTTGCCCTGACAGCAATCAACAATCCGCAAAAAAATCTTAATTGGAAAACACTACAGATAGCTCGTTGATTCCATAAACCTAGAAACGATACCTGCGATCGAAGTTCCAGACGAAAGTAAAACTATCAATTTGATTCTGGCCTTTTGGCTATTCAGTTCATTGCAAAAAATAACCCCAATCTCCCGTAAGTGTTTGCCTCCTCCTTCATATCCATAAATATCTTGCACTTGCCCATTAAAGCATCTAGATACCATGACAACCGGTGTATTGCGTTTAATCAAAGCGCTAAGAATTGGTACGATTGAAGGAGGAACATTCCCAGCACCAAACGCTTCCAGCACTACTCCATCAAAGTGTGCGTACAAAAGAAACTGCAACCATTTTGGATTCATACCTGTAACGACCTTCAATATAGGAATCTCTATTTCATTCAGTTTCTGCGAAAGCATTGGTAGTACTGAGAACACTTGCCCGCGATTCGCAGGTTGATTAAATGTTACTTGCTTTTTGGTGACGAACCCTATTGGTCCATGCTCCGGAGATTGAAAAGCGGCAATATTGCTAGTGTGTGTTTTTGTCACTTCTCGTGCAGCGTGAATTTCGTCATTGAATACCACCATTGTTCCTCGCCCACGCGAGATTTCAGCACCCGCCACACGAATTGACTGAAGCAAATTAAGTGGACCATCTGCGCCAAGCTCGTTACTGGAACGCATGGCACCGGTAACGACGACAGGTTTATCACCAGGGACAGTCAAATCAAGGAAATACGCTGTCTCTTCTAACGTATCAGTACCATGAGTCACGACGACGCCGGCGATGTCGTCACGATCCAATACTTTCTGCACAACTTCAGATAATTCAAGCATCATCTCCAGCGTCATATGTGGACTCGGGATATGAAACAAATCCATCATTTCGCAAGACACGTGCTCTTGCAAAATGGATTGCACCGAATGAAGTGGCTGATCTTCACTAGACTGAACAGACCCTGTGGCGCGATCCAGTCTCATGGCGATCGTTCCACCAGTATTAATAATAACGACCTTTTTCGCAATATCTCTCATGACCGGTTCTCTCGTTTCATCAACACAGAATTATCTACTTTAGGATGTGTCATCTCGAAAGGATTCAAGATGACATCCAGCTCCGCTAGCGTCAACACACGATGCTCTAAACACAGTTCACGTACTGATCGCTTGCTTGTAATCGCCTCGCGTGCAATTTTAGTGGAAGTCTCATACCCGAGATGAGGATTTAATGCAGTGATGATACCCACACTTTCATCGACATAATTTTTGCATACGTCTTCGTTCACCTCGATACCCTCGACACCGTATATGGTGAACACCTTAAATGCCTGCGCCATAATTGTCAAAGATTGCAATAAGTTGAATACAAGTACGGGTTCCATGACATTCAATTCAAGTTGTCCCGCTTCAGAAGCAAGAGAAATGGTATGATCATTGCCAATGACTTGAAAAGCAACTTGGTTAACCACTTCACACATCACCGGATTGACCTTCCCCGGCATGATGGATGAACCGGGTTGACGCGCAGGTAAGCGAATTTCATTCAAGCCAGCACGCGGCCCAGAAGCCATCAATCGCAAATCATTGGATATTTTCGACATGTTGATCATGCAAATCTTGAGTGCACTTGATACTTCCGTGTAGGCATCCGTATTTTGCGTGGCATCAACAAGGTGCTCGGCATTCACGAGTGGAAAATTACTCATTAAGGCAAGTAGCTCTACAACCCTCTTGATGTATCCCTCATTCGCATTCAGTCCTGTTCCTACCGCCGTTGCACCCATATTGACTTCATATAGATGATTCCTTGTCTTTTGTATTCTCACTATGTCTCGCTCAATCACTCGTTGATACGCTTCAAATTCTTGCCCAAACCGTATTGGCACAGCATCCTGCAAATGGGTGCGTCCTATTTTCAAAATCCCTTCGAACTCTGCCGACTTTTGTTTAAATGCAGTCCGCATATCTTCCATCACCTTTAAAAGTGTGGAGATTAGCGATAGAACTGCAATATGCACGGCTGTAGGAAATGAGTCATTTGTCGACTGAGCCATGTTCACATGTGAATTTGGACTCAGCAAAGAATAATCACCTAAATTCCCTCCAAGCAATTCGATCGCTCGATTTGCTATCACCTCATTTGTGTTCATATTGAATGAGGTGCCCGCTCCACCTTGAATGGGGTCGACGATAAACTGCTCATACCACTTTCCCTCAATGATCTCATCAGCCGCTTCAACAATCGCCTGTCCAAAAAGATGATCAAGATTCCCCATTTCCATATTTGTAAGAGCGGCCGCCTTTTTCACAAGTGCCATGGATCTAATTAATTCTTCATGTATTCGATAGCCAGTAATCGGGAAGTTTTCTGTAGCTCTAAGTGTCTGGACACCGTAATAAACATCTTTTGGCACCTCCAATAATCCTATAAAATCCCTTTCTACACGCGACTCTGTGGTCACCATTCTGTTCCCTCCTCAAAAATAAATCGATCTGTCGTATATAAAGTAGGAATACTGTATTACAATTAAAATGCATATAAAGCAAAATTCGAATGCAGTTCCATAAGCGAATTATCAAATTTAATTTATTTTGAAAGGGATTTTGCCAAAATGACTTTAGAAAAAAAAGCAAATATTGATGATACAGATTGGATAATCCTTTATGAACTTCAGAAAGACGCCCGTATAAAATTTACGGAACTAGGCGCACTTGTAGGACTTTCTGCACCTGCCACAGCGGAGCGAGTGCGGAAAATGGAGGATTTGGGGATAATTACAGGCTATCGGGTAGAGATTGACAGGAAAAAGATCGGTTTACCGATAACCGCATGGATTCGGTTAAGTACACCGAAAGAACGAAGCGCTCGTTTGAGCGAAAAATTGAAGGGAATTCCGGAAATCATCGAATGCTCACGAGTCGCTGGCCCTGACTCGTTCGTAATGAAAATCAGTGTTACAAGTATGGAACACTTAGAAAATTTGCTCGACCACTTATCGCAATACGGAAGTTCCGTTACATCGATCGAAATGTCGACCACCATTTCCAATCGGTTCATCACCCAAACTATGGTTCGTTAACTTAACGCGATACTGTTGATTCATACTTCGGCCTTATTTTTAATCAATCCAATCATTCCCATTACCACAAAGTATATTTTGTAGGGCATTGGTAGCTGGATGACATCAAGGGCTACTCACTAACTAGTGAGTAGCCCTCTGTTTACAAAATGCATTTGAAGCGGATGACGAGATTCGAACTCGCAACTTTCAGCTTGGGAAGCTGACGCTCTACCATTGAACTACATCCGCATTAAATATTACAGCAAAGAGAATTATATAATAAAGCACGATAATGCGCAAGTTGCAATATATTCTATATTTTTTGGTAAAAGAACGGTTGAATCTGCTTCAATCGATACGTCTCTGCATGGAAAATCTGTTCCGTACTTCCTACAAAAAGCACTCCACCACTTCTCAGTGACTGGGCAAACTTATGATAAAGGATATCTTTTGCAGGATCTGTGAAGTAAATCAATACATTTCGACAAATAATCAAGTCATAGTCTGAATCAAATGGTTGCTCCAATAAATTATGCTTTTTAAATTCAATTTGTGACCTTAGCTCATCCGAAACCTGTTGTTGCGTGCTGTTCACTGAACGAAAATACTTACTTTTCAAATCCTGTTCGATGGGCATTAGTTCTTCTTCATTGTAAATCCCCTCTTTAGCCACACGAAGTGCACGATCATCAATATCTGTGGCAAGAAGAGATACTCCCGATACTGTCATCAATTTCGAAAGCAAAAGCATTAACGTATAAGGTTCCTGACCAGTGCTGCAAGCTGCGCTCCATGCCTTCAAATGGTTATTTCTCATTAGTGTAGGTATTAACTGCGCAAGAGCATCCCATCTAGACCTATTCCTAAAAAACTCGGAAACATTAATCGTCATACGATCTAACAATTCATCCATCAGTCGCGAATCCTTGCTAGCAGCATCCAAATACTCACCGAAGTTTTGAAATCCTCTTTTAGTACATAACGCAGTCAAGCGTCTCTCCATTTGTGGGCGCTTGTACTTTTCCAGATCAATACCAGTCACTCTGCAGAAATTTTCTATAAACCAATCATAGTCTTGAGCCATTTTTCACCTATTATTAATAATTATATAAGAATTTTAGGGCGCGAAGCCTGACGCAGATAGTAAACTTCGCACCCTCTTTTATTAGATATTAATTAGATCCATTTTGCAATAGCTTTTTCATATGACAACAATTCATTGTCATTGAACCAAAGTGCAATCTCCCTCGCTGCACTTTCTGGTGAATCACTGCCATGGATTAGGTTCATCCCCATACTGATGCCAAAGTCCCCTCGAATCGTCCCTGGTTGCGCGTCAACAGGGTTGGTTTTGCCCATCATACTCCTCGCAATGGTGATCGCGTTATCGCCTTCCAGCACGAACGCAAATACCGGAGACGAAGTGATAAAGGACACGAGTTCACCAAAAAAAGGCTTCTCTTTATGCTCTGCATAATGTTTCTCAGCAAGATCGTTGCTGACGCTCATTAGTTTACCACCGACTAATTTCAATCCTTTTAATTCAAAACGGCGAATAATCTCACCGATTAATCCACGTTGCACACCGTCTGGTTTGACCATCACAAATGTTTTTTCCATCTGAACAACCTCTTTTCGAATATGTAATAAACTTTTTCTCGGCTAACATTGTAACAAGACACGCACAGTGTTTCAAATTAAGAATTCAATGATCTCGATTGCTGATGAATCTTGACATTGCCAAGAGCGTTTCTCTTTCCTCAGTGGCCGGCAACAACAATAATGCATCATTCGCCTTCCGCAAATAACGATCAGCCATTTCTTGTGCACAAATCAGTCCTTTACTTGACTTGATTAGCGCCAATGCCCGTTCCGTTCCGTCAGAAACCATCCATTCGTCATCCGTTCTGGTGACTGTTATCAATTCACGAAGTTCAGTTCCAAATTGCTCATCCCTAAGCGCAAAAAGCGTTGGTGCCGTAATGTTCCCTTGGCGAAAATCGCTTCCTACAGGCTTACCCAATTTTTCTTCTGATGCCGTAAAATCGAGTATGTCATCCGTGATTTGAAATGCCATCCCCGCGTGATAACCAAAACGCATTAGCGCATTCAAATAGGAAGGGATTGCTCCAGACACTGCCCCTCCTAACATGCACGACATCTCAATTAAAAGTGCGGTTTTTCTGCGAATCCTAACTAGGTATTTACGCATACTTTGATCAAAATTGAAAAGATCATGAATCTGTTCAATTTCGCCCACGCTCATTCTTTCGATTGCCCTAGAGAGTTTTATATGCATATCAACATTCGGTATTTCCGATAACACTGACAAAGCTTGGGCAAAAATAAAATCACCGGTATACATGGCCAACCGATTGCCGTAATTCGCTTTCACAGTGGGGTGACCGCGTCTGGTGTCCGCATTATCCACTACATCATCATGAACCAGAGTAGCCATGTGGATCAGTTCCAGTGCCACAGCCGCCCGTATCAATTTGTCTCTATCATAATTTCCGAAGGTACCTGATAACAAGACAAAAACTGGTCGCAATCGCTTGCCACCAGCTTGTAATAAATGTAAAGCCGTTTCTTCTAGAATTGGCTCAATGGATCTAAGCTGATGATGAAGCTGTGTTTCCACATTCGCCAAATCAATTTCCAGATTCGGATAAAGATCACTTACATTCACGAAAAATCTTCACACCTTTTGAGACAATACAATATTTTACATAGTCACCAATTCAGTTCATTGGCTTATAGCCAATATGCAACGCACTGATACCACCCGTTAATGCATAATGTTTGACGCGTTCTAAACCGGCCTCACGAAATAATTCAGCCAACTGAAATCGGTCAGGGAAAGTGATCAGCGATCTAGGCAACCATTCATAGGCTTCCGGATCTCCCACAACTAATTTCCCTATTTTCGGAAGGATTTTATAGAAGTAGAAATAATATAATTGTCGGAATGGCTTCCATGTGGGTTTGGAAAGCTCTAATGACACGACCATACCACCAGGCTTGGTCACACGAGCCATTTCCTTCACCACTTGTAAGACATCCGGAACATTACGAAGCGCAAAACCTATCGTCGTGAAATCAAATGTTCCATCCTTAAAAGGTAAATCCATCGCATTGCCGTGGATCAATTTTGTATAGTCACTGATTCCAGCTTGTTCCACTTTTGGTCTTGCTACTTCCAACATGTCCTCACAAAAATCCAAACCAACAACGTACCCTTTTTCACCAACTTCATCAGCCAAGGCAATAGCCCAATCCCCTGTTCCCGTAGCAACATCGAGGCAACTTGCTCCACGACTAACTGCCATTTTCTCCATGGCAAAATCCCGCCACACCTTATGTTGGTAGAAGCTAAGAACAGAATTCATCGTGTCATATTTGCCTGCAATGTTAGAAAAAACCTGATGAACAAATTCAGCCTTTGCAGATGCACTAAATTCTTCCACAAAGCTAGCCCCTTTCTACATACGGCCTCCCTTCATGTCCCACTAGTTCTAGCGGATGAAACAGTTGCTCGATGATGTCCCAACCTTCTACTCCAAAAAGGTCAATAGAAATTTCCCTTAGCCGGGAAATGGCATCACGAAAGCCCTGAACGACATGAGATAAGGTGCCATATTTGATATGAAGCGACATATAGCGTTTTTCAGCAGCAGAATTAACTGGCGTTAGCGAACTGAACTGGCGTCTTTCCTCGCTCGACATGACTTTACCCAAAATAGCGTTAGCTAAAGTCTTGCCTTTTACTTCGTTGTGTTTGCTCAGTTCTTGTTCGTAGACGCTGGCTTCTACTGCCGCGTTCACAAACGCAGTCATTTGTTCGCCCGGAATAAATATATCACAGAGCGACTGAATTAAAGCCCCATGGATTACTCTCACATCTGACAGATAATTGAACTCATTATAGGTACCATCAAATAATGCCTTGTGAAGCGAGACTTTTGCCTCATTAATGTGCGCAATAGCACGTGAAAATACGCGAATCATTTCTATATGTTCTGTTTCTGCCATTAGTTTATAAAACAGACTGCTCAGGTAATCGCCGCCAAGCACCGTCAATTGACGCCGCTTCTCTTCGCGTAACAGGTCCTCAGTAACCTCATCATGGAGCGAGAGGCCATGATAAATCATCATCATGGCTGCGAGCAGCCTTTCTCGAACCATCTGTGTCAATTCTGATTTTGATAAAACCATTGCCCCCAAAAATAATTGCAATCGCGATAAAACAGGTAAGATGAATTCATCACGCAAATATTGACTAGCAATATTCTTTTCCACGAATTGCTGTAATTCCTGGAGGTGAAGCAATTTTTCAAGTCCGTTAATTTCCCGTTCGATGGTCACTTGTCTCACCTCCTGCTGACCGCTATAAATCAATCAGCGCGTTCATTATAACACAGAAATGCAACGTTAGAATAAACCTCTATGCTTCCGTATCAATGACGCCGTGTTTGGTGTAAATCAGCGCTGGTCCCCTGACTTTTATCGCCGATGTATACTCAGTGAACTGTGCAAGCATCACTTCTCCTTTGTCCAATTTCTCGAGGTGATTAAATTTAGTATCTTGTCCACGTGTCAGTCCGATGACCTGTACACCGCTTACTTTTGCTTTAATCGCTACATAGTCTTCTGTGTCCATGTTCGCATCCGCCTCCCCTAGATTCTTCCCTAATAGTAACATTATCAAAAATGAATAAGTAAAAAAATCAGCCCGGCATAGCAGGCTGATTCGTCTGGTCGGAATGACGGGATTCGAACCCGTGACCTCTACCTCCCCAAGGTAGCGCGCTACCAGGCTGCGCTACATCCCGATGCTCTTAAGGCGTGTTTTAGTATACCAATTACCTCGCCAGATTTCAAGCATTAGATGTTGCGCTAAATTTACAGAATTCGCATCAACACACTCACAAAGCGTCGAAATCCAGCGAGGTTTGGCTTTCTTTCTTATTTCGCGGGAAATGCCTTACGTTGTCGCTCCATTGCGCGCAATTCCACCCTGCGAATTTTACCGCTGGTTGTTTTCGGCAATTGGCTGACAAATTCAATTTCGCGCGGATATTTGTACGGTGCGGTTGTGGTTTTCACATGATTTTGTAATTCTTCGACGAGTTCAGTTGTCTCTTTTATGTTTGGCTTTAGAACCACAAACGCCTTGACAATATGTCCTCTTTCAGTATCGGGGCTAGCTACTGCTGCGCACTCTGCAACAGAAGGGTGGCGAACCAACGCATCTTCCACTTCAAACGGGCCAATGGTGTAACCAGCGCTGATGATGATGTCGTCTGCCCGACCTTCAAACCAGATGTAGCCATCTTCATCAAAACGCCCCAAGTCCCCAGTTACGTAATATTCACCACGGAAAGCCTTGGCGGTCCGTTCTTCGTCGTAAAGGTATTCCCTAAATAGAGTTGGTGTAGAACGGTGTACTGCAATATCCCCGATGCTCCCCACTGGCAATGGTTTCCCGTCCTCATCGATGATAGCTACTTGATGATGAGGTGAGGGTTTGCCCATGGAACCTTTTTTCACATCCATCCCCACCTGAGTGGATACCAGCAGAGAGTTCTCTGTTTGGCCATATCCATCCCGAACCATCACTTGGCAACGGCGATAAAAAGTATCAATGACCTCACGGTTCAACGGTTCACCTGCACTGACAGCGCTTCTCAGACTTTTGGGTTGCCAGCTTTCGATTTTCGGCGATTTTGCCATCAAACGATACTCTGTGGGTGTCGAACAAAAAAGCCCAATTGGATACTGTTCCAATATTTCTAGAAATGCTTCTGGCTCAAAACGTCCGGTATACACAAAAGCGGTACCGCCTTTGCCAAGGATAGAGGTAAACGGGCTCCATACCCATTTTGCCCAACCAGGTCCTGCCGTCGCCCACGCCCATTCGCCTTGCTTTACATCGAACCAATAGGTTGCGGCATTGGCAACGTGTGCTCTCGGCCATCCATGGACGTGCACCACCCCTTTTGGTCCACCTGTCGTTCCAGATGTATAGGAAATGTACGCCATGTCACTCGCATCCGTATCGGCGGGAGGTAGCAGGGAAGCTTCGTCAAGCGTTTTCATCAGGGACAGCAAATTAACAAAT
The DNA here is from genome assembly GCA_021828865.1 of Bacillota bacterium. Lineage (GTDB taxonomy): Bacteria > Bacillota > Bacilli > Alicyclobacillales > SLC66 > JAJZCL01. The sequence goes on from JAJZCW010000004.1 coordinate 24,872, forward strand.
CCTTCGTGATCCCCATCCACAATATAACGTTGAACTTCTGGAGAATCCTGTAACGCGACAGCTACTTCATCCGCTATGTATGGTGCCGTAATGACCGCCTTGACCTGCGCGTGTCTTACGCGATAGCCAATATCGCCGGCTCTCAACATTTCAGAAGCAGGTAACGTGACAGCCCCCATTCGATTCAATCCTAAATAGACCTGATAAGAGTAAAGCCCTCTGGTGAGCAGAACCAATATCCGGTCACCAGCTTGCAACCCTTGTTTGGCGAGCGCTGTGTGCACCTTTGCCGCTTCTTTAGTCAATTCTGTGTAGGTAATGCTCGCATCCCCGCTAGGTGTATGCATGTAAACGGCGATTTGATCACCATGCGAGGTGGCGTATTCCTCCACTGCGGCAGCAAAATTGTAACGATCCATCATGTTTCCCCTCCCTGTCACATGTCTGTCTATCGTTACTTCTCTTTTACTGTCGTCAATTCCTGCTAATCACTATTGAATGGCAGAACGCAGTGTTTTTCCCGCACGAAATGCTGGAATCTTTGCTGCTTCAATTTGAATCTCTTCACCTGTGAGTGGGTTCCTACCGCGTCTTGCGTTCCTTAGTCTCACTTCAAAATTGCCGAATCCCGTCAGATGTACATTTTCACCCGACTGTAATGCAGATTGGATGACTGACAGTGTCGCATCGACGATTTGTGTGGCTTCTTTTTTGGTAATGGAAGTCTGCTCGGCCACTCTAGCAATTAACTGATTCTTGTTCACTTTGAATCTTCCTCTCAAACTAATTTTATTTCTAATGATAATTTCATTTTTATCCAACCCCACAGAGGTTTATACACGCCTTTTTCTATTGGTCACAAAAAAATACACCCTGTTGAGGGTGTAGGTAGTTTTTACTGTTAAAGAATGATCGCAATCAGTCCGCCACTGCCTTCGTTGATAATGCGTTGAAGGGTTTCTTTTAACTTATATTGCGCATTTTCCGGCATCAACGATAACTTACCTGAGATGCCCTCTCGTACGATTGCAGAGAGCGACTTGCCAAAGATATCTGAATCCCAGATTTTTGTCGGGTTTTCCTCAAAATCTTGCATCAAGTACCGGACCAATTCCTCACTCTGTCTTTCCGTACCCACAATTGGCGCAAATTCTGATTCCACATCGACCCGTATCATGTGGATGGATGGTGCTGTTGCCTTTAACCTGACGCCAAATCTCGATCCGTGGCGGATCAGTTCCGGCTCATTAAGCGACATTTCCTCAAGCACCGGCGGAGCAATTCCGTATCCGGTCAACTTCACCATGCGGAGCGCATCGGCCACTTTGTCATATTCTCTTTTGGCAGTCGTAAAGTCTTTCATCAATTTGAGCAAGTGGTCTTTGCCCCGTATCTCGACTCCCACCACTTCCGTCAAAATCTGATCATAGAGCGCATCGGGAGCTTCCAGTTCAATTTCTGCTGTGCCTTGTCCCATATCGACTCCCGCAAGCGCAGAACGGGCAATAAATTCAAATTCGCTAAAGTGGCCCACCACACGGTCCACATCGCGAAGCCGCTTAATATCCTTGATGGTTTCGCGAACCGCTACTTCAAACTCTTTACGTAGCCAATGGTCAGCATCAAGTACCATCACCCATCCGGGCAAGTTGACATTGACTTCGCGAACCGGGAATTCATACAACGCTTCACGTAAGACCAGATAAATGTCTTCTCTCCCCATTGTCGCGCACGATAGCGCCACCACTGGGATATCGTATCGCTCAGATAATTCTGCGCGCAGCGATTGTGTTTGTGGATCATAGGGGTGAACGGAATTGACCACCATGACAAATGGCTTGCCTAACTCTTTGAGTTCCATCACTACTCGTTCTTCCGCCTCAATATAACTGGCACGTGGAATTTCAGCCACAGACCCATCCGTGGTAATCACAAGCCCAATGGTGGAATGATCTGAAATTACTTTTCTTGTCCCAATCTCAGCCGCATCCTGAAAGGGAATAGGATCGTCAAACCACGGCGTAGTGACCATCCTTGGACCATTTTCATCCTCATACCCTTTGGCGCCTGGCACCGTGTACCCTACGCAATCCACCAGCCGTACCGCAATCGTTAAACCTTCCGTTACGGTCACAGTGGAAGCCACATTTGGCACAAACTTGGGTTCTGTGGTCATAATCGTGCGTCCGGCAGCGCTTTGTGGCAATTCATCGATCGCTCTCGCACGTTCCGATTCATCATGAATCCCGGGTAATACGATCAATTCCATGAATTTTTTAATAAAAGTTGATTTTCCAGTCCTTACGGGGCCAACGACACCCAGATAGATATCGCCGCCAGTCCGCTCCGCAATATCCTGGAAAAGATTAATTTGGTCCACGCGAATCCCTCCTTCATTATGCAAACAGCGCACACGCAGCAAAACCTTCTCACGAGCGCCCGTCGACACACCTACTGTGTGATCGTCCCCGCTGGGACATTATCATGTGTATGATGTGATTTATCTAATATGACTGACTCTTTGCTTCGAAAAATAAAAAATGCCCCCTCTCCTGTCTGCCACAAAAGGGGGCATTACTGTATATCTATTAATTCAATCAACGAAGTATGCTTATCGTCTTTTTGTCCATTCCTCTGTGCCGTATTTCTCCTTTTCCAGTACCTTTGCGAGCGTCCACTCTTCCTCCAGTAACGGTTGAGAGACTAGTTCAATGCCAAGTCCGCTTTGAAAGCCTACTGAAAACGCCTCGGTTGCCTCATCCCAAGTGATGTCTCTTCCGGTCAATTGCTTGACACTTACCGCACGCATCAAAAAATCTTCTTTTGTCTTGCTCATCTGTTCAATCGAGCGAAATTTTAATACGGAAAAAAGATCATCAACATCCAGGTTGAGCAATAATGAACCGTGTTGCAAGAGGCCACCATGCGCCCTTACCTGTGCGCTACCCGCGATTTTTTTCCCTCCAACCACCAGTTCATACCACGAAGGAGAATCGAAACAAGCTGCTGAACCAGCAACTGGGAGTGCTTCCCGATGATCTTCGTCAGCCAACGAGACAATTTCTGCCTCCACACCAAGATGACGAAATCCATCGCGAAGTGCAAACGAAAGGTAATGATAAGACTCGACCACAGAGGCTTTCGCCCATTCGTGTTCGCCTGGAATTATCACGCTATAGGTAAGTTCTTGATCATGGAGAACTGCTCTACCACCAGTCATTCTCCTAACAAGATCAAATTCTTTGTTCTTGACGCCATCTATGTCCACATCGCGGTCAAAGCGTTGAAAATAACCTAGCGACAAGGTGGGGCGTTCCCATGCGTAAAAACGGATAGTGGGCAGTGACTTATTCTGCGCAACATGTTCCAAAATTGCTTCGTCAAGTGCCATATTCATCGCGCCAGATAAACGTCCCGTATCCAGAAGTCGGAACTTTTGTTTTGTATCCATTCTTATCAATTATTCACCTAGATGTGACGTGTAAGCATCAGCATCCATTAGGTCATTCACATCTTCAGCCGCGGACATTTCGACGAGCACCATCCACCCCTCCGAATATGTGGCGGTGTTTACTAGTTCTGGATGATCAATCAATGACTGATTGACTTCAATGACTTTGCCGCTCAATGGCGCATACAAGTCAGACACGGTTTTCACAGATTCAACGGTTCCGAATGTTTCTCCTGCGATTAGTTCCGCACCCACTTCTGGAATCTCGACAAAAACGATATCTCCTAGTTCATGCTGTGCAAAGTCTGTGATGCCCACGTAAGCGCGATTGCCATCCAATCGTACCCACTCATGTTCTTTGGTGTATTTTAAATTAGCTGGTACTTGACTCATTGAAGAAACCCCTTTCAGTATATAGAAGTGTATCACTAATAATTAAGGATATTGCCAATGAAGTGTTGATTCCTGAATAAATTCCTCCACCTCATGGCGCTTGGTGCGCTCCATTAATTCCTCCACTGCCAATCGTGGTGATTTCTCTTCAAAAAGCACCTGGTGGATCGCCTCCGCAATCGGCATATGTACCTGATACTTGTCTGAAAGTTGCACAGCAGCCTGTGTGGTTTTTACCCCTTCTACCACCATTCCCACTTTTGCCAGAGCCTCTTCAAGCGAATTGCCTTGCCCGAGCAAATAGCCCGCTTGCCAATTTCTACTGTGTTTGCTGGTTCCCGTCACAATCAGATCACCGATCCCAGTTAATCCGGAAAAAGTACTGAATGACGCCCCCATGCTCAAACCCAGCCTCGTGATTTCGACAAGACCACGGGTGAGTAAGGCTGCCTTGGCATTATCGCCAAAGCTTAGACCGTCTGAGATGCCACACCCAAGAGCGATGATATTCTTCAATGAACCACCAAGCTCCACCCCTATTACATCTGGGTTGGTGTAGGCCCTCAAGTTGCGCCTCATAAATAAATCCTGTACAAGTTCCGCCATGGCCTGCGACTGACTTGCCGCCACCATTGTCGTGGGAAGCCCTATCGTCAATTCCTCGGCATGGCTGGGTCCAGAAAGCACAGCCAGCTTGTCTCCTGACAACTGTGGCAATTCATCCAGGATCACTTCAGACATGCGTTTGAGTGACGACACTTCAAGTCCCTTGGTCACATGAACCACTTTGGTGTCCGGAAGGGTATGAGGACTGACTGCCTTAGTTACAGCCCTCATCGCATGCGATGGCACTGCAAAGAGAACCAGTCTCGCTTGTTTTACCACACCAAAATCATGGACTGCCTGTAAAGATGAATTCAGTCTCACGTCAGGAAGATATCGGGAATTTTGATGTAAATGGTTGATCTCGTCAACAACCTCTTGGTTCCTTGCCACCAAAGTGACACTTTGATGATTATCGGCCAGTAGCGATGCGAGGGCTGTGCCAAAACTGCCAGCTCCCACCACCACAATTGACCACTTTGGCAATTTCATCCCTCCTTGTGAGCATATATCTAATCATCGGGAAAATATACGATTTTCCTTGCCGTGAAGAAGGCGGTCGATGTTTTCGCGATGTCTCCAAAACACCAGAATCCCGATAATTAACGTTATCCAGATATAGGTCGCTGGAATATGCATAAAAAACTGAAATATGAATGTAAAAGTAATAAATACCAGCGATCCCAGTGAAACATACCTGGTTAACAAAATTACGACAATCGCTAAAAGTCCCGCATATAGTGCTGGCATAAAGCTAAGCACCGCAAGAACGCCAATGGTTGTCGCTACACCTTTACCACCTCGAAACTGGAAAAAAACAGGCCAATTGTGCCCTAATATGGCCAGAAGCCCAGCAAGCGCCATATAGATGTGACTCACGTATGCAGGTGATCCGCTGGTTATCATACTTGCAAACGCAATAGCAAGTATTCCTTTGATGATATCGCCTAGCAGTACGATGACCGCCATCTTCCAGCCAAGCACCCTCAGCGTATTTGTTGCACCGGCATTACCGCTACCAAAATTACGGATATCCACGCCACGCGCCACTTTGCCCACAATATAACTGGTGCTGATAGAGCCGAGCAGATAAGCCATAATCAGACTGAGAACTCCCATCATCACCCCTCCCTTCTACTCCCGTTGCCTGATGACAAGTCGTATTGGAGTGCCAACAAAACCAAAAGCCTCTCGAAGCCTGTTTTCCAGATACCTCTCATAGGAAAAATGCATCATTTCTGCATGATTTACAAAAACAGCAAAAGTAGGTGGTTTCACGCTCACCTGTGTAGCATATAAAATCTTGAGTCTTTTCCCCTTATCCGTTGGCGGCGGTGTCATCGCTACCGCATCCTGAATGAGCGTATTGACGGTAGACGTGGAGATGCGATGCGCATGATTTTGCGCCGCAATCGTTACCGTCTCCAACACTTTTACCACTCTTCTCCCTGTTTTCGCCGAGACAAAATTAACAGGAGCCCAAGATAGAAACGGGAAATGAGATCGGAATTTTTTCTCAAATTCTTGTGCCGTCTTGTCGTCCTTTTCGACAATATCCCATTTATTCACGACCACCACAATTGCCTTACCCGCCTCAAGCGCATAACCGGCAATGTGTTTATCCTGTTCTATGATGCCATCTTTCCCGTCAATCACCAGAACTGCTACATCGCATCTTTCAATGGCACGAAGAGCACGAAGCACACTGTACTTTTCCGTAGCCTCGTAGACTTTACCACGTTTTCGCATTCCCGCTGTATCAATAATCAAAAACGATTGGCCATCCAGTTCAAATGCCGTATCGATCGCATCCCTGGTGGTACCGGCCACATCGCTGACAAGTACTCGATCCTCGCCAAGAATGGAATTGACGATGGATGATTTCCCTACATTTGGTCTCCCAATCACCGCGATCTTGATCGCATCATCATCCACCAATTCTTCTGATTTATCCGGGAAATGATTGAACACAGATTCCAATAAATCTCCAACCCCTGTTGCATGTTCTGCAGAAATGGGAATGGTTTCTGTGAAACCAAGCGAATAAAAATCATAAGCAAGCTGAATTCGCTTCGGATTGTCTAGTTTGTTCACTGCAACAATCACAGGCTTTTGCGATACTCTCAACCACTGAGCTATTTCTTCGTCAGCAGGAGTCATTCCTGCCATTCCATCCACCACAAATACAATCACCTGCGCTTCATCAATTGCAAGTTCCACTTGTGCGCGTATTCGCTTGGTGATTTCGTCCATTTCGCCTACTTCAAGCCCACCAGTATCCACTACACGAAATGACCTCGACAGCCATTCGGCTGGCGCGTAAATCCGGTCTCTCGTGATTCCTGGCCGATCCTCAACAATAGCGAGCCGAGAGCCAATGATACGATTAAATAAGGTGGATTTCCCAACATTCGGTCGACCAACTATCGCCATAATGGGTATTGACAACACAACCACTCCTCAATACAGTGACGAAGAAGCCTTATCCAGTGTAGATTCATATCGTTTTCGCCTGGGCAATCGATTGGTTTTCCCCAAGGCGCCATAGATCAGTCCACCAGCCGTTGTCGGCACAACGCGGACCGGAACCCCTACTTCCTCTTCTACACGCTCAAGCGTGTAATCATCCAAAAACACATCACTGTCTTCTTTTAACATTACATCAGGTAAAATCAGTTCCTGCGCATGAATTTGATGTCGAAGTTGCTTGACGATGTCACGGCCGCATACAAGCCCGGTCACGGTCACCTGACTACCGTAAAATTCGTTGGCAATCGTGTAAACATCCACTTCTAATCCCGACACTTGTTTCAAGCGCTCCACTCTATCTATGATGACGTCCTTTGCCGACACGCCCGTGACGACCGCCACTTTTCTTGACGAAGCCAACCGATCCGGGATTTCCGATTCAAGTCGAGAAAATTCATCAAGAAATGTTCGTATCATTCCTACACCATTTTCAATTTGCGCAAACTCATCGTAATACTTTGCAGGTGGAACAGGCCGCTTTCCTATCACATAAAATTCATCAGCAGCATGGACAAAATTAGCTCCTAGCTTTTCGCGAAGACGATCCTGCCAAACAAGCAATTGTTCCGTCATCGTCGCTGCCTCATCTCCTGTACAAGGGCGTAAGTCCACAAGCCCTTCACGATGCTCGGTCAATCCGACAGGGACGACTGATAACGTCCTCACTGCAGGATAAAATTCAGCAAGCTCTTCAATGGTTCGATCAAGCTCCACACCGTCATTCCAGCCTGGACAAAGCACGATTTGCGTGTTCATTTCAATTCCATTATCCGCCAAAAAACGGATTTGATCCAGAATCTCACCAGCTCGTTTGTTGCCGAGCATTTTAACCCGCAATTCCGGATTGGTGGTATGCACGCTGATATTCAATGGCGACATTTTCAGCGCTGCAATGCGTTCCAACTCATCAGTTTTAAGATTGGTAAGTGTAACAAAATTGCCATGCAAAAAGGAAAGCCGGTAATCGTCATCCCTCATATTCAGCGTTTTTCTCATGTTTTTGGGAATCTGATCTACGAAACAAAACACACATTTGTTGTGACAAAGGTGAATCCGATCAATCGTAGGGTGCTCAAATTCCGCGCCAAGCAACTCATCGTAATCTTTGTCGACTGCGATCTCCCATTCCACGCCATTTACTTTTTTCACTACTACTTCCAACTCTTCGCCCGCTAGGGCAAACTGCAAGTCTACAATATCACGGATTGGTTGACCATTAATGGTGAGCAGTTCGTCTCCGGGTTCTAGTTCCAATTCTTCTGCCAGTGACCCTGGGTATACTGCTATAATTTTTGGCAACATGGACACCTCCTGCCCCGTCGATATTATGACAAGCAGTCACAAAATCGTCAATTACAATTTAAATTTTTCACGTAGTACATCGCCAACCAATTCGCCAAGCGTCGCACCGTGGGAATCTGCTTCCTGCTTCTTCTCCCAATTGGCCACTGATTTCCGTTCTGCCGTCTTTTGCGCATCGCGAATGGAGAGAGAAATTCTCCCTTCCTCAGGCCGAATTTCAAGAATTTTCACCTGCACCACGTCACCTGGTTTAAGAACATCAGAAGGATGAACTACGCGGTGGTTTGCAATTTGCGATACATGGACCAATCCTTCGATCCCCTCACCAATCTCAACAAACGCACCAAAAGAAGACAAACGCTTGACAGTCCCAGAAATAATGTCGCCAACTTGAAATTTTTGCTCCACCACATGCCAAGGATTGGTTTCGTCGGTCTTTAGGCTTAATGAAATTTTCCCCTCATCAGGCGATACTTGAAGTACCTTGACCCGTACTTCATTCCCTACCTGAACCACCTCTTCAGGGCGGGTTACTCTCCCCCATGCCATCTCCGATACATGCAACAATCCATCCACGCCACCGATATCGACAAAAGCGCCGAATGAGGTGAGTCTAGCCACTTTGCCAACTACGAGGTCGCCAGCATGAAATTGATTCAGGCGTTCTTTGCGTTTTTCTTGATCCATTTTTTCCATTACTTTTTTTCGTGATAAAATGACGCGACGATGTTCCACATCAAGTTCGGAAACGACCACATCGATTGCTACTCCTGCAAATGGCGTAAGGTCCTCTACAAATTTCACATCAAGCAAAGAAGCTGGCAGGAAAGCGCGAAGCCCTTCTATGTCCGCCACTAGTCCACCCTTTACCACCACCAGAACACGGACGGAGAAAATTTCCTCCTTGTCCAACATTTCTTGCAGTTTGGCAAAAACACTGTCGTCCACTGCTTTTTTTCGCGATAGTTTTGGCGCATTTGTATCATCACCAAGCGACTGCACCACAGCCCTTACTGTTTCGCCAACAGCAGTCACGCCATCCAAACTGACCAGTTTAATGTCTGACCACTCCGCAATCGGTATCTCGCCCTCACTTTTATCGTTGAAATCTAACCAAACCCTGTCCGCATCAATCTTTGTTACGGTACCCACTACCAATTCACCTTCGCGACGATTCGGATGGTCCATTTCGCTCGGAATGTTTGCTTCAGTCATGATCAGTCTCCTCCTTAGCCTCATGTAGATAGGGCTGCAGCCAACGCAAGCTCCAGAAAAAATACAGGACAACAGGTATGTATAATGGAATAGCCACTATTTTTGACAAAACATGTAACCGGTATAACGATCCAATCAGAAATGCAGGGATGACGAGTAAGATCGCCCCCCACCGAAATCGGTTAACAAATTTTGTCCCTGCCATGTTATCCTTGGCAAAACGCATGCTCCTAATGCGATTTCCAAAAATCCAGACCCCAGCCATGACAAATAAAAACGCAACAATCATCTCAATGACTTGCTGATCCAGCTTGGCTCTCCTCCATCAGTTTTCGCATCTGCGACCATATCATGTGGACTGCAACATCCGTATCCCCACGTTTAGTATGATCTGATATGGAATCCTGCGCTACATAAAATGGTTTGCCAAATTTAATTGTAACAGATTGAAACAATTTATACTTCCCCTGAATGTAAATCGGAATGATAGGCACTCCCGCTTTTAGTGCAATGAGCCCAATCCCACGTTCAATTCTCACTAAACTCCCACCTGTTTTCCTCGTTCCTTCAGGAAAAATCAGCAACACATTTCCAGATGTTAAGGTTTCAATCGATTTGCGAACCGCCTGCCGATCACTTGCACCCCTTTTTACAGGAAACGCCAACATCCATCTCATAATGGTGCTGAAAATTGGTCCCTTGAAAAGTTCCTCTTTCGCCAAAAAATGCACATAACGCGGCGAAACCGCGGCAACGGTTGGAGGATCAAAAAAGGAAAGGTGATTTGAGGCAAACATCACCCCGCCTATTTTAGGTATATTTTCCATTCCTTCTATTTTTACCCTAAAAATAACCTTAACTATAATTTTTACAATAATTTTTACGGTTCCATAAGATATAGAATGAACCCAGTGAAGTGAGCTCATATGAATTTATTGTACCTCCTTGTTCTTAAGCGCACCTCGCAAAGAGCTGCCACCATTGCGGATGCCTCCTCAATTGTCAAGAGTGAAGTGTCAAGTGCGACTGCATCGTCTGCCATGCGAAGTGGCGATGCCTTACGCTGTTTGTCTGCCTGGTCTCTCGCTTCCAATTCCAACAGTACCTTTTCCAGTTCCACGTCAAAGCCTTGCCGCTTCATTTCTTCGAAACGCCGCCTCGCTCTCACCTCAACTGTCGCCGTTAAAAAAATTTTCACATCTGCATCTGGTAAGATACTCGTGCCAATATCGCGTCCATCCATTACCACACCGAGTGCACTCTGAGACAACGTCGTTTGAATGGTGAGCAACTCCTTGCGGACTTGCGGATACGTAGCGACTAAAGATACTTTATTGCTGATTTCAGGTTCACGAATGGCATGCGTGATATCAATTCCTCGAACAATGACTCTTTGAGAATCTCCGTCCGGAATAAAAAGAATGTCCAAGCTTTCCGCCAATTGCACTAACGAATTTTCATCATCGAGTGGTGTATTGGCGTTGATCGCTTGCCAGGCAAGGCTTCTATAAATTGCGCCTGTATCAACATACGGTATTCCTAATTGTTTTGCTACATGCTTTGCAATGGTGCTCTTGCCGGCACCAGCAGGACCATCAATAGCGACTTTGATTGTCAAGAAAAATCAAATCTCCTTTATTAGCCTATCTAAGTATAGTTTTCAACACCTTTATTCTTCAGTTCAATTTGTCTTTTAAACACATACTGCACGATTCGTTGTTCCATCGCTCTGGTTAGCGTATCGAATCGCACTGAAACAATGGTCACGTTGGTTTCTTTAGACTCATAAAGTCTTATCACCGTACCTTTGGCATGAATAGGTACCATGTCTCTCGATTCACTGGGAAACCTAAATTTAACGCTAATAGCATCATCAGGGAGGATGGAAAAAGGAGAATTGGAATAAAAAGAGAGTCCTCCTCCACTCACATCCCACGTAAACCCTTCTCCTGTTTTTAACTCAATTGGATGCTGTTTTTTTGTAAGATACATAAAAGATATATCCATTCGTATCGGCACCCTGACAAATTCCCTTCGCTGGATTCTTGTAATCGCGTTCATCTCGGGAACTTTCAAGGAAATAGCTGGTAAATTATCAACTGTCAATCGATTGCGCATTACCTTTGTAGTGAAAGAATAAACTGCCCCGTCATTTAAAAGATAACTGATTGATATTTCTTCATCTTGATCAAAAAGCAGCACATGATTGCCAAACTCAGTAAATGGCAAATCGATAATAATTTGCTCTTTATTGATGTCGAGCACACGTGCTAGCCCTTTTTTTGGTTCTTTCTTACTTCTATATACATCAACACGAATGCCGATAATTGGTAGCAATTTTTTCCCCCACTTTCGTCTAAATTATAACACGATTAAGGGGAATATTAGAAAAAACAGCGGATATCCCCGATATTATTCAGGAAAATCCGCATGGTTCAATTAAAGTGACTCCTCTTTCGACAATTTATCGATCTGCAATTGTGCCCCACTATTGGCATCAACAAGCACCCGAAAGGTACTAGCAGATGTTCTTCCCAAAATAGAGTAGACAAGCCTCGGATGTTTAGCCGGATCATAGACAACAGCTAATTGTTCTTTATCGACTTTGAATGATGAGGCTAATTCCGCGCGTGCCTGACGTATGGTGATAGCTGGGCGATAGGAACTAAGTGTAATGGGGTTGGCATAATAGGCACTGGCGTCAAAATCAGTGACTCCCGCCCAATTGGTGGGAACCTTGATCAACATGGTCTGTGGTTCTATCACAGCCCCTTGGTACACTGGTGCAAATGCAAAGGAATACCCTTGCTGGCCAGCGTAACTTCGAAGCATCGCAACCGAAGAGAATCCATGTTTAATCAAAAAATCACTCGCAACTTGTTTTGCAGCAAGGAAGTTAATCCCACTTCGTAGCGTGGATGATCTTAAATTTAGCGGAGTGCGTGTCATCCACACCACTTTCCCGCGGTGAACACTAACAGCCAAACGACCTGTTTCTTGTGTGCCATTTAACAGCGTGACGAGATAACCATGAAATTCAAAACCAGGTCCCAAATTCAGTACACGATATCTGATAGTACCGCTGTAACCAAGAAACCTTTTTGCGATGGACACTGCATCAGTCGAGGGATACACCGGACCACTAGCTATCGAATTGGCCACACGAGTATCTGCTGCTTGGAGCGGGTCCATGTGCAAACGCCCATTTTCTGAAAGCATTTGCTTGGCATCGCCATCCATCTGATCAAATTGCTTTTGTAGGGTCACCTCTTTGACGTTAGCGGCCATTGCGCCAGTCATTTGAAATGAATTCATTTTCGCAAATAAGTCCTTTTGCGTAGCGGACATCCCATGTTCGAGCCTGGTGGTTTCCCTGTAAATTTGCTGGATACTGTTTCTCTCTGCGGCCGTAAAATGACTTCCGTTCATGTGCGAAAGATGAAGTTGTTCCAGATAGGCTGACGTATGGGTAAAATAACGGATCAGTGACCCGTTTTTTGTCAATTTTGCAGGTAACCCCTCTAAATTGGCAATAGCCGCTGCAGACTGCCTTTGTGCTGAGGATAGTTCCCTTTCTATAGATCGTGAAGAGGTGGTCACCATCATTTTAGACAAAGCATCCTGCAAAAGATCCACATGCGCGGACAATCGGTGATAATTTCCCTGGTATTGATTTTCTGCCATTTGCACTGCGGCCATACGGTTTTGATGCTCATTAAACCCATAAAGTCCAAACCCTATCACACCAATCGTCAACGCGGGAATCATCCAACCATATCTTCTGTTCATCATTTCACCTCCATTATTGAGCGAATACGTGATTGCCTATTTGTAATTTGACCGGTTGATTCCAAACCCAATTGGAAGTAGCCGTTGCAGGATTCCAATAATAAAGTGCACCATGCGTAGGATCCCAACCATGAATGGCGTCCATTACCGCGGAAGTCGTTGTTGAATTAGTTCCACGCCAAGCCTGTCCATTAGAAATAGAGGTAAATGCGCCAGGTTGATAAATGATTGCTGATATGGAATGAGGGAATTTACTACTGTGATAACGATTCAAAATCACCGCAGCAACAGCGACCTGCCCCTCAAAAGGCTGATTTCTAGCTTCCCCGTAAACCACGTGAGACATGAGGGTGATGTCGTTCGCAGAAAATCCGCCAAAATCCATCGGCGATGAAGCGGTGGTTGGCGCAGCTTGTGCTGTGCTATGTTGGGTTGGTGGGTTGGTCCAATTGGTTGTTGCTTTGTTCAATGCGGTCATGGTGAGTGGGCCGACTATGCCATCAGAGTGAAGTCCAAACGCATATTGAAAATCCTTGACTGCCCAATACGTTTGCCACCCAAAATACCCTGTTGGCTGTCCACTGAAGTACCCAATATACGCAAGCCTAGACTGAATGTTTTGGACCGCGTAACCACTGTTACCATAACTATAGAGCGCTCCAGTTGATGAATGCGTTTGCGCGTAACTCGATTGGCTGAGAAGTGAACCGATGAATATTGTCAAAGACAACCACATCAAGTTAGAAGGAAGCCACTTTTTCACACTTGCCACCTCTTCTTCATCTGATTCCTTATGCGTTATTGTTTACCTTCCCTTCATTTTTATTTAGAATTCATCATAAAAAAAGATGGCCATCGGCCATCTTGGATACCACACACGATTGATTTTTATTCCACTACCTGAACGTCAAACTCCTTGTCATTGTCGCATAAACATCTACGAAATCCTGTTTCCACGTGACCTTTGACATCTCTGATGCCCCTTAAAATGAACACTTCGCCACATTTACGGCAACGGATGTGAATTTTCACTCTGCCACTGGAAGATTCCAGTTCTCTTTTCGATTCCGCAATGGTTATCAAATCAGTATGCATGTAAAAACCTCCCACGCCGAAGTGCTCCCGAAACTACACCCAGCCGCGCAATTCTACGGCCTCCGCCATTCGCTTGATGCCAACCATATAGGCTGCAAGACGCATATCAAGCTTTCGCGCCTGCGCTGTTTTATAAACTGTTTCAAATGAGCGTACCATCAGTTCCTCGAGCCGATTTTCCACTTCCTGCTCAGTCCAATAGTACCCTTGATTGTTTTGTACCCATTCAAAATAGGACACAATTACACCGCCGGAATTGCCAAGAACATCCGGGACAATCAAGGTTCCCTTCTCAGCCAGCAATTTGGTGGCTTCCATTGTCGTGGGACCATTGGCCGCTTCCACAATGATTTTCGCTTTGATATTATCGGCATTTTCCATGGTGATTTGATTTTCAATGGCTGCCGGAACTAATATGTCGCAATCCAGTTCCAATAACTCTTTATTGCTGATTGTATTTTTAAATAGCTTAGTGACCGTGCCAAAGGAATCTCTACGCTCAAGAAGTGAGTCGATGTCAAGGCCACGCTCATCATACAGTGCTCCATACGCATCGGAAATGCCGACCACTTTCGCCCCGGCATCATGCATGAATTTGGCCAAATAGCTCCCCGCATTGCCAAACCCTTGAACGACGACACGTGCATTTTCCAGCGTCAATCCTTTTACGTGCGCAGCTTCCCGTATACAAATCGCCACCCCGCGAGCGGTAGAAGTATCACGACCCAGCGAGCCGCCAAGCGCAATTGGCTTACCAGTTATAAAATTGGGGGAATCAAATTCCCGCATATGACTATATTCATCAAGCATCCAGGCCATCACCTGGGAATTGGTCATAACGTCTGGCGCAGGTATATCTTTGGTGGGACCAACAATTTGGCTGATTGCGCGCACATAGGCCCTGGCAAGCCGTTCCTGCTCACGGAACGACATTTCCCTCGGATCGCAAATGACGCCGCCCTTACCACCACCATAGGGAAGATTGGCAATTCCGCATTTGATGCTCATCCAAATCGATAACGCTTTCACTTCATTTTCCGTTACATCAGGATGAAAGCGAATACCACCCTTGGTAGGGCCAATGGAATCATTATGCTGAGCCCTATAGCCTGTAAAAACCTTCACTGTTCCATCATCCATTCGGACTGGAAAACGAACGGCAAGCGTTCGCATGGGTTCTTTCAAAAGCTCGTACACTTCGGGACCATAGCCCAATTTAGATAGTGCTTCTTTTATAATTTCCTGCGTACCGGACAAAACGTCCAGGTTTTCTTTATCCTTAGGTAAAATTTCATTTTGCGACATTTTTTCGCCACCTTTATGAACGTTAACAAAAAAGCCCACACTTCATGCACAGTATATCAGCAGCTCAGTTTTTTGGTCAAATCTGAGTGTTTTCTTGTTTAAACCTTGCAAAAGCCCGTTGAACAAGCAAATCCAGAAACTCAGGAAACGAATACCCATAATGCCTTGCCGCATCAGGCACCAAGCTGGTGGAAGTCATCCCTGGTAACGTGTTGACTTCTAGGATGTACGGCCCCTTTTCACCAATCATCATATCCACCCTTGCATAGTCCTGACATCCCAACAGACGGTAGGCTTCTTTGGCGTACTCTTCCACTTGTTGATAGATAGGTTCTGGCAAACGAGCTGGTAAAATATGCTCACTACCACCTGCCTGGTATTTGGAGTTATAGTCGTACAATACTGCCTTTGGGATGATTTCTATCACGCCAAGCACAATGGGGTCTGTGGTATCTCCGAAAAGCACTACGGTCACTTCCATGCCCTTCACATATTCTTCAACGAGGACAGATGGATCATACTTGAGTGCTTCACAGATTCCTTCCACTACCTCTTCATGAGTATAGGCAAGCGTCAAACCGATCGTGGAGCCTTCCCGATTGGGTTTCACAATTAGCGGCAGCCCAAGTGATTGTACCGCTTCTTTCGCAAAGTCTTCGATTGTCGGCAATACCCCTACTGTCGCAAGCCGATGAGCTGGAACCGGGAGATTCATTGAGGAGAGCACACGTTTAGTTTGTGCTTTATCCATGGCAAGTGCACTGGCCAGTACTCCTGAACCCACATAGGGATACCCCAGAATTTCGAGCGCGCCCTGAATCGTACCGTCTTCACCAAAGCGACCGTGTAGTCCCAGAAACACCAGATCCGGATCAAAGGCACTTATATCATTAAAAATGCTTGGTAGCAGGTCAAACCCACTCACGTCATACCCCATGTTTTTGAGGGCCTCGATAATTTGTTCACCACTTTTTAATGAAACTTCTCTTTCTGCAGATCGTCCACCATAGATCACAGCAATTTTCACTCACAGGTCCCTCTTTTCATGAATTAACGGCTAATTCCTCTATCATATTCATCAACCATTGAATAGGCCATAAAAGCGCAAATTGTTCATCCACAATATGAAAATGATGATCGTGGGTCACACCGAATGTGCCGCCGATGAACAATTGAAATACGGGATACACTTGACTGACATCCCCCAAGTCTGTAGATCCAGGGAGCTCATGAACATGATGAATGTTCAAATATGCCTCTTCTTTTTTCAAAACTTTTTCAGCTAATTCCTTCAACCAGGTGCTCTGTTGTAACGGCGCATAAGAACTGATCAATTCCACTTGAACGGCGGTGCTAGAGGAAAGTCGGACAAGGATTTCATCGACCATCTGAGTTTGGACATCAGCTAATTCCTTGGGGAACCCTGTCCAGAGCTCAATTCCAGATCCGATTGGCCTAGCCCTCACCTTCAGTTGCGGGCTACTGGTGATACGACGAATTTCTTTTTGCCATTCTTCCAAGAAGCCTGCATACGTTCTCATCGATAAAGGTCGACGATCATCAGGATCAAAGGATGGCATATGAAGGCGTATTCCTACCATCCCTTCCGCGCCATCCACCATTTGGACCCAACCGGAGCTTAATTGATCGGCCAAATGTGTCGATAATACCGCATCCGCCCCTTTGAACCATCCGTCTTCGAGCAACCATTGTTTCCCTGGGATATAAGGTAATGGATAGTCACTGTCATATACCGGACGGCATTCCTCGCCAGGACAGCCAATGATACGGATTGCGGTATTCTCAAATCCACCATATGTATGAAGCAAAAGAGCTAGACCGAGTGCATGCACGGACTGTGCAAAATGGCCACACGTATGTTCACAAACCCATCCCTCGCCAGACATCATCCCCACCGCGTCTAAATCTGCAGTGACCACCACGGACTTTTTTGCTTGACCGAACCCTCCCACATCAATCACGGGTGAATGGCCATTAAGCACCCACCTGACAGGGATTTGATGCTCACTTAAAAAATCGCTCCAAATCTTAACGGTTCTTATCTCTTCAAAAGCAGGTTCTGCAGCCGACATAAGCGCTTTGGCAAGCCTAAGCAAACGCTCTCTCGTCGCGATGCAATCATCGCCAAAAATATTCAACAAAGCAGTTCCTCCGGAAACGAAAAAAGAAATGACGACAATGACCGGACAGCCATTTCGACATTTCTTTTCACAAGAATATTAAGCAAAGTGCTGAAGAATCGTGTCGAGTGCGTGATGCCTAACCACACACTTCCCATATTCATCAAGCATAGCCGTAGTAACGCCCGTCAATTCACCGAATTCATGAAGGACCGACCAGATGGAATCATACACCGCTTCATCAATATCGTCATTCTCAAAAGCCAAATGGTATTTACCTTCATACACATAAAGAGAAACCTCAATATCGCCAAAATGATCCAATGCTTTTGCAACCTGAATCACTTCTTCAAAGTCAGGGAAGGAAAAAACAAAAGAACTGAATGGATCCACTTCGTGGCTTTCTTCTTCTTCTTCCTGGTTACTTGACTGAGGAGGCAAGCTTGGCACCTGTGTGACAATCACGACAACGCCTTCCGTTGGCATTGTAAACGCTTCTACAGCAATGGGCCCAACAATCTCAAAACCCACTTCCGAATAAGCGATTTCCATCATGTCCCAAAAAAGTTCCTGCACCTTTTTCCCATTTTGCCAGACTTCCTCTTTTTCGATGCCGCGTGCTTCAAGATCTTCATAACTGATGAATATTCTCACTTTGTTCTTGGAGATCTTTTCCACCCGCATCGTAACCCCATCCCTTCATGCGCTATCATACGCTTTTCTGTAATCATACTCACAAATAAAAGATTACGCTAGTGGAAAATTCACGGCAAAAAAGTTTACCAGCTAGTCTTCCCAACAGACTTATTTCATGGTAGAAGCGCGTTCTTCAATCTGATGTGGCAAAATGACCGTATAAGTGGAAATTTGTTCATCCCCAAGCAGTTTGGTTAAAAAACGCATGGCAACAGCCCCGTAATCGTACATCGGTTGAGAAATGGTCGTTAAATGAGGACGAGTCAACTGTGTGATTTTGGTGTTGTCAAACGCCAGAATCATGACATCGTTTGGCACCCTAAACTGTAAATCCTGGCTAGCATGAAGCGCTGCAACAGCCAACTCATCATTGCTGGCAATGAGCGCCTGCGGGCGATCCACACTTAGCTGACTGCGAATGGAAGCAATGGCAGTCGCGTATTCCTCCCGAGGCGTCATTATGTAACTCGGTTCAAGACCCGCTTCCTGCATGGCCTGAATATACCCTGCTTTACGGGCATCTGATAACGCATTGACTCCTTCTGGTCCTGAGACAAACGCGATTTTTCCACTGCCTTTGGCCATCAGAAAATTCACCGCATCTTTGGCCGCTTGCTTGTTATCGATATTGACTGATGGGATTCTTCCCTCCGGATCATCAGTACGGCAAAGCACCACCGGCAGTTGCGCCTGCTCAAATGTATCCACATGCTCCTGACGCAATTCCATGGTCATAAACAGCAAACCATCCACTTGTTTTTCCCACATGGTGCCTACAAGGTCTGTTTCACGTGTTAGCTGACCATCAGAGTTGGAGAGAATGATGTGATACTGGTACATTCTCGCCACATCCTCTATACCCCTCACGAGTTCTGCCATGTAAGTGGCAGAAACATCAGGTACGATCACCCCAATTGTCTTAGTTTTTTTGCTGGCAAGACCTCTTGCGACCGCGTTGGGGCGATAGGAAAGTTGAGCAATCGCGTCAAGCACTCTTTTTTTTGTTTCTTCTTTTACTACGGCTGTATCGTTAAGCACCCTCGAAACGGTTGCCATGGAAACGCCAGCCACTCGTGCCACGTCATAAATGGTTGCACTCAAACCTGAAACCTCCCTGAATTCATTATGACTTCAACTTAAGATGGCCAAACTGTATCGCTTTTTCCCAATAAAACGTCTTTGATCCGCTTTGTAAAAATTGAATGACCACCTTGTACCCCTGATCAAGGAAAGGGGATACTGCCACTATGGTGCCTTCTCCAAACACTTGATGTAAACAGGCTGCGCCCTGTTTGGGAACTTCGTAGTTATATTCCCCATGCGCTTGTCCAATACCTTTTCGCTCAGACATTGTCCCCGTTGAAAAGCCTAATTCCTCAATAAAAGGCGAGGGGTTTACCGGGGTGCTTCCTTCTTTTTTAGGATAGCTTAGCCACAACTTTTTTTTGGCCCTTGTGCAACCCACGTAAAAAAGTCGTCTTTCTTCTTCCACACTATCAGTTAGGTTGTTTTTTTTCACGTGAACCCGTTGATGGGGAAGTGCGCGATCATGAAGACCCAGCAAAAATACTTCGTCAAATTCCAATCCCTTTGCACCATGCATGGTCAGCACCTGAATCGGTGCTGCTTGTTTGGTTAGTTGCTGTTCGCGCTCTTTTACGGCAAGCACCCATTCGAATACACGCTGTTTGTGCGGAATCCCTTTTGCCACCAGCAAAACAGCCATTTCCCCTTTATCATCACGACGACTTTTTTTACGCATCTCATAAAAAGGGTGGTAAGTCCGCCACGCTTCCAAATAAGCTGATTTTGCATCCAGCGTGCTCCAGTGCGTCAAAAGTTCTCCGAATTCCCGTCCAACTCCTAACGGATTTTGAATCACGAGCAATTTTAACCATTCTCCACTCGAACTGGCGCGCGTCCGAAAGATCGATTCATCGTTGATTTTATAAATCCGTTTGGCCAACAAGAATTGCTGGAATGCCTGTTGTGCATCCGCAGTTGATGCAAGTCCAGCGGCAACAGACAACCATTTGAGCATACTCTGCACGTCAAATTGGCGATAGGGCAATACAGAAGGATCATGTACTACAAATGAAATCCCCTGTTGCCACAAGGCTTCAACGACAGGATACAGTTGATAGTTGGTCCTCGCCAAAATGCCAATGGTGTGCTGGGCTACTTGTATACGCTCACTGACGATTTTCGCAATACCTAGTGCTTCCATCCCATCGTCAGCATATTCGCGCAGTGTAGGTGCAGCCCCATCACCAATCATTCCCTCGAAATTTTTCTTTCTGCGTTGCGCATTATGTCCGATTAAACGAGAAGCTGTGGCGATGATCGGATCAATGGAGCGAAAATTTTTTCCTAACACCACTTCTTTGGCGTCTTTGTACATAGACAAAAACAACCGAATCACACCGCTTTCGGCTCCTCGAAAAGCGTAGATCGACTGATCATCATCCCCAACAACGGTGAGCGGAATTTGCCGCTCGCAGAGTTTTTCTAGCGCCTTCCATTGTACTAGGCTGGTATCCTGAAATTCATCCACCATGACGGACCGGTAGTGAGACCTTAGCCATTCCAGAAACCGTCTATCAGCCAACTGGTGATAAAATTGAAGTAATATATCGTCAAAATCCCATCTGCCCATTTGCTGTTTCATCGCTTCATACCGCTTGTATACAGATAGCCAATCCTGATGATCCTTTGCCATGAGCGTTTCGGGAGTCGTGGAGGAATTCTTTACTCGCGTGATGATTTGTAAAGCTTCTTCCACCGATTCGTCTTCGGGATTACGAGCGCCATTTTTCATCACCTGACGCAGTAACCGGCGATTCTCCCCATCCGTCAGCAACTGCGGTTGAATCCCGCGATATTTCGAGTAAAAAAGCAAAAAAATAGAATGAAACGTCCCTGCATTCACGCGACTGAGCACTGGATGTAATTGCTGGAGGCGTTGTTTTAATTCATAGGCACTTTTTCTGGTAAACGTAAAAACAAGCATCTCTTCAGGCGATAGCCCTTCGACCAGATGAAGGTAAGCGGCACGTAGCGTAATGACAGTGGTCTTGCCACTGCCAGGTCCTGCAAATACGGCGAGAGTGGACAAAGGATGGGATACCGCCTCCCACTGCTCGTCCGTTAATGGGAACCCTCTGTCTTGGATGATGGACCTGAACTGATGACTATTCATTCGATCCTTGCTTTCCTAAAAAGTGTGTGAGGCCATCTACTTGTCGCTCTAGTGCCTTTTTTTCCGTCAACAACACAGCGATTTTGTCCAAATCCTGCGCTTGGAAAGATTCAATCACCATATTTTCAATCACTTCTTGCCTCGATTGCCAACCAGACAACACCTGCCCCAACCGATGCATGCGATGGTCGTGCGAACGAAAGGCATCATCTTTTAGTATTTTTGTCCTCATTTGCCCCAATTCCACTCACCACCTTTACTAAAGTGAAGCGTTCACTTGCGTCGACCATTTTTTAATAAATTGCTGTAATTCAGCCAAGAATTCCTTTTCCAATTTAGTCTTTTCCATCAGCTTGGCAATGCCCTGCAAATCCTCACTTCGAAATAAATTCATGACTCTTTCTGTTACCTGATCTTCGCTGAAATTCATGGTACTTGCTGCTTCTTTATAACAATCATTAATCAGTGCAAGCACAGTTATCATCGTTTCTGAATCGCCATTGTAACTCAATGTTCTTACCCCTTCTCTTATCCGTGATTAGGTCCCAGTTCGGAGACCAGACTTAATAATCCATGACATTTGCCACACACAAATTTTTTAAGGTTAATGCGATTTTTGCGCAGGTACTTTGCTCCGCAAGATTGACACTTGTACTCATATCGATAACAACGGGAAGGTAGCGCCTCTCTGTCCGCATAGCGAATGCCGTTCACTTTCTGCAACAACTGCTGAAAATCTTGGTCCCGATGGCGATACCCGCGCCCTGCCAAGTGAAGATGGTAATGACAGAGTTCATGCTTAATGGTGTCAATGAGTCCATTCATCCCCACCTTGTGGGCATAATGCCAGTTGATTTCGATATCGTGGGTAGTTAACAGATACCTGCCTCCCACGCTCTTCAAACGGGAGTTATATTTGCAATGGTGCAAGAAAGGTTGATGGAAATCCTTCATGGAGATTTCTTTTGCGAGCGCTAATAAGTCTTCATTATGATGGGGAACATCGCTCATCTCACGGCTCCTATTGCCCTTTATTCATTCATTCTTCATCATGGTACAATCAAGTGAGAAAGGGGGCAAGCATTATTCGTATCTTTGCGATCGGAGATTTGCATCTGTCATTTGGCGTCAACAAGCCTATGTCGGTTTTTGGGGATTTATGGAATGATTATGAAAAAAAATTAGAATATCATTGGCGGACCTTGGTTCATGATGATGACCTTGTCATTATCGCGGGGGATATTTCCTGGGCGATGCGAGACGCGGAAGTTGAGCCGGACCTCTCCTTTATCCGCGCGCTTCCGGGAGAAAAAATACTGCTTCGTGGTAATCATGACTACTGGTGGGGTACAAGAAAAAAAGTACAGCAATTAGCCGGTCCCGGTTTCCATGTGCTGCACAATAATGCGCTTGCATTTTCTGGTGTCACTTTTGTGGGAACAAGAGGGTGGGAATTGCCCGAATCCTCCCGATATGTGGTAATTGAGGATGAGGGCATTTACCTGCGAGAAGTGGAACGTCTTCGCCTATCACTAAATGAAGGTAAAAAAAGTGGACAACCGCTGTTTGCTGTCATGCATTATCCCCCACTGCTTAATGCTGAACATCGTTCGGGATTTGCTGCGTTACTGGAGGAATACGGCGTTCACACATGCGTGTATGGGCATTTGCACGGACAAGCCCACCAATCACGAGTGGAAGGACTTGTCCGCCACGTCAACTATCATCTGGTGTCCAGCGATTTTTTAGCCTTTACACCGCTGGAAATCCCATTTTCTCATTGAAACATCGCAAAAACTTCCTGCCTTCTCGCGGTATCTTCGTTATAGACTCCACGTACGGCAGTGGTCACTGTCAACGTTCCGGGTTTATTGACCCCTCTCATCGCCATGCACAAATGCTCCGCCTCCACCTTGACAGCAACTCCCTGTGCCTGCAGGCGCTCCATTAGTGCATCAGCAATCGTCGCCGTCAACCGCTCCTGTAGTTGCGGTCGTCTGGCGGTGACCTCCACAAGCCTGGCTAGTTTTGATAGTCCGGTGATTTTTTGGCCATTAGGAATATACGCCACATGCGCTTTCCCGAAAAAGGGAACTAAGTGGTGTTCACACATGCTATAGAATGGGATGTCTTTGACGATTACTACTTCACTATGCTCTTCATTAAAAAAAGTCATCAACTGGTCCGAAGGATCTTCTCCTAAGCCGGAAAAGATCTCGTTATACATCCTCGCCACCCTTTCGGGAGTCTCGAGAAGTCCTTCCCGATCCGGATCTTCACCTACTGCTTCTAGTATCATGCGTACTGCTGTCTGAATTTTCTCTTCATCTATTCGTGCCATTTGATCACTCTCCATGAACGCCACTATATCACTTTATTGAAAAGCCTGAAACACCCCATATTGAAACCATTTTCCTTTATCTAACATAAAATTCAAGTTATGATCGACGATAGCCGAAGCTTCTTTGGAAAACGCCTCTTGACTGACAACCGCCAAGGCGTCATGCCCCTCACTTTGCATGTCCACTTCTCGCACCGGACCCGAAATAATCGTTTGTACTCGATGAAAACCTGCGGATTGATAAATGGTTTTCCATTCTTTTAAGGTGGGCACTCTTGTTGCGCCGTAAAGTTCTTGCACCTCTGTCAGAATTTCAGATGAAAGTGGGCTAGAAGCCGCCATTTCGGTATCAATGAGTTGACCAGATGGACGCAGCACACGGTGGTATTCATTCACTAACGTTTCAATCGGATTAAAGACCGTTACCGATTCCGCCAAGACCAGATCAAAAGTCTGATCGGGAAAAGGCAGGGCGTCCAGATGATCCGTCAAAATAAAAACAGGATCTAAGGACATCATTTGCGCCCGTTTCTTCGCTTTTTCCACCATCGCCTGGCGGATATCGATACCGATTACCTTGACGTGAAACTTTTCAGCGAGTGCGCAGGCCGTTCTGCCAGTTCCGCATCCTACTTCTAGCACCTGACTTCCCTCTTTCAGTTGCAGACGATCCATCCAGAATGATGTCCCCTTAAACCCGCCAGGATGTGCACTTCCTGCACCAAATGCCGCGAGTACATCGTGATAGTCCATAAGTCTCCTCCCACTTTTTTGCCATCATACGCACAGCTCAGTCAAATGGTGAGAAAGAACAATGAATGCTACAATGTCCCCATGCACAAATCTCTAGGGGGACCTATTCATGCTTAGCGCGTATCTCATTCACGTAGAACCGGAGGGAGACTTTTTCTTTACTCCAGAAGGCGTCCTGATCACGCTGGATAACATTTCTTATCAGGTATATTGTCTTGATTCGCGACATAATTTTTTGCGCGCGGCAGTCAGCAAATTTCCCCTTGTTCAACTGACAGGAGATGGAGTGACGTATCGCGGCGCCAACATCAAGCTAGAACCACTACAGTCACTTGAAACGGATCATGATAAAGCCAAAGAAGCTTCCTTCACGATCTTAGATGAAATTTATCGCTCGAATCCGGAACGCTATTTTTTCCTATCCAGATATGTTCGTTACCGATGAAAAAAAGCAGTCTCCAAAGAGACTGCTTTTATCATTTGATGATCACATTACTCCGTTGCGATATCCTGATCTGTCTGTACGATTCCCGCAATCACGCGCATAAAGTGCTCTTCCGGTTGGTCGATCAGAGGTTGCAACCGCTGAGCTTCCTGTTGCTGCCCTGACCGAACCAATTCCTTCTGATACGTAGTGAGGAGTTCTTTGACATCGTAAATTCCCTCGGAATTTAAGTTGACAAGCGATACTTTTGCGCCTTTTGCGAGGCGCCTGCGTAGCGCCTCTGCATTCAGCCCCATTTCCAGGTTCAGGTGCAAATAAACGACCCCTCCCGTCATTCCGGAACAGATCCACGGCCCTGGATCTCCCATGACGAGTGCACGTCCACCTGTCATGTATTCAAACGCAAATCCTTTAATGTTGGCACGGGTCGCAATGGCTCCATGATCATCGGCAATCGGTGCAGTGACTTCCCCACCGACGATGATATCAGCGCCAGATAAACGGATGCCTGCGCGCGAGTCCGCATCCCCCTGCACTATAAACAATCCCCGCTGGGCACCATAGGCAAGCCCTTTGCCAACACTGCCGTTGATCCGATCGCCAAAGCGGTTTTGTCCTTTCATGATGATCACTTTGCCGCCAAGCGCACCTTTGCCCACACCGTCCTGCGCGCCGCCTTCCACCCTTAAATGAACACCGGTCGCATTGTAAGCAGCAAACCCGTTACCCACTACAGAACCGCTTAGCAATCTGACGGATGCCTTGCTTAATCCTTTTTTGCGGTCGCGGATTTCAGAGCGAACCACTGAACCGGAAATCATCCCTCCGATGACGCGTTCTGCAGAGTGAACTTGACTCGCGCCAAACGTCATCGCCTCATTACCCGCCGCCATGGCAGATACCGCCTGCTCTCCGAGTTGCGCGGTCAACGATTCCATTCCCACTGAACTTGGGCGATTAGCGTGGGTCTTGTATTCATAAGCCGCATGGACATGAACCTCTATCAAATCCTTTAAGTTGACCTGTTCAAGCCCTCTAGTTTGTGTCAATTTGGCGGACTTACCGACTAGTTCCTGTAAGGAGCCCGCGCCAAGCATGGAAACAATTTGCTTCACTTCTTCCGCCATGCCAAGGAAATACCGCTCCAGATTGGCTACTGCCAAATCAATCTGCCTTGGCACAAACGCCTTGAGTCCATGCGCCACCGCTTGCTCCTGGGTTTCTATTTGTGTAGCAATGCCAACATGACAGGTGTCCTTGTGGCAACCACGACAACTCGTACAGCCAATGGCAATCATCGCCATGGTGCCAAATCCGACTCGATTGGCGCCAAGCAAAACGAGTTTCACCACATCAAGTCCACTTTTCATTCCGCCATCGCCCCAGATCTCCACCTGATCGCGAAGTCCTGAATCAAGGAGCGCCTCGTGCGCTAGTTTCACCCCGATCTCAACAGGTAATCCCACATATTTGATCGCATGGGCCCTAGCCGCACCAGTACCGCCATCGAATCCGCTAAGGGTGATCACATCAGCACCCGCCTTTGCAATCCCCACCGCAATGGTGCCGATATTCGGAACAACGGGTACCTTGACTGCCACCTTAGCGCGCGGATTGACCACTTTTAATTCATCTATCATCTGCGCCAGATCTTCAATCGAATAGATGTCGTGGTTATTGGATGGAGAAATCAAATCCGTGCCTTGTCTTGCATTTCTGGCATTGGCCACTTTCGCCGACACTTTCGATCCGGGTAGATGCCCTCCTTCACCAGGTTTTGCACCTTGACCAATTTTAATTTCTAAAAGATCAGCAGAATTGCATAGTTCCGCATTGACGCCAAAACGGCCCGATGCCACCTGATGACCTCGATTCTTGGCGTACTTACCAAGCATATCTTTAATTTCACCGCCCTCGCCGTTCATCGCTATCATATCGAGCTTTTGCGCGGCGATGGCATAGGATCGAAACGCAGTTTCACCTTGCGAACCAAAACTCATCGAACTGATGACAAATGGCAATGCATGATCTCCTATAGATAAATCAACCTCAACGGGCTGTTTGGCCGTTTCTGCATGAACGACATCCAACAAATGGCGAAGCGAAATGGGATTTTTCTCTTCAAGTTCCTTTAGTTTTTCCGCAAATTCCGAATATTGGGCCTTGCCACCTGCAGCATCGCCAGCCACCTTCCAAATTCGTGGCCACAACTGATAGGGTCTTGCTACTGTCGCCTGACCGCTGCGAAGCGCTTCTGAGCGGATTTTCGAAGTTTGATAAAATCTCTCAAAGCTCCCTGCCTGGACGTCCCCATCAAAGAAAGACTTGATTTCAAGAAGTGATGCCACTTCACTTGCGAGTCCAATTGCGCTAAAAAGGCGGTCATACCCGCGCAATTCGTGAATACCAAGGGTGGAAATGACCTTTTCAAGCCCTTTGGTAAGTGCACTGTACGCATTTTCAACGCCTTTATAACCGTCAAATTCAAATGCCGTTTCAAAGTACAAATACGGATTGATCGCATCTGCGCCAAGTCCCACCAATACTGCCATATCGTGCAAATTCCGAATAGCGCCTGAGCGAAGCACAATACTGCATTTTCTGCGTTCGCTTTCCCCGTTTTCATCACGGAGATCGCGAAGCGTCTTATGCGTCATACTCACCGCAAATGAGGGATCCATCCAAAAGTAGCCGGACGCAAAAGACAATTGGTCATCAAGGATAATGAGTTGCGCTCCTGCATAAATGGCCGCAAGCACCTCGTCACGAAGGCGTTCCAGCGCCTGTGAAAGCGTCTCGTCTTCTTCAATGCGCGGATAAATTTCGGCAATCGCATCCGGTGTAGTAGCAAAATAACGCAATACATCTTCGAATAGCTGTGTGCCAAGTTTTAATGCCGTCGAACGATACCTGTCAGATTCATTTGCCGGATGGCCACCAAGTAGGATCGGACTTTGGATCTCCAGGTGGCGATACTTTTTACTTTTAGTACGAAGATTCGGTCTTCTCCCTAACACGATGCGAGTGGAAAAATGTTCAATTTCCCGCTCTCTGTCAATTGCAGGATTGGTGACGACAGCCACGGTTTCTTTCAGGAAATCCGCCACATTTTGACCCTTGTCTGCCAACACGGCAAGTGGCCCGTCAAATCCAAGTGAACGAATCGGTTCTGCCCCCATCGTCGCCTGGTGTTCGAGGATACGTAAATCCTCCTGATCCCAACCGAAAGCGCCGAGAAGTTTATCCCTGGATCCTGCACGCTCGCGATCAGGTGTCAAATGCACATCGCCTAGCGCTGCAGATCCGCCATAAGAAAGACTGTGCCGGAAACCTTCAAAAGTATATCGACCTTTCATTCGTTGATAGATAAGTTCCTGCACTTCATGATAGGGATGAAGGGTTGCCGGGGTATTTTCAGGTAAGGAAACCACCACTTTCTCACCAGGCGCAAGCGGATGCGGGTCTGACACCATCTCCACCAAAGGCACAACCCCTTGCTCCGAAATGAATACCCAGCTTGTTTCCGTCTCCACTTGCCAGACTGGCCGAAGCCCCAATGCATCGACAGAGAATGCAGCTTCAGCACCCGTGCGAGAAACGATACCCGCTGGTCCTTGGGCAAACGGCCCCCATAGTGAACGCAAAAACATATACATATCTTGTAAATGTTCATTGGTGTGCTTAATTTCATTAATAATCGGAGGGAACGCCACCTCTAATGCTTCCGCAAGTGTATACCCGTAATCAAAAATAAGGCCTTCAATAAACCGGTTTAAGTCTTGCGAATCGCTGCCCCCGGGGACAGTTGGGATATCCAGCATCCTGCTTTCTTCCCGTAACCTGTGGATGGTATTTAGTTCACCGTTATGCCCTAGCAACGTAAAAGGCTGCACACGTTCAGATGAGGTGGTGGTATTGGTCGAATAACGATTGTGCCCAATGGTGGCGCGGCTTTTTAATCCATCATGTAAAAAGTCGCGAAAATACGCTCGCAACGTATGACTGTCTCCCCTAACCTTATACACCACCGTGTCATTGGAGAGAGAAGCCACATGAATTTGAAGTTGGGATTCTACGGCCAGATGCAGATGATAACACGCCTTCCCCACTTCCGCCTCGTTCATTTCCTCGTTTGCCAATAGGCCAAACTGGAAAAAATGAATCTGCTCCGCCGACCCACCAGGTCCAAGCACCTCCGAATGAACCGCATCTTGTTGCAGCGCGATCACCTGAAATCCAAAAGTCGCCGCTAGTTCTTTAAACGGCACTTCCACCTCGTCATAGGCGCGCTGCATGTCTTTTGTCACCACAAGATGAGCTACTGCAAATCGCTTAGAGTCAACCAACCGGGGATCCCGGTCATGATTTTGTAAAATATCTGCCCAAAGTTCACGCGGAATATCAAGAAGAATCCCGCATCCATCGCCTTCCTCTTCAACAAATCCCGCACGATGTCGCATTTGGTCTAGCGCGCCAAGAACGTGTTCAATATTATCCCGTGTGGCCTGTTCAGACTTTTCGACCCAGGCTACAATCCCACATGCATCGTGTTCATCTCTCTCTAAAAATGGCACGTTCTCACCACTCCCTATCTTTTGATACAACAAAATGCGAAGAAGTTCTACCCTACGGGATACCTCTCCGCCAAAACATTCGCAAAATCCAGAATGATGGCAAACATTCTGATTTCTTCAATTATACTTTGAGATGAATAAAAATGCAATGCCTGTTCGCGTCTTCGTACTATGCCTGTCCCATGATGGTTTTTAAAGCCGACTTGACCACATCCACCGCAATCGCGAACCCAATTCCCTGCGAGCTTTGACTGACTGCAGTGTTCATCCCGATCACCTCACCGCGCATATTGATGAGTGGGCCTCCGGAATTGCCCCGATTGATCGCCGCATCGGTTTGTAATAAATGAGGATAAGAGCGGTCGCCAATCTCCATGGGCCGCTCTTTTGCGCTGATGATCCCCACGGTCACCGAATGGTCGAGACCAAGCGGATTACCGATTGCTATGATGTGCGCCAATAATAGGAAATAAAAAGCTCGTAAGGCTTCTTGACATCGTCTATCCACACTTTTTGAATCAACAATCGAATCAACTCGATGCCTTCAGGCGAATGATTGATATTCTCACGCTGTAATTCTTCGATGGCAATCAAAAGCATCATAACCTCCATTTTGTTAATGCTATGATCCATTGCCTTGCGAAGATCTCTTAGAAGTGCATTAGTGACCGCCTTTTCCACCGCATCGATGCGTAGATACGGCTGTTGGCACTCACTATCCGCGCGATGAGATCTTGGACAGCGATAATAGAGCACCCCAGCGCCACTAGATTTTGGTTTCATCACACTTCCGCAAGAACAGAATAAGCGTCTATTCAACATACGGGGCTTGCCCATTCGAGGAGAACATTCATTTTTTTCATGTACATGCTGCACGGCAGCAAATACATCCCGGCTAACAATTCCAGGGTGGGCATCCATGGACGTTGCCACTGTGTCTTCATCGTCATTCCAAATTACCTGATACCGTCTAAGAAAAGGATCCTCTATCAGCGGTGGCGCTAACTTCCGCACTCTTCTCCCGTAAACCACATCACCAATGTACACAGGATTTTGCAAGATTCGTTGAACTTTTTGCGCCGTCCAATGTCGTTTTTCAGCAGTCAGTCTCCCTTCCTCATTCAACAGTTGGGCAATTCGATAGCCACTTTTATGTTGCGCGGCCAAATCAAAGATCCATTGAATCACTTTTGCGCGATCAGGATTGGGTACTAGACGTTTGGAATTCTCATCTAACCTGTATCCATCGGGAACCCTCCCTGACCACTTTCCGGCACGCGCTTTTTCAAAATTGCCCATCCGTACGCGAATGCCGATTTTCTCTGACTCGTACTGTGCCACTGCGGAGTGCATGGTGAAAATCAACTCCGCACTCTCCTTGTCGCTGTCGTAATTTTCCTCAAATGAGATCACCCGCAACCCAAAGGCTTGCAGCATGCGAAGCATGACCAGCGCATCGACCGTATCTCTCGCAAAACGGGAAATTCCTTTAAATAGGACTACCGCAAACCTCTTTTCTCTCGCTTGCCGCAAGAGCAAGGTGACCGCTGGCCTTTTGATCATACTGGTTCCTGTAATCCCTTCATCGCAAAAAATATAATCATCCGGCGTCTCCCAAACCTCATCGCCCTGCTGAGCCTTTCGCCTTGCAAATTCCCTCAAGAACGAAACCTGGTGCGCCACGGATTCTCCTTTCGCTTGCATCTCATCACTTACCCTCGCGTAGATGGCGCAGATCGGCATGCCCGTTCCCTCCTACCCTTTTTTCCTGTTTGCCACTCCAGAATTCTAAGCGTTCGATCAGCTTCAGAGACCCGAATTTTACCTGTACGACCTCTACCGCTTTTCTTCTCATGCCCATCCCTCCTCCCATCAACCTATGCATGGGACCTTGTCTGACTTAAGTGACAGGATGGGAAGTGTTATACTGACGAAAGATAGATTGCTAAAGGAGGTGCAATTCATGGCTTCAGTGCCGGAAGCTTTTTCATATCGCGAGCAATTGGAGGAACTCGCCAGGTTCTTTGCCGCACACCTCGACGAGAACAGCCTGACGTACCTGAGAATGAGGGGAATCCAAGAAGAAGCGATCAAGCAGTTTGAAATCGGTGCGGAACCGAGTGTCATCGGATTTGTTTCTAGCCGCCTGAGTACAGGGATGATGGCGGGAAGGGTGACAGTCCCGATCCGCAATCAGGACGGGAAAGTGGTTGATATTATCGGTCGCGCGGTGGATGATCGTCTGCCTAAATACAAGTCGTTAACCAATTATAGTTCCTCCTTATTTGGCGCCCAGTTTTTAAAAGATACCGATACCGTGGTACTCACAAGCGGCATTTTTGATGCGCTTTCATTAATAGAAAACAACATTCCCGCCGTGGCAGTGCCGGATTGTTTTGCCTTTACGGAAAATCATGCACCGTATTTTGCAAACAAGCAGGTATTTATTTGCCTGTCCAACGATGAATCCGGCAGGAGGGAGACTGTACGAGTCGCACAACTGATCAAACCGCTTTCCACGCACATTTTTGCAGTCGGCTTACCACCTGGCGTCAAGGATGTCAATGACCTGTTTGTCCATAATGAAAACGCTTTGCTAATCTTTCAAACGCTCTTACAACAATCGGTACAATCCAGTTTATCAAGTGGGCAACCGGCAGACGCCCATTATTTTGATGCGTTCCTCGAAGAATTTGGAAAACGCAAACGGCATACCACTTCAGGATTCAGTACCGGGCTTGAGGCGCTCGATCAACTCCTAAATGGAGGTCTCCACGCGGGATTATACGTGGTCAGCAGTCGTCTAGAGGGAGGTAAAACCGCCCTCTTAAGGCAAATGAGCGACGAGCTCGCAAGACAGGAGGTGCCGGTCATTTATTTTTCTTATGGCACGTCCGCCTATCATCTGTGGTCGATGTCCATTGCTCAAACGCTGGATTTATCCATGCACGAGGTGTTGACAGGACAAGCGGATGAAGAAAAGGTAAAGGAAGCCAGTGAATCATACAAAAAGTTGGCGAATAACTTGTGGACCGTCGAATTAACGCCAGAGTCTACGATCTCTGACATGGTAGGCATGATTCAACAGACCATGCAAAAAATTGACAAGGCCCCTTGCGTCATCCTCGACCCGATTGAAAGGTTGTATCCTGATGATACGGATGCCAAAATCAGCCTCAAGCGCATTCAACGGCTCGAATGGGCGCTTTACCAAATG
The DNA here is from genome assembly GCA_021828865.1 of Bacillota bacterium. GTDB lineage: Bacteria > Bacillota > Bacilli > Alicyclobacillales > SLC66 > JAJZCL01. The sequence continues at coordinate 57,920 of JAJZCW010000004.1, forward strand.
CACCACATCGCAAGGCAACTGGGCACGGTCGTTCTCACTGCCGCCTATGACAACCAAATTGATGAAGCGTTTGACCCGATGGTAGCCGTGGCGGACGTCCATATTTTTTTAACGTGGGAAGAAGAAACCGAAACCGTAAGAAACGGCAGGTTTGTCGTTCGCAAAAATTTATTTGGCGAGGAAGGCAGTTGTGAAATGCGGATCAGTAAGCGATCTCTTCGCTATTTTACCTGATGTCAATATAAGTGTTGCAATATTGAGTACCTAGTGACTTTTGCTTCTGGGTGCATCGATTGGAGCGCTTGGCGTATAAATTCGTATTCTTCGTTCAACTTTTCTTCAGGGAGCGATTCCAGACCTGCTGAGGTCGCGGTTTCTGTGTAACCAGTATGAACAGGTTCCACAAAAGGAGAGAGGTAGATCAAATCTCCGCGTTGCAAGGGGAGTTTTGCCAGTATGGACAGCGTGTCTTTGACGTGACGGTCGGCAAACTCCCTTCCTCCCGCCCCCACAAGAATAATCACAGCCAGTTGATACCCTGCCTGCTTTAAGGTGGTCATCGCATAGAGCGCTTCTTGTGCAGTCCCTTGCTTTCTTAAAAATTCCCGCAGTGAATCGGCTCCTGTTTCAAACCCCACGTATACTGCCTGCATTCCCGCATCACGTAAAATGCGCAGTTCCTCGAGTGATTTTCGCTCCAGACTGAAAGTGTCCATAAACGTGGCGATGCCACTTTGAAAAAGCGCTGGCGGCAATTCTTGTTTTATTTTTTGTAAAAAAGTCAGTAATCGGCCGGTGGGAATCACAAGTGCATTGCCATCGCCAAGAAAAACCCCTGACCGATCGATGAGCCGTTCGCCAAAAAAAGCCCTGATTCCCTCTAAATGGGCTGATAATTCCTGATCTGACTTGATGTGAAAGGGCCGATCCCGATAAAAATCGCAGAACAGGCAGCGGTTATACGAGCATCCTTCTGCCACCTGAACGACGAGTGATCGATATTGATCAGGAGGCAAGATGCTGATGGGACGATACAGCGAATGAAACTGGTCGTGATCGAGTGCGAGTTGTTCCGGCGTCCATGCTTCAATTTGTTCTAGCTTCCTACGGAGTCTATCCTCTACCCCATCCGCCGACCATTGCAGATGAATGCCGCTGCGCAACGCTTCAATTAATGCTTTTTTTTCCGCTTCACTCAAATCCCGATAGCTTCTGCCGCTAGGGCCTTCCGACGATTCCACCATCCGATGATCCAGTCCACGACGTATCGCTAAACCTGGCTCTGTGTAAAAAAGCAAGCGCCCCGTTCGATCAAAGGTGGCATACTTTTTATCCGCGCCAAACGTCAACGTGGCTTCACGCAAGGTGGCAATAGGAGACATTCCTTGCCATATCGACTTCAATATCATCACCTTCATTGTGGCAAATAGGTACAATTGGCTTACCGATAGCGATCACCCATTCGCCCACTTTGACTTCTTTTGAATCGCCAAGTTTCAAGACCGGTATCTCATGCGGCAGCGCCACCTTCATAACAGCCAGATCATGCTGGTAATCAGTGCCTACCACTTGTGCTGGTAACACCTTGCCTTTGCCGTAAAGCTTGACATGTACCTGCGATGAACCGTGAATGACATGTTCGTTGGTCAGGATATAACCCCTTTTATCAAAAATAAACCCAGTACCAATGTTCATGGCTCTTGGTTGCAACTCCGGGGTATTAAACATTGGCAAATTAAATGGAAATGGCAAATTCCGCGGTGTCGATGGATTCGTGGCTTGGGTCACTTCAATGTTGACGACTGCGTCTTTATACCGATCGACGATACTGACAAAATCCAAATATCCATTCGCATTATGGTTAAGCGTTCTTGATTTAGTTGAGTTCAGTGATCGTTTGTTCTTTTTTTTTTGATGTAACAAAACCATCCACCTCGCAAATACGGCATATGACACCATATTCGAAGGGGATGGTCAAAGGGTACGGCAAAAGTCTATTTTGCAGGGTTCACTTCGCTACGATATTCAATCGTCCCGGGAATCGGGTCTTTTTTTAAATATTCAAGACCGCGCGACAATTTCTGATACAGATCACGGGGATCCCTTCCTCCTACCACCGAGTTGTTGCGAATCACAAATGGAATGTCGGAACAGGTCCCACAATGATCAGTACCTATACAGTCTTTTACTTCAATTGAAATATCAGGGTATTCTTGTATTAAAAGGTCGTAGACGGATTGGGAATACAACTCAAGATTTTTTTTACAAAAGACAAAACTAAGTGTCGACATGCGTTCACAGCCCCTTTAATGCATCAACTTTCTCGTACTCATCATACTACTTTTTTCAGAGCACCTCAAAGTCAATACGAACCTGATGGTTGATAACGCACACCGTAATTGCCTTTTCTAGTTTTGTAAATTTGCACAAGGGGTTTGAGCTGACCACGCAATACCTGATCATCGCGAACACACATCGCCACGTAATTGGCCACTGACCGGGAATCATACAGACGAGCCTCATAGATCCAAGTCATCGAATGCACTCCTTTGCGCAGGACTTGACTATAGAGGCAGTGTACCCTTCCGTTCATTGCTTCATGTGTTATATCAACTGGACATCGAGTAGCATTCCGGAGTGTTTTTTTACCTGAAAAACGCCGTCAGCGAAGAGAAGATACTGGCCACGTATCCCAATTAACCGCCCATTCACTTCGTCTTTTTCTGCATTCAACGACTTTGCCTTAGGCTCAGGTTCATCTGACAGTACGGGGTAGACAAATTCATGGACCATTCGTTCTTTCAACAAGTATGACTGCCACTCATCAGACAGCCGTTCCTCTACCATGCTTGCCAATTCGATTAAATCAACATTCTCGACTTTGCCCTGTACCATCTTGCGCCAATCGGTTTTGTCTGGCATTCTCTTTGCGATTTCCATTTCCAGTTCGCCAGCCATCTTTCTCGTGGGTAGCTCCGCAATGAGCATGGCCTTAACCGCCCCCTGATCCACCCAACGGGTAAATTCCCGATGCTTTCGCGTTAATCCGACTTTGGCATGACTGCTAACTGCAAGGTACACGTAGTGAGGTATCATGCAATGTGCGGTGGCAAATTCGTTATCCCTGCACGTGCCGAGGTGATGATGGCATTCATGCGGCTTGACGATGCAAAGATCTGTTTCTGCCAGCGTGGTGACACAGGGAAAACAATAGCCGCTCTGGTATAACTTATTCACTTTTCGTCCGCAGGCAATACAGCGCTTTTCCCCAAGAAATCGAATATTCAATTGCCGCCCAAGCATGTCGGAAATTTCTATTTGTTCGTCACCCAGCGTCCAGTAATAACGAACTACCGTATCTGACTGGTGCGTAAGTTCCTTAGTAAATCCACGCAAGTGCGTTCACACTCCTGAATGATCTTATTCGATTCAGCGGATGTTATAAAGAAAAGGAGGAAATGAATGTGCTCGTCTATTTGATTGCTGCCATTATTCCTGCCGTTGCGATTTTGCTTGTGGTGTATTTTTACGATCGACACAAAGAACCGCCACGTCGAATATGGTGGCTGGTGATCATGGGAGCTATTGTGGTGCTTCCCATCAGCTTTCTGGAACGGGAAATGCTAAATGCTTATGCCTCTACATTTGCACCCTCCATCCCTTTTCTCAGCGCCCTGTTCACGGCATTTTTTGTCGCAGGAGCCATTGAAGAAGGTGGTAAGGCACTTGTCTTCTACAGGTTTGTCTACAAAAAGCCATGGGTTAGCGAACCCTATGACCACATTGTTTATGCAGTCACCATCGGCATGGGTTTTGCACTGGTAGAGAATTTTCTCTACGTCACCAGCTACGGTCTTGAAACCGCGTTCGTTAGAGCGTTTACGGCAGTTCCCGCGCATGCCATGTTCGGCGTGGTAATGGGTAGCTTGTTCAGTCAGAGCCGGTACGAGTCAGCCCCACTCTGGCGCGCCTATGTAATTCCTGCGTTACTTCATGGCATATATGATACGTTTGCCATGGCGCAAGGGTTTATTGGAAATTTACTACTGATTTTTTATCTGATGTGGCTTGTCCGGTTTACCTTTTTAAGAGCCACTGCATTGCAGAAGCTGCATTACCGCATGTCATGACCACTTACGCCAAACGGCTGCGGATTGTTCGGCAAACCTTCAAACACAAAGAGAATTCCCTGTTCTGCCTGATAGACGTACGCCTCTGTGTTTTCATCTATCATCAATAAGTGAAATAAATTCATGTTCGTTTTGAAATAGGGACTCATATGTTCATCATGCAATCGAAGTTTTAAGATCCTCGTCCGTTCTTCAGCGGGAACTTGAAAACCGCTCGTCACTACAAAATCAAGGATTTTCTCGTCATGCATTGGCGTTGCTTTGCCCCTGTTTCTGATCGATTCAAAAAAAGAACGGGTGGCCTTTGCCTTGCGGCTTTGCTCCGTAATCAGACCGTAAAGCATCGATCGATCCCTACTTTCCAAAAAATATAACAAGGAATGCCCCCTGCGGTAAACCAACCTGATTAGGGGGCATTCACTTGTGGGATAAATCATTCAAGCTCTGACCACAGTATAACTGAAGATAGCCCGTAAAGGGAGTTAAAATTTATGGGCATTTCAGCAAACTATGGTTTCGTTTGCTTTAAAGCGACTTTTGCAACACAAATTCCGCCATCACCCTAACGCCAAAGCCTGTAGCGCCAGCTGGTTGATAACCTTCCGCATGCTCCGCTTCCATCGGGCCTGCCATATCGATATGCGCCCATTTTTGTTCGTCGTTCACAAAGTGGCGAAGGAAAAGCGCCGCAGTAATTGCACCGCCTAGTCCTTTACCGATATTCATGATGTCCGCATAATAGCTCTTCAACTGGCTCTTGTATTCTTCTGGCATCGGCATTGGCCATAAAAAGTCGCCTGTGCGATCCCCAAGTGGTCGAAGATTGTTGATCATTTCATCGTCGCCAAATACAGCGGCGTATTTGGTGCCAAGTGCATTTGCCGCAGCACCCGTCAACGTCGCGATATCAATCACGTAGGTTGCGCCAAGTTCATGAGAGCGAATAAGGGCATCTGCAAGCACCAGTCTGCCTTCTGCATCGGTGTTGGCCACCTGTACCGAGACGCCGTTACGATACTGGATCAATTCCCCAGGCAGCATAGAACCACCATCAGGTGAATTTTCCGCAGCGGAGATAAGACCGACGACATTGCACTTGGCGCCAGTACGAACGAGTGCGTCCAGCGTGCCTATCACCGCTGCAGCTCCCGACATATCCATACGCATGTTGCTAATGTCACGACCGCTTTTGAGGCTGATGCCACCAGTATCGAAAGTAAGCCCTTTCCCCACGAGCGCAACTAGTGGCAACGATTCGTCCGTTTGATAACGCATCTCGATAAACCTTGGCGAATGAATGCTGCCTTTGCCAACAGCGATCAGCCCCATCATCTGTTCTTCAAAGAGTTTATCGTCTTCCCAAACGTCCACATTGACTCCAGTATTCTCAAAATGTGCGCGAGCGAATTCTGCAAGAACAGCGGGACGAAGGACATTGGATGGCTCATTGGACAAATCCCTCGCTAAGTTGGTCGAAGACGCATAAACTTCAGCTTTTCTCAGTGCAGAGACGCAATCCTCATGTGTTTCTATGTAGAGATCCTGAAGCAAACTTTCTTTTTTCTCTGATTTATATTTCTTAAACTGGTATGTACCGAGAATAAACCCTTCTGCCATCGCTTCTACTTCTTGCGCTTCGCTAAAAACTCCAGGGAGATGTACGCGAACCGACCCCAATTCCTCTTTTTCCACTTGACGCAATACGTGGCCTGCTGCTTTTCTCAATTTGTCAGCATCGAGTTTATCCTTTTTCCCTAGTCCCACCACAAACAGGACCGGAGTTTGGCCACGATAAATCGTGATCTCCGACTTATCTGTTTGCCAATCCGAAATGGAGTACGAGCCGATTGTGTCCACACCTGATGTGACAAAATGAATTTCCGCTTGGACGGATTCATGATGTTCCAGATGAATTTGCATGAGTGATGCTCCCTTCGTATGTCATTAACTAAAGTATACTTGATTTGAGAATGTGCGTCATGGAGACATCAAACCGAACCGGCGTGTTATACTAGATAGTAGAGAAACGGCCAGGAGGTTTCATCATGCGTAACGCACGTACCTTGATCGAACGGGTGGTCATTGGCAAAGCCATTGAAGGTGAACTGAGAACGTTTGACGTCGACTTGCACCAGCAGGACTCCTATTACGAAGTGTACGTCTTTGACCCTGAAGAAGCATTTTCAGCAAGCCCGCTTGAATTCTCAAATTATGAAGTGGCAAAAGACGCTTTTTCCGCCTATGTGGAATTGATCATGCTAGAACCTGTGCTTCCCACCGATGCACCTATAGACTTTGCTGAGCGTGTGTTTTACAAAATGACTAAAAAAATTCATAATCTATAAGATGCATATGTGGCCAACTCATGTTTCAATAGAACAAAGGAGGTATAGCAGTGTTCAAAATGTACTTTGGCGTTACCGTCATGAACTTATTATTCGCTTTATTAGCCATATTAATGCCTTTGGTTCATAGTGTTGCTTTAATGATTATTTTCCTCGTCATCGCTGCGGTGTTCTTTGTGATCGCACTAGCCAACAACCGTCCTCAGGCACGATGGTAGACTAAACAAAAGTTATTTTTCTAAAAAATACGGCACCCACTCGTCAGCTCTTTCATTGATGACAATAGTTGGGATGCCGTTTTCTTTTGCAACGCCTGGTAACATGCGTATCGGTTGCATGGAAAGACTGGTACCGATAATCAAAAGCACATCTGCGAAGGTGATCCAATGTAGTGCCATCCCCAATTGCCTTACCGGTTCTCCTTCTAGTACTACGTCCGGCCAAAGTGGACCATCGCAAATTTGACATGTCAGCAATGACTCATTGAAGGAGAAACTTCCTACCTGCATCCCGCAATGCATACAGTGAAAGCGATACAACGTGCCATGTAATTCAATGACCTCTTGGGTACCTGCCTGCTTGTGAAGACCATCCAGATTCATCGTGATGACTTTCACACCGCGCGACGAGAGTGCCAGATGAGCCTGATTGGGTCTCGCAAAACGCCAGTCTTTTATGATTTTTGCATATAAGTGTTGATATTCTTTCCAATGCCTATTTGCACTTGACTTTGAAAAAAGCTCTTTGACCTGCCTTCCTCGAAAAATCTCCTGTGCACTTGGAAGTCCGCTTGGCACACTGATACCGGCTCCTGTAATTGCCACGATATCACTCGCACGCAAGCATTCGTCCCGCGCTTTTTTTTGCCAATTCATCAATCGACTTCACTCCCCATCAACGCACATTGGCAGGCTCCTTGAAATTAATGACTTGACGGATAAACATAAAGTGTAGTATTATCCGAAAAAACTGAATCATCCATAAATCAATGATGGAAACAAGCAGACAAGTAGCGTTCAGAGACGCGGTGGTGGGTGCAAACCGCGCGCGAGAAGTCTGATGTAGCATTCCGGAGAGTTGAGCGAACAGGCTAGAAAGCCTAAGTAACGATAAACGCAGGTCACGTTATCGACCACGGTATCAATCATACCGAATGAGACGGTTGTCGCGAGGCAATCGGGAAAAAGGGTGGCACCGCGAGCACAAAGAACGACTCGCCCCTATGTGGGGTGAATCGTTCTTTGTGCTTTAACGATATTGTTGGCTTTAAAAAAGAAGGAGTGGATAAAATGTTTTCAGAAAAAGCAGCACTTCGCATCCCAGGACCAACTCCGGTTCCGCCGGAAGTCACGCGTGCCATGACTCATTCTATGATCGGTCATCGCAGCGCCGATTTTTCAAACCTTTTAAAAAATGTGGAAGATAAGTTGCGCCCCCTCTTTGGCACAAGCGGTGCTGTTGCTGTCATTGCAGGCACAGGTACAGGTGGACTTGAAGCTGCCATCGCTAACCTAGTCCTTCCCGGCGATGGAGTGCTATCCGTCACCACAGGCAACTTTGGCGACCGCTTTGCTGATATCGCCAAAAGGGCTGGTGCAGTACTTCACACGTTGTCCTATGATTGGGGAACTCCTGCCAACCCAGACGATATTGATCGGTTCTTGACGGAAAATGACCATGTGAAAGTGGTCCTTGTCACACATTGCGAGACTTCCACCGGCGTGTTGAATGACGTCAAAACCATTGCGCAAATCGTTCGTAAACACAATGCTTATATCATAGTCGATGCCGTCAGTTCACTGGTTGGTGCGAAATTGCCCATGGACGAATGGAACATCGACCTTGTGGCAACAGGCTCTCAAAAAGCGTTGGCACTTCCGCCTGGACTCGCTCTCGTTGGGATAAGCGAACGCGCGCTTCAACGCATCAAAGAGCGACCGGGACGCTCCCTGTATTTCGACCTTGCTCGTTACGCCAAAGACTTGAGTAACAATACGACACCATGGACACCTCCAGTCAGTCTTGTTTATGGGCTACTCGAATCTCTCACCATGATTGAAGAAGAAGGTCTCGAAAATGTGCAGGCCCGTCACCTTTTGCTTCGCGATATGACAAGGGCAGCCATTCGTGCACTGAACCTGCCGCTTCTCGTCACAGAAGACCAATATGCCAGCCCCACGGTCACCACCGTGAGTACACCAGATTTTGACGCTGATGCGTTCCGCAAAATTCTCAAGAATGAACTGCACATCTCAGTCGCAGGCGGTCAGAAACAATTGTCAGGCAAGATTTTCCGCATTGGTCACATGGGATACGTCGATGCAGCAGACATGCTACAATGCATCTCGGCAATAGAGGTTGCACTATACAAAATAGGGCACAAAATTGAGCTTGGGGTCGGCATCAAAGCGGCAGAGGAGGTACTGGTACGTGCATAAAGTATTGGTCACTGACCCCATTTCTGAAGAAGGATTAGCAAAACTCAAAGACGCTGACGATATTCAATTGGATATCAAAACAGGCATTCCCGTCGATGAACTACTCACCATTATTGGCGACTATGATGCGCTTTTAGTTCGCAGCCAAACCAAGGTCACTGCAAAAGTGATCGAAGCAGGCAAAAATCTAAAGGTAATCGGACGTGCCGGAGTCGGCGTGGACAATATCGACGTGCGGGCTGCTACTAAATCGGGCATTATTGTAATAAACGCACCTGATGGCAACACCATCACCACGGCTGAATTCACATTTTCCATGATGATGGCGCTCGCCCGTCACATTCCTCAAGCCTACGCGACGATGCATGAAGGAAAATGGGACCGCAACCGCTTCCTTGGAGTGGAACTTCGCAATAAAGTGCTTGGCGTCATTGGACTTGGTCGCATCGGCGCAGAAGTGTCCAAACGGGCACTCGCCTTTGGCATGGAAGTCTACGCATACGACCCCTTTCTTACCAGTGCCCGTGCGGAAAAACTGGGAATAAAAATGGCTACGCTACATGAACTCATTCCTGTGGCGGATTTTATTACCGTTCACACTCCGCTCATGAAAGAAACCCATCACCTCATTAGCAATAAGGAATTCGAGATGATGAAAAAAGGGGTGCGCATCCTGAACTGTGCGCGCGGTGGGATCATTGACGAGGCAGCGCTCCATCAAGCGCTGGAAAGTGGTATTGTCGCTGGAGCAGCGCTTGATGTATACGAGGAGGAACCCGTTAAGGACAATCCATTACTCAAGTTTCCGCAAGTCATCACCACACCGCATCTTGGTGCATCGACTATTGAAGCGCAGGTGAACGTGGCGGTGGATGTAGCAGATGGGCTCGTCAAGCTGTTGCACGGCGAATCGTATCCGCACACCGTCAACCTACCCGCCATGTCTGTTGAAGCCAAAAAAGCAATTGAACCCTTCACGGAACTCGGTGAAATACTTGGCACGATGGCTGCTAATATCGCTTTTGACGGCATTTCCAAAATCACCGTTCGCTACGAGGGCGAACCGACACAACACGCGCTCGAACCAATCACTCGATCTGTATTAAAAGGTGTATTATCCCGTTACTATAACGAGGAAGTTCACCTGATCAGCGCAGCGCTGATCGCTGAAGAAATGGGAATCGACGTCGTCGAGAGTAAGTCGTCGAGACACGCGAACTACGCCAACTTTATGCAGGTAGAGTTGGAAGGTAAAGAAGGCCGAGTCACCGTAGCGGGCACCGTATTAAAAGGCCACGGCATTCGGATCGTGGAGATTGACGGATACTCCGTCGATATCTTGCCAAGTTCCGCCATGCTAATGACCTGGCATCGCGACCGTCCCGGGATGATTGGTCTGATTGGCAGCATCCTCGGCGAAGCCGGCGTCAACATTGCTTCGATGCAGGTAGGTCGCCAAGTAGAAGGTGGCCAGGCACTGATGATCATGGGCGTCGACCGCTATGTTCCTGAAGAGTCATTGCAATTTCTCGGTACCACCAAAGATATTGACCGAATACTTTATCTCGAACTACCTATCGCATAAAATAAGAAATGAAACGGGGATCATTCGTTGATCCCCGTTTTTATATCATGTAGATAGTGCTAAGCGCCAAATTATAATGCACTCTGCCAATCGCTTCCGCGAGAAGCGGCGCAATGGTAAGCACCTTTAGCGGAACGCCCCCCATGGCCATTACTGGCATTGTGTCTGTCACGATTAGTTCCGCGATGGCAGGATGTTTTAATCGCTCTTCCGCAGGTGACGAAAAAACGCCATGTGTGGCACATAACACCACATTCTGCTTTGCCCCCATTGCAATCAAATTGTCCACTACTTGGGCAATTGTGCCACCCGTATCGATAATATCCTCAATCACAATCGGCGTTTTGCCTTTCACATCACCAATTAAATGCGTGATCACCGCTTCATTGTGCCTCGGCCTTCCCTTGTGCATAATGGCCATTGGCAAATCTAGCAATGCAGCGAATTTTTCCGCTGTTTTCGCCCTTCCGGCATCCGGCGACACCACGACTGCGTCGCTCAAATCCTTTTTCCTTACCTCTTCGGCAAGAATGGAGAGTGCAGAAAGATGATCAAGCGGTATGTTAAAAAAGCCTTGAATGGCTGCCGCATGCAAGTCCAGCGTGATCACCCTATCCGCACCAACAGTAGTCACCACATCGGCCACCACTTTTGCCGAAATCGGTTCTCTAGCCCCTCCTTGCTTTTCCTGTCTGCCATAACCGAAATAAGGAATAATGACATTGATTCTTCCTGCTGAACTTCTTTTCAGCGCATCAATCATTAGCAAAAGTTCCACAAAATGATCGTTGATCGGCGGCGAAAAAGTTTGAAAAAGATAGACATCATCCCCGCGAACACTATCCTTGAATTGAGCGTACAGTTCTCCGCTCTTGAAACGGGACAGCTCCACTTTCCCAAGCGGTACATTGAGGTGATGTGCCACTTGTTCAGCCAAAGCAGGATGAGAGGAACCAGAGTACAACCGAAAAGAGTCTGACCTCATCCATTCTTTATTCATTGGCCGAGCCACCCCCCGTGATAAAGTATGCGTTTTCAATATTACTTTACCATTCTTCATCAGCCGGGTAAAATGAGCGGGCGCTTATTTTATACTCTTTCGTTTCTGAATTCGATCATTTTTAACAAATCGGATTTGAAAACTCGTTCCCACATTGACCTCACTGCTGATGGTCAATTTTCCCTGATGAGATTCGACGATCCGCTTCGCAATGGCGAGTCCTAATCCTGATGAACTCTTCTTTCTCCTCGTTTGCCCTTCCTCTTCAGCCGCATTTTTCGTTCTTGCTATGTCAGCCCGGAAAAATCGCTCCGTTACTTTGGACAACAGGTTCGCAGGAATCCCAATTCCCGTATCTTCCACTGTAATCTCGATCGAATTTCCTTTTTTTAAAAGAGCAAAAGTCACCTTGCCTTCGAGCGTGTATTTATTGGCATTATCCAATAAGATAAAGAGTAGTTGCCTAATACGGGAGCTGTCCCCCGCCAAGGTTAATCCGTCAGTAATTTCCGCTTCAAACACAATCCCCCGTTCTGTGAAAACAGGTTCATACAGCGTAGCCACCTCACCACAAACATCACTCAAGGAAAATGAGATAACTTGAGCACCTGACATCCCGGCGTCGATTTTCGCCATGTCTAACAAATCGTCGACCATTTTTCGCATGCGAGTTGTTTCTTTATAAAGTGGCTCTACCCATTCAAGCGATTCTTCCGTAGTGGCGTCCACATGGCGCAACATCAATTCCAAATTGGTTTGCATCACCGAAAGAGGAGTGCGTAATTCATGAGACACGTCCGCAAGGAAGTCTCGTTCCCGTTCCCGCGCTTTCATGAGGGGACGAAGCGTCCACATTCCAAGCGTATACCCACCAACCACCGTCAAAATGATTCCCACAAGTCCGGCAAAACCAAAAAGCAGTAACAACCTTTCCAAAACTTCCACTTCTTGACTAATGTCGCTTGACGTTTGAATGATCAAATTTTGGTTCATGATATTAACGGGCTGTTGATAAATGCGGTAGATGGTTTCTCCATGCTTGTCGTTAAAAAATCCTGCCGTGTTACCTGAAGACGATGCGAGTGTTTCCAGACGGTTCAATAAAAGGGTAGGTATCGCCGATCCCTGAACCCATTTCACTTCACCTTGAGAAACTACCCATACAGAATAATATATATCAGGATTAACTTGTTGATCTGCTCCCGAGAATGGATTGGAAAAAAGCATCTGTTGCGAGATAATCTGAAAGGCGTATTGCTCCAGTTTCACGTCAATGGCAGACTGGGTTTCCTGTCGAATGACTACGTATACAAAAAGGGATAGGACACCCCAAATGAGTGCCAACACCACCATGTTGACGATGGCAAGACGTAGTCGTTGATTGTGGATTAAGCGTTCATTTGTAAGCGATACCCAAGACCGCGAACGGTGAGTATGGTCGGACATTCTTCGCAATCCAATCTTTTCCTTAATTTTGAAATGTAGGTTTCTAGTGTGTTTTCAAGTACATCGGCCTCGTAACCCCACAAGCGGTTCATCAATTGCTCTCTCGTCAATACCTGCTTAGGATGAAGCAAAAAAAGCTCAAGAAGTTCTGCCTCCTTGGGGGGGAGGACTTGCACCTCTCCCGCAATCATGCATTCCCTTGATACTTTATTGAAGAGGATAGCACCTGCTGTCAGTAAATTGGGATCTTCAAATTCAGTGCCAAGTCTTCGAAGCAGCGCTCTGACCCGTGCGAGGAGTTCTGTGGTGGCAAATGGCTTTACCAAGTAATCATCCGCACCAAAGTCCAGTCCTCTAACGCGATCATCCACAGTATCTCTTGCGGTCAAAATCAGCACAGGCATTCGATTCTTGTCTTTTCGCAGTTCTTTCAATACCGTGAACCCATCAATCCCAGGGATCATCAAATCCAAAATGAGTGCATCAAAGAGTTCCTGTCTTGCATAATCAAGACCAGTCTCCCCATCTGTAGCACGCATCACTTGGTAATTTTCTTCTAAAAGTAATTTTTCTACAGCTTTCCCCAATAACTCGTCATCTTCCACTAGTAAAATTCGGGCCAAAATGCATCTCTCCTCAGCATCACTGGACTTGTCGATCATAATTTCTCAAGCCCTTTGTCCTTGGCACAAACGCATAGCGTACAAAAGCCGCCACCAGAACGATCGCTGCAGTTACATCATACATCAAATGCAAACTCTGTGTATCTGTTCCGGTCCACACGCTATGCAAAAAAGCGAAAATAAACGTGACAAATGCAACACGATGAATTGTCAACCACTTCCCGGAGGGTAATAGTCGCGTGTATTTGGCGGTGAGTCCAGTAACAATCACGCCATAAAATGCGAGCGTACCGATGGCAACAGAAAGCGTGCGATAGCCTGAAAGGCCGGGTATCAGCACACCCAAAATCCCCACTTTCACGTAACTATCCAGTGCGATAGCCATTACGTGCAACGTCAAAAATGCAGCCAAAAACAAACTCAACATGCGGTGAAACGGAAGCATGTATTTTGAAAGCCGCCAATTTTCCTTATTCGGTACGCTGGCGAGAATAAATCCCACAATGACGAGCACGGTCAACAGCAAATAGGAGGTCACCCCGGCAGATCGAGCAATCAGCCATGGCGCCATTTTCACCATTAAACTTTGGCTGGAAGGCCCCGTCAACAGTAAAGAAACAGTCACTGCGGCAACGATCATCAGCACGACTGTCAAAAAAACCATGCTAAATTTTCGCATTGTCATTCACTCCCTTAAGACGCCCCCGTCATGGTTTGAAATACAGGAGGCGCTGAATTGCTTGCATAGCCACTGATAATCGGAAATGTCGTGGGAACATTCGGAACAGTTGGCAAACCAGCTGCCGAAAGCTGATTATTCACTTGACTGATAACCGTTTCGTCTTGTCTAGCAGTGCCAAGCAAACTCTGATATTGCAACGCCAACTGCTCAATTTGAGACTGGGACAAAGAAATTTTATTATTAACTTGAGAAATTTGTTTGGTAATGTTTTTGATGGTTTTGCCACCTGGTGTGGCATATGCTGAAACGGTTTTGGCATCTATGTAAAAAACGGCACTGTAAGATGCAACCGAGATGGTCATTCCTACCACTGGCAGTCCAACGCGCACCCACCAAGGAAAACGCGAACTCATATGGCATCCCCCGAACTAGTTATTTAAATTGATTAGTCCTTGTTGTGCTAAACTTGATAAATGTTTTTGATAGGTCGTCTGCATTGATGTAATCTGACGAGTAAGCGTATTGATGGCTGAAGAGAGTTGTTGACTGGTCTGTTTAGTTTTCGTTAACACGTTTACCTGATTCTGCAGACTTAGCTTCATCGCACTGGCCACTGCCTTTGCATTATCTGCTGGTGTGTATCCTGGCGCCTGAATAACGTAGAAGTGAGAGGCCAGTGCGAGGACAGGAAACAACAATAAGAGTGCCCACATACGTTTTTTTGCTAACATGGCTATTACACCTCCACGATTCAAAAATATTATCTAATGCTGAAAAATTACTGGAGAGTAGAGACAGTTGAATTTATCCAAACGCATGATCGTAC
Organism: Bacillota bacterium; assembly: GCA_021828865.1. Taxonomy (GTDB): domain Bacteria; phylum Bacillota; class Bacilli; order Alicyclobacillales; family SLC66; genus JAJZCL01. Next base: position 72,995 of record JAJZCW010000004.1, read on the forward strand.
TTTACGCAATCGGCGCAGGTGTGGCAGTAGCAAACCTTTATTACATTCAACCACTGCTCATCATGATGGGCCAATCCGTTCACGCTACAGTAAAGCACATGGGCCTTGTAGCCACCATGACGCAGGCAGGGTATGCCATTGGACTTTTACTCGTCGTTCCACTTGGGGATGTATTGCCGCGCAAGCCGATGATGATCGGGCTTAGTATTTTCACTGCATTGGCACTAGTTGGTGAAGCCTTTTCACATACGTTCATTCCGCTCGTTCTGTTCAGCTTTTTCATTGGAGCGCTGACCGTTGTCCCGCAGATCATTATTCCGCTAGTCGCTGACCTTTCCATTCCAGAAAAGCGGGGGCAGGCAATTGGCCTCGTGATGGGGGGACTACTACTAGGGGTATTACTGGCGCGTACTGTCAGTGGTACTGTGGGAGCACTTTTCGGATGGCGAGCCATGTATCTCATTGCAGCAGGGTTGATGCTGCTACTCGCGGTAATTTTTATCTTTACCATACCGAGCATTTCTCCGACAAGATCCATGACGATCCTCGATCTAGTCCGCTCTCTTGTTACCATCGCAAAAAAACACCGAGTATTGAGGCATTCCGCTTTGATTGGTGCCATGTTATTCGGGGCATTCAGTTCTTTGTGGACAGTGCTTGCCTATCGACTTAATTCCCCACCCTACCAATTTAATAGCGCCATTGTGGGGTTATTTGGTCTCGTAGGTGCAGCAGGGGTATTAGCGGCACCCGTCACTGGCAGGATCTCCGATAGGCGAGGACCAAGATTTATGGTGGGACTTGGTATCCTATTTACGCTGGTAGCCTATGTGGTGCTATTTTCACTAAGCGCTAACCTGATCTTTTTCATTATGGCCATTGTCATCATGGATTTTGGCACACAAGCATCTCAAATAGCCAATCAGACGCGGATCTATGCCCTGGATGCTTCCGCCCGCAACCGGATTAACAGCGTGTATATGGTTACTTATTTTTTGGGGGGAGCAATTGGTTCTGCGCTAGGTAGTTACTGCTATAGTCTCGTGGGATGGTACGGGGCCATGGCGGTTTCGATTGCCATGGTACTAATCGCATTGGCAGTACATTATGTGTTGCCGATGATACCGACAAAGTCGCAAGCACATTAATCGAACACTTGTTTGCAATCCAGCACTTACCATGCTATAATGAGCACAAGAGATGCATTACCGGGAAGGTGTAAGAATGGGTAAGGAACGATCAACCACGAAACAAGAAGAGATTTTGAATTATATCAAGCAAATCGTCACGCTTAAGGGTTATCCACCTTCTGTCCGGGAAATTGGCGAGGCGGTGGGCTTGACCAGTACCTCGACGGTGCACAGTCATCTAGCCAAACTCGAGAGACGTGGTCTTATCCGTCGGGACCCTACAAAGCCTAGGGCCATCGAGATTACTGACGAAGACTTTCGCCAGTCTGGCTACACAATCATCCCCCTATTAGGAAAAGTAACGGCAGGTCAACCCATTCTGGCTGTAGAAGACATCGAAGAATACATCCCAGTACCGCTTGGCATGAACCCTTCCGGCGAATTATTTGCTTTGCGAGTAAAGGGAGATAGCATGATTGATGCGGGTATTTTTGATCACGATGTCGTTTTCGTCCAAAAACAATCTGTTGCTTCCAATGGTGAGATTGTCGTCGCCATGACAGATGAAGGTGAAGCTACGGTCAAACGTTTTTACCTAGAGAAGAACAAGATACGGCTACAACCTGAAAATTCAGGCATGCAGCCGCTGTACTTCGATCATGTCACCATTCTTGGAAAAGTGGTTGGCTTATGGAGAATCATATAGGCTCAATACATTGTCAGGTATTGTTCCGTTTCCCATTGGTGCACTGCGGAACGGAACATATCCCACTCGATCATTTTCGCCTCATAAAAGAACGTATAGGCATGCTCTCCAAGCGCATCGCGAATCACTTCATCGCTCGCCAATTCTTCTAGCGCAGTTTTTAAGCTCTCAGGAAGACTCAGAATGCCCGAGCGAACGCGTTCCACCTCATTCATGACGTAGATATTGCGATTAACAGGTTGAGGGAGCGGCAGTTGGCGCTTGATGCCATCCAGCCCTGCTTGCAGCATGACTGCCAGCGCTAGATAGGGATTTGCCGCTGGGTCAGGGCTTCTCACTTCAATTCGAGTAGATAATCCTCGCGATGCTGGAACACGTACCAGAGGACTCCGGTTTTTAGCCGACCAGGCTATGTAGATGGGCGCTTCATATCCCGGTACGAGTCGTTTATAGGAATTGACAAGTGGATTGGTGATTGCCGTAAACCCGCGAGTATGCGCGAGCACTCCTGCCAAAAAATACTTTGCGGCACTGCTCAAACCCAGTTCATCCTGTTCGTCAAAAAAAGAATTGTCCTTCCCTTTAAAAAGTGACATATGGCAATGCATCCCGGAACCATTGATGCCAAATACCGGTTTTGGCATAAAAGTGGCGTGCAACCCAAACTGCCGGGCAATCGTTTTGACCACCAATTTGAAGGTCATGATGTTATCGGCCGCTTCGAGTGCATTCGTATACTTAAAATCAATCTCATGCTGACCCGGCGCCACCTCATGATGTGACCCTTCAATTTCAAAACCCATGGTCTCGAGAGTGAGCACAATTTCTCGGCGACAATTCTCGCCCAAATCCACTGGAGCCAGATCAAAATACCCACCCTGATCATTCATTTCCGTAGTGGGATTCCCGTGTTCATCTAATTTAAACAAAAAAAATTCAGGTTCCGGCCCTACATTCATGGTCGTAAAACCAAGCGCATTGGCAGAAGCCAGCGCTTTTTTCAAAATGCTTCGAGGATCTCCGGCAAAAGGAGTTCCATCCGGCATATAAATGTCACAGATCAGTCGGGCCACTTTTCCCTCACCCGTGTGCCAGGGGAAAATCAACCACGTAGACAGGTCCGGATACAAGAACATGTCCGATTCCTCAATCCGCACAAACCCTTCAATTGAGGAACCGTCAAACATGATTTTGTTGTCTAGCACCTTTCGCAACTGGCTGATGGGCACTTCCACATTTTTAATGACACCAAGCAAGTCGGTGAATTGCAACCGCAAAAATCGAACATCTTCTTCTTTTGCCAATCGTACAATATCTTCCGGAGTATACTCTTTTCTCACCTACAAATCCCCTTTCCTGGTTTAAACCACATCGTGTTATCTACCAGGTTTGAAAAACCTTGACAACTCCCCTTGAATGGTGGAAACAGAATTTCCACGAACGCCGGCTTTCGCCGCCAGTTCCTGTAATAAAAATTGGTGTAACTCCGCATCGGTCATCTCATCATGTTTTTTTTCGGTCGTAACAGGACTTTCCGTCTCTTGACGGCTGAATTCGTTTTCACTGGTTACTTGGTTCATCACCGTTTTAATGCCTGCGATGTTGAGCCCTTTATCAATCAAATTTTTAATTTCAAGCAACGCCTCCACATCCCGAAAAGAGAAGAGTCGTTGATTACCTTCAGTACGTTGTGGGTGGATCAAGCCATGCTGCTCATAATAGCGAATTTGCCTGGCCGTCAAATCTGTCAACCGCTGAACAATCCCAATTGGAAATAGGGGTAAATTTCTGCGCATCGCATCATCCACGGGGTTTTCCTCCTCGCATTGCCTGGATGGCAGTTAAATTGTATGCTCGTGTAAGAATACTGTCAATCAAAAGTCAGTATTTTAAACGTACATTGTCATCTCAACTTAAGGTATGCAGCGCTCGCATCACGTGAATCATGGCAATTTTCACGTGCTCTAGCGTCAACCCTCCTTGCATATACGCAATATAGGGATGGCGAATCGGACCATCTGCACTCAGTTCTATGGACGATCCCTGAACAAATGTACCTGCTGCCATGATGACTGGGTCCTGATATCCGGGCATCAACCACGGTTCAGGAAGTGCATGCGCATCCACTGGAGATGCAGATTGTATCGCCTGGCAAAAAGCAACCAAACGCTCTTTGCTGCCAAGGTTAATCTTTAGTACGAGATCGCGCCCTAAATCCTCAGATGCAGGTGCACAGTGAAAGCCCAGTTGCTCCAAAAACTTGCTGGCAAACAGATTGCCTTTTAATGCCTGTCCCACTGTGTGCGGCGCCATGAACAACCCTTGAAAAAACAATCGATAGTTTTCATAGGATCCACTTTCAGCACCAATCCCAGGCGCCGTCAACCGGTACGAAGCCAGTTCCACTGCCTCTTTACTTCCGACCAAATAACCTCCAGTGGGTGCAAGCCCTCCTCCTGGGTTTTTGATCAGTGAACCCACCACCAAATCAGCACCAAATGCGGATGGTTCCCGTTCTTCCGTGAATTCACCATAACAATTATCTACCACCACCTTGACATGGGGATGTGAAAGTTTGATCGTTTTTATCGCATCACCAATCTCACTTACGGATAACGCCCTGCGCCATGCGTAACCTGGTGAACGCTGGATAGCGACCACGCGCACGGAACTAGTGATACTCATCAAGACCTGCTCAATGTCAATACTCCCGTCCTCGCGCATATCCACTTCATGATAAAGAATCCCGTATTCGTGCAGGGATCCTTTTGACCTCACTTCCGCACCGATCACCGTTTGTAATGTATCATATGGCTTTCCCGTGATATAAAGCAGCGTATCTCCTGGCCGCAGCAATCCAAAAAAGGCCACTGATAGCGCATGAGTACCTGATACAATATGCGGCCTAACGAGCGCGGCCTCCGCTGAAAATGCGTTAGCATACACGCTTTCCAGTTGTTCACGACCACGATCTCCATAGCCGTAGCCAGTCGATCCAAAGAGTTGGTGATCCCCTATCTCTGCCTCCCAAAACGCAGACAGCACTTTTTCCTGATTCTTTGCCACCACCCGATCGATCGCCCTGTAGTGGTCCACAAGTAATGCGTCTATGTTTTCGATCCATTTCCATTCATTACCGTTCAATTGTTTTGTCGCCATTGTCTTTACAAAGGAAGGCTACACTCCCGCAAAAGGAGCAAATTGCCATGCTTCCCTTTCGTCAACCTCCGCTTCCACCTCATAGACTTGTCCATCTTCTTGAATATGATGCACTAACCCTTTTTGATCCAATATGGCGATAATGTCCGATCGATCAAAAGGGATTCGCAAACGCATCCTAATTTTGTGTCCCACCAGTTCATCAAGCTTTTCCATCAACTTAATGATCGTCTCTTCCTCTAAAGCAGATCCCGCAATCCAGGCGTTCGCATGGACATCTCCTGTAAGATTGAGCTCGCTCAACTGATCTGTTTTATTAAAAAAAGTGAGCACCGGCGCATGATCAGCCAGTGATTCCTTCATCACCTGGTATACCGTCTCCATCTCCTCTTGTATAAAAGGAGACGAGGCATCCACCACATGAACCACCACATCCGCCTCCTCGACGGCTTCCAGTGATGACCGAAACGCATTGATCAAATGATGAGGTAGCTCACGGATAAATCCCACTGTATCAGTGACAACAAAAGTCCTTCCTGCCCATCTGATCCTACGTGATGTCGGATCGAGGGTGTCAAAAATTCGGTTTTGTCCCGCATCCATCTGCCTATCTCCCAGACGTCTCGCTAACCCCGAGAGAAGCGTAGTTTTTCCCGCGTTGGTATACCCGACAAGGCTGACCGCGTAAACGCCCTGCCGACTGCGGCGTCTCCTGCTCACCGACCGCCGTTCTACTTCGTCGTCAACGATCTTTCGCAAATTGGAGATTTCCTGCCGGATGCGGCGGCGATCCATCTCCAGCTTGGTTTCACCAGGACCCCTTGTCCCAATTCCACCACCAAGCCGTGACATTTGAATCCCCTGACCGCTTAGACGCGGCAAGAGGTACATGAGTTGCGCGAGTTTCACTTGTGCCTTCCCTTCAAAGCTGCGTGCGCGCCTAGCAAAAATGTCCAGAATCACCTGTGTCCGATCGACGACACGAAGTTTGCACTCGTTCTCTAGATTGCGCGCCTGGCTCCCGCTTAAATCCACATTTATCACGACCAAATCTGCGTGGAATGCTGTCACCAAGTTGGCAATTTCCTGTACTTTTCCCATCCCGATATAGGTCGAGGAGTGAGGCTGATCAAGCACCTGAACCGCTTCAGCCACCACCATTGCGCCTGCAGCCAAGACCAGATTGCGCATTTCCAGTTCGCTTTGTTCCCGCTTTTCTTTCGAATCACTGGAAAAATGAGCATGAACCAGTATCGCCCTTTCTGAAGCGGCAGACTCATCACGAATAGCTTTCAGCCTACGTCATCCTTTCTTTAATAAAAATCTGACGCTTTCAGCGTGATCAACCGTTCCCGGTCAAATAAATTTTCATTGACAATGCGATGCGCCTGTTTCCTGATGGCTTTTTCAATCAAATTGCGAACCGTCCTGCCGTTCCCAAAATCCATGGCGTCCATTTGCGCACGAATCCTCGTTCGCAGCGCCTGTACTCCATCCTCGCTGATTTTATAATCTTTTTCTTTTGCCATTTGCAGCGCGATCAGGATGAGTTCCTCTTCACGAAACGGAGGGAACTCAATTTTTACAGGAAACCTTGAGGACAATCCCGGATTCAAAGACAGGAAATATTCCATTTCTTCCTGGTATCCGGCAAGTATCACCACGAGATCCTGCTTGTATTCTTCCATTCCTTTGACGAGTGTATCGATCGCCTCACGGCCAAAGTCCGTTTCACCACCGCGCGCCAGCGAATAGGCTTCATCAATAAACAAGATGCCACCCTTTGCTTTTTCCAGTGCCATTTTCGTCTTTTGTGCCGTATGGCCAATGTATTCTCCCACGAGATCCGCGCGTTCCACTTCAATCACGCGACCACTGCTGAGCATGCCTAGTGAATAGAAAACATCGCCAAAAAGTCTCGCCACCGTTGTTTTCCCAGTTCCAGGCGGACCGTGAAATACCATGTGATGCATTAGTGTATCTCTGCGCAAATGATACCTCTTTCGCCACTCGTTAATGGTATAAAAAGCGAACAGTTCTTCTGCGAACGACTTGACATCATGCAGTCCGATAAGGTTTTGAATAGGCAACAACAACTCTTCAAAAGAACTACTTCGTTCTGGTAATGCTTCCACTGCGGCACTCTTAGCCTGGGCTTTGCTATAAGCCTCTCTCTTCGGCGATCGAAAAGGAGTGACAGCATAAAACATAGGCGGCCTCCTCACCTTTTCTTACCATGCCAAGAGTATACGCAGCGCCCATCCAACAGGTGCCTAGAAAAAGCTTGCTCCCATCCATTCTCCTTCGCAGACCCAAGTGGCAGGCCCCCGCATATAGACGTGATTATCTTCTGCCCATTTAATTGCTAGGTCTCCTCCCGCCAAGTGGACCATCACCTCTTGCCCCCGTGTCAGCCTGTTTTCAAGCACTCCCGCCACCACAGACGCGCAAGCACCGGATCCACATGCCTGTGTGATACCAGAACCCCTTTCCCATACGCGAAAGTCCATTTCGTTTGGACTTAGCACGCGAACAAATTCCACATTCACCCGTTCTGGAAAAAATTCATGAGTCTCAATTTTGGGACCAATGCCCGCCACATCCACCTGGTTTACATTTTCCACAAAAAATACGGCATGAGGATTACCCATCGAAACGCCAGTAAATTGATAGGACTGTCCATCGACTTGAATCAGCTCTCTTAAGGCAGTGGAGTCATCTCCGTTTTGCATCGGCAGATCGCTTTTTTTCAGTCTTGGCTCTCCCATGTCAACCGTGATCTCATGCACGACTCCATCTTCTTCGTTCATGTGCAGTTCCAACATGGCCGGTCCTGCCTTGGTTTCAATATGCAGATTTTTCTTCGCGGACAACTTCTTCTCATAAAGATACTTCCCTACACAGCGAAGCCCGTTGCCGCAAGTTTGTCCTTCGGAACCGTCCGCGTTGAAAATTCTCATTCTGGCATCGGCACCAACCGTGGATGGACCTATGGTGATCAGCCCGTCCGATCCAATTCCCGTATTGACATTGGCAACGGCCACCGCGATTTCGGGTAAAGCACTTTCCGGTATTGGTTCATCCCACAAGTTCACATACACATAGTTATTCCCCAACCCGTGCATTTTGGCGAATTTCATCTCTACTCCCCCAGTCAACGAACAACAAAGTTCATGATTTTATCCTGGACGTAAATCTGTTTGTTCAATGTTTTTCCATCAAGCGCCAATTTAACGGATGGCACTTGTAAAGCCAATTCCGCCACCGCTGTCTCTGAAGCGCCTCTTGCCACCTGGATGCGGTCTCTGACTTTTCCGTTAATCTGAACCACCACGGTCACCTCGTCATCCACTAAATAGGCTTCATCAACGGACGGCCAGTGCGCCAGCATGACAGATGAGGGGTGCCCCAGATGATGCCACAATTCTTCTGCAAGGTGAGGGGCGAGCGGTGCCAAGCAAACGGTGAGAACATCCAGTGTCCCTTTGTCGATCGGCTCGTTTGCATCCTGCAAGTCGCTAACATATTCCATAAATGCGCTGACCACCGTGTTAAATCGAAATGTTTCAATCCGTTCTTCTACCTGCTTAACAAAGCGATGACGCAGTTTTAAAAGCTTTTCACTGGCTACAGTCGGGGCGTTGGCTCGATTTTCTTCCACTAGACGGTACACTCGACCGAGAAAGCGATATACCCCTTCAATGGCGCGTGGGTTCCATTCCGCATCGATTTCAGGGGGACCCACAAACAGTTCATAGAGCCTGAGCGTATCTGCGCCGTATTGTTCAATCAGTTCCTCGGGACTGACCACATTGCCCTTGGATTTAGACATTTTCGCACCGTTTAGCGTCAACATGCCCTGGTTAAAAAGCCGATTGAACGGCTCATTAAAAGGAACGACCCCACGGTCATATAAGGCTTTGGTGAAGAATCGAGAATAAAGCAAATGGAGAACGGCATGCTCCACCCCGCCAATGTACATATCAACAGGCAACCAATAGTTAATGCTCTCTTTTGAAAATGGTTCCTGATCGTTATGAGGATCGGCAAATCGCATAAAATACCAGCAAGATCCTGCCCATTGTGGCATGGTGTCTGTTTCCCTGCGAGCAGGACCCCCGCATTCGGGACAAGTCGTGTGGACAAATGAACTGATCGCGGCAAGTGGCGATTCCCCTGTCCCAGTTGGCTCATAACGCTCCACATCAGGTAATAGAACCGGGAGGTCCTCTTCTTTGACTGGTACGATGCCACAATGATCACAGTGGACAAGCGGTATCGGTTCCCCCCAATAGCGCTGCCTAGCAAACACCCAGTCACGCAGCTTATAGGTGACAGCCAATTCTCCCTTACCCGTTTTTTCCAGTTTAACAATCATCGCTTTTTTGGCGTCACCCACGCGGAGTCCAGAGATTTCTTCAGAATTAACAATCACTGCATAGTCTGTATATGCCGCATCTAGTGGTCGATTCGCTTCCTCAAGACTTGCTGCCACCACGCGTTTGATCGGCAACTGGAAGGTGCTCGCGAATTCAAAATCCCGCTCATCGTGACCAGGAACAGCCATGATCGCGCCAGTACCGTAATCCATCAGCACATAGTCGGCAATCCAGATAGGAAGACGCTCCTGATTGATCGGATTGATCGCATAGGCTCCTATAAAAACGCCAGTTTTTTCTTTATCGTCAATCTGCCTAGCAAGCGCCGACTTGGCGAGTGTTTTGTCGACATAAGCCTCCACGTCTGCCTTAGCCTCTGCTGTCGTGATGTGCGCCACGAGTGGATGCTCAGGTGCTAGCACCATATAGGTCGCACCATAGAGCGTATCTGGTCTCGTGGTGAATACTTCTATTTCATGGGCATGCGATTCGTGTCCAACTGCTTTGCTTTCCACCTGAAAACGAATTTTGGCGCCTTCGCTTCGCCCGATCCAGTTGGCCTGCATTTTTTTGACCTTTTCCGGCCAATCGAGTTTATCCAAGTCGTTCAATAAGCGCTCGGCATAAGCGGTAATTTTCAGCATCCATTGCGTCATGTTCTTCTTGGTAACAGGCGTGCCGCATCGCTCGCAAGCGCCGTCCACCACTTCTTCATTGGCAAGCCCAGTCTTACAACTGGGGCACCAGTTGATCGGCATTTCCTTTCTGTAGGCAAGCCCCATTTTGTAGAGTTGCACAAAAATCCACTGCGTCCACTTGTAGTATTCCTTTTCGCTCGTATTGATTTCGCGATCCCAATCGAACATGGCACCCATTTCTATTAATTGTTTTTTGAAATTGGCGATATTTCGCGCCGTTCCAGTAGCAGGATGGATGCCTTTTTTGATCGCATCATTCTCCGCTGGCAACCCAAACGCATCCCACCCCATCGGGTGCAAGACTTCATAGCCGTTTAACTTTTTATAACGAGAAAACACATCAGATAACACATAGCCCCGCCAGTGTCCGACATGCAGTCCTGAACCCGATGGATATGGGAACATGTCCAAACAATAAAATTTCGGCTTGCCGGACTCAAGATCTGCTTTATGTAAGCGGTGCTCTTCCCAATAATCACGCCACTTGCCTTCAAACTTTAACGGTTCATACACTGCCATGAATACAACCTCCTCGCTTCAATAAAAAAACTCCCGCCCCCCTATCCAGGGACGAGAGCACCCGCGTTACCACCCTGCTTAAGAGACAAAGACCGTCTCTTCACTCTGCAGTCGATAACGGAACCACCCAGGCACTCCCGGATGAGATTCCCCGATGCATTGATTGGCTCGCACCTTCCGCCAACTCTCTGCGCAATGCATTCAAGTACTGAACTCCGTTCAACGTGCCTATGTATCAAAAAACCCCGAGCTACCAACGACTGGCACGCACGAGGTCAATTATGGCGGAGTGAGAGGGATTCGAACCCTCGATACGTCTTTTGAACGTATACTCGATTAGCAATCGAGCGCCTTCGACCGACTCGGCCATCACTCCATAAATGGCTCCCCGAGTAGGATTCGAACCTACGACCCTTCGGTTAACAGCCGAATGCTCTACCGCTGAGCTATCGAGGAACATGCTGGTGGAGATAAGCGGATTCGAACCGCTGACCCCCTGCGTGCAAAGCAGGTGCTCTACCAACTGAGCTATATCCCCTAATATAACATAGAAATAATGTCATTTACAATTTCTTTGTTCGCTGACTTTGAAATAATATCATCTTTGAATCGGTTAATCAAGACAATAAAAAAAAAAAAATAATTGGCAAAATTGAAGACCAATTATTTGAATCATGATCATAACTGGATTCATTATTTCCGTTTTAATTTTATTTGTGGCTAGTCTCATCTTTTTGCCAAATAGAATAAGTCGCTACAACAATCACCAAAAGGACCAGTACACTTTCCACGATCATCATCAATCCCGCTCCTTTAATTGTCTTATTTTTATATATTGTATGTCTATTTTGTGTCTTTTACAATGCTATAGTAACACAAAGTTCACATTTTAGAAACATTTTAAATTGAAAAAAGGCAGATCATCATCTGCCTTTCCTAATTAATTATTTGTTTGACTTACAATTCAAGTAACTGACTTAATTGGGTCACCACCTGCATACTGGCTATGTCGAGTTGAGCTGCCAGCCCATCTGCCACAGCATGTTCCTTTCGAGCTAATGCCTCGGCAATTTCTTTGGCGAGACGGTGAACATCGCGATGCGCCTGTTCAAAACGGACACACACCTCATTGGAGCAGTTCAACGAATCTTTATGCATTGTATACCATTCCCCCAGTCGACAACTTGTGGCATCCGATACCTGGCGTGCTTCAAGTGTCGTGAATCCATACAATGCGTTATATACTCGCCATGTCCATAATTCGTGATCCTGTTTAAGGGTGCGAAACAATACGTGCTTTGGTAAATTACCAATCCCAATTTCCTCGACGATTTGGAGACGCATGGAATTGACAGAATCAGAGGTCACTGAGATTTCGCTACCGATCGTTTCCGCATTGCGTTCAAGCGCTTTCAAATGATCATTTGTTTTTTCTACACTGACAGACACATCTCGGGTGGTCGCAGCCTGCTCTTCAGCTACTGCCGCAAGTTGGCTGGTTTCATTAGAAATATGAGAGACGCTATCCAAAATTTGTTTGACTAGTGAAATCGCCGATTCTGACCCTTTAGCCCCAATGTTCAGTTCATCACTGATCTCGGTTCGTTGTTTACTGACCACATCCATTGATTGGCTTAAATGACTCGTACTGATGACAATATCCGATAACGCCTGCTTGGTGCTCTCCGCAAGTCGTCTTACTTCTTGGGCGACAACGGCAAATCCCCTTCCTGCATCTCCTGCGCGAGCCGCTTCAATTGACGCGTTAAGCGCCAACAAATTCGTTTGATCTGCGATTTCCTTAATGGTTTCTACTAAAGTGGTGGTCTCACTGATTTTTATTTCAAAATCACGAAAGTGTTGGTTCATGACATTCATCGATTCTTTCACCCGCAACATAACCGAAAGTGCATGTTCAATTTCAGAACTACTTTTTTCTGCATGTTGTTTGGTAGAATCGGACAGTTCTGCCACACTGACCGCGCTATTTGCCACTTCATGTGCAGAAGCACTTAATTCCTCCACGCCAACGGTGATTTTCTCAAGCGATACACTGGTTTCTTTCAAATCGTCTACAAATTTTCCTGTGTGGCGCAATTGCATGGCCTGGTCAAGCACCGTCAGGCAATTCTCTAAATGTTTGATTTGAGATTCATTCATCCGTCCCCCCCCTTAGAATATGATTCAATACACTATATAAATTAATTAATTGAATTATAAACTAACTGAAACGAAATAAGCAGCCTGACCACTATACCTCCCCAGGCTGCTTTTTTCCGAAATCTTTGTTTCCTTCACCTTACTCATTCCGCACAATGATATTTCCAGAAGATACATTCATAAATTGACCAATCCATTCGCTTCTTTCCATTCCAGCTTGACGAACTTCCTCCAGAAAAGAAGCAGCAAATTCTTCTGGTAACGCCACTAATAGCCCACCCGATGTCACCGCATCTGCAAAAATAGATTTTGTCATCTCAGCAATGCCTTCTGCAAAGTCAATGTGTTCTTTTACGTATGCCATATTTCGCTTGCTACCTGAAGGGATTAGTCCTGATTCCGCATGACGTCTTACCCCAGAAAGGATGGGAATGCGCGAAGCATAAAGTTCAAGCCCTAAACCTGAACCTTGCACCATCTCTAGCGCGTGCCCCAGCAAACCAAACCCCGTTACATCTGTCACCGCATGAACAGGATATCGATGAGCTACTTCTGCGGCATATTTATTCAACATGGCCATCCACTTCACGGCTTCTTCGATTTCTTCAGGCGTAGACTGTGCTTCTTTGATCGCTTTTGAAGTGATTCCCATCCCGATCGGTTTAGTAATGATGAGCGCATCACCCGGTTTTGCTGTCGAATTGGTCCATACTTTTCGCGGATCGATGACCCCAGTCACCGACATACCAAACTTCGGGTCCACATCGTCGATGGAGTGCCCCCCTACAAGTGTCGCCCCGGCTTCTCTCACCTTATCCGCACCACCGCGAAGAATCTCAGCAAGAATTTTACGATCAAGCTTATAGATGGGAAAGCCAACCAAGTTCATCACGGTAATGGGCTTCCCCCCCATCGCATAAATGTCACTGAGCGCATTTGCCGCAGCAATCCTACCAAAATCATATGGGTCATCGACAATTGGAGTAAAATAATCGACGGATTGCACGAGCGCTAGCTCATCACTCAAACGATAAACACCCGCATCATCAGAAGTTTCAAGCCCGACAACCAAATCAGGGTGGGGTTCGGTTGCCGGCAAAAATGACAATACCTCTTTTAGGTCCGCCGGACCTATTTTACATCCTCAACCGGATTTCTCAGTCAAAGTGGTCAATCGAACGTCCAAATGAAACATCATTCTCACCCTTTCTTTTAAAGACTGACCAAAGATGCCAAACCGGAATATCATTTATTTTAATTCATCATAACAAAATGCTCAAGAAACCAGAGCAATAAAGCCGACACTCACTCATTTTTATGGACATTGCCAATTCCACTGAACAACGCATTCAGTAGGGATTCAGCTAATACCTGCGGATTCGAGTTTACATGATGGTGTGCAAAATACGTTGAATTAAGTGTAGAAAAATAAATCCAAGCGCCCACTTCAGGTTCTATTCTGGTGATTTCATGCTCATTTACAGCTCGTTTAAATGCATCCACCAGCAACTTATATAAGCGAAGTTCTGCTTCCTCCATCTCCTTACGCTGCACATCGGTCAACATCTTATCCGCGCCACGCATGATGGCGTGCATTTCCAAAGTTGATGCTTGATTCAGCCTAGCGATGGCCACGGTAAACAGCCGTTCGTAGAAAGATTTTTCACTCTCCAAAATTTGTTTAGTGATGTGATAGACCGTATCCATGGTTGATTTCATTGAGGACACAAAAAGGTCTGCTTTGGAATTGAAATAGTAATACACCACGGCTTTTGTCACTTCACACTGCTCCGCAATCTCTTCAATTCTCACTCCTTCAAATCCATTTTCCATAAAGAACTTGGCAGCCACTTTCAAAATTCGTGAAGAAGTGGGCTCTTGCTGTTCTGCGATTCTTGGTCTGCCCAATCTTTTTGCGGATCTTGAATAGTGTGTGGGCATCCACTAATCTCCCTTCGATTAGAAATCTTATTGTATCAAGTATAACATAGGAAAAAATAATTCTTAATAAATTAACCACAAAGTGTATATAATGATAAAAACCGTGAACCATCTAATCATCCGGGTCTACTTTTTTATTCCCGATACGCCTCTTCTTCCACTAAAGCCCAGTACCCCACTACCTTTTCTCCTACCTTGATCACAGTGATTGTACATGCTGCAACCCATATCTGACCGGAAGATTTTTTATTAATAAAACGCCCTTCCCAATAGCCCTCTTCCAACAGTGCACGAATCAAAGAATCGTAGACTATTGCGTTGTTATGGGAAGGAGATGCCAGCATTCTGGGTTTATTCCCTATCAGTTCTGCACGTGAATATCCAGTAATCCGTTCATAAACGGGGTTTACCTCAATGATTCGATGCCTTTCATCCGTTAACACAAACCCCTTCGGAGTTCTTTCCATAATTTGTTTAAATGCGTCTCCCACCCATTGCAAGCGCTTTTCTTCCACTTCAACAGGTGATTTTTCGTCAATGTCCCACACTACCTTGTTTTTATTGGTGCGCTTTCCCAAAAGCAATGCTTTGTCTGCTACTGCAATCAGTTCCTCGTTCAGTGTGCCAAAGGTGGCACCGATGGTGGCACGCAAATAATAAGGCTCAGGATTACCACTTATATAAACAGGAGCAGTAATCAGATGATGGTGGATTTTTTCAGCCGCACCTTTTATATCACGATGGTCATGCTCCATCAGCAAAACGACAAACTCATCACCTCCCCATCGGATCACTGCATCTTTTTCCTCGATACTTCGCTCCAAACGGTGTGCCACTTCAATTAAGAGGCGATCGCCAAGTTCATGACCAAACGTGTCATTCACGTACTTGAATTCATCTAGATCCACCATCAATGCGGCTCCTGATACAGCAGCTTGATGATGTAATAACCATGACTCATATCCGCGACGGTTTAAGAGCCCTGTCAACGAATCTTCATTACGTTCTCGAAGCACCGTTTCACGATGTAGTCGTTCATTCACATAGGTAATAAAAGGAAGAAGCACCGTCAATAGTTGTAGCAGGTTGATTGCCGTTCCAAACGGTCCCTGCAGATGCAACCATGGTGCCAGGGCAGCAAGAGCCAGCAATGTGTAGATTCCCCATATGGGAGACCTTCGAATAGAGACAGCAACAAAAGCCAACCCTTCCGTGAGCAGAAGAATCACCCATAAAATGATTTCATAGTGTTTCCAACCAGAAAACAATAAAAATTGAAGTCCCTGCAAAAGAACAGCGAGCAGCATTGGATAAGCAAATTTTTTATGTAGGTGTCTTTGCAAATCCATTAAAGTGATGGTAAGCACAATATAAACGCTCAAGCTTGGCATCGCGATGAACCAGTTCCAAATCCATAGTCCCGCAATAGGTGCAGTAAATTCAATGTATACCCAAATAATATCCGGTATTTTATTTAAGTATTTCCATCTTCTTAAATGAACAATTAATTCCCAAAAACCGATGATACCGGCTGATATCCAGATGGCCTGCACCACGGCATTTACATCAATATAAATCCCCTTCACTGTCACCGGATCAGCATCCTCTTATCCATTGAAGATTGATTATCTTACCTCCCATCCTACCTTTTTGGAATATAAAATAAAAGTTTTGTTGACAAGTTTGTAGCATAACCAGCAAAATGGAATGAGCAATATCATCAGTTTATATTCAGCTTATTAACGATTCAATAAGGGGTTCATCAATGAACACGTTATTTATAGTCAATCCTGCAGCAGGTCGCGGTAAATGTTTTCGTATATGGACACGTTTTGAGGAAGTCTTGCAGGAAAAAGCTACTTTCCCTTATGCCATCCGTTTGACAAGAAACAAAGGTGATGCAAAAAAGTTTTCCGCCACCGCATTGCAGGAAGGATTTGAAAGAATCATTTCCGTTGGTGGCGATGGTACTCTGAACGAGATTGTGAATGGAGTAGCAACCTCTAAAATAGTATTAGGAATTCTTCCTTTTGGCACAGGTAATGATTTGGCCCACGCGCTGAACCTGAGAAAAGATTTTAATCAAATGATGAAAGCGCTTGTCTCCCCTACCATCAAAAACATTGACCTTGTGAAAATCAACCAAGATTATTTTATCAATGCATCCGGCATCGGAATCGACGGCAATGTAGTGAAGCATATTGAAAGTCGACCGATGATAAAAAAATTTGGTAAAATAGGCTATATGTTAAGCGCTTTTCAAACACTAATGAAGTATCATCCGATAAAATTGAATGTGACTATTGATGATGAGAATCGCGTATTATCTAACGTATGGATTTTTGCGATGGCGAATGGCCCCTATTTTGGTGGTGGCATGAAGATTTGTCCTGATGCCAGTCTCACCGATGGCTTATTGGATCTATGCATGGTACAAAATCTAACCAAACTCAGATTTATACAGTTATTTCCTCTCATTTATTCCGGACGCCATATACAACAACATCAATACGTCACCACACTCAAGGCAAAAAAAGTAACACTTGAATCTTCCACTCATTTAATACTGCAAATGGATGGCGAAATCAAGGAATCACCTAGCGTGACGGTGGAAGTGATTCCAGGTTCCATACAATTAATCACATAAAAGAGAGGTTATCCAATGATAGCACCTTGGTTGATTGCGCTTGATTTAGACGGTACTTTATTAAAAAAGGACCATACCATTGGCGAGGCGACAAAAAAAGCCCTCCAGCAATCCATTGAGTCCGGACACATCGTGGCAATCGCCACAGGAAGACCACCGAGAGCGGCAAAGACTGCCTATCAGGAACTTCAACTCACCACTCCGCTAATTGCGTTAAACGGCGCCTATATCCAATTTTCGGATCGACCAAATGATTGTAAAATGACCACCCTTTCACAGGATATCATTGAAGAAATCTCTCAAAAGGCCATCGCATTAGGAAGTCGTGGAATCCTGGCTGAACTGGGTACCCATTGTGTCATTCGTCAAAATGAACCACCCCTATTAATGGACGAAGAACACGAGCAGTTTTTTTATGATGCGGTTGTATCAGAAACGCCTGAAGAGCCAGCCATTTACCAGTCACTTGAAACTCCTTGGCCAGGTAATGCTTTTTCCCTGTTAATTCAACTGCCACGAGTTTGGCATCAGGAGATCCATGATTGGTTAGAAGCCAAATGGCCCCATCAATTGTATATGAGATCATGGCGAAAACCGTTTGATGTGATTGAAGTCATGTCCCAACATGTCAGTAAAGCTACCGGCCTAATGGAAATCCAGCGTCATTATCAGATAAAAGCGGACCACATCATTGCTTTTGGGGATGAGATGAATGACCTGGAGATGTTTCGCTATGCCGCTATCGGCGTAGCTATGGGCAATGCCAATCCACAATTGTTGCCCTATGCTACGCATGTGACCGAGGATTGTGAGAATGACGGCATTGCCGCTTACTTAAACCAGCGATTTTTTCCTTCTGATTCTTTATGCTAGTACTTCCACTCCCGCATTTTCATATAATGCTGCATAGACGCCGCGCATGCGCAATAATTGATCATGACTCCCATATTCCACCACTTGTCCGTGGTCCATCACGAGAATCACATCCGCATGACGTACCGTTGACAACCGATGGGCGATAACAAGGGTGGTTCTGGACTCCGTTAGCCTGGATAAGCCGTTTTGCACCATCTCTTCTGTCTGACTGTCCAAACTGGCAGTGGCTTCATCCAAAATTAATACTCTGGGGTTTAATGCCACCATTCTGGCAAAAGACAATAACTGCCTTTCCCCCATCGAAATGTTGGCCCCTTTGGCGTACAGCCAGGTCTGATAACCGTCTGGCATTCGCTCAATCAACGGATGGATCCCCACCGCCTTCGCAGCATTAAAAACAGTTTCATCACTGATGTCTGACCGAAACATCCGTATGTTATCCGAGATGGTGCCAGTGAAAAGTTGGAGGTCCTGTTGGACCATGCCGATATACTGATGGAGATCCGTTAATGACATTTGCCGGATGTCCACGCCATCAAGCATGATAGTCCCGGAATCGGGATCATAAAGCCTTGTCAAAAGACTCATGATCGTACTTTTGCCCGCGCCAGTTGCCCCGACTACACCAACGAATTGGCCAGGTTTAATTACAAAAGAAACCTTCTTCAAAATAGGTTCCCCTTGGTGATAGGAAAATTCCACATCCTGGAATTCAATTTGACCTTTCGGATCCTGCATTAATACTGGTGCCACTGGTTCCTGGATCTTTGATTCCACCATTAATACTTTCCCAATGCGATCCGCCGCCACCATGGAGGATTGTAGCGTATTCCACTGTTGAGTAATGGAATTGATCGGCTGGAAAAATTTTTGAATATAACTGATAAACGCATACAAGGTGCCAAAGAGAATCACTTTATGCAGTACTGCGCCACCACCGATAAACACCACAGCGGCCACGGCCAGATTCCCCAACAGTTCAAGCACCCTATTGAAAATTACGGAAATTCCATACTCATTTACATTGGCTTTGCGATGAAGTGAATTGAGCGTCTCAAAGCGATCAGCCTGCTGATCTTCCTGATGAAAGATTTGAATAATGCGCATTCCGGCCAAATTTTCCGCAAGAAACGCTACAATATTCGAGAGGCGCGTTCTCGTTGCCTGATAGGCATTACGTAGCCAATTGCGAAACAGCAAAGATATTCCAAAAATAATGGGGATGACCGTCATGCATTCCCAGGCGATGCGTACATCAAGTTCGAACATGGCAATCACGATCATGACAATGGAAAGACCATCGCGAATCATACTGAGGAAAAATTGGGTAAAAAACTGACTGACTGTTTCTGTATCACTCGAAATATTGGTCACTAGACGACCGATGGCGTGATGATCAAAAAAGTCCATTCCTTGATGTTCAATATGAGAAAATAACTCAATACGAATTTGTCGGATGACTCGTTGGCCGGTATATTGCAAAAGAAGCATCTGCGAGATATTGGAAAACACGCCAAGTATCACAATTCCCACATAGATGCCGCCGATAATGAACACACCATGTAAATTGGGGTGCGGTACGGATATGTCACTGTCGATAGCCACCTTGACCAAGTACGGTTGCAAGACACTCGTTGCATTGAAGATGACCACCAGCAAAAAGACTCCGAGAAACTGGACTGTGTAAGGTCTTGCGTATGGAAGCAGTCTCAACAGGCTATGAATGTTGTTCTGGTTGCCTTGCTTTTTCACGACAATTCTTCTCCTTCAGATTGCAGACGCCATATATCCGAATAAATTCCATTATTCTTCAAAAGCGTAGCGTGCGTGCCACGTTCATGAATTTGGCCTTTATCCAAAACCACGATATGATCCGCATGACGAACCGCAGACAAACGATGTGCCACAATGATCGTCGTCTTCCCTTCCCGCAACTCACGAATCCGTTCGATGATTTTTTTCTCGGTTATCATGTCCACGGCGGACAGACTATCATCCAAGATCAGCACTGCGGCATCTTTAATAAAAGCGCGCGCCATTGCAGTGCGCTGTTTTTGACCACCAGAGAGTGCGATTCCCCGTTCACCGATTTCCGTATCAAATTGTTTGCTGAATCCCATGATGTCTTCATAGATATGAGCATCCTTGGAAGTGATTTCAATCTCTTCAAATTGAGGGTCTTTTTTACCGAAGCCAATGTTCTCTGCCACTTTTGCTGAAAACAAAAACCCATCCTGCGGCACGTAGGCAATCGCACGTCGTAAATCCGTCAACTTGATGGTTTTCACATCGAATCCATCTAGAAACACACTGTCGTCTGGCGGATTAAAGATTCTTGGCAACAAGTTGACTAAGGTGGTTTTTCCTGCACCTGTTCGCCCCACAATACCAAGAGTTTGACCTGCTTGTAAATGGATGTGGATCTGCTTGAGTACTGGTTCAGATGAATCGGGATAGGAGAAAGCATCCAGATCGATATTCACTTCACCCAACGCATGGCGAAGCGTTTTGGCGTTTTTTGCATCAATAATTTCAGGTGGTTCCATGAGCAAGGTGCGCAACCTCGCCATGGATGCTGATGCCCTTTGAAAGTTATTAATGACAAAACCAATTTGCTGAAGGGGAGTGATGATCATAGTTAGATAGAGGGTAAAGGCCACAAACATTCCCAATTGAATCTGGTGGATGGCGGTCAGATATCCTCCATAAATCAGGGCGATCGCAAAGCTAAGTGAACCCATTAGCGGAATGAAGGACTGAAACAAGGCACTTCGTTTAAACACGTCCATCTGTCGATCGACAATCGTATCCACCGTATTAGTAAATCGACCGACCTCAATGGACTCATTGCCAGTCGTTTTGATCAAACGGATCGAGGCGAGACTTTCTTCGCTCAAATCAGCCATACTTGACAGTGATTCCTGCACTTTGCGAGAAGCAAGCCGAATTCTCGGCCCCCACCATACAATGAAAAAAGGGACAAAAAGTAGCGGAATAATACTCGCGAGTGTCAACGTGACGCTAATGGTACTAAACGTCATCCAAAGTGTAGTAATCAAAAGAAAAATCGAATTGGTAAGGATATTCAAGCCACCAGACATTGCCTCGCGAACTGCGCGAACATCGTTCATGGCATGGTTGAGTAAATCTCCAACGCTACGCTTTCGAAAATACCCTGTGTGCAGCGTCTCCCAATGCAAAAACATGCGTTTTCTCAGTTCAAATTCAAATTGGCGACCAATCTGACCATTTCGAAATTGGCCCAATCCATACAAGATCACATAGGCCACGCCGACTA
Source organism: Bacillota bacterium (assembly GCA_021828865.1). Taxonomy (GTDB): domain Bacteria; phylum Bacillota; class Bacilli; order Alicyclobacillales; family SLC66; genus JAJZCL01. Next base: position 94,508 of record JAJZCW010000004.1, read on the forward strand.
ACGCCAATAGCCACATGTAATGAAGGATTCCTGCCATCGTCAATCGACTACGACTGAGTGAATCCGTAAACTTCCCGATCAAATTGGGGAACTGGACCGTGACGATTTCAGAGATGATGATCGATAGTAAGGAAAGCAAATACGCCCATTTTTTTCTCCATAAAAAATTTCGCAATATCAGTCGCGGATCATTTAGCATGACAATTTCTCCAGATGAAAATAAGTTTATTGAACAATAAACTGTGTAAAATAGACAGCTGTGATTTTTCCAAACACACTGAGTGACTTCATCAGGTGTTGTTTTAAAAGTGTCAATCCATTTGGCAAGTTGATTTCTGATGAACTGGTATCGTTCAGTACACCAATTATGTCATTATTCACTTGAGCAGTACTGCTATTTAAGGTACTCATCGTCTTTTGGCTATCTGTTTGCAGCACGATGGTCGTCTGAATCATACTGTTATCAGATAAATTGGTGGTAAGCGATGGAACCGTGTATTGCAACGCCTGCAATTGAGTAGGAGTCAGCACTATTTTTTTCTTCGTGTGTGGACTGGTGATATAGATCACACTGACCACCAGGATGACGGCAAGAACGCCAGCTGAAATCATCACCCATAGCCATTTTTTCATGGGTATATCCCTCTTTCTTTGGACAATAACACTATTTTAACTGGAATGATTAAAAGATAAAATGGCATAACCAATATTTCGCATATCGAATTTTCTCTGTCAAGTAATAAAAATATAATGATTTACTAAAAGGTAAATAATTGTAATTTAACTCTTGATATTAGTGATGTTCGACCCCTCTATTTCCATCAAAAACCACAAAAAACCTTGTTGAATCACCAAAAAATAAGCGGATCGCCATATTCATCTAGACACCTGCGGTGACTGCATCCACCATCTTCCCATACTATTCAAGTAAGAACGGGAAGGGTGGTGAAATTCACCATGTATGACGGTGGCGTATTCGGAGGATACACGCGCTGGGCTGTTGTATTCCTCATCATTTTCGTGCTCTTTATGCTGCTCGTTCCTTATGGGACAAAAGAAGTGTGCCAAACGGTTCCTGTTTATTAATAGGTTAGGGGAAGAGAGCAGAACACTCTCTTCCCCAGTGTTTACTATTCGGCAGAACCTGAAGACCTTTTTTGCGCTTTGTCGCGTTCACCTTTTTTCAATATTTTCTTGCGTAAGCGGATATTTTTTGGCGTTACTTCACAGAATTCATCATCAGCCAAAAACTCAATCGCAGCTTCGAGCGACAACGTTCTTGGCGTCTTTAACCTTGTCGTCTCTTCTTTGGTCGCAGAGCGGACGTTGCTCATGTGCTTTTCCCGACAAGCATTAACCACCAGATCATTTTCTCGAGAATGAATACCGATGATCATTCCTTCGTATACTTCGACCCCTGGTGAAATAAAAAGAATGCCTCGTTCTTCAATGGACTGAATGGCATAAGCAGTGGAAGTTCCCGCCTCAGTAGCGATTAACACCCCGCTTTTACGATCGATGATTTCCCCTTTAAAAGGTTCGTACCGCAAAAATGTATGATGCATGGTGCCATAGCCCCTTGTCGCCGTTAACAGTTCGGAGCGAAATCCAATCAATCCCCTTGCAGGAACATGGAACTCCAACCGGACGGAGGAAGGTGCATTGATCATCTGAACCAATTCTCCTCGTCTGCCTCCAAGGTTTTCCATCACGGTTCCCACGTGCTCTTCTGGAACATCCACCACTACGTGTTCAATCGGTTCGAGCAGATTATTCTCCTCATCTCGCTTGTAGATGACGCGCGGTTTGGATACCTGCATCTCATACCCTTCCCTGCGCATGGTCTCAATCAGGATGGATAAATGCAGTTCTCCTCTTCCCGAGACCAAAAACGCATCAGGTGAATCGGTGTCTTCGACGCGCAAACTCACGTCTTTTTCAAGCTCTGAGTAAAGCCGCGAACGCAGTTTCCTCGAAGTAACGTGTGCGCCTTCCCTTCCGGCAAAAGGACTGTCATTGACCACAAAGGTCATTTGCAGCGATGGCTCCTCAATCGGAATGGAAGGAAGAAGTTCCTGTGTATTGACGTCTGCCACCGTGTCTCCCACTGAAAGATCACCCAGCCCCGCAATGGCCACAATATCGCCGGCACTAGCGCGCTCCAGTTCCACCCTGCGAAGACCGCGGAATCCGTATAGTTTGGTGACGCGATGGTTGCTCACCTCACCAGTTGGTTTCAACAACGCCACCGATTGTCCCACTTGAATGGTCCCTCTGACAATCCTGCCTATGCCAATGCGCCCCAAGAATTCACTGTAATCGAGAATACTCGCTTGCCACTGTAATGGAGCCTCTGGATCGCCTTTTGGCGAGGGTATTTCATTGATAATCGTTTCGATTAACGGCCTGAAATCAGGATTAGGTTGGTCCAGATCAAGTGTGGCCGTGCCATTAATCGCTGACGCGTAAATGACGGGAAAATCAATTTGCTCTTCCGTTGCACCAAGGTCAATAAACAAATCCAACACTTCGTCAATCACCTCAAGTGGCCTTGCATTGGGGCGGTCCACTTTATTGATGACCACGATGGGAACCAGATTCTGTTCCAGTGCTTTACGGAGCACAAACCTCGTTTGTGGCATACAGCCTTCAAACGCGTCAACAAGCAGCAACACGCCATCGACCATTTGAAGAATGCGTTCCACTTCTCCACTAAAGTCGGCATGTCCAGGGGTATCGACGATGTTAATCAGATGTTCTTCGTATTGAATGGCTGTGTTTTTTGCAAGAATGGTGATGCCACGTTCGCTTTCCAGTTCATTGGAATCGAGCGCACGCTCTGTAATCGATTCGTTGCTCCGGTAAATGCCGGATTGAACAAATAACTGATCGACCAGTGTTGTTTTTCCATGATCAACGTGAGCAATGATCGCGATATTACGCAAATGTTTCACTTAATTTGCCTGCCTTTTCATTTTAGATTGACGTTTCATTATATCATAAAAAAAGGTTTCTTCGACAGCTCTTTTATGAGACAATGATTTCGTGTTACGACGATTCTTTCATCAGGAGATACTATGCAAAACGATATGAAAAGGCTATCATTTTTCCACTCATACCCTAAAGATTCCTACGTGTTTATGTTAGCAAGCTTCGTCAATTCTACCGGCAGTGCGCTCATGTGGCCACTCATTACGCTGTATGTACATAACGTGCTACATCGAAGTTATGGCGAGGCGGGACTTGTCCTCTTTTTTCAGTCTCTGGCAAGTGTGATCGGACAATTTGTTGGTGGCGGTCTTTATTACAGACTCGGAGCAAAAAACCTGATCGTGGGTTCCCTGCTTCTTCAAGGGTTGGGGCAGATTAGCCTGATTTTTGCGAAGACGTGGTATGTGTATATTGGCATGATGACGCTAAACGGACTATTGATGGCAATTACCATGCCAGCCATCAGCGCATTTATCGGCTTTCGTTGGCATGAACAACAATATCGGCTATTTAATGTGATTTATGTCAGCAATAATGCCGGTGTCGCGGTCGGTACCACGATGGCCGGCATTCTCGCCATGATTTCGTTTAGTTTGACGTTTTTGGTGAATGGCATCACAACGATCGCTTTTTCTCTTTTCTTTTTCATCTATTTTCGCAAGATCAATCTTTCGAATGACAAAGCGATGAATATAGGACTTTCGCCTTACAGTGAGGAAACCAGCACCTGGTCACTCTTAAAGAATTACAAGCTCTATCTGTTCGTCTCACTTGGTTCCATGCTCATCTGGTTTTCCACTTCATCATGGAACTCAGGGGTAGCCCCTTACCTCAATCAAAAAGGAATGAGTTTGTCCAGCTACAGTTTTTTATGGACGATCAATGGACTTGTGATCCTGTTTGGTCAACCCATCACTTCGCTTTACAATCGATTCGTCGCTAAATCCATTGGGTCTAGGCTGATTTCAAGCGCCTTATTTTATGCGATTGCGTTTGCATTCATGTGGCTGCTGCATCTCCAATACTATGATTTTATCATAGGGATGTTTGTCGCCACACTGGGGGAAATGTTGATCTCCCCCAGTATCCCTGCGCTAATCACGCAAACGACAGGCAAATCAGCTCCATTTTATTTAGGCCTCGTAGGAGGGTTCGGCAGCGTAGGTCGATTGATTGGACCGCTCCTATTTGGCAACTTGTTTGATATTTGGGGAATATCCCCCATCCTCATGCTCACTTCCATTTCCACCACTGTTGCGGTCTTCTTATTCACTTTTCAGCGATGGTTCGTTCAAGGAACGCGCACTTGAGCGCGAACTCATCATTAGGTACAACATAAAGGCGACGAGAAAACCCACGTAAAACGTCAAGTCCATGCCGTTTAAGGCTTTGGCGATCGGTCCTTCATATAACGAAGAATCCATAAAAGGCACTGATACCAATATGCCGATCACAAAGCTTAAAAGCCCTGGCCAATATACGCTTGCTTCCGCCCTTTGGTCCACCGAGCGATGACGATACGCTTTTTTTACATAAAAATCGGCAAACAACACGCCCATCCACGGTGTCATCCAGTACCCTAAAAGCAGTAAAAAATTATCATAATTTTGCTCGAATCCACCCGAACCAAGCAGGCTCAGTACAAGCCCAATCACACCCGCAATAAGCGCAAGCGCCCACCTCGGCAAGCGAACATCAAGTGCACCTGCGGCGAGAGAATTGGAATACAAATTTAGCGCATCTGCCGCCGTTCCACCGAGAATGATCGCGACAACCGACACCGTCCCAAACGATCCCATGACCGTATGCAGCGCTGCAATGGGATTGGCACTCGAATTGCCCACCAATACGGCAACGGCCGCACCCAAAAGTTCCAACCACACAGAGGCGATAAATGAACCAAGAAACGCGTAGCCACCAATGCGCCTTTTTTTGGTATCAGGAGCAAGGTACCTGCTGTAATCAGAGGCATAAGGTCCCCAGCTTCCGATATAGGAAAATGCCGCTGCTACCATGATGACAAAGAGCACCCATGGTGACGTGACGTGCGGTTGATAGGCAACTAAGATCTGATGATGACTGAGCGCAATAAAAGTGACGATAAGAAACATGAGTCCTAGTACAACTGACATGATCCGCTCATAAAAATGAATCAAATTGTGACCATAAATAGCGAGCAGGCTTTGAATCACCACGAGAATAATGGCACCTTGCCAAAATGCCAGATGCGGGAACAACACCTGGAGCCCGAATGTCCCCAAAATATTGTTGACGGTAAACCATCCGATGGTGCTGACATAATTAAAAATTGCCGGAATGTAACCGCCAATTCTGCCAAAGGTAAACCTAGTGATCATGAGTTGCGGTATTCCATAGCCAGGCCCCATACTTGCGCTAAGCGCTAGTGCCAGACCACCAAGAATATTGCCAACAATGATGGAAGCCACCACATATGGCCAAGACATTCCAAGCGCAATCGGAAAAAAACCAAGTGCATAATCCGCGATCGTCAAATTGCTGCCAAGCCAAAGCGTGAATTGATTTCCGGCCTTCCCGTGGCGCTCTGAGATTGCGATGCCTTCTACGCCATAGGGTTCAATAGCCACCACTTTTTCCCCATAACGCGTGGTATCAATGCTTGTAGACAAAAAAATCGCCCCTTTTTTATTCACTATATGTATATACACATATATATACAGTGAAGTCAAGGCGCGTTTACCATTTTGCTAGATGGAGATTTTGTTATTCGTATACCGTAATGCCTTTCTTTCTTAGTTCTTCGATCGCTTCCCGTACCCGTGTCTCATTGTCATACCCAATTTTGTGCATATGGTCGCCATCTGTTAACGATGACAATAACGTTGCTTTTTGCTGCCTAACTTGGTCAAGAAAATACTCCACGTCTTTTCTCGATGCCAAATGCAGCGAACCCGTCAATTCACCGTATAACGGATGCTCTACCTGCACGTTCATCACTCGCAATCCAAAATCCACAAACACAAACAATTCCTCACCTGTCAGTTCTGGAGCATGGGAAACGGACAGGATCATTTCCTTTCTTTGCGCAGGTCTTTCACTTTCGAGTAAATACCCTCTAGGTGTCGATAAGATCGGATATCCTGCTGCACGGAGCAAGGCGATATCGTGAACGACGACTTGTCTTGTCACCTGAAAAAGCCTGGCTAGTTCCAGCCCTGATATGGGATCGTCTTTCTGTTGAAGTGTTGCAATAATGTTTGCTTGACGATCATCCCGCTCTTTTGGCAACTTTCCTCCTCCTCACATCAAACCAGAGTTGTTGAATCCTATGATACAACAACTCTTGGCTGATAAGCACATGCGGGATCGCTTGCCAGATAATCGCCACTCACCGCATAGGCTCTCGCCCGCGATCCCCCACAGACACTCCGATATTCGCAAATTCCGCATTTTCCCTGCAAGTTGGATTGATTTCTAAGCGACTGAAACAAAGGGCTTTCCCGGTAAATTTCTGCAAGTGGGGTCGTACGGATTTGGCCTGCTGACACTGGCAAAAAACCACTGGGATAGACCTCACCAATATGCGAAATAAACACAAATCCGTTACCATCGCTTACTCCTGGCATATTGGCGGAAACTGGTTTCCCCTGGTGCTGCAGCACGACGCGACGATAATGTGGAGCCTCCGTGGTTTTAATCGTCAGTCGGCTAGATTGAGACTTCTCATACAGCCACTCCATGACCTCTTCAGCCTGTTCGGGGCTCACCATGTCTTGTTCGCGACCGCGACCAGTCGGAACGAGGAAAAAGACGCTCCACAAAACCGCTTCATGTTTCTCTACCAGATCGGCGATTTTCGGCAAATCAGCGAGATTATAAGTAGATACGGCAGTATTGACTTGAATTGGCATTTGTAGTTGCTTTAGGATCGATAGGGCTTTCATCGTCAAATCAAACGATCCGCGCGTCCCACGAAAGTGATCGTGGATTTCCGGGGTGGATCCATCGAGGCTGAAGGCAATTCGCGCCAATCCTGCCTCTTTTCCTTTTAAAAGCGCATCATACGTCACCCTTGGTGTGGCACTTGGTGTCATCGCCACCTCCAATCCTTGCTTTTTTGCATAGGCAATCAGATCATACAAGTCCTCTCTCTCAAGAGGGTCTCCACCTGTGATGACGAACAAAGGATGATCCATCCCCGCAATTTGATCAATTAAGCGATACCCTTCTTCAGTTCTTAATTCACGGGTGTCGCGATGCCTTTGCGCCTCTGCCCGACAATGCATGCAATGCAATTGGCAGGCCCGCGTGACTTCCCATATCACAATAAAAGGATTGATGGAAAAATCCCTCTTCCATTTGCGCATCCGTTCTACATCTATAATCGCTTGATTCATCCTCATCATTCCTTTACACCTCGTAGTAGTAAAAAGGGCCACTCTACTAAAAATAAAATAGCGCCGATAGCCGCCAAAAACCCTCCCACTGCAAGCAGCGGCGAAGTGGGAATGCTATTCCACCCAGGTATTGCAAATCCTGCAAAGGCAACTCCCATCAGGATAAATCCAAAAAGCGAGCAGAAGATTTGCGTCCACGCATAGGCCCCGGCTGGCTTCACCCCGCCAAAGAACCAGGGAAAAAGGCCATATCCGACTCCATAGAGTAGAGAAGTAGCAAATCCTAAAAAAAGTAAGTGCATCGATAAGAGCGACAGCGGATCCAGCCCAATCAGAAGAAAAATCCCTAACAGCACTTCAAAAACGAGGGCTGCTGACCAAGCGGTGTGACTCCACTTGGGAAAAAGCGGTCGGTCAGCACTTTTGGCATTTCTCGACGACAAGGAGTAAAGGAACAACAACCCTTGGTACACGGCTGCGATCCCGAGCAACCTCCCTGTGATCCCCTGCCAGCTAGGGTTGACTATCATCCCCACCGCCTGAATCACAACGGCAGCAAACCATGCCACCTGGCCAAATGATGCCGCTTTTGCATTTATATGGCCTGTGGAGGCTTGTCGAGGCATTAGATGAAGCCCCACGGACCATACCGTACCGCCGATCCACCCATAGTAAATAAGCACCTTTGCAGCATCAGCACCGAGTCCGGGATTCACACCCGTATGAAAAAAGGACTGAATCCAAATCCACCACACCCCCACCAAAAATAGCATCAAGGACACATCGGTTCCCCGCTGCCCCACACGATCCGAGCCTTGCAGCGTGTCAGAACGCTTGAGAGGATTTAGTGTCTGTGATTGACTCATCATATCCTGTGGAAAATTTCTGCCGGATTTCTTTCCCGATATCACCGCAGACAATAAATTGCCTAAAAATATCACTGGCGCAATCGCCTGAAGTCCAAGACCGATTCGAAACATCGTGGACGAATTCAACATAATGGATACGACAATCAGTACCACGCCGAGTTCTGCCACTATCCAGTGAATCCATCCCACCTCGGCTCGCGGTGGGCGAAACCCTGTCGATAATGCGAGTACTGCATAGGTCATGCCATAAATCATCATGGTCAACCATCCAAACGGATTGATTTCCCCATGGAGCGGTCCCAGCAATGCCATCGTAGAGGGACTACTGGACATCCACCCGCCAAAAAAAGCGCCAATCAAAAAATTGATAAATGCAGTGGTGATAAATACTTTTGACAAAGAGCTAATGGGACGACTTTGTGCCATAAGCCCCCTCCTTCTCATTGCGTGCGGTTCCGCTCTTTATCATACCCGCTTCAGACGATCCGTGACTGTGATGATGATCACCTTTCGCCATGCAAAAAAGCAACAAAAATCCGCCAACAATGGAAGCCGCGGATTTTTGCTGCGATTACATATCTAAATTTGATGATTAGGCAGTTTTTTTATTGAAGGAGACATCCTGTTGTCGACTTCTTTGCTTGCGAACCAAACCAATCGAGATGACGATCGTGACCACCGCCAGAATCACGTACAAGACAAATCCTTGTGCAAATCCAGCAACCCCATGGATTTGAGTGAATAGCCCTAATAAGGGAGGAACGACAAATCCGCCAAATGCACCGATGCCGCCTACCCAACCGCTTGCACCGCCTGGCGCATGAGTTACGTATTTGGGCACCATTTTGAACACGGCCGCATTGGCAATTCCCATGCCGATGCCCATGATGATTTCACCGACGAGGTCAAGCCCAAAGCTACTAATCGACATCAGGATTATCGAACCCACCAGGACAAAAATATACCCTGCCAGTGCCACTTTCTCTCCGCCAATCTTGTCACTGAGCGAACCTCCATAAATACGTACAAACGAAGCAAGAAGTGAAAATCCGAGTGCCATCAACAGGCCTGCTTCCCCCACACTCGTACCATGATACTGAACCCAGTACGTTGGGAACCAAGTGGTCAATGCAAGGAAACCTCCGAATGAGGTAAAGTACAATACCACAAGCGCCCATGTGATTGGAGTCTTTGCAGAGATTTTGAGCGCTTCTTTCATGTTCCCTGATGGGAAAAGTTCCTGGCCAAGCGAAGTGGCAATGGATTTTGCTTCCTCTTCCTTTACACCATGTTTTTTAAGTTGAAAATAATAGGAATCATTGGTAAATATCGCATATATGATGGTACCCACAATGAGAAAGACAAACCATATCGCATAGGAATTGATCAAACCAAACGCTGCGAGCGCGATTGGAAGCAGGATACCGAATATGCCAGGTGCGGTATTGCCAAGCCCACCATAGGTGCCAAGTGCGAATCCTTGGCGCTTTTGCGCAAACCAATAGGAGGTCTGCGGAACCCCTACAGAAAACGTGGCGACACCAGAACCACTAAACAGTCCAAACAAGAAAATTAATGGGTACATGGATAAACTCAAGTGATTGGGATAATCCATCAGCAAAATGACCGTGAGTCCGATCATGCCAATGATCGAGAGCATTAACAAAATAAGGAGTGGTTTTTTCCCGCCTGAACGATCTACCCATGCGCCAAAAGGAATGCGTAGCAATGAACCCGTCAATTGCGGTGCGGCCACCAAAAATCCCAGTAAAAGACCTGGCATGTGCATCACTTTATCAAAATTGGTTGCCACCGGGCCGAATAATGACACCGCGGCAAAGCCTATAAAAAAACCGAAAGTCGCCATGGAAAGACCTGATGTTGGCGAACCTTTCAGTTTATATTTCGATAGTAATTCTTGATTCATTGTAATCCCCCTTGTGCCTTTTATATTGATAGAATATAAAAGGCACAACAGAAGAAGAAGAGCTAAATGAGCGATATTAGAACAATTAAATTAACTAATCGCAACATATTAATTACCTATTTAAATAGCTATTTACGATCATTTTGAATCAATTTGTGATCCATCTCACATCGTCACTGAAACGTTTCTTTTATACTATTGCATCTGAAAATCTGTCATTAAATCGTTAAGCTGTACTGCCTGCTGATTCGATTCCTGAGTACTTGCCGAGATGGTCTGCATCGCTGCACTGATCTGTTCTGTGGCTGCCGCAACACTTTGCGCACTATCTGCAGTTTTCTCCACCACATCTGCCACTGTCTTGATCAAAGCGACAATCTGGTCGGAGTTCGCCACTTCATCCTGTGTTACCTGATCGATCCCCTTGACTTCCTCCACCGTCTGACTGACTGCTTGGAGTATTTTTTCCAATGCCTGGCCTGACTGTTGCGCCATTTCTACACCAGTAGCCACTGCTTTTTGACTCTCTTGTGTAACCGTCACACTTGCATCTGAGATGGTCAAAATATGGGACAGAATTCCTCCCACTCGCGATGATTCTTCACGAGTTTGTTCTGCTAATTTACGCACTTCTTCGGCAACGACCGCAAATCCCTTACCTTGTTCACCAGCTCTTGCCGCCTCAATCGAAGCATTTAAGGCAAGCAGATTGGTTTGCTCGGCAATTTCGCTGATCGTCGATGCAATCTGCTCGATCTGCTTGGAATACTGTTGGAGTTCTGCCATGCGTTTTTCCGTTTCATTGGTTTTTTGTTTGATCTCCTGAATGCTTTGTATAGTTTTGTCTACGGTCTGTTTGCCATGACTTGCCGCATCCCTAGTTTGCTCCGTGATGGAGCTGGCAGAATTGGCCTTCATTTTTGCAATTTGAATCAGCGAAGATAATTTCAATAGCGCCTGGGAAATATCAAGTACCGTATCTGTTCCATGGTTGGAGAGTTCGGTGACATTTTGCATCTGATTCGCAATCTCGTTTACTGAAACAGCTGTCTCTTCAGTAGAAGCTGCCGTCTCTTCAGATGATGCGCTCAACTGCTCAGAACTTGTCTGCAATTGCCGGACCAATTGACGTAGATTGTCCGCCATCGTGTTAGTGGATTGGATTAGATCCCCAATTTCGTCTTTGGACTTTACCGGTAATGGTTCAACTCTCAGATCCTGGTTAGCTATTTTTAACAAATTCTGTGTAATAGAGGCAATGGGTCGCAATAGTCTTCTGATGTAAAAAATCATTCCTACTGCAATCAGGATAATCACCAGATAGGCAATGACGCTTGTCGTTCGCAATTGCGTGATTAAACCGAATGAATCGTTGATGACGGCAGATTGTGCGAAGCTTAGTAGATTTTTCAATTGGTTGTTCAGCGTATTAGAAACATTCGCATTGTTAATAAACACAGATTGAGCTGCCATATTGTGATTGGACTTATAATATTGCTTTGCCAATTGGAAATAGTGGTCATAAGCCAGCACGTTCGCTTCGAGATTGGCTGTAGCTTTTTTCTGCTCAGGAGTAATTGAAAGGGCGGTAAGCTGTTTGGCATCACTGATCAAGTTTTGTTCATAACGTAGTGTCTGAGCCAATGTAGAGTTGACGAGGGAAGGGTTATTGTAGCGGTAAAGCCCCATCCACATATTAGTTTGATCATCCATTTTCAGAAAATAGAGATAGGTTGCTGTGGCCACACTTTCGAATTTTGCATAGTTTGAATTGTGAGATACACTATCCATTAATCTGCTTGTCTGGTAAAAAACAATACCCGCCACCACTACAATGACGAGAATTAACGAGATAAATATCCCCGTCAATTTGGCAATAACTGTTCTTCCCATCTGAAATCCACTCATTACCTATACCCCTTCCATTCACCATCATCCCGCGTCCTACTTTGCTGTTCAATATATAAAAAATAGAGCACAATACTATAACATTAATATAACACAAATATTATGTATACAAAAAAAAGCTGCCTAATCATCCTAAATTGAATGACAGACAGCAAAAGTATATTATCAAAAGGGGGGGTATTGCTAAGCCACACCTCGGCATTGATCACATCATACAGGCCAGAGCTTGAAAAAAGCTGATATCGGCTAACGAGACTTGTAAAAAATTATTGAATGGAGTGATTCTCATGCAATATCTCCACTTGGGCAAAAGCGGGCTTGAGGTTTCGGCTCTGGGTCTTGGCACTAATTCTTTTGGCTCAAGAGCTGATGAAGCAACTTCAATCAAAATCATCGATTATGCCATTGGTCATGGCATTAATTTTATTGATACCGCCAACATATATAGTCAAAACGAGTCTGAACGAATTATCGGAAAAGCCTTACATGGTCGTAGAGAAGGCGTCATCCTTACTACCAAAGCTGGACTGCAGGCGGGTAACGGTCCTCTCGAAAAGGGTTCCTCAAGAATTCACCTCATTCGCGAGCTGGAAAACAGTTTAAAACGCCTGCAAACGGATTATCTGGATCTTTATCAAATTCACACCTTTGATCCCCATACTCCTCTAGAAGAAACCCTGCGTACCCTAGAAGATATGGTGCGCTCAGGAAAAGTACGCTACATTGGCGCATCGAATTATGCCGCTTGGGAACTCATGAAAGCTCTAGGAATCAGTGAACAGCTTCGTTTTGAACGCTATATTTCCATCCAACTCAGTTATTCGCTGGCTGATCGCGGGATTGAGCATGAAATGGTTCCTCTGTGCCTAGATCAAGGAATAGGAATCATTCCTTACTTCCCACTTGCCGGAGGAATCTTATCCGGCAAATACCAATCAAGCGAAAAAGTCCCTGTAGGATCGCGCGCAGACAAAAATCCTGATTTTAAGAAACGGCTTGATGAAGACAGGTTGACGCTTGGTCGTGAAGTGTCCAGGCTCGCTTACGAGTTAAATGTCACCCCAAGTGCTTTATCCTTAGCGTGGTTAATGCATCGACCAGCAGTCTCGACGATCATCGCAGGCGCCACCTCGGTGGAACAAATCAAGGATAATATTAGTAGCGCCACACTTTCGCTCGACACCAATACAAAGCATTTTCTTGACGAAATAAGCAATAAATTCAAATACGGCGAGCCATTTGCCACCTATCGACTCGAATAGATGGCATCATGGCTCATCATGGTTTTTATTTTTTTCGGTCTTTTCTTTGATTTGCTTGATATGTTTAATCCTAACACGCAAATCAGTGATATTCGTTTGCGCTAGAAAATCCCTGATGGAATGCAATAACTCACCAGGAATCTTTACTGACTGTTCAGACCGAACCGTCTCCCCAATAGTGTGCAAATTAGTAAATAATACATTATTCGGTATATCTTTTATTGTCACTCGGTCGTTGGTGAAAATAAGCACAGAATAAAAAAGATCATCATTGATTCTGATATGAGGTGGGGGTGACATGGCCTGCAATTGTTCTTTGATGGCCTGAATGTGCCCTCTATTTTGTTTGACAGGACTATAAATGTTACGCCTGATCCCTTGATCGATAATGGCCCATTCTTTTGCCGCTGCTTCCTGATGACCGAGAACAAAACCTCCATAACTTTTTGTTTCAATAACAAAGATACCAAATTTGGAGATGATCAGATGGTCAATTTGTGAGTACTCCCCTTCAGGATGCTTTTTGGGGATTAAAAGATCGTGAAGTAGCAAATAGTCGCGATCACGAGCAAATTCACTTTCTAGTATTTTTTGAACTTGCATTTCGGCCCGTTCGCCACTTGTAAGCCGATGCCTGTCATGAGCTATTTTTTTTCTCGGGCCAGGGAATTTAACCACTTTTCGGTCAAAGCGACCATGCCTTTGATGCATTTTCTTTTTTTTCTTATGAATCGAACGCACGCGTGGGGATCTTTGATGAGAGGTTACCCAAATTACCCCATACACAATCAAAACCACAACCGCCGAACCTACTAAATATCCCACCACCCAGCGTATTCCCGTACTAAATTGAGTAATTAATCCGATGATAATTAAAAAAATGAGTATTCCATAAATTAATTTACGCATGAGCCACCCACTTTAAATTCCTTATCGCTTTGAATCGGTGCAATAACATGATAATTTTAGCTTAGAATGATGTCATTTGTCAGTGGTCTAAAACATGTAAAGCAAGGATGATTATATGCGAATACTAATAGCGCCTGATTCCTTTAAGGGAAGTCTCTCAGCGATTGAAGTAGCAAATACCATCAAAGAAGCTGCTGCCATAGAATGGCCGGAACTTGAATGTACAACTGCCCCTTTAGCAGATGGTGGTGAAGGCACCATTGACACTTTGGTGTTGACAACAGGTGGACAAAAAATCCCCGTAAAAGTTACTGGACCGCTTGGAAATCAAATACTCACCCATTACGGCGTGCTCGGCGACCGCCAAACAGTGGTAATGGAAATGGCAAACGTTGCTGGATTTGCCATGATCCCAGATCTGTCGCGAAATCCGCGTGTACTCACAACCTATGGAGTTGGAGAGTTATTGATCACTGCAATTGAGGATGGTTATCAACATTTTATCATTGGTTTAGGAGGAAGCGCGACAAACGACGGAGGAATAGGATTTTTACAAGCGCTGGGAGCAGAATTTTACGATGAAGATGGCAATGAAACAGGCGTGGATGGCCAAGCCATTTTTAAGCTACAAAAAGCCGATTTATCCCATTTAGATCAACGCCTCCAAACCTGTTCAATAGTCATCGCAAGTGATGTCGATAATCCTTTATGCGGCAAAAACGGCGCTACTGCAATTTACGGCCCTCAAAAAGGCATAAAAAAATCAGAAACTTTGATGTGGGATACTGCTATGCAACGATACGCAACCATCATTGAGAAGGAAGTCAATCGGAACCTTCAATATGAACCTGGATCAGGCGCTGCTGGCGGAATGGGCTTTGCCGCTATGGTAATTGGCGCCAAACGAAAATCTGGTGCAGAGTTGGTGGGAAGTTATTTGAATCTAAAAGAAAAAATCAGTCAATCAACATTTATCATCACCGGAGAAGGACGGACTGACGAGCAGACAATGAAAGGTAAATTACCTTTTTATGTGGCTCACACCGCGGCAAAATATCGTGTTCCGGTAATCGTTTTATCTGGGAGTTTGGACGCAAACATTGATGAATTGAATCATGTTTTTACTAGCCTCCACTCCATTATTCCGGCACCTTTCCCTATAAACGAAGTGATGGAGAATGCAAAACCGTTCCTTTTGCAGGCGGCGCGTCAATTATTTCGTACCATGCGAATGGCATGGAAATTATCAAAATAGCGAAAAAAAAGAACTTCCCACCGTTTAATGAGAAGTTCCACTACTACCTATTGCCATATTAAGAACTAGTGTTATACACACTGCCAGTCACCGTAGACGGTGGAGCAGGGGGCTGATAACCTATCGAATAACTTCCGCCATTTGAAGAAAACAGCCATGCTCCCTGTCCTGGTTGCAGTGTTAATGTTCCTGTGAAAGCAGAGCTGTATTGATTGGTTGAAGGGTCATACGTATACGCAACGTCACCAGCTTGCAAGGTCACCGTTTGCGAGGTGGGATAAGGGTTGCCAATCATCCCCCAAGACTTAGCCGCAATTCTCATAGATAAATTGTTCATTTGCGAGGTTGTCATCGTTACTGTCCCGCCGTTTTGTGAATAGATCCAAATCCCATTTACCGGTCCAGTCGCGTTTGCAGAATAACTTTGCCCATTCCAATAATCACTGATCGTTTGCTGACCGCTTTGCATCAACGACGCATTGACTGCGGCATCTACCAAATTCCAGCCTGGCGATAGAGTCACACTTACCTGATTGTTTTGGTTTCCTGGCACTTGAGGCGGCAGTAGGGTTTGTCCACCAAACCCATAACCTTGTTGATTGCCATAACCGTAGCCTTGTTGGTTCCCATATCCATAGCCGTAACCATAACCCTGCTGGTTGCCATTACTTCCACCATCGTCAGCAAATGCGGCTCCAGCGATACTCACCAATCCTATGGTTGAAATCAAGGATGCAACGAAAATTTTACTTTTCACTTTCATTCTCATTCACCTCTCCCATACTATTTTTATGATGCAGGTGGAGCCGGCGGTGCAGGTGGTGTAGACGAAGTTGACGACTGAATAGTGGAAGGTGGAGCTGGTGGATTATTGGATGAGTTCGTCCCTGAACTGCTACTTCCACTTGTATAGCCTAGTTGTGCCTTCAATTTTTGTTCATAGGCGCTAAACTGATTGTCCATTTTCGTGACGGCCTTCGTTAAATTTGTAATATCTCTTGAAATACTATTCAATGTTTCGTTAGACACTTTTTGTTTATTTAATTTATTTTCTTTGTTTTGTAAGGCGCGAATTCTTTCATTCACGTTCGATACAAAATCATTGGCGTGATTTTTTGCACTTGCTACATTACGGTTTGAGTTCACATGTTCTTTGGCATATTCGATGTTTTTCTCCATGGATTGTAGCAACTGTTTCGCTTGCTGCTGATTGGTTATTCCACTAAATTGAGAAATGTCGTTTTGCAATTGAGTCTGTAGAGTTTGTAATAGTGCTTGCAAAGAAGCTTGTGCGGTAGTCGATGTTGTAGGTTGACTTACCTGTGCAATGATGGACTGAAATTGACTTAACTGCTGCTTTTCGTCAGCTTGTGCGGCACTGATTGCTTGCTTTACCTGGGAAGCCAACTGTGCAATTTGTGCCGGAGTGGCTGAGGAAGATTGGCTATCCCTTTGCGCAGCAAACGTGGGTGTCATAGTGCCTGCAATAATGGCTGCAGTGCTAAAAACAACCACTATTTGATTCTTCATTAAGCCCAACCCCTTTTTTTGAATACAAAAAGACAAACTTTCGGCGGTTCAGCCACCATAGCCAATCAGCCTTAGGTCTGTAACTTTGCGTCCTTGCCTTTCGACAAGTTTGCCGTTTCGTTGCTTGTCTTATATTGTTAACGACATAATATGCTAAGTTTCAAGAATTGGCAATACCTTTTACTTGTTCTTTACAATTAGTGGATTAAAGCAAAGGATTATCATGCTTTGCTTTCAAGCGCATCCAGCGACGCTCCACCTCATCTTTTAACGATTGCAACACTTGTGTGTTTTCTGCCTTCAACAAATGCTTGGATTTGCCCATCATACTTAGCCAATCCTCTACAGGAACTCTTTCGTCTTTCTCTTCTGGATTGTAAGTGATGCGAGTCACTCCGTGTTCTACCTCGTAAAGTGGGAAGAAACAACTCTTTACCGCTGTACCAACAATTCGGTTCCCTGCGTCATCCGCCGCTTTCCAGTTAAGCGGACAGGAAATCAATATCTTCCCATACGCCAATCCCTCATGCTGTGCATACCACTGCGCTTTTGCACCTTTACGAACCAGGTCCATGGCGAACGCTTCTACTCCAGTAAATACATAAGGTACATTAGCCGCCACCATCAATTGTGGCATATCTTTATGCTGAAAACTTTTACCAGGTCTCCCTGGCCCCACACCTGATGTCGATGTCATATGACCAAGCGGTGTCGAATAGGAAAGTTGTGCCCCTGTGTTCATGTAACCTTCGTTGTCATATTCCAAAATGATCATCTTGTGGTTGCGCATCGCAGCTCCGAGAGCCGACCCAAGACCAATATCCATGCCGCCATCACCTGAGACCATCACGAACGTGGGGTCATCCGGAGTATCAATTTCGCCGCGGCGCTTCAATTCGAAATACATTTCCACAGTTCCAGAAAGTGTCGCGCCGCCATTTTGGAACAAATTATGCAAGAAGTTCACGCGGTGCGATGTATACGGGTATCCAGTTGTCGTGACCTGTGCGCATCCCGTCTGATAGAGCACGACGACATCGCCTTCAATGCCTTTCAAAAAGGTTTCGATGCCAGGGAAAATTCCGCATCCCGGACATGCACCATGACCTGGTGCCACCCGTTTGGCTTTACCGGTCAGCGCCCTCATTGAGGGCACTTTCACCTTCAACTCGCCAGTTGATTCTTCTTTTTCGACACTAACAAATCCCGAAGTTTCTTCTTTCGTCAACGGCTGCAGCCTGACATGTGCCACTTCCGCATCAGGATCCCCAGGGTTGACGCCGTAATAATCAAAGCTGGCCACCTCTTCACCATTTAACGCGGATAGGGCCAATTGAAACAAGGCTTCCGCATCATCAGGATAAAATTCTCTTCCGCCAGTGCCATAAACTCGGCAAATCACCTTCGCACGGGATCCGACTTCTTGCAACACTGCTTGGATTTCATGCGTCAAATTAGCACCATGGGCTCCCAATTCATCGGCTCGTTCCGCAACGAGCACCACTTCTACGCCAGCGAGTGCGTCCGCGATCGCTTTTTTAGGGAATGGGCGTAACAAGTTGGGGGACACTACCCCCACGGGTAGTCCTTTTTCCCGCAGTTCATCGGTCACATCTTTGCTGGTTTCTGCGGCGGAATTCAAGATAAAGAGCGCCACGCGAGCGCCTTCCATTTTATAGGCTTCTACTTTCGGATAGGAACGGCCAGATAAACGCGCATATGCTTCGGCGATCTGGTCATACACTCTTTCGACCTCGTACATCGCCAGCGAATGCTGATACCGACTGTTGATCTGATCGGGATCGTTCATGTAAGGTCCCATCGTAATGGGATGTTTAGGGTCAAGCACATGGTGGTAATTTCTTGGCATCGGGCCAACAAACTGCTCTACAGCGTCGCGATTCTTAAAGTAATGAACCCTGCGCTTGGAGTGGGAGGTAAAAAATCCGTCTGACGCTACTAACACCGGTAAACGAACGTCAGCATGCTCTGCCACCTTCAGGGCCATGATATTCATGTCATATACGGCTTGCGGGTCACGAGCAAGCAGTATGGGCCAGCCAATGTTCAGTCCGTGGTATAAATCGGAATGATCACCTCGAATGTCTAGCGGACCTGTCACCGCTCTCGTGACTAGATTCATCACCATCGGCAAGCGTGCGCCCGCTTGTGCGGGAAGTTGCTCTAACATGTATAAAAATCCCTGTGCAGAAGTGGCGTTAAATACCCGTCCACCACCAGCTGAGGCACCAAAACAGATACCTGCGGCGCCATGTTCGCCATCTGCCGGAATCATCACTATATCGTGTTCGCCGCGCGTTTTCATTTCATCCAAGTATTCAGCAATCTCAGTCGATGGGGTGATCGGGAAATATCCCATGACGTGATAATTGATTTGCGCAGCAGCTCGTGCCGCCATTTCATTGCCGGAGCGAAAATCAGTCACTTGCTCATATAGACCGTCTGGTTGTTTTTCATGACTGTCGTGCATCGACTTTATTTCTGGTTCAAGAATAGCCATCTCATCATCTCCTCAATCCGTTCAACCTTGATATACAGGAAACTGGTGTTTTACGATATGTTCTTGCGCATAAATATCGTCTTCTCTCAGTTGAGACAATGCATCCGTGGGACACACATCCACGCACTTCAGACACCCTTTACAATACTGGTAATCGATGCCTTGCATGAACATAAACGTCTTCCCTTTATCATTGGTTTGTGGTTCCCATACAAAGCACATGTCTGGACACACCTGATCACAATTTCCGCAATGAATGCACTGCTCCACTTCAAAGGCAGGAAGGAATCCCTGGCGTGAAGCGCTCAAGTCTTTCAAAATGGAATTACCAACGGCTTCGATCACACCGCCCAACGGTTGAGTCTTATACCCCATTGGCGATACTGGTCGAACGAATGCTGTGGGCACCACATCTTCATCAGGCTCATAAACCTTTGTCACTACTTCTGCATAACCACGATCAAATGTGCGAATATTAGCTTCAGTCAATCCTGGATATTTGCCTTGGAAAGTATCCCTGATCATTTCGCGGACCGCTTCTGGATCAAGAATGGGAACTTCCCTGCAAAGAGCTCCCATCATAGCGGTATTGACCCTTGTCTTTTCTTCCACTGCGATGTCCATGGCGTCAACACAGACGATGGTACCCGTTTTGAGACCGCTTAACTTGCGAATTTCATCAGGAGTCTTTGTTGTATTCACTACCAAAATACCGTTTGGCTTCAGTCCCGCAATGCAATTTTGCGTCTTGAAGAGCGCTTCGTGAAATACGCCGACCACATCAGGCTCCTCAATGGGATTTGCGCCTCTTATCGTTACATTGGCTGGAGTTAGCCTGACAAACGACTTAACAGGAGTGCCCTTTTTTTCAGAACCATACGAAGCTGAGTTAAAACCGTTCAGCCCCATACGAAGTACTCCCGCTTCCGCAAGCATCTTGCCTGCTAGATTTGCGCCTAGTCCACCGATTGATTCTAGCCGAATTTCTGCACTGTTCAGTTCATGATCAGAATCTGTTATTTTTTGTGTATCCAACAATATTCCCCTCCTTAGAGGATTCAACAAATGCTATGAAAACTGTATCACTAAAAAAAGTTATCTGTTTACTTTTAGATTGTATGCTGTTACCACCAATGTTGTCAGGTCCATTTGAATGATATAAATAATAGTCTTTATTGATCGTCATGGTTAATCTAGACTATAAAAAAACCCTTTCTATCACGGAAAGGGTTCGGAAATATCGGATAGCGATCAGTCAGTTATGCCACCGTCTGCTCTGACAAGCGCAAGAATAATACATTATTCTCGAGATGGATGTGATCAAAAATATTCCCTTCCATATCCTCGAGCGAGCGATAGACATATGCAAAGGTATTACAAGCATCTTCCGGTAAGTCATAATTGTCTGTGATCTCGCGGATCGTCTTCAGTATGTCACCTGATTCCTCATGTTCGCGATCTAGGTCTAGCAGTAACTGTTGAAGAGATTCCCGCTTCGATTCTGACGGTGCTATTTCATAGGCAATAATTTGCGGAAAAACAACCTCTTCTTCTTTAATCATATGTGCCTCAAGTCCTGAACGCAGTTCATTGAACTTCTGATGCACCAGAGATAACATGTCACCGTGATGTTGTCCATGCACTCTGAGAATCTTCAGTGTCAATTCTGACAATGTCGGAAATACCTGATTCAAATAAGCATGATGCGTATTCACGATGTGATGAATCAATTGTTCCAATGACACAGACATCCAATCCTTGGTGACGAATCCTACTTTAAGAGCATCTTCATATCGTTCATTCAATTCCCCTAGCAAACTCGATTGATCAATTTGATGTTCATTGGCCGCTGCCGCCAAAGAACGATCTCCGCCGCAGCAAAAATCAAGGCCGTGTTTTTTGAACACATCTGCAGCTTGAGGAAATTTCAGTACAATACCACCCAATGTATCCTGCGATTGAAAATTGTTACTCATGAATATCTCCTCCATTTTTCGTTACGCCGTAAGTTTGGTAACACGGTACACATAACCGCCGCACCCACATTGATCAATGAAACGCACATCTACCTGATGGCCAAACCTGACTTCAAGCGCAGGCACCAAATACGCATCTGGATGGCCATGGTTATCCGCAACAGCCAGATTGACATAATAACCTGTTTCAGTATCTATGATCGCCTGTATCGCATCCTTCAAGATGAGCTCACGATCGCTGACATACTCTTCAAGTTCAAGATTAATCGACCAATTCCCCTTCACTTTTATACACCCCCGGTATTTCTGAATCTCATTTATTTCTTGAATTCATACTAATCGATAAACATATTTTGTATTGTGATAAATGACACACTAATCCCGACTTTTTTAATCAACATTTATCAATAGAAAACAAGCCCGTTTGGTAGAATTAACTACCACGCGGGCTTGTGTTTTACGTTTACCTTTAATTAAAGAGATTGCTTATACTCCCATTTGGCATTTTGGCTTAAATTTGCCTTCGTAATTACGACATTAGCGAGTTGAACAAAGTTGGGAACTTTCTTGCCTTCCACTTTGTCAACTGCGTATTGAACCGCCAATTGACCTTCGAGCATTGGTTTTTGCGCAATCAAAGCTGAGATTAGCCCTTGTTTCAAGTCCTGTACTTCAGCAGGTTCTGCATCATAGCCGACAATTTTAACCTGCCCCAGCTTGCCGGATGCTCTTACACCTTCAGCTGCACCAGAAGCTGAAGTGTCATCAGTACCAAAAATTCCGACCAACTTAGTGGAGTACCGGAGAAGCAAATCTTGAGCCAAAGTTACAGCTTGAGTCGTTTGTTCATTGTCATACTCGATAACTGCTTTCATTTTAGGAAATTTCTTATGAAGTTCGTTGATGAATCCTTGCACTCTTGCTTTATCTGTAGAGATACCAGGTGATGGATCGAGAACTCCCACTACACCTTGCCCATGAGCTAAATTACCCAAGTAATCTGCTGCTGCTGCGCCTCCCTGATTATTATTGGACGTGATTCTTGAGGCCAATAAACTAGTCTGCGTAATCGTTGAGTCCGCAGTAATGACCGGAATTTTTGCCTTTACAGCATTTTTAATAGGAGGAATCATTGCCGTCAGATCTGTCGGGCAAAGGATAAGTGCATTGACTTTTCTTGAAACCATCGCATTGACGTAAGGTGTTTGTGCAGATGGACTATAAGTCTCAGCGCCCTCATACACTAAGGTTACGCCTAATTTTTTTGCTTCGGCCTGGGCACCAGCATCCATGCTGATAAAAAATGGATCAGTGGTCATTCCAGGGACAAACCCAATGACAATTTTTTTGCTGGCGACTGAATGATGTACTGTTTTTGCCATTGAAATTCCAGGCAATGCCAGTGATGCAACTAGGCTGAGCGAACTCAGTACTGCAAATGCTTTTTTCATAAAAAATATAACCCCCTGGTTTTAGATTTTGTTACCATTAGGAATATGAACCCCGCTTACTTCAAGACCCTGTTTCGATAACGGCGTTGATCAATATAAACGGCCAAGATGATAATGATACCTATGGTGACCGTTTGCCAATATGGCTGTACGCCCATGATCACAAGACCTGAAACAAGCACGGAAATAATTAGGGCTCCAACAGTGGAACCAAGAATAGTACCACGCCCACCAAACAAGCTAGCACCGCCAATGACCACAGATGCAATCGCATTTAGTTCATCGTTTGCACCTTCGAGTGGGCTACCTGTAGCAATACGGGCCACGATTATCATGCCTGCGAGACCACTGAGTAAGCCAGATAACGCGTAAATCTTAAAAAGATGATATTTCACATTGACACCCGATCGCCTGGTACCTTCTGAGTTACTTCCAACAGCATAGGTGTATTTTCCAAATCTTGTTTTTCGCAAGTAATACCACGCGATGACCAATACGACGGCTGTAATGATCACAGGTACGCCTAAAAAGTTGAATAATACGGCATCGCCAATTGTAGATAATTCAAGTGGTAAATTTACAATGTCTGTTCCGTTAGTGATCAGAAATGTTAAACCTGTTGCGATTCCCAGCATTCCGAGAGTGGCGATGAAAGGAGTGACTTCAAGCACTGTCACGACAAGTCCGTTGATGGCACCAAGTATGAGTCCTGTAAGTAGCCCGGCTAATAGGCCAATAATAAGTGCCGTAATGTCTCCATAACTTAAAAGACTTTGCATCACATCAGCGCCAACCATCCCAGATAATCCAAGAACAGCGCCTACCGAAAGGTCAATTCCACCAGTAATAATTACAAATGTTTCAGCCACCGCAAGTATAATCGTATTAGAAGCACTTACTGTTGTATTGACAAAATTTAGTGAGGAAAAAAATCCTGGAGATGTCACAGAAAACACAATGACGAGTAATGCCAGAATGAAAACAGTCCACCAATCGCCTATATCCTGCATTAGAGTAGATAAACTTCCGCCCCGACTATTTGAAGATGGTAACATCATTAAACCCTCGCTTTGTTTATATTCATGCCGTTTTTGAACCAGTGATCCAACCAACTACTTCATCAAGATTGCTTTCGTTTGTATTTAGCGACACTACTTTTTTACCAAGGAACATGACGTCAATTCGATCGGTTACTTCTAGGACATGAGGTAGCGTATGACTAATAAACAATACCGGAATTCCTCGATCACGCACCCTGCGAATGAGATCCAGCACCATTTCCACCTCTTCAACTCCCAAGTGGTTGGTGGGTTCATCCATAATAATCAGACTCTCTCCCCAAGCCACTGCTCTGGCTACCGCCACAGCCTGACGTTGGCCGCCTGAAAGTTCAGCGACAGGAGATTTCATTGATCGAACTTTCACATGCAACTGTTCCAATATTTCCAAGGAGCGTTCTAGCATCTTCTTTTTATCTAAACCGCCAGTCAGTCTTTTCAATCCTCCACCGATCAGTTCGCGGCCCAAAAATATATTTTCTTCGATAGTTAAGTGAGGGGCTAAAGCAAGATCTTGGTAAACGGTTTCAATTCCCTGATTGCGCGCATCAGAAGGCCGATGAAAATGAACAGCCTGACCGCGTAGCGAGATCTTGCCTTCATCCGGCATCAGTGCACCAGCAAGGACCTTGATTAGCGTTGACTTTCCCGCTCCGTTATCCCCAACCAGCCCAACCACTTCACCAGGAGAAATGGCAAAATCCACATGATCCAATGCCTGAATTCTCCCAAAACTTTTAGTGATGCCTTCTGCTGTTAAAATAGGTGATTGCTTCTGTTGATTTTCTGCATGCATCCGCACGATCCCCCAATCGATAGTTCTACTTGCAACCGCACATCATCTGGACTGTTCCCATCAATCTTTTGTTTTAGGATATTGACAGCTGTCACCCCCATTTTTTTCGATGATTGTCTGATCACGGTCATGGGAGGGGTGATCACATCACACCACGCTTGATAGTCAAAAGAGATCACCGCAACATCAACACCCACTCGCAATTGATGTTCTCTCAAGAATTCCAGAAACCCAATCAGCATCATGTTATTACCGACAAGCACTGCCTCAGGAATAAAGTCATAATTCAGCTTGGAAAACAATCTTCTTCCTGCTTCGTAACCGCCTTCAATACTGGGATAATCCTCTTCTATGCGCGAGATTAAATTTAAACGTTTAATTTCTTGTTCAAACCCACTTTTTCGATCTTGAAACGACGATATTAGATCTTTCCCTAACACAAACCCTATCTTTTTATATCCATGCTGGTAAAAATGTTCGACAGCTTGTCGAGCACCTTCAAAATTCATTGAAGTAACAGATACCATTTGACTTCCCGCAACACGCCTATCAAAAAGAACAATAGGAATATCAGCAGGCACTACACTCTCCACATATTTTGAATCAAACCCATCGACTGCCGCGATGAGGATTCCCTGCATCCGTCTAGATATCATCACATGCAACAGTTCTTTTTGTTTTTCCCAATTCTCGCCGGTGCTTGCCACGACAAATTTCCATCCAAGCGGTTCCACAGCCTCCTCAATACCTCGAAGCACATCTGTATAAAAAGGGTTATAGTCAACAATCAGCACACCAACTAACCCTGATGAACCGGTTTTCAATTCGCGGGCAATGTCGTTACGATGATAGGAAAGCTCATCGATTGCCTGCTGAACCCTTTTTCTGGTCTGTTCCCTCACTTCCCTCGTGTTATTTAACACGTGCGAAACGGTAGCGATGGAAACATCGGCTTTTTTTGCCACATCACGAAGCGTGACGGACTTTTTGACTTTTACATTCTGGGGTTTTGCTTGTGCCATATGCCAATACCATGCCTTACTCCATATTTCGTAGAACAAATCTGTTAAATCACTAGACGTAAACGTTTTCTTTTTTTATTATTCTAGCCTCTTGTTTTTTTCTTGTCAACGCTTTCTTTTACAATAGAATTACATTCCATCGCTCTTCCCGATGAAAGATTTGATTAGAATGACATCCAATCATTGACATGCATGGATAAATAGTCTACGATCATCTCATATTATAGAGTTAATTATATTTAATGATTCTATTTATATCATGGAAACAATCGATAAGGTGGTAAACACCATTGGCAGATTGGACTGGGGAAAGTTTCGTTGCAACAAGCACCGTGAAAATCAATACAAATTTTGCTACTCAGCACTTTGGATTTTATAACGTGTATCAACAAGCAGTATCTGAAATGACTGCTGTTTTAAATGCCGTTCAATCGACCGGACAAATTCCCGAAGAACCCCTTTACCATACTATTTTCCCTGCCGTTGAATTCCTTTCCGATTACCCTGCCGTGTACACGCTATTATCTCAGTTGGAAACGAAAGAGGATTACATCACTAAACATAGCATCGCTGTCGGCATTTTATCAAAGCAAATCGGTAAAGCACTTAAATATCCAGAACAGACACTGACATTGTTAATGAGAGCAGGAACGCTTCATGATGTGGGTAAAATGGCTGTTCCCATATCAATTTTGAACAAGCCCGGAAAACTAACAACGGATGAATTTGAAGAAGTAAAACAACACACCATCTATGGTTATGAAATGATTCTTCGCACATCCACCTTTTCTGAGGCAGAGGCCCTGATTGCCTTGAATCACCATGAACGTGTTAATGGAGAAGGATACCCTCACCGAAAAAAAGCGATGGAATTCAATGAATTAGCCAAGATTGTCAGCGTGGCGGATGTCTTTCATGCCATGAATGCGACGAAAAGCTATCATCACCCCCTCCCCTTTTACGAAGTGCTCGTGGAAATGTCGGATGGCGTCTTCGGACAATTTGATCCGGTTATCAGCATGACATTTATTCGCCATATGATGGAACAACTCATCGGTGAAAAAGTGGTATTATCCGATGGCCGCATCGGGGTGATCAGGATGATCCCCGTTGCTTCCCCTACCAAGCCTTTTATTGAAGTCAGTTCCACCATTATTGATTTGAACAACACTCCTGAATTAAACATCCTTCGACTGATCCCTTAACCAAAGTAGACCTGAAAACGCTCTGAAAGCTTGTTTCCGATTCTCCTTTATGCTATATGTTGATCGTTTCCATCTGCTAAAGCGATCTGGGGAGGATTATGATTGAGCATTCATATTGGAGCTAAAGAACATGAAATTGCAGAAGTCGTGCTGCTGCCAGGAGACCCACTGCGCGCGGAGCACATTGCCAACACATTTTTTGAAGACGCGATCTGTTATTCGCGAGTGAGAGGAATGCTCGGATTTACTGGCAATTACAAGGGTAA
This sequence comes from Bacillota bacterium, assembly GCA_021828865.1. GTDB lineage: Bacteria > Bacillota > Bacilli > Alicyclobacillales > SLC66 > JAJZCL01. Next base: position 121,830 of record JAJZCW010000004.1, read on the forward strand.
ACGCGTATCCGTTCAAGGAACCGGGATGGGCGTCCCCTCCATCTCCATTTATACCCATGAACTTTTACATGATTACGGGGCAAAAACACTGATTCGCGTAGGCACTTGCGGGGCATTGCAACGTTCCGTGCAAGTTCGTGACCTCATCCTCGCCATGAGCGCATCGACAGACTCTGGAGTGAATCGCATTCGCTTTCCACATGTTGATTATGCCCCAACTGCCAATTTCGAGCTGCTATCCCGCGCTTATCAAGTGGCAGTAGAAAAAGGCTTCACGACGCACGTAGGCAACATTTTAACGAGTGACACTTTTTATAGCGACGACAATGACGCCACGGAAAAATTGATCGACCACGGCACATTGGCTGTAGAGATGGAGGCCGCCGCATTATACACCCTAGCTGCTAAAACGAAAGCGCGAGCACTTGCCATTTTGACTGTCAGCGACCATGTGATCACCGGAGAATCCACCACATCGGAAGAGCGTCAGACGACATTTGACCAAATGATTGAAGTGGCACTGAACGCTGCATTATTTTCTTAACATATAGGCTGCTGTCATAGACGAATAACCAGTCCTCGTCATTATCATGGATTAAGTGTTTTTCAAGGAGGTGTCGTTATGGCAGTAGGAACAGTCACTGCAACAGTCATTACCGATGGCATCATCGGACCCTCTATTCAAAATTTTGGCCCCATCGACGGAGGAGATATCCTCGGAGGGCTTGCCATCACCGGCTTTGTTGAAGTAGAAAAAACACTGTCCTTTACCAATTCAACTGGAGCAGCGCGTACGGTATTCTTAGAGAAAAAGCTTCCTTTTCAAATTTTACTCCTAGATCTAGATCCAGCCTAAGTCTCGTATCCGTCACCTATTAAATTCGGGTAATGGCAGTGGGTACGCAATCTGCCATTACCCCATCTGCGAGGGATCTTGATGAGGAAAAAAAAGAAAAGTGGGATTTGGGTGAATAGGCATCTGCCCACTAAAAATCTTAAACTGAAAAACAACATTACTAGTTTACAGGACGAAGATTTTTTCCTTCACCATCATGGCGATGTTCAGGTCATTTCTGTGGACAAAAAGATCATTTCCAAGCATGAACACTTGGGTGATGGCTCCAAAGTACTCACTGGATTCATCGATATCGAAAAAATCATCAAGGTTAAAAATGAATGCGGTGATTCTCGTGTCATTTTTTTGGAAAAGATACTTCCCTATCAAATTTTAGAACTGGAGCTAGAATTTTGTGAAGAAGAGTAATCCAAACGCATGGCGTTGGGTGCTCTTTTTTTTATATAATAAAATTACTATAAGTACTGCCATACACTGATGAGCATAAGAGGTGAAGGGATTGACCCTTTTAGAGGAAATTCTTCTTTTTAATCAACAATTTGTGGAAAACAGGGAATATGAGCAGTATCAAACTTCGAAATTCCCCAATAAAAAACTGGTAGTACTATCCTGCATGGACACACGCTTGAGCGATCTGTTACCGCGCGCCATGAATTTAAAAAATGGAGATGCCAAGTTCATCAAAAATGCGGGGGCGGTCGTTTCTCATCCATTCGGGAGCACCATGCGCAGTATCCTTGTCGCCGTTTATGAACTCGGAGCCGACGAAGTGTGCGTGATTGGCCATTATGGATGTGGCATGGGAAGCATCGATCCAGACAAAACTTTTGAAAAGATGACAGCGTACGGAATACCGAACGAAACCATTGCCACACTGGAACATTCCGGCATTGATCTGCACGGGTGGTTGAAACGCATCGAATCCATACCAGAAAGTGTTCGCGAAAGTGTTCGCATGATTAAAAACCACCCACTGGTTCCCAACTCGTTAATCGTTCACGGACTGGTCATTGACCCCGATACCGGCAAACTCGATGTAGTGATTAACGGCTATCAAGTCTGATTTCTAACACTCACCTACATGCCCCCTCATCTCCACCAATATCCTGATCGTTTTGTCCATTTCAACAACGTATCAAGGAAATATGATGTGGGTAGTAGGGGGGATTCACATGTCTATTGAAGATGCGAGTATTCAAATTCAGACGGATCTGTCGATACTGCCTGCGGGATTTGCCCTGACAGGATTTATTGATGTGGAAAAAACAATTACCATCACCTGCGACAATATGACCACCACGTATTTCCTTGAAAAAAAACTCCCGTTTCAGATCATGTTCATACAACTTTGTCCTGCCCCACCACTTCCCACCTGCACCTGTGGATTTACCACGACGACACCTGTGATCAATACAGACCAAGTGAAATTTAGCGATGGCACGGGTAGTGCAGAGGAAGCTACGCTAACACTTAGTGGCAATGTTTGTAACAATTCTTCCACCAATTCACTTTTCTTTGGTGCGGTTTCCGATCAAAACAATCTGCAACTCACCGCCAATACGGCGCAAATCACCAGCGTAACGTGCAATACGCAAGGCAATACTTGCGATGTAACCATTACAGGCACTGGAACCATCACCTTAAATGAAGTCATCGAGCCCACCCCTGGTTTTACATTGACGATCCATTGCACGCCCGGAAACGTAACCTACGAGCTTGTCGGTACCAATAATAACATCGGGATTTTCACCACCAACGGACAGGTGTCTCCCATTTCCACGAGCGAGCTCATTTGCTACTGCGCCTGAATGGTTCCCTGACGGGAAGCGTGATGAAATGATAGATACACTTCCCGTCATCTAGTGATTTATGTAAATCCACCAGAATTTTTAATGATCTGGACCACCTGTTCCACCAACTCTAAGGTGTCATTTTTTACCATTTATTAATTCCCTTTATGAATGATTTTTAATATGCATAAAAAGAAAAAACCCGCTGCCTTCACTCCCCTATCAGAAGCTGATACAGCGGACTTTATTCTATTAAAAAGTAATTGAAGCGACCAATGCGCCAACAAACGCGAGGAGCGCAACGGATGATGCCAAAAATACCAATATCCGCCAAGAGAATACTCGGCGTACCATCAACATAGACGGAAGGCTGATCACTGGCAAACTGAACATCAATGCTGCAGCAGGTCCATAACCAAGCCCAAATGACAAAAGCGTCTGAACAATGGGTATTTCTCCTGCAGTGGGAATCACAAACAATGTCCCGGATATGGCAAATAGGATCATCACCGGTATGCTGTCTGCCCACGTTGCTGGTATGGCAGGAAACAACCAAGCCCGAATTGCCCCTAGTATGAGCACACTGATGATGTAAGCGGGGAGAATGCCAATCAGCATTTTGCCAATCGCTTTAAGCCAGCGTATCATCAAATTGCCTTTATCTTCTGCTGCCATTTTATTCATGGCTCCACTCATCTTTTCGATGTTTTCCGTGGAGGCCTGCGAGAAGCGGTTGGCTAGATGGCTAATGCCAAATACCAAAATAATGCCTAAAACAATGCGAAGCAGCGTGAATTTCCATGAAAGAACAAAAGTCATAAACACTAAAACCGCAGGATTCAGCGCAGTGTTACCTAGCCAAAAAGCCGTAGCTGCACCGACAGATACAGAATTCTTTCGAAGCCCCACTACCAGTGGAGCGGTACAACAAGTTCACATCATGCCAGGCAAAGAAGAAACGCCTGCGATCCAAGTGCTCGTATAGCGATTGGATCCAAGAAGTCTCACCATCCAATCGCGGGGAATCAGCACCTGAACGAGTGACCCTAGTAATACCGACACGATGAGTGCTTTATAAATGGCGTTAAAATACGAAAGACTATAATCCCAGGCTGCGTGCCAGGACGGAGGTTCCGAAACGGCACTCTTCCCAGAAATGATAGAACTACCAATCGAGTGCTTTGCAGCAGCCACAAAAGCCTTTTGATAGTAAGGATTCCACTTTGCCCAGTAGAGTCCAATCGCTGCAATCGCTAAAAATAGAATAACACCCAGCCACTTTTTAGCTGATGAATGATCTTGTGCCGGGGACGTAGGCACTGAGACAGGACTAGCCACGCCATTCCTCCTTTTCATGTACTACGATGATTTATTTTCATGGTGATTATAAAAAAGAAACTACCAAATAACAAGCCTTAAAGTACAAATTGCGAGAGTGATTGCTGCAGATCAAGCGCCAATTTATTCAAGGATGCTGAAGAGGCAGTAATTTCCTCCATCGACGCGAGCTGCTCTTGTGAAGAGGCAGCCACGTTTTGTGCTTCTCCGCTCGCTTTCTCAGAAATAATCGCAATATCCTCCATCGTGCGAGTAATATCCTTCATGGTAGTGGCAATTTCTTCAGATCCCGCCGTTAATTCCTGAACTTGTAGGGATACCGATTGTGTGGCTTTCAGTATATTTGCAAATGCTTGTCCTGCCCTAACGATCACTTCTAGTCCCTGAGTGGTTTCGCGGTTTACCTTTGTCATTGAGGATACTGACATGGTGGTATTGGTTTGAATGTCTTCTATCAGTTTGGTAATCTCTTTAGCGGAGGATGCTGACTGTTCTGCCAGTTTCCTCACCTCTTCCGCAACAACAGCAAACCCTTTCCCCTGTTCACCAGCTCTCGCCGCCTCAATGGCCGCATTTAACGCAAGCAGATTGGTCTGTTCTGCAATTCCAGTAATCGTTGATATGATCTGCCCAACCTGCTCGGAATAGTCATGTAGAATTTTGATTAGACTGGATGTTTGTTCTACTGACTGATTGATTGATTCCATTTGCGATACCGCTTCCGTCACGGAAAGATTTCCACTTTCGGCCAATTTCGCTGTTTCACTGGATGCATGGTAAACATTATTTGATGTGGATGCCACCATCTGTATACGCTTCGCAACAGCCTCGATGGTATTAGCGCCATTTCTTGTGCTTGCCATTTGCCGATCTGCGCCACTTGCCACTTCTTGAATGGAAGAAGCGATCAGGCTAGTTGCTTTAGCAGTTTCATCCGCGCTAGCCGTTAATTGCTCTGAAGCAGCCGCTACATGCTCTCCTGTATCAGCAACGCTAGAGATCAAATGTTTCAGTTGATTGCTCATTTCGTTAGTGGATTCCGCCAAAGTAGCGATTTCATCCGATCCTATTACTGGTACACTTTCCCCTGTCAGATTTCCTCCTGCAACAAGTTTGAGCTTCTTCGAAATCACAGGAATTGGCGCTACGACACGACGAAAATAATACAACAGAACAAGGTTGATAATCACCAGCACTGCTTCACCGATCATACTGACAATTTGCATGGTATTTGCACTCTGCACCGTTGTTGAAGCAGAGGTGGACATCAGTTGATGAGTAGATTTCTCAAGCGCAATCAAATCATTGGTAAAGACATTCGAAGCACTCGAATTGTTAACGAGAATATCTGCCGCTGCCTGATTGGTTTTCCCCTGCTTAACGAAATGTAATGCCTTGTTGAAATAATTCTCGTAGGGTACGGAATCTACTTTGGCCTTTTGCACTTCTTGCAAAATGGCTGGTGTAGGTGCCATTGAGATCAATTTGATTAAGTCTTGGTTCATGGTTTGCTGTCCCTCTGTAACTACCTGCAAAGTCCCGTTTGCCAAATGTTGATAGCCCGGAATTGCAGCATCCGCAATCCATACATTGGCTTGTCCATCCATCGTATAAAAGCCATTTTCCAATAAATCATTGACAGTGTTGGAAAAAGTAATCACTTTCGTCTGTAAATTAGTCGCATTTGTCGTGATTCGATTGTTAAACAGCAAAACAACGACTAAGTTGCCGATGATTACTGCGAAAATAATTAATATCACGCCCGTGATGCGGGTGACAAAACTGCTTTTCCATTTAGAAAACATGCTTTGTTTCTCTCCTTCATGTGACGCGTTCTATCTTCTTCTCATTCAAAATGTCGAAAATATAATTGAGCGTTTTGCAGAATCGATCGACCGCGTGATGCGAAAAACGATCACTGTTCAGTCGATAGATGGAGTTTACAATATTTACAACACATTGGTCACGATCCACAGCACCGTTGGTTCTAGATCATCAATGTCTTACGCTGTTCTCTTCACTTGGGTTACCTTGCTCATCGCGAGTGCAGATGCCAGTAACACAATCGCGTTCAGGTACACGGCGGCGGTGACCTTCTCTATTCCACGTACGTGTAAATCGTTCACCATCAGATATTCCTTAAGTCGAGCGTTACATCGCTCAACGGCAGTTCGCTCGTTGTAGAGTTCCTTCCAACCCCGCGTGTCTCGGTGTGGGTTCGCATAACGGCGAACATCCTCTGCGATCGCCTTCTTCACCACCATCCCGTAGTTCGAATCCGAGCAGGCGGCGGTGCCAAGCGGACAGTCCGTTTTCCCCACCACATGCGGACAGCGAAACTTTAGGCGATCTTTCTCGGCGCCCCAATACACCATCTCGTAACCCATCGTGCATCGAGGCGTGCCGTTCGACGCGATGCCTGCAGGTGGTTCCTTTTCACCACGCTTGTTCAGGGCAATGATCGCTTGTGCCCCATAACTACGGGCGGCTTCGTAATTCTTCACCTGATCATATCCAGCGTCCATCATCACGAACTTGACCTTCCAATCGAGATCTCCCATGACCTCTTTCATCAAGGGAATCGCCATGTCTCCGTCATAGACGTTCGCGGGCGTGACCGCAAGCGCGATGGGCAATTCACTGTGCGTGTCCACGGCCAAGTGAATCTTGTAGCCAAACCAGGCAATTTTGTTGCCGAACGTATCATATTTCGCGCCCCAAGTTGCATCGCCTGTGACTTGACTACGGGATTTCGGTTGTTTCTTCTCGTAGGCACGAATGGCCGTGCTGTCGATCGCCAAATGAAATGCGTCGATGATCCCTGCCTCTTTGCATTGACTGACCAGGTCAATGAACAGATTCTTGGCAAGTCCTTGCTTTACGATCTGTTTAAACACCCGACTGAGTGTGGCAATCGATGGTGCAGGTTCTTCCAAGCGAAATCCGCATTGATAACGAAACCGCAGATCCCGATCCAACCGCTGATGCAACTGCGTGAACGTGGAGATGCCCTCCTGTGGCGCGACCAAAAACGCCCGCAGGATCGCTTCTCTGGGAATCGGTTTGGCTCCTTGAGGTGATGAACTTCTTAGTTTCATGGCATAGGGCTGAAGATCCAGCGCCGAAAAAAATAGGTTCAACCGATCTTTGGATTCAATTTCTAGCCATTGCTCGAAGGAAAACAGCGTTTGTTGTAGAAGATACAAGTGGACTTCCCCCTTCTCAAAGGATTTTGGTTTGGTCGCTTAAATCTTCGAGAAGTTTGGGGTGAAGTCCTTTTCTATAACCTAAAGTCCCTTGCCCAGTCTGGGCTCAGCAATCTGCAAAACGCTCAATTATTTTTATTGATATCTAAAATCAAACATCAGATTGGATCATATCAAACTGATGGAAAAAAAGAAATCCTGAAAATTAACTTGAGATATTAAAAAAGACACTTCGCAAGCATGATGCTCACGAAATGCCAGAAGAAAACTTACAATTAGCCGAATTGCCATACACTCTGACTGAGACTTCCATACTGATAACTTCGGTGCAACAAGGTCGCTTTTTTTATTTCATCAGCCGCTCCCATCGCGTAAAATAACGGGATAAAGTGCTCATTACCCAATAATGGCACAGCCAATTCCACATGGGGGGCAATATTCATATACTGATAAAGAGAATTTAGGTCCCAAGTAAACAATCGCCCTTCTAGCCACTGATCAAATTCTTGCGCCCATGGCTCCACTTGATGACTGCCCCATTGTAAGGCACCTAAATTATGCACAGTACCGCCACTAGCAATGATCAGCACCTCTTTTTCCCTGAGTGAACGCAATGATCTACCGATCTGGTATTGTTCCTTAGGTGTAAGACGAGGATTGACCGACATCGAAATCACAGGGACATCCGCATTTGGGTATAGCAAACGCAGTACCACCCAAGCACCGTGGTCCAATCCACGCTTGGAGTCCACCTCATAAGAAATCCCTTCAGCAGTTAAGAGTAATTCCACTTCTTTGGCGAGAACAGCGTCACCTGATGCAGGATACTGAATCTGATACAATTCCTCCGGGAATCCTCCAAAATCATGAATCGTCTCATAATGTTCCACATTGCTGACTTTTTGGGTTCCAGATATCCAATGCGCAGAAAAAAGGATCACTGCCCGAGGATGATAAAGTTTTCCTAAATCAGTCAAAAAACGAGTATACCCATTATCCTCTATCGCAAGTAGAGGAGCTCCATGCGCAATAAACACAGAGGGAATCAATACTTTTACCCCCTAACTTATTCGTACACAGCCTCATAGATGGCTAGTACTTCATCCACTGAAAGCGGATGGGTAGAAGCGAGTGTCCCCTGCCCAAGCCCCCCGACACGCACAGTTTCCTGTGCCATCGGCAATAAATCTTCTTTTTTGATTCCTATATTTTTCAACGTATCATAGGTGCCAATTTCCTGAAACCAGCGAATCAGCGCCTCGATGGTTGCTTTTGCAGCTTCCGTGTCGTCGGCTTGCGTGACGTGAAATACATTTCTGCCAAGTCGAGCGAGGCGATGAGGCCGATCCTTTAAAACTACCAAGCGAAAATAGGCTGGTACCAAAATAGCGAGACCCCTGCCGTGAGAAATATCATAATACGCGGAAAGCGTATGCTCCATGGCGTGTACAGGATAGCTACCGCCACGGCCTGCATTGGTAAGACCAACAAGCGCAAGTGTACTGGTCCAAAGCAAGTGGGCTCTGGATTCATAATTGGTTGGGTGATCAATAGCAGTTTTTGCAAATTGAACCGCATTTCGCATCAACGCTTCCGTAATTTCATCTTGAACATTGGCGTGTTCATCACCGGTGACGTATCCTTCATAGAGGTGCGTAAACATATCCACTGCACCATCCGCTGTATAGTGGCTAGGCACTGTATAAGTCAATTCTGGATCCAAAATGGCGACTTTCGGGAACAATGCTGGCCCATTTATTCCTGCCTTCTCTTTGGTTTCCCAGTTCGTGATGACTGCGCCGCCGTTGGCTTCTGAACCTGTCGCAGCAAGAGTGGGAATAGTGATAATAGGAAGCGCGTCCATAATGGGCAAACGTTCCTTCCATAAGCCGGTTTTATTGCCCCGAATATACTCATGGATCGGATGACCCGAGAGCGCTACTGTCGCAATTGCCTTAGCGGCATCCATGGAAGAACCGCCGCCAAGGCCGATCACTACGTCACAATTTTCTTCTCTGGCAACTCGAGCGGCTTCGTCCACTGTTTCCGCGCGAGGATTCGGTTCCACCCGATCAAATGTGATGTAGTCCACACCTGCGTTTACCAAGGACTGAATGGTTCGATCCAATACTCCTGTCCGTTTCGTGGAAGATTTCCCCGTCACAATCAGAGCTTTTGATCCAAATTCTTTCACGATTTCTCCTGCGCGTGCCAACTCACCTTTACCAAACACAATGCGAGTGGGAGTATGCAGCGTAAAATTCAGCATGCGAAATCACCTTCTCGTTATCTATTTATCCGGATATTACTATACATAAATAAGTTAAGGGTGTAAAGTAAGCTTATTGTTGAAGAAACATACGATGTCGAATAATCCCAATTTTTTATAATCACATCAAAAAAGCGATGATATGATCAATATTCAGGATATGCATATGAATTAGATAATTATATTCTAAGAGTGTCCTGATTACATAAAATTGTGAAATTGATAGCAAAAATACTAATTATCAAGCTATAATTAAGTAGTTGGAGTACTCGGAATAAGTAACCATTAACTTTTTGGAGGAACTCATTTGCAAACCACAGATATTGGCCTGGATAAAAGTTTACTGTTTTCAGCGATCAGCAATTCACTGGCTATGATTTTATTCAATGATCAAGGGCAGGTCTTATGGGTTAACGATCATTTTGCTCATGCAATGGAATACGAAGCAAAAGAAATGATCGGACTCCATCATCGACAATTTTGTTTAAATGATTTTGTTTCAAGCCCCGACTACGCCAGATTTTGGAGCGACTTAAGAGGGGGTAAAGCGTTTCAGGATAAAATTAAAAGGGTCACAAAAAATGGAAGTATTTTAACGCTGGAAGCTACTTATACCCCAGTTATGAACGAAGAAAATCGAGTGCAAGCCGTGATCAAAGTAGCCACAGACATCACCGTGAGAGACAATATACTCCATGAAAGCACCACTGATCTCATGGCAATGGTGGAAGAAATGACGAGCAGCACTGATGAAATTTTGGGAGCCTCTCAAAAAATTGCGGACACGATGAATGCCATTAATCTAGATTCACAAAGCGTAAAAGAATCAGTGGAAAACATCCAGCAGATTACTGCTTTTGTTCAAACGATCGCATCGCAATCCCACTTATTAGGACTCAATGCTTCTATTGAAGCGGCAAGGGCCGGTGAGCATGGCCGTGGTTTTGAAGTAGTCGCTAATGAAGTCCGAAAGATGGCAGAAACCAGCAAAAATTCAGCAAGGGATATTTCTGAACAGCTTCAAGCCATTTCAGTTTCTGTTGCATCCATGACTAGCCAGGTAGAGGCCGTGACCAATCAGGTCAATGCCAACGTAATCTCCATCAATGAACTAAAAATTGCCTATACTCAAGTGGCATCTAATACAGAGAAACTCGCATCCACGATTTAAAGGTATTTTAACTTGTCACTTAATTGCCTGGAATCCCTTTAGGAATTTGAATTGGCTTCTTCTGATAGGTATACTTCACAGTCTCATTTAGCGTTATTTTCATTGCGCCACTAGGTATTAGATTCCTCGGCTGACCGTAAACTGATGATGTCACTGTCTTTTGTGACGAATCTACCAATTCCTTAATGCGTTGCATATCGTATTTTGTCACACTCAGGTTCATCGTCACTTTTTCATTAGTTACTCTTTCTTTTCCCAACACTTTTTTGGCAGTGACCATCATAGTGGCATTGACATGTTGAAACATAATCGCCAAGATTCTATTCATATTTGGTGCGATGGCTACTCCTGGAGAAGCTTTGTAGATAGTCAAACCCTGAGTAACTATAGAGGAGAATGTTTTGGGACTTAACGTTGCATGAAAAACATCACCAAATTTTTGACTCTTTACCGTCACTTTTTGGTAAATATACTGGTTGGTTTGAACCAATTGAGTCAATTTATTCTTGTTGATGGTACCGAAGAGCTGCCAGGGTGATTTTCCGATTTTTATATATAAATAGTTGTGATTAATAAATAGTAGTTCCTGTAACGCATGCCCAAGTTGACTTATCGTCACCTTGCCCGAAACCATGGTGTTGGATCCCAATCGTTCTGTTTGAAATGACTGCTCAGTGCGGACATTAATGACTTGGCCAGCATAGGATATGGATTCATTTTGCAAAATAGTTACTTGGGAGTAAGAAACATTTTGTGTGTTCTTATTCACCACATTAAGAAGTGCTTCTGGTTTTACCACGGAAGCAAAAGCCGGGACACTGACTCCTATTCCTGTACCGAGCACTGAAAGTATTAGCGCATGCATCGCAATTCGTTGAATAACTTGCAATAGTTTACCTCCTAAAGAGAATTAATAGTGTTTACTTTTTTATTATAATGGACTTGGATATGAGTTGCCATTGTAATTATATAGATTTTAGTTGATCGCTGTACTGATTCCACCATTCGGGGTGCTGTTCAATATAAGCCACCAGCGCGGAAATTCGTTCTAAAACATTGGCATTCACATAGTGTTCAATGCCTTCCACCGTCTGATAGATCTCATCAGGGTCCTTTATCCCTAAGTACTGAAAGAATATTTCCAGGGTCTGGTGACGCTTAGATAATTGTTGTCCTAGTTGAAACCCTTCATCGGTCATCCCCAACCCACGATAGCGCTCATATACCAACAGTCCATCTCCATCAAGCCGTTGAATCATCTTGCTGACCGATGCACTGTTTACTCCCAAACGGTCAGCAATATCGACGGTACGCGCGTATCCCTTATTCTGGATTAACGACCATATGGTCTCGACATAATCTTCCTTGGTAGGTGTCGTTGCCATCATTATCAACTCCATTAATGAACTAAAGATATTTTATGCTCACGTTTAATGGTGACGACTCGAACATCGTCACCACGTGAACCTCATCGGCAGTTATCTATCCCATCACAATGGCAGAGAACCACCAAATGTTTGGTAAATCAACAATAAGTTTAACAGCAGGATGACGGTGGCGACAACCAATGCCATTACCGTTATCCATCGTTTATTGACTAACACCCCCATAATATCCTTGCGACGTGTGAAGTAAATCAGGCTGATGACGGGCATCGGGAGCACCAGACTCAAAAGCACTTGACTGATGACGAGCGTTTGTGTGGGATTGATCCCCAGGGCCACGATAATCACAGTCGGCAACATGGTGACTACCCGCCGCACCCAAAGAGGAATGGTGAATCCGATAAATCCCTGCATGATCACTTGCCCCGCCATCGTCCCCACCGCAGAACTTGAAAATCCTGAGGCTAATAAGGAGGTGAGAAACACCGCTGCCGCCGCTGGCCCTAGTAGCGGAAAAAGCGTTTTGTACGCCGTTTGGATCGTCGCGACTTCGGTATGACCCGTTCCGTGAAAGACGGACGCTGCCATGTACATCATCGACAGATTGATGAGACCGGCAAGCGTCATGGCAATCAGTATTTCTTTAGTGCTAAAGCCATGAATTCGTCTTTTCTCATCATCATTTCGCGGTACAATTCGGTTTTGGGTAAGTCCAGAGTGCAGGTATACCACATGTGGCATGACAGTCGCCCCGATGACACCTACTACCAATAAAATACTTCCATTTCCCCCGATCCATGGAACCACACTATGATAGGCAACCTGACCAAAATTGGGATGAGATAAAAAAGTTTCTACTAAATAGCTTGCCCCAATCAGTATCACGAGAGCCCCTATAAAGCGTTCCAAGGGTCGGAAGCCGAATCGTTCCAACATGAGGATGGAATAAGTGGCCACCCCGGTGATTAGTGTGGCAATGAGCATGGGAATGTGAAAAAGTAGATTCAGTCCCAGCGTGGCACCAAGAAATTCTGCAAGATCCGTTGACATGGCTGCGATTTCTGAGAATACCCAAAGTGTTAACGACAGCCACTTAGGGAAGTGTTCTCGGCATAGTTCCGGTAAGTTACGTCCTGTCGCAATCCCCAATTTTGCTGACATGTTCTGAATGAGCATTGCCATCAGATTTGCCAAGACCACTGCCCACAATAACTTATATCCGAACGCTGATCCACTTTGTATATTAGTAGCATAGTTCCCCGGATCGATATACGCTACTGCCGCAATAAAAGCCGGACCAATAAAAGGGATTAGTGCACGAATACCTTTACGTTGATTAGTGAGAGCGGATCTGGCGGCAATGACCGTCTTATTCTCTGCAATCTCCGATGGAGAAGATGACATCATGTATCCACCTCACTTGTTTCGCTCAATTTAAAAGTTAACAAAATGTACACTAAATTTTCCTGCAAGACCAATAGTTTCACTAGGGAAACTTTCTAACTACATCATATACAAAAAATTGAAAAAAGACAATAAACAATATTTATTCTAATTATTTTTATAACCTCTTGAGGTATCAGCTTTTTTTCCGCAAAGACCAATACTTGCACTCAGGAAACTTTATACGCAATCTTATGCACGGAAATGGGAATGTGTAACTGATGATTTTCACCAAAATGGATTTAGTCTTTAAACACTAAAAAACCGCTCTATTCGAGCGGTCTCTACTAGTTGATCACTTCCCCACCATATCAAAAAAATTAACCTTTGACTCCGCCTGAAGTAAGACCACTCACAATGTATTTTCCGAAAAACAACACGATCAAAACAGGCGGAATTGCAGACAATATGCCTCCTGCCGCAATCTGGTTATTCAAATGCAAGTATTGTCCATTCAGGGAATAAATAAAAAACGGCAAATTATAAGCACTGGAATCAGGCCCAAGAACAAGTGGTAAGATAAAATTATCCCATGATGTCAAAAAGGTTAAGAGTCCTGTGGCCAATAAACCAGGTGCTGTTAACGGAAGTATTATTCTGACCAGCGCGACAATTCGTGAAGCACCATCCACTCTAGCCGCTTCCTCCAGATCAAGTGGAATCGTATCAAAATAACCTCTCATAATCCATATCACCAATCCGAGCGAAAAAGAGGTGTACACAATGATTAACAATGTATTGGTATCATAGAGACCTAGCCCACTCAAATAAGTAACCGTCAACACATAAAAAGGAATAATCAGTGCCACTGTCGGCAATAGATTAGAAGCCAAAAACATCATGGTGATAATGTTTTTCCCTCTTATTTTGGCTCGTGAGAGAACATAAGCGGCTGCTGACCCGAAAACAAGATTGACGATAGTGGTCGCTCCAGATGCAATGATTGAATTGCGCAAGGCATGAAGAAAGCGGTAGCTTATACTTCCCTGCGTATATTGAGAAAACATAATTGCATAATTATTCCACGTAAACGGTTTTGGCAGCCATGGAAGCGGGAATGTGATGGTTCCCACATATTTTTTTAAACTGGTGATAATCAAAAAGTACAGCGGTGCCAAAGTCCACAACAACACTAAAAGCACTAACAAGTATAATCCTATTTTTCTCCATTTTATTGATATTTTGTTTTTTTGAATGACATTCTCAGATCCCCTCATCAGAGTTCCTCCCGATAAAGGCGTTTTATATACACAATGGAAATGATAATGGCCAGCAATGCGATCAAGAAAGAAATGGCCGACCCAGTACCGAATGATCCAAATTGAAACGCTTGTTGATAAGCATTAATGGACATGAGCGGCAACCCAAACTGCTCCAGTGTAAAAATTAAAGTAAACGCCCGCAATAATTGCATCGTCCGCAAAATCAGTACTACCGTCAGAATAGGGGAAACAAGCGGCAGTGTAATATTTCTAAATTGTTTCCAACCAGATGCTCCCTCCACTTTTGCTGCTTCATAATATTCACTGGGAATCGTTTGAAGGCCAGCAAGCACTAATATCGCCACGATAGGAAGCGTTTTCCATTCATCTCCAACAATCAGCGCATTGATGGCTTGATTGGAACCCAACCAAGACAGTGCGTTGGATAACCATGGAATATGAGCAAAAAGCGGATTGGGATTTAACCATACGATCGGTGTACTGATGAGATGAAAGCGTAAGAGCAAATCATTCAGTGCGCCATAATTGTCACCATCAAAGATCATGCCCCAGAGCATCGCATTGACCACAGTGGGAATAGCCCAAGGAATAAATACAATGACGCGAACCACTCGGCGACCGAAGAACTCTTTATTTAAAAGAACGGCAATCCCAATTCCTACAACTAATTCAACAATAATTGAAACCACCCAGTAATAGATTGTCTCACGAAAAGACTGCCAAAATAATGAGTTTTGGAATAGTTGTATGTAGTTTTGTAATCCTACCCAAGTATCGCTTATCGACCCTTTTCCACCAATCACAACGATACTGGTGTTTCCAAGGCTCATTCGAAAAGCAAACAAAATCGGTATGATCACGACACCAATTAAGATCAGGATGGATGGTAATAACAATAAATAAAACCAAAAATATTCACCGGATAACGCCCTAAAAATTCGATGGCGCTGTTGCGTCCGAAATGATGGGTCGGTCGCTGGCATCATTGACATGTCTAATCCCTACCCTTAAACGGGGGAGCAAATCATTAGCTCCCCCAATTTTCGCTAATTAACGCTTATGACTTCGGCAAAGCGTTGATCTGTTGTACCATATCATTAGCGGCTGTTTTCACTGGAATAGTTCCAGCGATTGCTTCGTGAACATATTGTTGAATAATACTGCTAACCGTCAAGTAATTGGCTACTTTTGGACGATTATACACAGCATTCAGGTTCACTTCGTAAACTTTGTAAGTGGGATTCAGTTGTTTCTCCGCTTTAGAATTCGCTACGGAAGACCAGACTGGCCACTGACTATGCAAATGTTCTGCCTGAACGACTGGAGAAGTGGCAAACTGAATCCATTTCCACGCCCATGTACGCATGTTGGAAGGCGTATTTGCCGGAATGGCTAATCCTTGAAAGCCGGAAATACTGGCCGAATTAGTGCCTTTATTGGTTCCAGGAGCGACTGGGAACGCACTCACTACTCCTTGGCCAACGATTTTAGATGATGATGGGTCGTTCATAATACCCGTGACAAAGGTCCAGTTGGTATTAAAAGCAGCTTGACCTGAAGCGAAAGCATTCGCTGCAGTTGGTTCATCTGCGGTTAGCGAGTTAGGATTCACTAGACCATCCGCATACAGCATATGCATCCATTGCAATGCTTTAAGCGCTGCCCCTTGATTCATAATCGGTTGGCCTTTGCTATTAAATAGATTTCCGTTACCAAATTCACCAGCCGTTCTCACATAGTCGCAGACAAGGCCTTCCGCTTGTAACCATGAATCCTCATAGGGATATTGGACGATGTGTTTTGCTTTCAGCGCTTTCATTTGCGCCAACCATTGGGTCATCGTCTTCGGTCCGCTGCTGAATCCTGCTTCTTTCAACATTTTTTTGTTGTAATAAAAGTTTTGAAAGTTGGCAAGAAACGGCATCGCCATAAATTTCCCATTAATATTAAAGCCATTCCAAATTGATTGAGGTATTCCCTTGGCGTTTTTAATGTATTTACTGACGTAGCTGTTAAGCGGTATGGTGTAGCCCTTTTGAGCAAATTCCGCCGTCCAAATCAGATCGGAGAGCACTACATCATATTGCGCTTGCGGCGCAGCGGCAGAGGTTAAAATAGCACTGTGCATTTGCGTGTATGGTAAGAATGTAAAATCAATTTTTACGTTGGGATATTCCTTTTCGAATTGTTTCCCCATTTTCTCAAGCACAGCAGTACTGTAACCAGCTTGGTTCATATAGAGAACCTTCAATACGACTGTTGGAGCGCTTACATGTTTAACAGTTGCAGCAAAACTTGTTCCAGACATTAGCATTGACACACTTACGGCACCAAGTGCAATTTTTGTTAAGATTGATTTCAAGGAATATCCCCCTCTTTATTTTTATTTCGTTGATCATGTTGGACACGGCGAGGACCTGACCAACCAATTTGATCCATTCGTCAACACATCTGAAAACAGCAACCCAGCCAAGCCGTAAAGCGGAGCTAGATGACCCAATGCGGAAGGTAAAAAAAGGACTCTATTCAAAAGATACGGAAGCATTCTGATCCTAGTCTTCTGAACAATGAGCGCAAACATCTCTGGGTAATCGCTTACAGTCGGCCCCAACAGAATGATCGCCTGAGGCGAGAATGTATTGATTAAATTTGAAAATGCTATCCCCAGATAACTGCTCGTTTGCTCCATCACTTCACTAGGAGACTCGCCACTTTGAATTTTCTTATTCACAATGGAACGAGAAGCCACTGCTTCTAGACATCCATGATTTCCACAACCACAAAGTGGTGCATTTACTTCCGTATCCACCAGCATGTGTCCAATTTCCCCTGTCGCATTGTCTTCACCACGAACCAACTGACGATCATGAATAAATCCGGCTCCGATTCCCGTATCAGCTAATACACAAATAAAATCCTTTAACTTCCGACCGGTTCCGAACCAAAGTTCTCCTAGAGCGGATGCATTCGCATCATTTTCTATGATAATGGTTTCAAAACCCGTTTCTTTCCTGAATATTTCCTTCAGGCCCATACCTGTCCACTCGGGAAAATTGGGAGAGAAAATCACCGTTCCTTTCGTTGCGTTAAAGATCCCTGGAATAGACATTCCAAGTCCGCAAATTTTCTCTTTACCAATGCCTGTTTTACTTAGTACATGCTGAATTCCATCTGCGATAATGCCCACACCTTCCGTCACGTTAGATAATGATTTGGGAATTTCAAGCAAGTACACGATCTCGCCGCTAAAATTAAATAGGGCAATTGACACGGAGGAGATCCCAATGTCAGCTGTAACCGCATACATTGCATTTGCATTTAAACGTAACGGAATGCGCGGCCTACCATTAAAAGAGTTATGTTGGTCAACCTCTTCGACGATGCCAACATCGATTAATCCGCGAACTAAGTTAGTGACAGTCGCAGGTGTTCTGCCGAGGTTTTGACCTAATTCCGCACGTGATAGGTTGGGCTGCACTCGCAGTAATTCTATGATTTCTGAAACATCAGCATGTCTTAAATCATTTGGTGCTGTCTTCATAAATTAACTCCTCGCCTACGTTAATTTAATCATTAAATTAACGCTTACAGCTAAGAGACTATCATCGATCAATTTGTATATCAATATAGAATAAGTTATTTTTTTCTAAAAATTAATTTTATTTTTATAAAATTAATGTAAAGAACTAATTGATTAATTAACTAATTAGTAAAGAATAATAGCATATTGATAAGCCATCGGTAAAAACTTGATTCCCCACTTTAATTATTGATTGATTTTTAATTATTTCCCAGTAAAATTCGGTTTTCTTTTCTGTAACATTGCCGATATACCTTCTCTATGATCCTCTGTCGCTCTAATAATCGCAAAATGCGAAGAGATCAAATCTAAAGCCGTTCTCAAATCTAATCTCTCTGATTGATAAACAGCTCGCTTGATCATCCTGATAGCGGCAGTTGGACCGTTGGCTAATTTTTTTGCAAAATTCAGGGTTTCATCCATAAGCATATCTTGCGGATAAACTCGATTCACCAACCCCATATCGAAGCACTCTTTCGCAGAGTAAAAATCCCCCGTCCACAACATTTCCAGTGCTTTTGAGGTTCCAATTACACGTGGCAAAAGATAGGCTCCCCCATCACCGGGCACCAATCCAATTTTTACATAGCCCTCTGAAACACGGGAGGACTCCGCCATAAACCGAAGATCGCATAACAATGCCATATCGAGTCCCGCGCCAACTGCTACTCCGTTAATCGCCGCTATAGTCGGCTTATCCATTCGATCCATTTCAAATGCGACTTGGTGAATATGTTCCCATAGCTCATGTTTCCTATCTAATGCTTCTCGATGTAAAGATTCAGTCAATGTGTGCAGATCACCCCCAGAGCAAAATGCTTGGTCTCCAGCCCCTGTGAGAACAATGACATTCACCTCAGGATCATTCCTTAATTCTCGCAAAATTTCTACCCATCTAATAATCATCGAATCAGTAAACGCGTTTCGATGTTCAGGACGATTAAGCGTGATAATGGCCACTTTGTCTGTCACTGTGTAATCAATTTCTTTATTGAAACACATATTCGCATCACTACCTTTAAGTATTTTTATCGCGCCATACGGTCAAATTCGATTTAAGATTGCCTATTGTCAAGTATTTACCACATCATTGGATTTTGAAATGATATTATCATTTAATATCATGCCTAGATTCAAGTCGCTGATTTTGACACTATGTTGATGGTTTTCTGACTCTTTATTAATTAATTCACTCAAACGATGGAAAAGAAATATTGAGTAATTCAGAATTTGTGCATTAATTTTTGAAATTTAAAAATTTGCTAATTGATGGCGTTCATCGGGGTGCGTATTTCGTGAATCATTTACTCTTAGAAGTCGCTCTTGGCCCGCGTGACCGCCTCTGCATCCCCTTTAGCCTGACGCGGTTATTTGTCCGTTCCTGCACCATTTCCTCAAGATGTTGTTGATACTGCTTTAACTCCGTGATGTCCTCATTGATTGTAACAAAGCTCACTACTTCTCCAAAGATATTTCTGATAGGAAAGTATTTAGATATTAACCACATGACTTTACCATAATCGAATATTTCGCTAAGATCTAGCGGGTGCTCCATTCCAAGAAACGAATCGCCCTGAATCGTTCGCTGCATCAAGGGAAGAGCCCCTGTTCGAATCACTTACGAATCTTTTAAGATATTACGCTTTCCAATCACTTCTTCGGCAGTAATTTGAAGTATGCTTTCAATAGCATGGCTCGCCAGATTTTTTTCAATAAATTGATCATTTGTGTGACCTTGAAGAGGTGAAGTATTCAAATTTATTAACGAATTCCACTCTCCATTTTCCACCAATCAAAGATAGAATGTTTTGATTAATCCTCTTTTTCATACCCCAATATGAAACATAATGCTTGATTGATGTCTAGTATGCCTGATCTCTCGGATACCATTAAAAAAACTCCAGAAATTTTATCAAGCGCACCATAAATATGAGAGGATATCAAAATATCGCTCCCCTTTAAGTATAAATTGGCTGACCGAGATCCTTTGTTTTGCTTGTAATGATTGATCCAGATGGAGTGTAGAGGCTTCTAGAAGCTCGGTGGCGTCATCGCCCATATGGAACGCGATATAATCTTCCCTGGGTTAGAAAAACGATGAGGAGTTGAGGAGGGAAAGGAAATGCTATCACCCTCATAAAGGTGAGTTTCCCTTGAATTTAACCGCACAATTAATTCCCCTTCTAATACATAGCCGCATTCTTCGCCAGTATGTGTCACTAAATCCTCTGGATCGTGGACTTTTCCAGGTTCAATTTCGACAAGTAAAAATTCGATTTGACCATGCAGATTTGGATTCAGCAACTGATAACGCACGTGGGAATCAGGAAATTGGATAATCTTTCTTTGGCTTTTGCGAACGACTAGGCTTTCATCAGCATCCTGTTCCTCAAAAAAATTATGCATAGGAACATCTAATTTATTGCATATTTTCCAAAATACAGTAAGAGTGGGCGTTACCTTGCCTCTTTCAATCTGACTAATAAGGCTGGTACTAATATCACATGATTCGGCAACCTCTTTTATCGTGAGTCCTTTAAGTTGGCGTATTTCCCTTAACTTCGCATAATCAAACTCCGACATATCCGTTCCTCCACATGTTACCATCGTATTTTCTCTTAGAATAGCCCATATATCTATGCAAGGCAAAACGAACCCGCATCATTCATTGAAGCAGGTTCGTTTTGGAAATTAGGCTTTTCCTAGTTAAATGATTTGATTTCTGCCGTTGATGATCAGATCTCCGTGGAGACTGTTACCGATTCAGTTTGTTTCTCTTCTTTCATTCGGAGATAAGCAACCCAGTAAAGAAGTGCCACTACCACAATCACTCCTGTTTTAATGATGTCTCCAG
The DNA here is from genome assembly GCA_021828865.1 of Bacillota bacterium. Classification (GTDB taxonomy): domain Bacteria; phylum Bacillota; class Bacilli; order Alicyclobacillales; family SLC66; genus JAJZCL01. Next base: position 142,945 of record JAJZCW010000004.1, read on the forward strand.
ATGCCTGCTGTGTCAACGCAATGACTACTCCTATAATTGCAATGATTGGTGGAATTGGCCAAATTGGCATACGGAACGGGCGTTCATTTGATCGAGCACGAAAACGGGTAACAATCGCTGAAATGGCAATAAGAAGATAAATGGTCACTATGATCACACCAGTAAACGTAATCAAGTTATTAAGTGATGTGAAATAGCACAAAAGTGCATTCCCAACTCCAAGAAATACAAATCCCCACTTTGGTACGTTATGACGATTCATACTTCCGAAAAATCTGTTGATTGGACCAGGCCAACTACCATTTCTTGCTGAATCAAGATAAATGCGAGCATATGCCAAATTACCACTGAGACCTGTATCAAACATAGCAATGATCACGCCAATAATAAGAATAGTAGCCCCGACAGGTCCTGCAACAGATTGGGCAATGTAAGTTAACGGTGCACTGGATTTCATCGCTGTAGCAAAATTCGGAATGGCAAGCGTGGATGCAACGACTGCGAGCACTTCGACCACGACAGAGGTGAAAACCGCTATCATGACAGCGCGAGGTAGGACTCGCCTCGGTTCTCTGGTTTCTTCAGCAAAATAGAGGGGCCAATCGTACCCATTAAACGCGAACAATGCTGGAACGACAGCTGCCATCATCGCTGTAAAACTAACCCCTGTCACTGCTCCATGTGTGTTGAGGGTTTGCGGATTAAATATGAATGCAATGGAATGACTATCCCCCGCGAAGGATATAACAATAAATACGAGAATAACTGCCAATTCGATAATTAACATCACCATCGCTATCCAACTTGCAGCACCAATTCGTTCCAACGAAAACCAAGTCACGATGGCCATCATTGCTACGGCTGCCCAATTAACAGGTATTTGTGGAACTAGCGAGTTAAGATAGGTCGAAGAAGCTACGAGAATACTAGCAGTTACGACAACTCCTAGTACAAGAAACAAAAGGACAGCGACAAATCCAAGTGGTTTACCAAGTGCTCGCCTGACAATCGTATACGCGCCGCCAGCTCCAGGAAACATAGAACCCAATTCGGCATAACAAAATGCCATTGAGATCGCAATGCACGCACCAATGATAAATGCCCAAAATACGCCAGTCCCAGCCGAATCCAACCCAGCTCCATAAACCAAGAAGACGGAAGTGGTTGGCGAAATAGCAGCGATGGCAATAGCTAATACTTGACGCATTCCCATAACGGGTTTGAATTCAGCATTTCCATTCGATCGGTCTACTGACACGGTTTTCTCCTCCTTGTGAGCGTTTTCAATAAACTAAATATTTTTCACAATTCATACATTATCTTAACATTTAGAAATTTGTCAACACTTCTTAGTCGTTTTTAGAAGATATTTTTTATCATATTGAATTTTTGAAGTCTTTTTTTTGATTTTTTTTATGATATTGAAATTCATTTAAAGCGGTTCTATAATTGCTTCGAGTCTGGATTTACTAGTTCTTCTATTGAGATATAATTACCAATTTATCTATTTATTGTAAATTGGAGGGATCGACATGCGAGAATCGGATGTAATCATTTTTGATTTACATTCAGACATCCCTACTGACATAGTCGTAAGGCGTGCCTTTGGAGAACGTGCTGTTTTTCAACGTCGTCATGCAAACAGACTATTAGCTAACGGAGTCAGAGCTGTGGTCCTCGCGATTTGGGTGGAGCCTACATTTCGTGATCAGGCTGCCCAACGTGCACTCCAAATTGTGGGGGCATTAATGGCAGACTTGTCAGAATCCTCATCAACTGCTGAGATTATTAAGAATGCTCATGATCTGAATAGATGCATTACAGCGAAGAAAATTGCTGTGATGTTGTCTATTGAGGGAATGACATTGATAGAACAGTGGCCTATTGCAGATACAGTAAGCAATACAAAACTCCATTCAAACGCAATAGCACTTGATTTAGTGAATAGGCATCTACAAGACAAATCCTCACAATCTCTAGCTATTTTCAAAAGTTTTGGAGTACGGGAGGCAATGCTTGTTTGGGGAGAAAGCAATGAAATTGCAAGTGGACCTGGAAAATCATCTAATACAATACAATCAACTGGCTTAACTGATTTTGGTAAGTATGTCGTTTCAGAGTGGGAGCAAGCTGATATTCTCATTGATATATCCCACCTAGATGACCGTTCCACATCAGATGTTATTGAGGTGGCTAATGGTATTGTGATCGCATCTCACTCTAATGCCCGTGCACTTTGTGACCATCCTCGGAATCTATCTGACATGCACTTAAAAGCGATTGCTGCTCGAAATGGGGTGGTGGGGTTAAATACATATGCCCTCTTCGTGGATGCGAATCATGCTACGCTTGATCGATTTATTGACCACATTGTCTATATTAGCGACTTAATAGGGATTGAACACGTCTCAATGGGGTTTGATTTTATGGACTACCTCCCCGATCACTTTGGGTTTCCAGAACGAACGAAGGGATTGGCGTGCATCGAAGACGTACCTCGTTTGATAGAAAGGATGATTGAGCGCAAACTGTCTCACCAAGAGATTACGAAGATTATGTTTGATAACTCAGCTCGTGTGATGTGCAATTGGAGCCGTACACGCAGCAACGAAGATGAAATTTATTGTTCAAAATAAATATAAAAAACATGATAAGGGAGAAGATTATTTTGATTATTGGTATACCTAAAGAAATTAAACACAATGAAAATCAGGTTGCCGTCAAGCTGGTGCAAAATAGTAAATCACGAAGATGCATGGCAAAGTGCCAACTTGGTTGACGTTGCGATTGATCAAGGGGGATCGGTAGACACTATTGATCATGTCACGACTCTATCCATCGCAAATTTCGGATGGCAACAGGCTATACAGAAAAGTGATTCGTGAAAAAGCGGTATTACTATTGTAAAAGGAAATGTTGTCCATGCTTCTGTCACTAATGCACTGAGTATATCACACTGCGAACTCAACACAGTACTCTCCTAAGCTAAGGATAGGGTACAATCTAGGTGGTGTTAGAAATGACATCAAATCAGACTCTTTATAGAGATACTTGGGCAGAAATTAACCTTGATGCGATTGCACATAACGTCCATACGATTCAACATCATATTGGCCCATATAAAAAGATCATGGCAGTTGTCAAAGCTAATGCATATGGGCATGGAGCTGTAGCTGTGGCGCAGGCCGCACTTCTTGCGGGCGCAACACACCTCGGAGTAGCAACATTGGACGAGGCCATTATGCTTCGGACACAATTTATTGATGCACCAATCCTTGTGCTTGGATATGCACCTCCTAAGCATGCCACAGTGGCTGCTAGCCATCACATTATCTTAACGGTGGTATCCACGAGACATGCAGAGCAGTTGGCGAGTTTTATGAAAAATGCTTCAGGTATACAGCTTAATGTCCATTTGAAAATAGATTCAGGAATGAGTAGGCTAGGTATACGAAATGCGAAGGAATTAATGCAGGCTGTAACGTTTTTATCGAATACTCCAAGTATTCAACTGACAGGTGCATTTACGCATTTTGCAGAATCAGACGCTGATCATCTCAATTTTACTTACGAGCAGTTGCAACTTACGAATCAATTATTTGAGTTATTGAAACAACATGTGACGGAAATTGACGGTTTGCTTTTTCATGCCGCCAACTCAGGTGGAATTCTCCAGGTGCCTGAAAGTCATTATGATATGGTCCGTTTAGGGATCAGCCTATACGGAGTATATCCTTCCCATCACTTACGGAAAAATAAACCTCTTTCACTAATTCAAGCATTGAAACTGAAATCACGTATAGCTCTAGTGAAGGAAGTCCCCTCCGAAACCCCCATCAGTTACGGAAGTACGTTTGTAACAAACCATCCAATGCGTATAGCAACTATCCCAATTGGCTATGGTGACGGTATACCACGAATTTTATCTAATCGTGGTTATTTTCTGTTACAAGGAGTACGATGTGCCATTCTCGGGCGTATTTGCATGGATCAGACGATAATCGACGTCAGTGACTTCGATAATGTCCAGGAAGGCGATGAAGTCATTATTTATAATGAACAAACCCTCCCTGAACTATCAGACCTTTCTGGAACTATTCCCTATGAGCTTTTATGTGCCATTGCACCTAGGGTGCCACGCCTTTACGATACTAGTCAATCTCACCGTATCTTAGTAGATCCAGGAATTCAGCTAATATGAAAGGTGGCGTATAAGCTATAATTATATTAGGAGAAAACATTTCACGGTATCATTCAAAACGAAGGTTTTGCGAATTCGAAGATTCTTTAATTAAATTATCTGCCACTTTTGAAATATTAACATATACATTTCGCAACTCTTCTACACTCTCCGTATGTTTTTTCTGATTTTGGGAAACTTGATTGACTGTGTCATTTAATCGAAAAAGAGCGGTTTGCAATTTCTTAAGTCGCTTGCTGATCTTTTCTGCGGATTCTTTACTTTGTATAGCCATTTTTCGTATTTCATCAGATACGACTCCAAATCCTCTCCCGGCTTCTCCCGCACGAGCAGCCTCTATCGCCGCATTTAACCCAAGTAAATTAGATTGAGAAGCGATGTCCTGAACGAACTACACAATTTCATTGATGGTGCTGACATCATTAGCAATTTCACTAGCATACGTTGTTAGCGTTCCTGCTTCTACTGAAATCGAGGCTGAAGACACAGCAATCTCATCTGTACTGGCACTCAATTCTTCTACCATAGCTGCTAGTTCATGGGCATTCGTCTGTAACTGATGATGTTTCTGCGTTGATGTTACCGCAGTAAGATAACCAATTATCTCGTTTTGATTGGCTTGATCCTTATAAATGGGTACTGCTGATGCGATATAAGCAACACCAAAATGTTCTGGACCACGTTCATCACTTACTGGCTTCTTCTCAAGTTTCGCACGATAAGTCACCGTATGCTTCAAATCCTCAAGCTTTATTCCCTCTTTAATGCCAAGGTCGATGCTCTTTCCTGGTAAAGAAGTAATAACTTGATAAGGATCCAATAAAATTAAATGAGTGTCTTCAGGATAGCTTTTTTGAATAAACGGGAGAAAAAGTACTAAATCTTCAATACTAGAAATAATGCGCATGTGCAACCCCCAAAAATGATGGTTTTCATTCCATATCAAGATTTTGAAAAAAAACGATAGATATCCGATTGAATGAGGTCATATCCTGTAGTGGAAAGCACTGCATTCCGTTGATGAATCGCTAGTTGATTTAATAAAGAAATCAATTTCTCCCGCTCTAGTTCTTCCAATTCAAACTGAAACCCGTATTGAATAATACCTTTGCCATACTCTTTTAGCCACACAACGTGTCCAATATATGGATGGTATTGATCAGATAATTTGAGGACCATCTTCATTCGAACATCATTTTTAGCCGGTAAGCGTAGGGTGGAGAGAAAGCTTAGTCCTCCAGGTCCAATATTGATCACCACCACTTGTGTCACCCCGGATTGTACTCGTTTCCCTTTTAATTCATACAAACTTAGTTGTCCCATCATCCCTGGCTCTACCACGATGCGAAAAAATTCACGCCGATTCGGACCCGTATAAATTGTTGCTGGGGTTTGAATTCTTAGAAACCATTCTTCTGGATCAGCAATAATGCGTTCAAATTCTACCATTGGGACAGCCGGGCTCCAAAGGTACCCTTGCCCCACTTCGACATTGAGCGATCTTGCAGCAGCCAATTGTTCCTCTGTTTCAATACCTTCGGCCACCACCCGCATATTTAATGAATGGGAAAGTAGTACCGAGGACTGAATAATCATCCGGGTCAAGGAATCATTGACGATTTCTTTTAAGAAGTGCCTGTCAAATTTCACTTCATCAACCGGAAATTGACGGAGATAATTAAGTCCGGAATAGCCGGAACCAAAATCATCGAGTGATAATAAATAGCCTTGTTTTCGTAGTGCCTGCATGGTTCTAATCGCCGAGGCTTCATCTTGAATCTTTTCTGTTTCTGTAATTTCAAACATAATCGTCGAAGGCGGAATATGGTATTGGGATGCAATACGATGGATATTTTCCTCTAAATCGACTTGAATTAATGCCGAACCTGGCAGATTAAAAGAAATCATCGGAACTTTTAACCCTTTTTTTCTCCACGAATCCATAGTTTGACACAGTGTAGTAAATGCCCATACACTCACTTCTGACAACATACCAACTTCCTGAATAATGGGAATAAACTCTCCCGCATGTATAATTCCCCAGTCAGGATGTTTCCAACGTAGTAATGATTCTGCGCCATCTAATTGCATAGTTTGTATATTAATTTTAGGTTGAAACCATACCTCAAATTCTCCCAAACCGAGTGCATCGTGAATATGACTGGCTAGAGCAAACGCTTTATATGATTCCAGACTATCTTGTGAGCTAAAAACAGCAAATACATTCTTTTTATCTTTTGGGATTCGATGCAATGCAATTAAAGCCATTCGATACATTTCACTAACAGAGTGCGCATCATCCGGATAAATACTGACGCCAATCGTAATTCGAAAAATAATAGATAAGCCGTTTTCCATATAAAATGGTTTTGAGAAGATAGACATTAATTGATTGACGATGGGTTGCAATTGATCCAATTCCATATGAATGGCACTAACGAGAAATTCATTAGTGTCGGAATGAGCAACTAGGACGTTTCCTTTTTCCATCGATGTTAGCCTTCTCGCAACCTCTTTTAATATTTCATTGGCACGCGTATGCCCCATATGACGTACGTAATCCTCATAAGGATCGACGTGAATCACATACAAAAAAATGGTCTTATCTGGAGATTCTATCATCAATTGTTTCAAATAGTCCCTCATATAATTTCGATTTCTCAAACCGGTAGGTTGATGGTGATAGGCAAGAAATTCAAGTTGATCGCGCAATCCCTTTTCTTTTGAGATGTCCTCACAAAAAGCTAATACACGTTCTGTCTCATGATCACGGTTAAAAAGAGGGATGAGCACGAATTGCGCCCAAATGTATGTACCTGCTTTTCTCTTTAACTCCACTTCACCACGCCAAACCAAACCTTCCTTAAGTTGGGTCTGAATAGAATCAAAGTGCGAGGGTGGCCATGGCTCCATACGAATAAGCTCGCTGTAATTTTTCCCCACCATTTCTTTCGCGGAATATCCAATTAATTGCTCAAACTGAGGATTGTTTTCCGTAATCACACCATCAATCGTCAAGATGGCGTAGGAGGACACGTTATCTAGCACATAAGAAAGATCTTCAATTCGCCTTTGTACTCCTGCATCCGCCAAAGTTAATCCATCGGTAATTTCAGCAAATTGCACCAAAACCAAAACATGTTTTTGTTGAAAATTTTCGATTGGATCAAGCTTAATAAACGTCATTGGCAATCGTAATGGTTCATGCCATGCCGTACGAATAGAAACGTAACTTTGTATGAGATGACTGCGAATGGTCTCATGGATCAATTTTGAAAAGTGTTGTACTACTTCATGATCCAGAAAAAGTGAAACCCCACCTTCTTGAAGATGGGATTCTTCATAACCTGAACGCTGTTGAAATTCTTGATTTGCCATTTTAATCGTTAGTTCTTCGTCAATGATCAGTAACCCAAATTCACGATGGTTCCATAATGAACGTAAATCAACAAAAAATTGATGATAGTCTATTCCCAAGTCTTATTCACTCCAAGCATCATCTAGACTATAAATTAGTGTAGCGTTGTGTACGCGGTGCATCAATTGAACTACTGCAGACTATCTTAACATACGACGAAAATTTTAACTATTTATTGGTAAAATATTTATATTAATTAACCCAATATTATAAACCTAAGAGTTAATATTTTGATGATATCCATTGTGCTTTTTTGATTCCCTATTTGCTCCATTCCATTTTCTTGTTTATCGATTTATAATCGAACATATGTTCTATATACGATTAGGAGGTCATTTGATGCTACAGTTGCTTGATCACTATCGCCCTACCCCTCTGGAATCAGCCATCGATCAGTTTTACCAACGGAAAAAAATCTTTCACCCGTCCGATATTGACCTCGCATTTTTCGCAGAGGACGCCAACATCCGTATTCTCTATCAACCACTTTCCAGTATCACGTACCAATTAACGACATTTGACGCCATTATCATCGATCGCCGTCTCCCGTTTCGTCAACAAAAGGTGGAACTCGCACATGAGTTGGGCCATGTGTTAATGCATGTGGGCCGTCAGGATTTTATGGAAGATGATTTTCGTGCCATGCAAGAATGGCAAGCAGATCGTTTTGCCTTATACGCGCTAGTTCCAGCCTTCATGATAAAAAACTATATCATCCCGACAAATTCACGCCTTCGCTTGATCACGCACCTATCTGATATCTTCGAAGTGCCAGAAACCTTAATGGAAGAAAGACTGCGCTTACTAGAAGAACGATTACGCAGTCTGGTCGCTGAGCAACAGATGGCTTATCAAATGAACGAAGTGCGATCTACGTATGATTATTCCTATCGCCATCCCACCAATCCAACCCTTGAATACCTGGTGAAGGACGGTGTCGTCATTGGTCGACGCCGTCGATCAGAGACATAACTTCAAGGAGTCGATCAAACCAATGACGAAAGAATATTGTATTCCGTACATGGGACCCATTCCCTCACTTACGACAACCCATATCCAGACGCCGGAAAACCCGGAGGATTTATTGGTACATTCCCATGCTTTTTATCGCCGTTATGCCGTGCAGATCGCAGACGAGGGACTATCCACCTTCGGAATTGATCTAGGTGATTACCTGCTTTTCCGTGAGCAGCGCTGGCCCTCTTTAGAAGGTCAAATCTGTCTTCTCACGATGGGTGATGAAGTGAC
>JAJZCW010000028.1 GCA_021828865.1 Bacillota bacterium
CTGGGGTTATTTTCAACAAAATCACCTCGTGGTACTGAATTCATAATGTTATATAACTACATCAGTATTAAATTTTACTGAATAGCTTTTTTGTAAACAATAACAACATTTTTCACTAACAGAACCTAAATTTATCCCAAAAATAAGGTATTCCCTGCACATCGGCAGTGCTATACCCGGTGAATCGTTCCGCAGCATCATTCATTTGGAGGATGCAACCATTGACATCGATAATTAGTACGATCTCACCAATAGCAGAAAAAACGTTTTCATAAAAACTTTCACTTATAACAGTTGGCATATTGATGATGATTCTTTCCTTTCAGCATCAATTAGATAGAACTTTTTATGAGTATATGTAAAATTGGCAAAATAAATCTTAAATGGCTATCCAATTCATACTATCTTAGTATACATTTCCACTTTCTTAAAAGGAAGCGTGCTCGTTTCAATTCTTCAATTGTGCACTCAAGTCATGAATAACTAACCGCCAACAAACAGAAATAAAAGAAATGCGAAGACTATTCATCTGCTTCAAGCAGCTGTTCTCCGCATTTCCTAAAAGACAATATTAACCTAGAAGATTAATGTTTTGGCCTTTCCCTGGTTCGACACCATGATCACCGTCACCGTCTGCGGGTTTGCCGGCTTGTGCCGCTTGCTGTTGCTGTGATTGTTGATTTTGCACTTGTTGATTCTGCAATTGTTGATTTTGATACCATGATGCTTGTATGCCGTTGGATTGAATTCCAGAAATGTACATATAATACCTCCTCCCTAAGTTGCTATAGTATGAAAAGCAAACTTACTAAGTTACATTGTCTCTATGAAACCTGTAGAGAAGCTGGGTATAAGGAAGTCAATGCGTTCATTACCTGAATTCAACATCATCACTTGGAACCAATTCCGAATGGTTCTTGATGTAGTAAAGCAGTTCATCAATTTGCGTATAGGCAATAGCCAAATACGTGTCGGCTGCCCCGTAATAGATGGCAATCCGGCCTGTTTGGGGATCAAAAAGCGTAGCGCACGGGAATAACACATTAGGCACAAACCCTGTCGTTTCATAAGGCATTTCAGGAGTCAGGAGATAATCACGAGTTCGATAGAGCACCTTCGATGGATAGTCAATATCGAGAACAGCGGCACCCATACTGTAGACCAGACCATTGCAGGTGGTGGTGACTCCGTGGTAAAAAAGGAGCCATCCTTCGGTGGTTTCTATGGGTACTGCGCCAGCGCCAATTTTCGTATTTTGCCACCATCCAGATCCACCGCTAGTCATCACTCTGCGATGCTTACCCCAATAGGTGAGATCGGGACTTTCACTGAGAAAGATATCGCCAAATGGGGTGTGTCCGCTGTCACTGGGGCGGCTTAGCATCACAAAATTGCCATTGATCTTTCTTGGGAACAATACGCCATTTCGATTAAACGGAATAAACGGGTTTTCCATTCGCGTAAATGTCCGAAAATCCTTGGTAAATCCAAGTCCAAGCGATGCGCCGCCGAAATCGGTGCACCAGATGATGTAATATGTGTCCTCGATCATGACCACCCTGGGATCGTACGCATAAAAAGGCTGATAAGGGGCTCCTTTTTCATCTGTCCATAGTATCTCAGTATCCTCGATGTCCCAGGAAAGTCCATCCTTACTGGACCCGAGGTGCAATCTCGCTTTACCATCTCTATGGTCGGCACGAAAAATCCCCATCCATCCCTCTTCAAAGGAGACGACCGCGCTGTTAAAAATTCTTGCGGTGTGTCTGGTGGGATTCCAACTGATAATGGGATTTCCATCGTGCCTCCAAATGACGTCCTGACTGTTTTCAGGCCGATCTTGCCAAGGTATGTTAGGTAATACTGGTCCAATAATCTCCATCATTCATTCTCCTCTCTCACTATAGCGATTTAATGCGATTGTTGAATTGTCCGGTTGCGCTGAATCAGCTCCATTCGTTGCTGCACACTGACAGCCGATCGCAATCCGTCTTCCGGCGTATGAAGCACATAATCAAGCAACTGGGCGACACTGGTCGTGGCCACATGGGTACGGGTGTCAGAAGAGGCATAATAAAGGTAAACATCGCCGTTTTCATGCGCAATCCAGCCGTTACTAAAGACCACGTTCGAGACATCGCCTATTCTTTCGATGCCTTCCGGCGCGAGAAAGTAACCCCCAGGTTTTGCAATCACCTTGGTGGGATCCTGCAAATCGGTCAAAAACACGTAAAGTACATACCGCAGTCCAGCAGCTGTATTACGAACACCGTGAGCGAGTTGTAGCCAACCTTTGTCAGTTTTGATTGGGGCTGGGCCCATGCCGTTTTTTGACTCTTTGATCGTGTGATAGATCCGATCATCGATAATTTGCTCATTGGAAATCAGCGCCGGTTCCATCGACGCTGAGAGACCAAAGCCGATGCCACCGCCACTACCTGCATCAATAAATCCATCTTGCGGTCTCGTATAAAAAGCGTATTTGCCTCTGATCAACTCCGGATGAAGCACGACATTTCGCTGCTGAGGTGACTTCGTTTGCAGATCGGGAAGTCTTTCCCACTTTTTCAGGTCGTGGGTGCGAACAATGCCACACTGGGCAATAGCGGCTGACTGGTCACTAGGAGGGGCGGAGGGATCTCGGCGTTCCGTGCAGAAGAGACCATAAATCCAACCGTCCTCATGTTGCACGAGCCGCATATCGTAGACATTGGTATCAGGAGTTTGGGTTTCAGGTATGGCAAGCGGTTCGTCCCAATAACGAAAGTTGTCAATGCCAGAACTACTCTCGGCAATCGCAAAAAAGGATTTTCTGTCTGCTCCCTCTACTCTTGCGACGAGATAGTATTTCTCGTTAAAAAAAATAGCACCTGCGTTAAATGCAGCATTGACAGAGAGTCGCTCCATAAAAAATGGATTGGTGACTGGATTGAAATCATAGCGCCAGGTGAGGGGGATGTGCTCACTAGTCAAAACAGGATGTTCATAGCGGGTAAACCAGCCATGCGATTGGAATACTGGCTTGTTTTTTTGCTGAATAAGGTGTTCGTGTTGTGTTTCGATGATTTTTTTTCGCTCTGTAAACAATGATGAATTCATGCGTTCGATTCCTCCAGATGGGCAAGTCGTTCCCACACTTCCATACATGCTCTCGTATTGTGATAAGGACACTTCCAAGGTTCTACGATAGGTTTTTCTACATTTGGTGTGCCATCTCGCGCTACTTGCCAGTACCAATCTCCGTATTCTTTTGCGATTATGAAGTGTTCAATAAAAGACCAGATGGTCTCTGCCATCGCTAAATATTTAGAATCGCCGGTGATCTGATAAGCATTGACGCAGCCCACGACTGCTTCCGCCTGTGGCCACCAGTCTTTATGATCGTCAATGATGGTAGTGCCTCTTCCTTCATTGAATAGTCCACCGTCCTGATCCCATCCTTCCGCCAGGACCGAGTCCACCATCTGGACAGCTGTTTTTTGAAAAAGCGGTAGGCGCACCTGATCGTGAATCACCTCTGCTGCTTCCGTCATCAACCAAGACCCTTCAATGTCGTGACCATAAGAGACGACATCACTTTGTTTTGACCAATCAGCGGCGAAAAACAAGTCGTAATGATGGGTTTCCTGATTTAAGATTCGCGAAGAGATAATATCCAGAAGTTGTTGTATGGATAGTTTTAATGTGGGATTTGGCCAGACGCGATACAACTGCGTATAGGCCTCCAACAGGTGGATATGGGTATTCATTGACTTACTTTCTTGTTCGTTCGCACGATGTCCTTTAGGATCCAACAAATCATCGTTCGATTTCGCCCAGGCTCGGTTGAATGATTCAAAATAACCACCATCGATGGGGTCAAAAGCATGTCGTTCAATCAACTGAAACGTCAATTGTGCGAATAACAAAGCTTCTTGATGACCAGTGGCCTGATAGTATTGTGCAAGCCCGTAGATTGCAAAAGCCTGGGCATAGACATGCTTTAGGTCGTTAGAACGTACATTGTTTGCTCCGATATCCCAATAAAACCCAAGGTATTCGGTATCCCAGAAGTGCAGGATAAAATTCTGGTACAAATGTTCCAACCGTTCCCTGTATGCTTCTGAGGAGTCAAATTCTTTTACATAGGCTCGGGAATAGGTCCAAAGTATCCTCGCAGCGAGAATGCTTCCACGGTAAGCCTGGTGATGGATGTTGCCGCGCGAATCGATTTCCCCATGAAAACTCCCGTCAGGTAACAGGACGTGATGATACCAGAAATTCAGGATTCGATGCCCCTCCTGATAGGCTTTATTGCCGAGCGCGGTCGAGACACTATTTAACACAAAAACACCTTCTCGTTTTCCAGGATGTTATTCTTTAACGGAGCCATTCACGATACCGGCAAAAATAAACCGTTGTAAGAATAGATACAGTAGCACCATAGGAATGGCAATAATGATCGATGCCGCAAGAATCAGGTTCCATTGAGCTGAAAATGGCCCCTCAAAACGAAGCAGCGCAGTGGATACGACACCAAGGTTGGTAGATGGCATGTACAGGTAGGGGCTGTACAGATCACCATAGATGGCGATCACTTTTAAGATGGTGACAGTTGCACTTGCCGGTAACATTAAAGGGAAGATGATCGACCGGTAGATGCGGAAATACGAGGCACCGTCCAGCATCGCACTTTCATCAAGTGAAACGGGGATGCGATTGATAAATTGCATGTAAATATAAATCTGGACCACATCAGTCCCCAAATAAAGCAGTACCAGCGCGTATGGCGTGTCAAATAATCCTAAAGTATGAATAACCCCGAAAATAGCCACCTGTGTGGTGATAGTCGGGATAAACATCACGACCAGATACCCGGCCATGATGATTTTTTTCAGGCGGAATTGGAAACGTCCCAGCACATAGGCCACCATGGTACCCAAAATGATGTTACCCGCGACAGAAAGGATGATGATGAAAGCAGTGTTGAGAAAAGCGGATCCCAGTCCACCTGCATTCCAGGCGGTAATGTAATTGGACCAGTCTAAATGTTTCGGTACCTGAAGGATCCCCGTATTATTAAACGCCTGATTACTTTTGAGCGAGTTGATTAGCGCAATCCACATGGGGAAGACCACAATCAGTGAACCGATGATTAAAGACCCATATTTAAGAATGGCCCATATCGCGTTTTTCCATTTATCATTCATACGACATCCCTTCCTCCGCCCAGCAATTTCTGCTGAATAAAGATCACCACGCCAACAAGGACCAATAATACAACTGCCATGGCAGAAGCCAACCCGTAATTGCCAAAGGTAAATGCGACGTTCATAGTATTGGTGAGAAATGTTGCCGTGGGTGGTGAGGCATTGGTCATAATAAATGGAATGTTAAATGCTTCAAGGGCGCCTGATATGGTGAGCAAAAGGTTGATCTGAATGATCCCTTTGATATTGGGGATAGTGATGTAGATCAGTGTTTTCCATTTGTTGGCACCGTCAATTTTGGCAGCTTCATACATCTCTTGAGGAACTGACTGTAATGCAGCCAAATAAATCACCATGTTGAATCCGAAATATTCCCACATGGACACAAATGCTAGCGACCAGTTTACGATAGAATCATTGCCGATCCAGTCCTGCTGTAATGAACCAAGTCCCATGTGTTGAAGGAGCAGGTTCAGTGCTCCTGTGTCCAGGTATATAAACTTGAAAATGAACACAATCGCTACTGCGTTCAGTATATAGGGGGTGAATAACACTGAACGGAAGAAATTTTTTGCCTTTATTTTAGAGTTCAGAATAATGGCGAAATAGAGTGCGATAATATTTTGAATGATACCGCAAACCAAATAACTGAAATTGTGACCAAATGCGCCAAATAGTCCTGGATTAGTGAAGATGGATTTATAGTTGCTAAGACCTACCCAGGGATAGTTATTGCTTAGTCCATCCCATGAGGTAAAGCTATAGTAGATCAACTTCACTGCAGGATAAAATGAAAAGGTGATGAGTAGCGCCAAGGGGATAGCCAAAAAGCTGAAAATCAATAGTTTTTTTTGGGTATTATAGCTGAGCAAAAATATTCACCTTCTCATTGGATAAGTGGTAGGTGAAGAAAACATCATGCCGCATGGAAACAGTTTCATGCGGCATGATGCGTATTGCGATAGGGATCAGTTGCCGATCAAGGATTTTGCGTTGGCCCAAGCCTGGTTCATTTGATTTAATGCACTTGAAAAATTGCTGGCTGTCAAAACGGTTTGAACTGCACCGCCGCCAGTGAGATCCAATTGTGCACCATTGCTGATTTTGGTCCATTGTGCAGATTGAGGCAGACCTTCTATCACTTTGGAGGCCTGTTTTTCAAATTGGATTAATTGAGGAACGCCGGATTTTTGAGATTTCAGAGTAGGAATACCACCAGCGTAGTTGGCATAACCGGACTGGGTCACTTCCCATTTTACGAACGCTTCTGCAGTGGGAATGTGCTTACTGTGCTTGTTGACCGCCAAGAACCAGTCTGGTGTCAAGATAGCGATGTTTTTACCGTTGTTGGAAGCCGGGAACGGGAAAAATCCAACGTCTTTACTTGGTATACCATCCGCGATGACTTGAGGAACCGCCCAGTTGCCGAGGAACATCATGGCGTATTTGCCTTTTGCCATCATGGTCTTTGAATTCGCCCAGTTGGTGTTCTTGAAATCAGGTTCCGCATATCCTTTGTTGACGATGGTGCGAGCAACGTTCAAGGACTTACCCATTGGAGTGTTGGGGGAAAATGGTGTATTGGATGAGACCATCGTATTCAGGTAGTTTGCATTTTGAGAGATAAGGTCTGGCAGGACATCGGTCCAGTATTGCAGTGGCCATTTATCCGTGTAGTTAAGGGCGATAGGTGTAATACCCGCTTTTTTTAGTAAGGCGCAATCCTGATAAAACTGAGATAAAGTGGTTGGTGTCGACTTGATTCCCGCTTTTTTAAATGCCAGTTTATTGTAGACAATGCCATTGACATCTCCAAACGTAGCGATCCCATAGACCTTTCCTTGATACGCTTCGAAATTGTTGAAATACAATTTATTACCCAGTCCCAGATTATTCAGAGGGGCGAAAAAATTTGGCAATTCTTGCGGAGTGATAGTCGGGAGAATCATCATGACGTCCGGATAAACGCCGCCGTTCATTTGTACCTGGACGGTATTGTTATCGACAAAGGTTTCCCATTTCACTTTGGTACCAGGATAAAGTTTCTCAAATTCCTTGGAATACTGGTTGAGCATGCCGTTGGCCTGCATATCCGTGCGATTGGTGAGCACGGTAATGGTGCCGGTGATATTGCTGGTTTTTTTTGTTTTTGCCATGGTGGGAACTGCAGTGGAGGCTAGTCCTCCGAGTAGTAAGGCTGATGCCAATCCTGCAGTAGAAACGGTAATTGTCCATTTCTTCATTACAATTTTCCTCCCTTTGATGACGCATGAATTGTAAACGTATACAGCATATCTCGTTTCGTTTGTTTGTCTATGTCCGAAAAGCGTTTTTATGGTATTATGCTAACTTTAGTTCATAATTTGGCTAACCTATACACTTTTGGAGTCATTCCGACTGTTTTCTTAAACAGTTTTGTGAAGTAGACGGGGTCTGGATAACCAACCAACTCGCCGATTTCATAGGTTTTAAGGTGCCAATCTTCACGGAGCATCTGTTTTGCCCGGTCAATCCGCAACCTGGTGATGTAATCTGTAAGGGTTTCTCCAGTTTCCCGCTTGAAAATGCGGCTAAGATAATTAGGACTTAGATGTACTGCTTGAGCAAGTTCTGAAGTACTCCATGCTTTTGGGAAATGATCGTCAATCATGCTTTTTACCTTTTGGCTGATAAAAGCGGTGTTGGTGTCGTAAACGGTTGCAATATCCCGCGTCATTACGTCTTGCAAAGTGGTGGATACCACCCCGAATACAGTACCAACAGATTGGCGGGCGAGTAGCTTAAACCAGGCTTGTTCTCCCCAGTAAAGGGCGTCTAATTCCTGATAAACTGATTTACTTGTGATGGACACGCCATTCATTAGTGCGCAGATGATTTCCGATATGATCTGCTTTGATGCTTTGTTTTCGGAGAGATCATCCTGGAGGTCGCGCAGTTGAGAGATCATCGACTCGGAGTCTTGTTTCTCCAGGGATAATCTGATTAGTTTGAGGTGATGAATGTAATATTTTTTGTCTGCGGTGATCTTTTGAAGCTGAACACTCATAGGGATTCGCCTCTTATATTAGCGTCTATAAAACTAAAATTAGGATAACATTATATATGGTTTGTTACAATAAAAAAATGCTTCACTATGCAAATGTCGCATGGTGAAACACTTCTATTATGATCATTTGTCAAATTTTATTTGCTAGTCGCTGCAATGGCAATGGTTTCGTGATGATTCATGGTCGAAGAACGTAGGATAAGTTCTGTTGTCATCAGAATTTTTTCCTTAGCGGCATCAGGATTGCGATATCTCCGCAATAAAATTTCCACAGCACGTCTCCCAAGTGCCTCTTTGTTGACATGAACAGTCGTCAGAGGAGGTTCTGATAGCTCAGATGCTCCGATATTATCAAATCCAGTGATGGATAGCATTTCCGGTACGCGTATATTTAATGTTTTCGCTGCCTGCAATGCTGCAATGGCGATATCATCATTGGCACATACCAGTGCGCTACCTACATGATTAGGCTTCCAATTTTCTTTTAAATAGGACAAAACTTGCTCTTTTGTTTGGCTGATCTCCAATGAGTTGACATGAAGCAATTCGTTGTTCTGATGGATGGACACTTCATGTTGCTCAAGTGTATTGCGTACGCCATACCAACGTTCCTTAAAGCTTCGGGCAAATTCAATGTCACCGACAAATTGAATATGAGTGTGACCCGTATGGAGCAAGTACTCTGTTAGTCTGGTTGTACCTTCCTGATTGTCAACAAAGAGGGTATCGGTAGGTATGGCGCGATCTTCATGGTCGATGATCACGAGTGGCAACCCCAACTGACTGGTGGCGATTAGCATTGGAGTGGAAATGGTGCCCACGATGATGATGCCAAGCAGTTCCTGTATATTGATCAGGGACGATGCATTATCTGCTGGATATTCAGTAGCAATGATCATCGACAACTCATTTTTCTTGAGTTCTTCCACAATGCCATCCACAATATGTCCCCAATAAAAAGATTCAATACTTTGCAAACGGATATTGGGAATCAGGATCATGATGGATCGTTTGTCCAGTCGTTCCGAGGTTGAAGAAGCTTTATTCGATCGTCCGTACTTTTTTTTGACGCGCGGTTGATTGAAATATCCTAATTCATTTGCAATTTGCAATATCTTATCGCGAGTTTGTTCGCTTACGCCACTTTTTCCTGATAGTGCTTTGGATATCGCGTATTTGGATACACCAACCCGTTTGGCGATCTCATCCATGGTAACCTTGTTTGTCATGGGCTATTCACTCCTTTATACGCGTTAACCTCAAAGTTATTCTAATTCACATACCAGAAGCTTAGTAGAGTACAATGACATCCTTTCTTGTCCTGCGCTATCATATGTATAAACTTTATCTGCCCCAATTACATAATCAGGATGATATCATCAGGAGGGCCTTATGAAAAAAAGCAAAGACGCCTATCATCAACATCATCGCAGGAGAAGGGCATCATACAAGTGTTATTTTACTACAGTATATCCCAACCCTTTGCATCAGTGATCTGAGCAAAGCAACAAGAGTGTTAGAAGCGAGCTTGCGCAGTACTTTGATTCGCAAACTGCAATATCTGTCCATTTCCTACCATAGTGAGATATAATCGGGTAAATTACAATCCAAAGTTCTGCGCGATTTTGTGTGCTTCTAGATCTGGAAAATCTGACTTCCTTAATATGCTGATAAGTTTTCATAAGCCAACGTCAGTCGTTCGCGTAAGGCACTTAAAGCAGCATTTTATTTTTAGGTACCATACGCGATAATAATATTGATGGAATGCAGACAATTGCAGAGAGGAAGAATAGGATGCCTATCATTGACATGTCTATCGCAGAATTAAGGGAGTATCGAGGAATCAATCCGCGTCCCAATGACTTTGATGACTATTGGGATCTGGCTTTAAAAGAGATGAGTGCCGTCGAACCTAACGTGGAACTGCGGCCAAGTTTTTTTCAAGTGCCAAACGCCGATTGTTTTGACCTCTATTTTACCGGGGTTCGAGACGCACGCATCCATGCGAAGTATGTGCGCCCTAAGTATGCAGAAGGACCGCATCCGGCCATCATCCAATTTCACGGGTATGCCTCGAATGCGGGGGATTGGACCTCCAAATTAGCATGGGCATCACTTGGGTGGTCTGTGATTGCCATGGATTCAAGAGGACAAGGCGGTTTGTCAGAAGATGTGGGAGGAGTAAAAGGGACCACGCTTCATGGTCACATTATTCGCGGACTGGATGATGACAAGGAAAACATGCTATTTCGGCATATTTTCCTCGATACTGCGGAGCTTGCCAACATCGTAATGGGGCTACCTGAAGTCGATCCTGATCGCGTGGGGGTAACGGGATGGTCACAGGGGGGCGGACTCGCGCTGGCCTGTTCAGCACTCGTGCCGGGAATCAAGCGGGTGGCACCTGTGTATCCTTTTTTGAGTGATTATCGTCGGGTCTGGGAAATGGACCTGGCAAAAAATGCTTATGAAGAAATTCGTGACTATTTTCGTCGCCATGATCCCCGCCATCAAAGGGAACAGGCTATTTTTACGCGGCTTGGATATATAGACGTACAGCACCTTGCGAACCGAATCAGGGGTGAGGTGATGTTTGGGACGGGATTGATGGATGAAATATGTCCTCCATCCGCGCAATTTGCCATTTACAACAAAATCAAGATGCCAAAGCGCATGGAAATATTCCCTGATTACGGACATGAAGAGCTGCCTGGAATGAGTGATTTGATCACGCAGTTTATGATGGAATTGTAATCTGATTATTGCTGATATAACAGAAAAACCGCGAATGCTCGCGGTTTTTTATAATGGAGCTGGGCGATATCCAGTGTGATATCGCTTTTTAGTTTTTAGCAAATTGCATTTCAATATCCAGTTTCACGGTATCCCCAACCAAAACACCGCCAGCTTCAAGTGCGGCATTCCATGTGAGACCAAAATCTGCCCGATTGATTTTTCCGGTGGCCACTACCCCGATTTTTTCATTGCCCCATGGATCTTTGGCAGGTCCCTGAATTTCGCAATCAAGAGTAACTGGTTTGGTGGTGCCGACGATGCTGAGGTTTCCTTCAAGCGCATAATCGTTGTTGCCCTTTTTTACGAGCCGAGTGCTGGTAAAAGCGATTTTTGGGTGTTCTTCTACTTTGAAGAAGTCAGCGGAACGAAGGTGATTGTCTCGATCCGTATTACGCGTATCAATGGTGGTGGGATCTATCGTAACAGCGATTTGTGCACTGGTGATGTCATCATTCTCTGCGGAAACGTTAGCATCAAATTCATTAAAATGTCCACGTACGTTTGAAATCATCATGTGGCGGACGCTGAACCCTACCTCACTGTGAGCCTTGTCGAGAGTCCAATTTGCATTTGCCATAAAAATTCCTCCTTAAAATATGTTTCATCATTAGATCTTTAGCGATGATTCGTATGTAGCTTCGCCGAACAACTAATGTAATATTATTATATTACAAATAGTAAGTAATGCACAATAGATTAGTTGATGTTTTTGTATTCTGACTATTTCAGTCATTTTCGTAGGGAACTTAATGGTGAAGCCCGGCGGGAAGTTCCCCGTCAGGCTTTTATTGCTGGATCAGAAGGGCTGATTTTGAATGATCAAGTGGAGGTACTGGAGTTGGCTGGATTACTCACAGTCGTGCTGGATGTTCCCCAATTTTCGTGTCGGGGGCCGAGACCAAATCCACGTCCAGGTATGGTGCCATTCACGATGTTGGTAATTTGCTGGTTGACACGGGTGAGCATTTGCTGCTCTTGCGTGCTAGTCATTTTTCCACTGCTCACTGCCTGATCAAGATTAGTTTTGACGGAGGATTCGAGGTCCGAGATCAGAGTGGAAGTGGACACGCCTTGCGCTTGTGCAATGCTCGCGATGGTTTTGCCCGCTTTCAAATCAGATTGCAGGGTTGTGGTGCTAAGATTCAAATCTTTAGCAAGTGTGGTCATATAGTTGCCCATCGTTCTAGGGCCTCCCCAAGCGCCTGAGCCGTGATGAAAGCATGATGTGGTCGAAGGTGCATTTGCACTGCTGTTTGGCGTGTTGGTAGCCGCATAAGCGGAAATCGAAGCGCCGATTACTCCTAACGTTACCAATGTACCAATTAGTGTCTTAGATATTTTTCGCATATGATGGTTCACTCCTTGAAGTTGATTGATTGACAACCACATCTTCATCCATCATGCTGTAAAAGGCCTGTATAAAAATCACCCATATTTGCAAAATTGCTTATCCTCCATTAGAGTAGCAGTAAGTCTTGGGAGGAGTTGCTGGCGGGTATGGTTACTTTCGATAAAATCGATGCGGCCTTGCAGGGCAATGATCCACAATGACAAACGGACTGCATGTGACGCATTTTATTTGCCGAAAATGCAATACTTGGGAAATTGTGGAGGCGATGGGGGTCGTCGTAAGTGGGCCAACTTGTCCTGATTGTGGACAATCGATGAAAAAAGTTGTGCCTGTTCAGATGGAACTGAATTTGTTTCCTAAAACGAAAAAAAAATTCCCCAAAAACCATTAAAAATAATCTTGACGTTCAGGTTATATACACTAGAATATATTCATATTAAATTGATGGAGTGTTGGAAAATGGAAAGCCAGCACCTGCAATGTTGCTTTCAAGATGAAGCGGTTGCCTATCAGGTGATTATGCCTATGATTCGGCTATATTTGGGGATGTTACCTATTAAGGATATCGGCATGATTGAGGTGGCAATTTCCGAAGCAGTGAGCAATGCGATTCGAGCCTGTGGAGATAGAAATGTACATTTACAAATGTATGTTCATCCCCCGCAAGGGTTTGTGGTGAGAATTAGAGATCACGGCAAGGGGTTTGACGTGGATCATGCGATGAAAAAGTTGAATGAATGGGATCAGGGGATTCCGGATGATTCTCTTTATGAGGAGTCAGGAAGAGGTTTGTGGGTGATTCACCAGGTATTTGATGAGGTTCAATACATGCGTGCAGGCAGTGAGCTATTGTTGATCAAATCCCTATAAAAGGAAATACAAACAATCAAAACTAATCCTTTTTACCTTTTATTTATCAGAAAATTATGATTATTATATATTAGTTTCCTTATAGACACATTTTTGTGTATAAAAATACATTAAATGGGTGGCGACGCTAATAAGTTGCGAGTATAATTAAATTATGAAGTAAAAATAAAAAACATGAATAACTTGTCGTTATTTTATAAGGTAACGTTCGATATATAGATTGGAAGGGATAGGATAATATTGGCATCCCATACTCGTAAAACTAGTTTGCGTTTTAAATTATTATTGAGTTTTGGAATAGTGATTATACTGGTCATTGCCATGAGCGGCGTGATTCTCTATCTGCAAAACGACACCCGGCAAATCCTTACCCAAGTACTCGATCACGAAACTCGGCTTCACGATATTCAATCCCTCGATTACTCTGTGCGCAGTGCCGACGACGATGGAGCATGGTATGTCATGTCAGGTGGGAATCCACAGGATCAATTACTCTATCAACAGGATGTACAACTCGTGAACCACCAATATCAATCTCTGTTATCCCAGACCCCCAAATCTGATTTGGCTAATCAAAAGCGAATGAGCACTTTCCATCAGCAATGGCAGCAATATTTACAATCCAATCAAAAGGCGTTCTCTCTTCTGGCATCCGTTCAAAAAACAAAAGCGGAAACCATGTATGTAAGCGTGCCTTTTGCGCCGGTAATGAGTCCATTAACAGGTTACACGAACTTCCTTCAAAATGATGAAAAGCGATTGATCAATCAACTGGATGCAGAAAATGCGTTTTCCAAGAGCCTGACCATCATCGCCATTATCGTGGTGTTGGTGTTGAGTGTTGTTATTGCGCTTTTTATTGCGAGGCAAATTGGCAATGCGGTGCGGCAAGTGCAAGAAGCGATGCGGAAATTAGGGAATAAAGACTTGAGGATAGAACCTCTACATAAAATGACGAACGATGAATTGGGTGATCTTGTCGAGAGCGTAAATGAGACGGTGCAAACGTTGCAGGATGTGATGAAAAAGCTCCGCCAAAGTTCTGAAGAAGTCAGCAGTGTGGCAGAGGAAACCGCAGCTTCCACGGAAGAGACTACCACAGCGCTTGTCGAGGTGGCCAATCAGATGCAACAATTGAATGAAGAAGCACAATCGGGACAAGCGGCCTCTGTCGAAGTATCAAAGGTACTATTAGAACTCTCCTCTCTTATTCAGATGGCGCAACATCGGGCGGACTCTGCTAACAATCAGGTGCAAAACACTATACAAGCTGCTGCAACCGGTAAAAAGACAGTGAATCAGACAGTGAACAGCATTCGACTGATTCAAGAACAAGCGAAGGCAACGGAAGTGAAAATGAATGAACTGCAGCGCTACTCGCAAGAGATTGGGGCGATTGCGGAAACCATCCGGGAAATTGCTGAACAGACGAATCTCCTTGCGCTTAATGCGTCAATTGAAGCGGCAAGGGCTGGAGAGCAAGGGAAAGGGTTCGCTGTCGTGGCTGAAGAAGTGCGCAAATTGGCTGAGCAGGCGCATCAGGAATCGGGACGTGTAAGTACAGTGCTTTCTCAGGTGGTGGGTGTGGTGACGTCGAGTGTGCAAATGACGATGGAGACCATGAATGCCGTTGAGGAGGGTGTTTTGCAAGCATCCTCTGCGGGAGAAGCGCTTCAAAAAATTGAGGGAGCCATCCAATCGACGGTAGAAGACATCAAGGGAATTCATCAGGTGACAAGTGATGAGGTCGCCAGTTCAGATAAAATCGTCAATTTGATAGCCACTGTCTCTAAAATTATTGATAATACAGCTACCCATGCGGAGAGCGTAGCGGCATCCAGTGAAGAAATGACGGCAGCCATGGAAACCATCGCTTCTGGCGGTCAGATATCCAGTCAACAGGCGGTGGAATTGAGCGAGATGGTCGCACAGTTTCAATTGTCGTAATCCGGGTAGGATACCTTCGAAACAAGAGAGGGCTTACTTTCCCATTCCAAACCTAATAGCGTCACGTCATCTGTCCACTGGTCTGATTTAGAAAAATCCTGTACAGTGGACAGAATTTCATTTGTCAATTGATGGATGCCGACTTCTTTATGCTTAGTCATCATCCTTGCAATGCCATTTGTCGAGAACATTTCCCCTTCGTGATTGAACACTTCAGTCAGTCCGTCAGAGTAGATGATCAATTTATCTCCAGGCTTCAACTGAACCTCAAAGTCGTCAAATTGCACTTCTTTCATCAATCCAAGCGGCATATCCCCTTCATTGAGGTAAGTGATACCGCCATCATGATGCATGAGAATGGGGGCGGGATGTCCGCCTCTTGCATAGGTCAATACCATGGTGGTTAGGTCGAGCACCCCATAAAATAACGTAAAATATGATTCGGTCAATAAGAAGTCGCCAAATTTTTCGTTGATATAGGTAAATAAGTTGCCCGGATGCAATGATCTTTGTCGTTCGTTCACATTTTCTGATGGACGAATCAGATAATTGATGGAAATGGCATTTAAGGCGGCAGATACGCCATGCCCCATCACATCCAGCACGTAAAATGCGAGGTGAGTATCGTCAAGCATGATAACGTCAATCATATCTCCTGCAAGAAAGCTGCTAGGTATGTATTCCCACGAAATAGTGATCCCATCAATTTTCGGTAGGTGATGCGGTAAAAATGCCTGTTGTAAGGACGCTGCGAGTTCCAGTTCATTTCGCATACGCTCGTTATGCAGCTTGATCTCGTTTTGCATGGCGATTTTTTCAGAAATATCTTGGATGGTCCAGATGATTCCTTTCGATGGGTCCTTGCGATCAAGTAACGTTCCTCGCATTTCGCCGATAAATGTAGTCCTGTCTTTTCGCTGGAATTTGTACTCTTTATCGATCACACCATCTTCCGAATCAGTGAATAAATGATAGTACGTTCCAAATTGTTGGAATAATTCATCACTGCTATAAATGATCCGAAAGCTTTGGCCTATTAACTCCTCTTCTGTGTAACCGAAGATCTCTGTCACCCTGTCATTGGTACGTAAAATGATTCGATAGAAGGTGGCGAGGAAAATGCCGACACCAATGTTGTTGATCAGATCCAATCTGACTTTTGCCTCATGAGCCAATGCTTCTTCAGTGAGTTCCAGTAAGTTGATATCATTCCAGTGATTAACGATGTTTCGAAGTGTATAGGCCATTTCTGTTAGCATATTGCAAATGGGTTTTGAAAAATACAAGTATTCTTCACTCATGACGATCAGTTGCATGGCTGGGCTCTCATCATAAATGGGGAACGCCTTGATGCTTAATCGATGCTTTTTTTGATATTCCTTTGGCATTAGCAGCGACATTTTGTTTAAAGGTATAGGGGGCACTTTTTGACATGGCTCTTTTGCGATGCGGTTATTTTGATTGAAAGCAAGAATTTCTGCGTGAGGGTCGTCGTGGCTCCCCTTTTGGATATAAAAGAAGGTTCCGTCTGTAAGAGCGGATAGTATATCTACCGTCTCTAGGAATAACTGAACTTGAGAGGTGACGGGAAGCGCTTTCTGTTGGATGGCAAAAATGGCCTGTTGATACAAGCGTAGGCGAATGAGCCTTCTAATTAAATTTTGAATCGCAAAATCCATGATAAGGATCAAAAGCATAATGGATACGAGCGGGAGGATTTGATCACTTTCTGTCCTCCAAAAATTGCTGTACAGTTGGCTGGGGAGCCAATATACCCCTATTTCCCATGGTAATCCGCTGATTTTGACATTCGTGTATTTTTGAATAGAAAACTTTGAATCATTCAATGAGTTGGATAGAGTGGGTGAAACCCATTGACCGTTTGCCCACTGTGAAATGATCTGGTGATGGGCAGGGGCCCATATGATGACATTCAATTGAGAAGGGATGCTCAGTTGTGAAAAATTGGACAACATAAGAGTACTACCGATGTATCCCCATAAGTGATGGTTGGTATCTGTAACCGCCAGTCTCAAGGGGATTACCCAGCGATGAAGTGACTTAATATAGGTAAGCGTTCCGATCAGTTCCTGTGTGTGATCAGGCACCGCTGTAAATGTATCAGCCATCGCATTGGGAAGGTAGGGGTCTTTCATACTAGACCAAACAATGTTGCCGGATGGGTTTTCGATATCGATCGCGATGATTTCTGGATGAGATGATTCAAAACTGGCGAATAGGGACCGTAATTGATGCGTAGGGTGAAATTGCCCATCTGAATAGGAAAAAAGAAGGCTTCTTAAAAATTTCAGGTCTTGATACTGCTGCTCAATAAGGGAGTTGAGGCGGATCGAAGTGCGGTAAGCGGTAATGGAAGCTTCAGATTCAAGGCTGTTTTTGGTTTGTGTGAACAAATTGAATGCATGGGTTACGGCAAGTATGGCAAACAAAGCCGCAAAAACAAGAAACAATCCATGTGTCACACGCAAAATACTACGCTCGCGCCTTGGAAAGTAGCGAATGCGGGGTGGAATGACATAATAAATTTTAGCCAACCACTTTGCGATTCGATCACCAAACCGGTTGTGATGCATAAAACATAAACCTTCTTTTTTATGCAATTATACAATTGTAAATATTTATTAATTTTTTAACCAAATAACCACAACATTAACAATTTTATCACATTGCAAGAATAATGTGCAAATAATGCTATTGAAGGTGTGAAAATCATATGAACAATAGCGCCAATAAATTTTGCGCCAATAAATTTTGCACGAAAAATAATTTTGCATATAGAAAGAAGAGAAATGTGCGAAAGGTAAGCGTTTACCAGGATACCATGTGATTCGAAAGCGTGGCATGAAAGTTGCTTGAATAATAATCAGCGCATCATTTCGAGGAGGGTTTTTATGCAAACAAACACCACATCACATGCGATTGAACTTGAAAATCAATATGGGGCCAAAAACTATCATCCATTGCCTGTCGTACTCGTTAAAGGCGAAGGGGTGTGGGTGGAAGACGATCATGGGAAACGCTATTTGGATATGCTCAGTTCCTACTCAGCACTGAATCAGGGGCATCGTCACCCGAAGATCATTCAAGCGCTAAAGGATCAGGCTGATCAAATCACGTTGACATCGCGGGCTTTTTATAACGCCCAACTGGGAAAATTTTACGAAAAACTATCCAAAATGACGGGGAAACCCACCATTTTGCCGATGAACACAGGCGCTGAAGCAGTGGAAACTGCAATTAAGGCCGTGAGACGCTGGGCCTATGATGTCAAAGGCGTACCTGATAATCAGGCGGAGATCATCGTTTGCAGCGGTAATTTCCATGGGAGAACGACTACTATTATTTCGTTCTCGTCGGATCCTGAGTATCAGCGCGGGTTTGGTCCGTTGACACCCGGATTTAGAATCATTCCATACGGTGATATAGAGGCGCTTCGCAATGCTATCACTCCGAATACGGCAGCGTTTGTCGTCGAACCGATTCAGGGGGAAGCGGGCATCGTCATTCCTCCCAAAGGGTTCTTACACGAAGCAGCAGCTATTTGCAAAGCCAATAATGTGCTCCTGGTTGCGGATGAAATTCAAACCGGTCTTGGCCGCACAGGTAAAATTTTTGCTAGTGACTGGGAAGAAGTGACGCCCGATGTCTATATCATTGGGAAAGCACTGGGCGGCGGTGTAATTCCCATCTCTGCAGTGGCGGCAAATGCGGATGTACTCGGCGTATTTGAACCAGGGTCGCATGGTTCTACATTTGGCGGTAATCCAATTGCATGCGCGGTAGCCGTTGCAGCAATGGATGTCATTGAAGAAGAGCACCTAGATGAACGGGCGAGGGAACTTGGAGAGTATTTCCTTGGGCGGTTAAAAACCTTGAAGGCGCCGATCATTCATGAAATTCGTGGACGCGGTCTTTTTGTGGGGATGGAACTGACCACTGCAGCGCGGCCATATTGTGAAGAGCTGAAGGAGCGCGGTCTGCTTTGCAAAGAAACACATGCCAATACGATTCGCTTTGCGCCTCCTCTGGTGATTACAAAAGACGAACTGGACTGGGCGTTTGATCAGATTAAAAGCGTCATAGAAGGTTAAAAATACGGGGATTGGTGGCGTGAACAATGAGTACTGTGGCAGTCGCGCAAAAAGATGAAGAATTAAACGTGCTTGTCAGCACGCAAGAAATGATTCAAATTGCTCTGAACAAACTCGGTTATGGCCAAGAAGTGTATGAATTGCTAAAAGAACCGATGCGCACACTGACCGTCAGGTTTCCTGTGCGGATGGATGATGGATCGGTACAAGTGTTTACTGGTTATCGCGCGCAACACAATAACGCGGTGGGACCGACCAAAGGCGGAATTCGTTTTCATCCTGACGTGACAGAGGATGAAGTTAAGGCGCTCTCCATCTGGATGAGCATCAAGTGCGGCATTGCAGGGTTGCCATATGGCGGCGGTAAGGGCGGCGTCATCTGCGACCCCAGGAGTATGTCTTTTCCGGAACAGGAAAGGCTGGCTCGCGCTTATGTGCGGGCGATCAGCCAAATTGTAGGGCCGACCAAAGACATTCCTGCGCCGGATGTGATGACCAATTCCCAGGTGATGGCATGGATGATGGACGAGTATAGCCAAATCCGCGAATTTGATTCTCCCAACTTTATCACGGGTAAACCTATTGCGCTTGGCGGTTCGCTCGGTCGTGACTCTTCTACCGCACGTGGTGTAGCAATTTGCATTCGTGAGGCGGCAAGGGTCAAAGGGATTACACTGGAAGGTGCTCGCGTGGTGGTACAGGGATTTGGCAATGCGGGAAGTTATCTCGCCAAATTCATGCACGATGCAGGAGCGAAAGTGATAGGGATATCCGATGCTTACGGTGCGATTCATGACGAAAATGGCCTTGACATTGATTCTCTTCTTGAGCGCAGAGATTCATTTGGTACGGTCACCAAGTTATTTAAGAACACCATTACCAATAAAGAATTGTTAGAGCTCGACTGCGATATTCTAGTACCTGCCGCCATCGAGAACCAGATTACAAAAGAAAACGCGAATGACATTAAAGCCAAAATCATTGTGGAGGCCGCAAATGGCCCAACGACGATGGAAGCTACGAAGATCCTGACGGAGAAGGGAGTACTTCTCATTCCGGATGTGCTCGGTAATTCCGGCGGGGTAATCGTGTCCTATTTTGAATGGGTGCAAAACAACCAAGGCTATTACTGGACGGAAGCGGAAGTGGAAGAGCGGCTGGAAGCGTTGATGGTTCGGTCGTTTGAAACGGTGCTGCATACGGCTCAAGCAAGAAATACGGACATGCGACTTGCTGCTTACATGGTGGGCATCAAGCGGATGGCTGAAGCGGTGGAGTTGCGCGGCTGGGTATAAACAATAACTAAATGATAAAGCCCCCATCACTAATTGCTGATGGGGGCTTTACTATCTTGAAGATATCATGATGATTTGGATTGCGTTGCGATAAGACCTAATTGAGACGATTGAATATTATCAAGATAACGAGTAAATGTTGATTCCCCGCTATAGGTGAGAAATAGCCATTCTAAAGCCCTTGTCATACCAATATAAAAAAGCGCAACTTCTCGTTCCTCGTTTTCCTCGAGTTTAAATGGCATATTTTCTATGTTGACAATGAAAACCACTCGGAAATCTAGACCTTTGGCGCTATCAATCGTGGAAATTTTAATCGTTTCCTCAAAATGGTTAAAATTTCTTTTGGAATTTGCGTTTTCAGTAATCCAATAGTAAGGTAAATTGCATTTTGCTAATTCTTGACGGATCGTATCCACATAGGAATAATAGGACGACGAATTCCGCACTCGATATAAAATTAGCATCTCAGAAAATGGAATATGCCATTCATTATGTAATTTGATAATTGATTTTGCGACAAAAGCTACTTCCTCCGAAAAACGATGAAACCTTTTAATGACAGGTTCAGGCCCTTTGCGATTAGTCGCCTGCGGCGGGATGATTTCAATGCCTTCGATGGTTCCTTGTTTCACTTTATTTTGCAATTGTGATTTGGATTGATAAAAGTCCCATGCAACTCGTACAATTTGTGCTGTGTTACGATAATTGATCGTTAATATCTTTGAGCGCCCACGAAAATCCAATCCGGTATTTTGCAGCAAGCTAGACTTGCGCTTGAAAATATTTTGAGCTCGATCCTCTACTAAAAGTAAGGATTGGGTGTCAGGATTTAAGACATGTGAAATTAACTCTAACCATTCAGGCTCAAAGTCCTGTCCTTCATCAATTAAAATCGCATCATATTTTGGCAATATTATTTGATGGGTGTTTATTTTTTCTATCAGTTTATCGACATCGTTGGGACTGGTCTTCAGTGTTCTCATCAACCACTGATGAAAATTATAAACCTCAACATGAGTATCTGATATTCCTCGTGAAGTGCCAGAGGCTTGGTATGCCAAATCCAGTAGATCTTCTGGTTCTTTCATCATTTGATCGATGAGTTGATAAAGTTTTTGCGCGAGTGGTATAGCATAACAAAGCACAAGTATTTTCCAGTCTGGTTGATTTTTTGCTAACCACTTTGCTCTGCTGGCAAGAATGATTGTTTTACCACTTCCCGCTACTCCTCTTATTATTCGGTGCTTGTCGCCTATGCTTTTACTTAGGTTTTCCTGATGCAAATCCATGGTTCGAATATTGTGCAATGATAAAAGAAGTTGATCCTGATAGTAGATTGGCTCATTGTATTCGGCACCTATACGCACTTCGGGAAAAAGATGATAACGAATGGCTTGAATATCACTATCAGATAAAATATAACGATTTCGTCTATAAACCGTAAACATTCCTAGTAATTTTTCGATGAGTAATTCTGAAGAAAAGACTTCGTCATCAGGGTCAATTTCGTCGCGGCATAACACAAATCTAGGCTCGATCACATGATAGAGGTTATTTTTTACAAAATCGACTTGAGTTAATCTTGAGAAAATGACGCCATATCCGTATAAAAATTTGAGCGTTCCCTGATAGGGGCCTTCCCAAGTTAGTAGGTTTTTGTCCTTTTTAAGCTGATTAACAATATGAAAAGCATTATCTTTTGCTTGTTTGAATGGGCTTTTCACTGTTGTTATCTCGCCGATTGTGTTAAGGATGGACCATTCATCGTGGTTAAGTGAGAAAAGTGTGCTTTTGGTATAATCCTTTACTTCAAGTACAAGCAATCCTAGGTCAGGTCCAATTACGACAAAATCAGGGCGTCTTCCTATGATTTCAGGTTCATAGTATACGATATAATCGCTTGGCAAAACGTCTTTTAAGGTATGAAAAACGAGTCTCTCGCCAGCAGTTGCTTTTCGAGGTATCGATTCAGGTACTGTATATGCCAACTCATTAGTACCTCCTCGCCAATCGAATGCTTTTGCTTAATTTCATTTACTTTCTCTTAACATACATTGTATATCATTCCCACTTTTTTGTAAAAAAAGTGATGAAGATCGTTAAACCTTCTAAAGAAATTCTAAAACTACGAATCCATAATCCAATTTGTAAGGAACGTTCAGAAATCCACTCAATCAAAACCACAGGAGGAATCCATGATGAAAAGTATGAAATTGATCACCTCAGTCGGGGCCTTGACGATCGCCACGTTAACACTGGGAAGCACATTGACTTTTGCCGCCACGAATTCAAATGTCAATTCAAACGGGGTAAATACTCCACCAGCACAAGGTCAACAAATGGGGAAAAGACGCCCGCCAGCACCAGTTTCACTTAGTGAATTTGCCCAAGCATTAAACCTCAGTTCAAGTACACTTTTCAGTGATTTAAAAAGTGGACAATCGCTTCTTGACATTGCCACACAACAAGGAATTAGTGAAAGCGCATTGGAACAAACATTGACGACGTACGTTGACAATCAAATTCAAACAATGGTCAGTAGTGGGAAGTTGACCTCCACACAGGCAACGAATGCAGAAGCCGCGTTTGCAAAGCGTTTGCCAACCTTGCTATCCCATAAGGGGTTACCTCCTAAACTTGGTCAAGGACCAATGAATGGTCGTGGCCGGGGAAATGGGCAAACTCCTACAAACGGGCAAGGTGGGCTGACGGGACAGTCGTCAGCAAATGGCCAAGGTGCCCCATCTGGTCAACAAATGGGGAAAAGACGTCCGCCGGCACCGATTCCGCCAAGTGAATTGGCAATGGCATTGAATATCAGCACCAGTACGCTTCATAGCGATTTACAAAGCGGGCAATCGCTTCTGGATATTGCTACTACACAGGGAATCAGCGAGAGCGCATTAGAGCAAACATTGACGACATATGTGGACAACCAAATTCAAACGATGGTCAGTAGCGGAAAGTTGACCTCCACGCAGGCAACGAATGCGGAATCTGCGTTTGCAAAGCGTTTGCCAACCATGTTGTCTCATAAGGGGCTATTACCTCGTCCAGGTAAAGGCAAGGGCCAGGGACCTTTAAATGGTCAAGGCCTTGCAAATGGTCAGGGATCGACGAATAGCCAAGGAGCGGCTAATAATTAGGAAAAATAGTGAGAAAAGCGTGCCAAATGGTGGATTTTGGTGCGCTTTTCTTTTAAACACTAACGTTTATTGGCCAAATTTGATCCACAATGTACCAGGGTATTGTGCTACAGGAGGCTTTTCATGGTAGATGACCCAAATAAAATCGACGTATAAATGGCCTTTGAGAGCCTGTGTTTCGATAGGGCCATCCGCTGTCCCCTGGTGATTCCAGTGATACCACACTATCTTTTTGGTGGGGCCATAGGGTTTAATGTCCCACTGCTTCCAATCAGATGGTTTGATCGGGAGGATTTTGAATGTCCCTGAAGACGACCCATAATACCAGTGGTTTCCACTGATTCTAAGCGCAATTCCGTTATCAGTTCCTTCTCCTCCGCCGGCGTCATAGTAAAAATAATAGGAGTATGTGTGCCAAACACCACTCAATGTAAGGACATTGCTTTGTTTGTGCTTAGGTGATACGGTAGCATCAGTGTAGTTCATGGGGAGGAATAGTGTGGAAAGCAGGATGATGCCAAGGATTAGTGCCCGAAATCTCTTTAATAATCCCTGCACGGTGGTCCCTTCTTTCGCTAATGAATTTGCCCCTATCATATATTATTAAGGAAAATAAAAATTAAAATTGGACAGAATATTGTGTCTAATTTGTGAATAATGCAGACTACAGGAGACTATCAGCATGAATGAAAAATTTTCGCAGTACTTCTCATTTAATCGTGAGGAATGGTCGAGATTGCGACTCTCTACTCCACTGCTTTTAGCCGAAGAAGAATTAAAGAAACTTCAAGGTATCAATGAAGAGATGTCAATTCCGGAAGTCACTGATATTTACCTTCCATTATCGAGACTATTGAATCTATATGTTTCTGCCAATCGGTACCGTCAGGAAGTGGCGCATGCTTTTTTGGGAACCCTGACGACGAAGGTTCCCTATATTATCGGAATAGCGGGAAGTGTAGCAGTAGGAAAGAGCACCACGGCGCGTGTCCTGCAAGCGCTTTTATCCCGTTGGCCCAACCATCCCAAAGTAGACCTGGTGACAACAGATGGATTTTTGTTTCCCAATCATATTTTGGAACGAAGGGACCTCATGAAGAAAAAAGGGTTCCCTGAAAGTTACGATGTGCGAGGTTTGCTAAAATTTTTAATGGATGTCAAATCCGGACTACCAGAAGTGAAAGTTCCTGTATATTCCCATCTTTACTATGATATTATTCCGAATGAACACCAGGTGATCCGCCAACCGGACATTCTGATTGTCGAAGGACTGAATGTGTTGCAAACACCGTCTATCGATGGTAGATCAACAATATCCAAGTTATTTGTCTCTGATTTTTTTAATTTTTCCATTTATGTGCATGCCAAAGAAAAGGATATCAGGCAATGGTACATCGAGCGGTTCCAGGTGTTAAGAAAAACAGCATTCCAGCAATCGGAATCCTATTTTCGCCGGTATGGACAATTGACTGAGGACGAGGCGGTGTCGGTCGCAAGCGGTATTTGGGAAGAAATCAATCTGGTCAACTTAAAAGAAAATATCCATCCCACCATGGGGAGGGCGCACTTGATTCTAGAAAAACGCGCGGATCATGCAGTGGTGGACGTCAAACTTCGGAAGCTATGAGCCTCTTGATCAAGGTTCTTGATTATATATGTGAAGAGGGATAAGGACGGTAAACTGACTTCCTTGCCCTTTCTGGCTGCGTACATGAATGGATCCGCCATGAGCTTCTACAATCCATTTGACGATGGATAATCCAAGGCCCATTCCGCTTGCATTCGATCTACTTGAATCCCCTTGATAAAAGCGGTCAAAGATGCGGGTCAGTTCAGTTGGGTTGATACCAATTCCGGTATCGGAGATTACCCATTGTACGGAGCGTCTTGTTTGCGTGCATGATAATGCAATTCGCCCATTTTTAGCCGTGAATTTGCGGGCATTATCGAGTAAATTAAAAAGCACCTGACGAATGCGGTCAGGATCAATCCCTCCTGCGATTCCTTCCGCCACATGTACATGAAATTGAATCTCGCTTGCTTCACAAAGTGGTGCAAATTGTTCCGATAGTTCTTTGGTTAGCGAGGAAATATCCGTGTTTTTGATGGCAAGTTGCGACGTATTGGCATCAGAGCGAGCAAGTGTCAACAAAAAATTAAGCAAACGACTAAGACGTTTGGTTTCAGCAAAAATCCCATGCATCGTCTGTACCTGCTGATCGGACCACTCTTCCGAGTGTCCAATTAGCCACTCGGAATTGGCTTGAATGGAAGCTATAGGGGTACGGAGTTCATGGGAAGCATCTGCCACAAATTGGACCTGAAGGTCCCACGCTTTGCGAATGGGAATAAGCGCTCGGTCCGCTAAAATGATCCCAATGGCAAATGCAATTCCCACACCAAGTGCAATCCCTGCAAAAGTAATCCACCTTAATTCCTGTAGAGTTTCCAATACGCCGCTAATATTGCGAAGTCCCATCACCAAAAGAGGTCTGACTATCCCAGCCACATTGGCATTGACAGGAATGACGACCAGGCGTACGGGTTGTTGCTCGATAGTAATGTCCTCAGGGCGAAGTGGGCGAACATAAGCTTTAAGTTGGCGAATGTCAGAGCTGGTGAGGTATTTTGGCGCAGGGAAAGCTAACGTGCCATTGCGACGCCATACGATGACGCCAAGTGGTTGGCCGTTTAAGGGAGAGATGACCGTTCTTTGTTGACCCAATAAACGTCCTCGGGGAACCCGAGGGCGAGGAGGCTCTGCCAGGGCGGGCGGTTTTTTACCTGATTGGACAGTCTGAAGCACGGGTTGCAGCTGAACGATCATACTGCGATCCACATTGTTAATCAATTGAACGCTTAAAAAACTATAAATGGAAATCGAAAATATCGCTAATATACAGGCAACGACGAGTGAGTTCCACAACACCAGGCGCCATCTCGTTCGCCAGAACATCAGTGGCCTTCTTTCTTAAAAGAAAATCCAATGCCGCGTTGCGTGGTAATATAATCTCCGCATCCGATGCCTGTGAGTTTTTTTCGCAGATAGTGAACATAGACATCCACGACATTTTCGCTTGCCTCAGAGTCAAATCCCCAAACTCTTTCAAACAGTTGCTCGCGAGTTAGTATCCGCTCCCGATTGGTCATAAAAAATTCCAGCATCGCGTATTCGGTGGAACTTAACGAGACCATGGTTCCTCTTGAAGAGGCGGTGTGATGAGTGGGATCAAGCAACAATTCGTGATACTGAATGATCCCTTCGTCGCCCAAAATGCCTTGTCTTCGCCATACCGCCCGTATTCTCGCCAAAAGCTCCACCATGGCAAACGGTTTGACCACATAATCATCGGCGCCGACATCAAGTCCACGAACTCGGTCATCGATTGCATCACGCGCAGTAACCAGAATCACAGGTGTTTGTGGGGAGGTGGATCGGATTCTCCTGGTGATTTCCAGCCCATCCATATCTGGCAACATGATATCAAGCAGGATCATGTCATAAGCCCCTTCAGTGGCGAGCCAAATGCCATCATTGCCGTTTGCGGCGTCATCCACCTCGTAACCTGCGTCCGTCAGTGCATTAACCATCGCTCGCAAAATTTGTTCATCGTCTTCGACTACCAATACTCTCATTTTTTTCCCCTCTGCCCCTATCATAGCGGAGTCTATCCATTGCGAAAAGGATAGACTCTACCGTTCACTATGGAATAGAAGTTTTAAAGTTTGATTAGAGTCGGTGTCGACCACGTGCGATGGCCGTCACTCCTGTTCGGCTGATTTCGAGAATGCCGTAAGGGTGTAGCAATTCGATCATCGCTTCGATTTTTTCAGTGTCACCGACAATTTGTACCACCAGCGAATCAGGGCTCACATCGGCGATGGTGGCGCGAAACGCCTCTGCGAGGGTCATAATCTCAGGGCGCTTTACCGGTTCCGCCTCCACTTTGATCAGTGCGAGTTCTCTTGCCACGAGGGGTTTTTCACTCAAAATCTCGATATTCACCACATCGATCAATTTCTCTACTTGGTTAATCACTTGATGCATGATCCGATCATCGCCGAGTGTCACGATGATCATTCGCGACATGCCGGGTTGTTCTGAAGATCCCACTGTGATGCTGTCAATGTTGAAACCGCGGCGATTAAAAAGGGCGGAAACCCTTTGCAGTACACCAGGATGGTCATTGACAAGGATAGAAACAGTATGGTGGTGCTTCATTATTCGTCATCTCCCAACATCATTTCATGTAACGCTTTTCCCCCAGGAACGACAGGGTACACATTTTCACTGGAGGGTACAACAAATTCAACCAGCACAGGACCATCGATGGCAAGCGCCTCTTGCCAGGCTTGCTCTGCTTCTTCTTTGTTGGTGGCGCGCAGTCCCTTTACGCCATAGGCCTCCGCTAATTTGACAAAATCAGGACTTCCACTTAGATCTATTTCACTGTAACGCTCCTCAAACGCCACTTCCTGCAATTGCCTGACCATGCCAAGCACTTCGTTATTGATCACCACCACTTTTACCGGGATGTGATGGATCGCGCAAACGGCAAGTTCATGGGAACTCATCTGAATGCCTCCATCACCATTGATGGAGATCACCAGCGTATCCGGGTTGGCAATTTGGGCGCCGATTGCGGAAGGGAGGCCAAAACCCATCGTGCCCATTCCGCCTGATGAAATCAGGCTTCTTGGTCGTGTGAACGGATAATACTGAGCAGTCCAGAATTGGTGTTGACCAACGTCAGTGGTGATAATGGCTTCCCCTTTTGTGGTACGGTGCAACAATTCAATGACCCATTGCGGTTTTAAGATTTCATCAGAGTCGACGTAGCGAAGGGGATGTGATGCTTTCCAAGCTGCGATGGTTTGGAGCCAGTTGTCTGTTGATGATAGGGTGACTTTCGGTAGCGCGTAGTTCAATACATGTTTGATATCGCCAATCACCGGATAGGTAGTGGCGATATTTTTCCCGATTTCTGCTTTATCGACATCGATATGGGCGATCTCCGCGTTTGGAGCGAATTTCGCTGCGTTCATGGTGAGGCGATCATCAAAGCGTGCGCCGACAGCAATCAATAGGTCGGCTTGCTGAATGGCCATATTGGCTGCATACGAGCCGTGCATCCCTGGCATGCCGACCCAATGTGGGTGTTGGCTAGGAAACCCGCCAAGGCCAAGGAACGTGGTGACGACAGGGATGCCGGATTTCTCAGCTAATTCTACCAGTTCGTTACTCGCATCAGCATGAATGACACCTGCTCCCGCCAATAGCACGGGGCGTTTGGCTTTTTTAAGGGCGACGAGAAGGGCGTCAATCTGCTCTTTAATAATTTCACTTTTGGCGCGATATCCAGGTAAATGAATCGTTTGTGGCCAGACAAATATTGCCTCTTTGACGGTGACGTCTTTTGGGATGTCAACGAGCACCGGCCCTTTGCGACCAGTATTTGCGATATAAAAAGCTTCCCGGATCGTTCGCGCAATGTCATTCACATCGCGGACAAAATAGCTATGCTTTGTCACCGGCATGGTCATGCCTACGATGTCTGCTTCCTGGAAGGCGTCCGTCCCAATCATGGAGAGTGGAACATTGCCTGTGATGATGACAAGTGGGACGGAGTCAATGTGTGCAGTGGCGATTCCTGTGATCAGGTTGGTAGCGCCAGGCCCCGAGGTAACCACGCAAACGCCCACTTTGCCAGTGGACCTCGCGTATCCATCTGCCGCATGAATGGCGCCTTGTTCATGCCGGGCTAAGTAGTGCCGAAGTTCGTTGTTTTTATAGATTTCATCATAAAAATTGAGGATGCTCCCGCCAGGATAACCGAAGATGCATTCAACACCTTCAAGCAGCAGTGATCGAAGTAGTATTTCAGAACCAGGGATTCGATCTTGTGATAACAAGTGGGACTCATTCATCCAATCATTCCTCCTAAAAATCGTCCACTTTGTGCACTCGCATATTGAACACGATAGTAGCAGATATTGTCCGCGAAAACAGTGAGCTCTGTCACACTATTTTGATAGTTTTGTGAATAGATTCTCGTTGCTACTGGAGCGTCTATCATCTGCTACACTGTATGTAATGAGGGAGAATGACAATGCGGAGATTTCTTTGGGCGTCTTATGGGATGTATTTGCTTGCGGGGAGCATCAGTGTGCTGTTTGGATCGATTATGCCAGAACTGGTGGTCTATTATCACACCACGTATACGACAGGCGGATTGCTCATCCTCAGTCAATCGATTGGTTTTATCGCTGGCGTGTTATTGACGGTCAACTTGATGAAAAAATACCACCACAAGGCGATCTTGTCGGGCTCTGCGCTGGTGGTGTTCGTCGCACAGGCGGGGTTACTGATTTGGCCGCCAATTTATCTGCTTTTTCCACTCATGATTGTAAATGGAGTAGGTGTTTCCATGATTGAGACGGCTGTCGCTTCTTATATTATGGAATTGTTTGCAGGGCGACGCGCAGTGGTCATGAGTCGACTGGAAGTGGCCTTTGGATTAGGGGCTTTAGGAATGCCAGTCATTGCTAGTGGGCTGATTGCGATGGGAGGATGGCGATTCTCCTCTGGACCGTTAGCGGCGTTTGCATTGACACTTTCCATTTTATGGATCGCCATGTCTGTCGAATCAGAGGTATCCCATCATGAGGGTTATTCAGATGCGCGAACCGCGGCGCCGCCTGCTTTTTCATCACGGGTTGCGTTATATCAACTCATGGCGTTTTTTCTTGTGCTGATTTTCATCTATGTAGGAGTAGAAGGTAGTCTAAATAGCTTTTTGCCCACTATTTTTACTATCTACGTCAATACCAAACCTTACTTTGCCACGCTTAGCACCACGGTATTTTGGATCGCCATGGTCGTTGGGCGAATGGCAATTGGCTGGATTGTTCATCGGATTAGCTATGAGCGTTATTTGTTGGGGAGCTTCTTGCTCTCTGTCTTATTCTTCCTTTTATTGGCGCAATTTCATACATCAATGTGGTCGTATGTCATCGTGGGTGGTTTAGGTTTCTCGATGTCTGCTATTTATTCTGTCACGATGGTGTATGCGAATCACACATTTCCCGGTCGGGAGCGATTCGTAACGAGCGCGGTGACGGGATTTGCGGGAATGGGGATGGCGGTGTTTCCTGCGGTGATCGGATATGCAGTCTCTCACCTTTTACCCTGGCAAGTGCTATGGCTCCTGCTAGGATTTGCCATCATCATGTTGGCGATTTTTTTTGCCATCGAAGGAAATTTGCGGATTATAAGGAAGCGCACCACTTATTGATGGTTTTTCGGTTACCTCAATAGTCCTTTTTTTCTAGCCTCCACGATGGCCTGAGTGCGGTTTTTGACTTCGAGCTTGTCAATGATTTGATGGGCATAGCTCTTGACGGTGCCGATGGAGAGGATCAGACGCTCGGCAATCTCGGCATTACTGAGTCCGGTTGCCATTAGTTCGAGAACATCGAGTTCGCGGCGGGTCAGCAAAGAATCCTGCGGTGGCGCGTTTGCAGGTACGGCTTGTTCGGGGTGTTGTTTTATAAATAAAGAGATCAGTAACTCGGCATACTCCCTTTCGGATGTGGTAAGTGTGTATTGATCTTTTGAATGAAGCCATTGCATCATGAGTTGAAATAAAGGGATGCCTTCATCCAAAAAGGTGCGTTGATAGTTTTCTGGATAAGCCAACCGAATGGCACGATTTAAGTAGGTGAACGCTTCATTTGTCTTGTCCAGTTCATTCGCTGCGATCGCTTTTAGAAGCAGCACCTCGATCAGGGAAGCCAGACGGCTTTCCGCCTCTGCAAAGCGGACGAGGCGGGTCAATAAATCTTCTGCCACTTTCCACCTCGATAGGAACCCATTCGCGCGTGCCCAGGTGATCAATTCAAACTCCTGGTAAGGAGTGATCTCTTGCTGTGAGGAAAATTTACTTTGTTCCAGCCATGCCATTACGTTGTCTTTTTGTCCCTCCGCGATCCAAAGCCGAATCTTAAACGCCTCCAGAATCGCTCGCCAATGAGCATGACTTTCATATTCCTGGATGGTTAATTCGAATTCGCGCAGCACATCCCAGGCTTCTTTCATCATTTTTCTGGCAACAAAATAACGAGCGTGGAGCAGGTACATGGGGACAAGTACCCCAATTTGACGGTGATTTCGCCCTAGTTCCAAGCCTCTGGGGATAAAGTATTGAAGTGATGCCTCGTCATTCCACTCGTAGTAGAGTTCTCCCAGAACCACTGAACCGTAACCAAGAATGGCAAGCCCGCTGCCCTTATAAAGCATTCTCAATTGGGAAAACAGGCGAAATGCCTTTCGCAGTTCTCCTCTTTGTGCCATTTGACTCCGTAAAAAATACGCTTCACCTGGATTAAGCAGAAATCCGTATTGAAAAAAACGGCTCTGCAGGCTTGATCGCAACGTGATCTGTTCAATGTGTCGAAGGCTATCTTCCACATTATTGCGCAACATGGCCAAGAATGCGCGAATGGTCATCCATTCTACCCAAAGGATTTCTTGGGAATGATCCTGCTCGTTCTTTTTATGAGAAAACCTTACTTCAATGGGAGCGATGATGTGTTCAGCTTGTTCTGTTTTGCCGTTTAAGGTTTGAAGCCAAGCGCGTATAATCAGCAAATGGAGGTGGTTCTTCAATGTCTCTTCTGGAAAAAAATCAAGCCAATTGTCCAATGTGGCAAGCTCATGGTTCTTCATAGCGTGCGGCGCATACGCAAAGAGCAGCATGGCGGCTTTGTCCCAGACTTCTCCTGCTAAGGCATGGTGGATGGCTTCAAAAGGCGCACCATGGGACTCGTACCACTCGCTCGCTTTTTTGTGCAATTGCTTCGCTAATCCTGGGTGCCTTCTTTCCAGTTGGGCACGCAACATATCGGCAAATAGATGGTGGTAACGAAACCAGTGCCTCTCTGCGTCTAGAGAGATTAAAAATGCATTTTGGTGAAATAGTTGCTTGATCAATTCTTGGGCATCTTCCACATGGGTGAGGACGGCACAAATTTTTGCAGTAAACCGTTCAAGGACGGAGGTGTAAAGTAAAAACTCCTGTTGTTCCATTGTCAATTGTTGCAGCACTTCTTCGATCAAATACTCTGCAATAAAATGAAGATTGCCGTTGACATTGCTAATGATCGCGTCAGGAGTCTCGCTTTTTGAGATGACCATCCCCACAAGGTACAACCCGGCAATCCAACCTTCTGTGTGCTTTAGAATGTTGGTAAGTTGCTGTGAAGTGAGATGAATATCAAATGCGGTTTTGTAAAAAGCCGATATTTCCTCACCTGTAAAGCGCAAATTGGATTCATCCATCTCCATGACTTGCCCCAAGGCGCGCAATTTGCCGATTTTCAAATCAGGAATTGACCTGGAACTGATAACGAAATGGATGGTATCGGGTGTTTGCCTGATAAGTAGGTCGATCATATATAAAATTTGCGGATGATGGATGACGTGAAAATCGTCAAAGACAATGAGGAGCGGGGAGTCAGCTTTTTGCAGTTCTTGACTGATGCTCGCGATGAGCGGCGCCCAATCATTCTCGTTGACATAATGAAGCAGTTCGGTGGATTGGCTAATCAATAATGGAGCGATTTGGCGTATAGCCATAAAGAAAAGATGCCAAAAGCGGATGGGATCATTCTCTTCTTTGTCCAGATTGATCCATGCGCACGGATGAGGATACTGCTCAAGCGCTTGCGCAAGCAACGTGGATTTTCCATATCCTGCAGGGGCACTGATGATCGATACCTTCCCTTGTAAACCTTTTCTTACAAGATCAAGCAAAATGGGGCGCCTTGTTAGTGCGCTTCTGGATTGAGGTAGCTGAATTTTTGTTGAAAAGAAGGAGGCTGAATGCACTGCATTTATATTGAATGACGGCATTGATTAACCCCTGAATATAAATATTATAATAAAATTAAATTATATCCTTATATTTTATGAAAATCAATGTGAGGGGATCTATCTTTTGATAGTAACAACAAAATAAAGATTCTATTATGATCATGATAAGAAGTGGAAAGTGGGGCATGACCATGAATGTGCACGAATCTTTTTCGGCATTAGAGGAAGTGTTTCGCTATGCTAAGCGATATCGAAATGTCCCTTTGGCCATCGTGAACAGAAAAGTAGTGACGCCCTTATTAACGTATGATGTTGAGAGAGTGTGGTTCATTTTACTTAAATTATTAGAGGCGAAGACGGTTGATTGGGTACACCATAGTGTGGCAGTGGTTACCCCATGAAAAAAAACCGCGAACAACTGAGCCTGTTTAGCAAAATCGTGGTGTTTGAGGATGCGTTGTGTGGATACCTAGAAAGTAGCGAATTTCTTCCTTCTGGGAGTGCGTCTTTAGAGCAAATGATGGCTCTATTGCCCTACTCGTTTTTTCGGTCATTTGATCCTTCGATGGTCTCCATTGTCATGGGAGTGGAAACATCATGACCGAGTTACTACGAGTGTTGTGGATGACCACCGCTACGGCGGGATTTTGGGAATTTGTCGATATTTTGCGCAGGTCAAAAAAAATAGAATGGATACCGGGCAATACGGTTCACTTTTTTGCGGCCACGTTGCCGGTCCTTTGGATGACCTTGACGCAAATCTATGTCTCTCCTGTCAGTATTGTCAATATAGGTATCATCGAAATTATCTATATCGAGCTCCTTTATACGAGAAGCTTAAAAATTTGGGGTAGCTTGGCTTCCTTGGTCGTACAAACGGTGATTTTTCTGGCGATGCCTATTTGGCATATACAACTAACTAGTACGATCGCCATTCTAGTGGCGGAATGCCTTGCCTTGTTATTTTTTTATCAAAAAAGGCATCCTGTTCTTGCTGTAATTCCACTTTTTATCTGGATGTTTATTTTTAATCGCACGAATTTTCTCCATCAATTGGTTGATCTAATCGGGTTGTTTCTGCCTCTACTCGTGTATACCTTAGAAAGTGCAAGGAGGATTAGGGCCAGTTATGAAAGGAATCATGACGCGCTGACGGGGCTTGGCAATCGACTTCATTTTAATGAGTGGATAGGGGAATCTACAGAGACCGGAATGCTTATCCTGCTGGATTTGGATGAGTTCAAGTACGTGAATAAAACATTTGGTAGTGATTCGGGGGATGAATTGCTGCTCAAAGTGG
Source organism: Bacillota bacterium (assembly GCA_021828865.1). GTDB lineage: Bacteria > Bacillota > Bacilli > Alicyclobacillales > SLC66 > JAJZCL01. The sequence goes on from JAJZCW010000028.1 coordinate 34,930, forward strand.
GGGAAAGACTCCAGAATGCCGCTGTAGAACCAGCCTGTGTTTTTCGCTGGGGAGGAGACGAATTTGTCATCTGGATACCAGGGGATTTTGATCACGATCGTTCACTTCTTGAGGCACAACGAATTCATAGAGAAGTGACCGGGGAGCGCTACCCGATTGCTTCAGGGATCAAGGTGCAAGCCAGCCTGGGTGTTTCATATGGCAGTAGAGGTTTGTCTCGTGTGCTGGAGGTGGATGCTGCCCTGTTAGAGGGGAAACGTAGCGGCAAAGATCAGGTTTGCCTGTTTGATCCACTTGCACTGGGAAAAGAAAGGGAACAGAGTGACAATACCAACTTGAGTTTGAGTTGGGTGTCGGAGAGTTTACGGTTTTTAATGGAAAATTCGACAAAAGGCTTTGTCTTGACGGACCTACACCATGTGATTTTGGACATCAATCCTACCTTTGAAAAATTATCCGGGTATAGAAAAGATGATTTGGTAGGGCATCGACCCAAAATGTTAGCCTCCCCCTCTCATTATAACTACATGAGATACGACGAAATGGAGAATTCTTTGAGAGATTTGGGGTGGTGGAAAGGCACGTTTATCAATAAACGTCCGGATGGACAACTATGGATGGCGGTGGATGAAATTTCTGCCGTGAAAGTGGGTGACCAGGTGGTCGGTTACTGGGCGATGGTCGAGCGGGATGCCATTTTTAATATGGAGGAAGAATTGCTCTATGCGCTCGAACGCAATGAGTTGCAGGTATACTATCAACCGAAGTGTACATGGGATGGTAGGATTGTGGGGGCGGAAGCGTTGCTGAGGTGGAAACATCCTGAAAACGGGATGATATCTCCAGGGCAATTTGTCTCTGTTGCGGAGTCCAATGGCTTGATTGTTCCGATTGGTTATTGGGTGATACAGGAGGTGTGCTCGTTCTCCAAACGATTGCAGGCCCTGGATATGCAGATCCCTATTTCAGTCAACGTCAGCCCCATTCAGTTGAAGGATCCGCTGTTTGCAGAGCACATTAGTCGCATTGTTCAGGATCAACGGGTGAACCCACACTTTATTACCCTCGAAATCACAGAAAGTGCGCTGTTAAAGGATGCAGAAGATGCTATCATCAAAAAATTAAAGCTGCACGAGGCGGGCTTTAAGATATCTCTTGATGACTTTGGTACTGGTTATTCATCGTTAAGTTACCTGAAGGATTTGCCTTTTGATGAGATCAAGATTGACCAAGCGTTTGTCAGAGATATGGAGTTTAACGAAAACAGCACCATTGTGTTATCTTCTATTATTTCGCTGGCACATTCACTGAAGCGTTCCATAGTGGCGGAAGGTGTCGAGAACAAAGAACAACTTGATTTCTTATCGAACATGGGTTGCGAGGTGTTTCAGGGCTTTTACTTTGCCTATCCGGAACATGGGGATATTCTCGTGGATAAAATTAGCAAGCAAATGAATGCGTGAAGATAACGCCTAATGCATGCGGTGTTTGATTTGGATATTGGCTGGTGGTACACTGAAATAGAACGCATGTTCTATTTTGGGGGCGTTTACTTGCGACCACTTGCAGAAATCAGGCGCCATATCCTTTTGCGGCGATTGTACGAACGGATCAGGCAACTGGGAAAAGCATCGGCCAGGCATCTAAAGGCAAACGATATCCAGTTACTCCATGTGGAAACCCGGCAATTTGACGTGTTGGTGGAGTACAAGCATCGAGGGCTTATTTACGAAGCCATGTTCACCATTCCCATGTTGGATGCAGAGATTGAAGGATGGTTGGCTGAATCGCCGTTTGTGTTGAAGGAGAAGCAGATGGAGCATGAATGATGTCACCAGAGTGACTTATCTGTCGGGTGCTTATCAAGTGACAGGTTTTTTGGCGCGATCGGACTTAGGGAAAGCTCGCGGGAAGCTTCCCGGTCTGGTGTATTGTCGCGGAGGCATCGGGCGAGTGGGAATGGTGCGGACAGAATGGATGCAGGCATTTGCGTCGAGAGGATTAGTGGTCATGGCGCCCGCCTATCGGGGCAACGAGGGAGGAGAAGGGCGCGATGAATTTGGTGGCGGGGATGTGGAGGATACAAGCGCCGCCGTTCGTTATCTTCGTGAAATGCCTGAGGTTGATCCGGAGCGGGTGTCTGTCATGGGGTTTTCCAGAGGAGCAGTCAATGCGTTTCAGACGGCGATCGAGGAACCGGGCGTTCATCGATTGGTACTGTGGGGAGGCGTATCGGATCTCGCGGCTACCTACGATGAGCGCATGGACTTGCGAAAAATGCTTCGCAGGGTCATCGGAGGCACGCCATCAAGAAGGCCTGAGTCTTATCAAAAGCGCTCCGCTGCCTATCGTGCTGCGGAGCTTCCCTGCCCGATCCTCATTGTTCACGGCACTGCCGATGTTCAGGTGGATGTGACCCATGCCTATCGCATGATGGAAGCCCTGGAAAGGGCAGAAAAGTCATACGAGGCACACCTATATGACGGGATTGGTCATCATCCTCCTGAACCCATATGGTCTGCGGTGGTCGATCGGTGGATAGAGTGGTTATTAGAGACCTGATCACTCTCATTGGGAGATGAAGAAATGTCCCGTTTGAATCCCAATAAACTATATTGCCGTTTGCTAAGCGAAAGTCAACTGGATGGACCTATCCTTCCACGCCGTTATACGCTTACCCATTCTGATAGAACAGGAGAACTGTTTTTGAGCATTGGGCCTGATTATCAGCGTGAGCAAATCAGAGGATGGTACACCCGACTGATGCGGGATGAAGTGCTGGCGGAGTGGAGGCAACAGGAGGAGGGATATCTCCTTTGGATTGATGTGCACGTGAGCGGGGGATGGGCGATCGGCACCGCATCCTGGAGAAATTCCATTTTGCATAGGGAGATGCCGCTTGTGCTGGAGACGCTCCACTATGGTGATAGGTATCTGGTGAAGCGTCACCCTGAACTTGATCAGGCACCAGTAAAGGTTCGTTTTGCTTCTACAAAAAAGAAATTCCATAAAGTCGAAGCCTGGGGCGTTTTTGGGGACTACCGCCTTTAAGGTTAGCATAGGGAGGCGAGAGAAAGACGTCCCCAAAGATGGCCACCAATTCGATCCGCATCGCTGGCTGTTATCCGTTGTATGCGTAGGTCTCTTCCAGAATCATTCGATACTCTTGTTTGGTGATGCTTCTTACATTGCTTGGTGTGGAACCATTCTCATATGCCAAATCAACTAGACGTCCAAAGTCTTCTTGAGAAATTCTAGGCAACTCGCTAAGTAAGGGGATGCCAAGTAACCTTGTAAAGGAAAATATTCCTGTAATTAGTTTTTCCATTGCTCTTTCATCGCTGTCAGTGTCACTTGCAAATCGCATCAAGCGCGCAAGTGTTGCGTGGAGGGGGACATGCCCATCTGCGTTAAAACGAAGCACATGCGGTAAAAAAATCGCATTGGCCACGCCGTGCGGGGTATCGTAGACACTTCCTAGCGCTTCAGCTAGACAGTGAACGGATGCTACATCTGCGTTGCCAAAGCTAAGACCAGCTAAAAGACTGCCTTCCAGCATCTTGGTTCGGGCCCTCAGATTTTTGCCGTCTTCTACCGCTAACGGTAATGCGGGAACAATGGTTCGCATCGCCTCTGCGCCGTAGGCTTTTGAAAGTGGGCTAGTAACCGTGCAGGTGTAACCTTCTATCGCATGAACCAGCGCGTCGACTCCCGTTGCTGCCGTGACGGATGCCTGAACGCTGACGGTCAATTGAGGATCCAGCACCGCCAGGACGGGCCGCATATTCTCGTGTTTGAGCGTCATTTTTCGGTGGGTAGAGGACTCCGTAATGACGGCGGAACGGGTGACTTCCGAGCCGGTACCAGCTGTGGTGGGAACGCATAGGATAGGTGCTATTTGACGATAGGGTAGATGGCCATCTGCGTAGTCACTTGGGGTGCCGCCAGATTTGGCAAGCAGCGCAATCGTTTTGGCGGTGTCCATGGCGCTTCCTCCACCAATCGCAAGTACCGCTTCGGCGTTGATCGCGTTGAATAGTTCAGCACCATGCAGGCAATCTGTATCGCGCGGATTTTGGGCTACCTGGTCGTTGATTTCAATATGTATGCCGCTTTTTTCAAGGAGTTCGGCAATCGGTGTGACGAGCCCTGCTTTCAAGATCCCGGGGTCAGTCACGATTAACAATCTGGTGATACCTAAAGCCTTTATCTCGTCTGGCAGTTGGGACGATTCGCCGACCCCGAAGCGAATTCGAGCAGGCATATGGTAGGTAAACAATCGAATCAAACTCCTTTTTTAGATTTAGGATAAGATGTTAGAGTGAAGGTTGCAATGTGATCATACGGATTATCAGAAAGGAGACATGGTCAGATGGAAAAAAGACGCTTTGGCAATACCGATATGGAGGTTAGTGTGCTTGGATTTGGCGGTGCAGAGATTGGGTACCAGGGTGCAACTGAGAAAGATGTTGCTGCGCTTTTTGAGAGTGCGCTTGGTGCGGGCCTCAATGTGATCGATACGGCGGAGTGCTACATGAACAGCGAAGAATTGATCGGCAACACGCTGTCGCATCGCCGCCATGAGTACTATCTGTTTACGAAGTGTGGTCATGCCTCTGGCATGAAGGGCGCGGATTGGGACCCGGCAATGTTGGCTTTGCAAATTGATAGGAGTTTGCAACGTCTGAAAACTGATTACGTGGATGTCATTCATTTACATAGTTGCACGGAAGAAATTCTTAAGCAAGGTGCAGTGATTGAAGTCCTTCAGCGGGCGAAGGAAGCGGGAAAAACACGGTACATCGGCTACAGTGGCGATGGTAAGGCGGCGCTTTTTGCGGTCAAGTCAGGCCTTTTTGACAGCTTGGAAACTTCAGTGAATATCGCGGATCAGGAAGGCATTGATTTGACGATTCCAAAGGCAATAGAGCAGGGCATGGGCGTGATTGCTAAGCGCCCCATCGCCAATGCAGCCTGGAGGAGCGGGTCGTTGCCGGCTGACGAATATGCACGTCCCTACTACCATCGCCTTCAAGACTTGAATTATGATTTCCTGAATGGGAACGTCAGCGACTCAATTGCACGAGCACTTCGGTTCACACTTAGTGTGCCTGGTGTTGATACTGCCATTGTGGGCACCGCCAAACCGGAACGTTACCGTGAAAATGTGGAAATGGCAGCGCGTGGTCCGCTATCAACGGATGACTACCAGTCGATCCGTTCTCGTTGGCATGAGGTGGCTAAACCGGATTGGGTAGGCCTCACCTAAGTCAATGAAGCCAATAGATCAAAGAGCATCGCTGAAGTGACTCACTTTGTTTCTGAATTAGGCGCTGGCGTAGTCGCTTCGTCTTTATGGACATACCGGCGACCGCGAAAAATGGAGATGAGGGCTGCCACAAGCGACATGATGAGCGATGCGGTGAACGCGAGACTAAGTCCATGCAAAAATGGCGGGCCGATCAGCGATGGGAAGAATTTCTGACCGATCACATAATGAACATCTGCAGCAGACATTTTTTGCAGGATTCCGAATTCCTGTAAGAGGTTTTTTAATGGATTGTAACCAAGCAGTGCCGCAAAGAGGGACGAGCTCGGTGGTAAATGCGAGACCGCGATCGCCCCTTGAAGGGGCACTCCGTGTTTGACGAGTCCCGTTTGCATCGCAAGCGGTAATTTCTGCGCAAGCCCTGTAATCATGATCGAGAAGAACAGTCCCATGCTGAGCATGGATCCCGCATTGTTAAAGGTGGCTCGCATGCCGGAGCCTACGCCTCGATACGCGGCAGGGAGCGCGTTCATGATAGCGGCAGTATTTGGCGAGGCAAAAAGTCCCATGCCAATGCCGATGATGAGCAGATAGAGCCAAAAGATCCAGGGATTGAAGTCAAGCGGCAACGTGGTAAATAGGAAAAAACCAATGGCAGTTACCACCATTCCCAGCGTGGAAAATGTCCTTGCACCGAAGCGATCCGAGAGCATGCCGCTGATCGGACCTGCTACGAGGAATCCCAGCATTTGTGGGAGTGTATACAAACCTGCGATTAGCGGTGTTTGCGAGTAGGAAACCCCATGAAGCGGTAAGTAGATTCCTTGTAGCCAGATGATCAGCATGAATTGGAGCCCGCCGCGTGCCAGAGCGGATAATAAC
>JAJZCW010000005.1 GCA_021828865.1 Bacillota bacterium
TTCTCTTCCCAATCGAAGATCGTTCGAGCAACATTTGCATCACACCATTTCACAGGCGAAGCAAGACCATTCCTCCTTTTTACTAGGAATTTTTGATTTAGATAATTTCAAGTACGTCAATGATACATTTGGTCATGAAGCAGGTGATCACCTCTTAAAAACATTGACCCATAAATTTCAGGATAAGCTTAGACCAGGTGATTTTTTAGCAAGATGGGGTGGTGATGAATTAGTAATTCTGCTTCATCCCGTCCCCCCGAACATTCATGAATTTGACCTAGAAGAACTGCTATCGAAACTGCACCGTGCTATAGAAGATCCCATTGAAATAGTAACGAATCAATGGATCACTATCACGATTAGCATGGGTTTGGCTCTTTATCCCGAACACGGAGAAGAAGAAGATCATCTGATACGAACTGCCGATATAGCCATGTATCAAATGAAATCCCACCAATGGTCACGAAAGCGATGGTGGCAACTTGGGGTTGCTGAAGAATGGAAAAAAGAGGTCTCCCATTCTCAGCTTTTGTTTCCCAGCCAACTATTGACAGATCAATTTTTTGTTAAATTATTTCATCAAGAGGCATCCCGGTCCATTATCAATAATTTGAGCGAAGAAGAATACGCAGAGTATAAGGAACATGCCACCCAACACGTTGACTATCTCTTCCATACGGAAGATTCGATCGAGAAGATCCGTGAACATTCTCTTCGAATAGGTAAAATAAATGCATTGATGGGGATTAGTGGCGAACTTTTATCGCAAGCGGCAGAATTTTATTCACAACAAGTCACCCAATTCGCTACTCGTTATCCGATCGCTAGTTACCAGGAAATTGTCTCCTCGATCCAACATCGACTGCAAATTGATTTACAAACTCAGTTACAAGCACAGGAAAATATGATGACCGAATATTTGACTGTTTTCAATCAAATTCTGTCTGCTCGGCATAATGGTGATTTAACAGCACTTGCGCATCTACCAGGAATCATTGGAATCTTGCGTTTTAAATTGCACCCCCAGGATGGGTTTATTGTAGAAGAAGCATTAGGCCACAGAGGTCAAGAAATCGCAATCGCATTGACTGCACCAGGTATCAAAGCAGTTCCCAATTCCAGCGACTTAAAAGGGCAAAGCCTGCTAGCGGAATCGTGGTTTACCTCTACCATATTAAGTACACCGTCCTACTTAAAAGATGCTCGTTTTACCATTTGGCATGATACGTTTCAAAAATTAGGAATCCATTCGTTACTGATGGTTCCTATTCTTGATGCGAACCGAAATACAGTGAAGCAACTCGGGATCTATGGTGCACTTGCCCATCAATTTGAATCCGCGTGGATGAAGGCATTTGCGCTAGGAGTTCAATTATATGGACAAGAACGTTGGGGACAAAGCCAAATTACCTCTCACATCTCAAAAATTGACGTAGGAAAATACCGATCTCATTTATTTAATGATGGACTTTTGTTTTACATGCAACCCATCGTGAATCTTCAAACCGGCAAGATATTAAAATACGAGATTTTGGCCAGAATCCAAATGGGGAACGGCAATATTCTTACTCCTGCCACTTTCCTTCCATTTCTAGGAGTGGCTGAAATTGACCGATTGTTTCAGTTTGGAATGGAAAAAGGGATTCAATCGCTAACAAAGTGGGGAGATTTCGCTGAACATGCCGGATTGTCCATTAATCTTTCTCCATCCACACTGTACAATAAGGAAATCATTCCATGGATACAAGAAACGCTATTTCGTTACCACTTTTCACCAGATAGAATTTATTTGGAGTTACTTGAAACACAGGGTTTTGATCTGGACAATTTGGTGAAACCCTTAGAACAATTGGTGGAAATGGGAATTCATTTAGCCATGGATGACTTTGGCGCAGGTGACAGTAATTTTTTGCGTCTGGTGGTTCACCCATTTCAAATTGTAAAATTTGATCGTGGACTATGGGCCCCATTAACAGACCATCCATTATCTACACTAAAATTAATAGGTAGTCTCATTGAAATAGGTAATGATTTTGGCTGGAAAATTATCATTGAAGGCATTGAAACCTTTGAGATGGCTGAAGCAGTCCTCCAATTAGGAGCGGAATATGGACAAGGGTACTATTTTGCGAAACCAATGCCAATGGATCAAGTGGTGAATTGGACGGAACAGTTCACCTATACATTAACACGCGATACCATTCAAACTCTGCTAGGCGCAATTGCCTATCTGACCAGGAGACTACGTCAAAATAGAAAATCCATGCAGAGTGAAGAACAGTGTCCCATCACTCACTTTTTTCGAGAGAAAGGATGGGAAGATACGGAAGGCATGACCATCCATCATCAAATCCATCAGGAGACTTACGACCCCATTCTTTATAGGCGATTGCTTGAATGGTTGGAAAATACCATTATTCATCTATAAATTTACTATCCCATCACGATGCGCGCCATAATGAGTATGATTGCAATTTGGAATATACATTTGTAACAGCGAATCAATAAATCTTCATCGTCTTTTATTTACATCGATATAAACATATGTTATGTTTTTATAAACAAATGTTTAACGAGGCGACATGATGACCGAATCAGATCGTACCAACAAACAAGAAGTGCTTCAATACATCCGTGCCAATCCCTTTATTTCTCAACGTGAGTTGGCGCAACACCTGCAAATTTCCCGTTCAACGGTTGCCGCTTACATCGCTTCTCTCATCAAAGAAGGCGAGATTGTAGGGCGCGCTTATGTGCTGCCAGAAACTCAGCGAATTCTTTGTATTGGCGGTGCCAATGTAGATCGGAAAATCCATTCGAAGGAAGCCATCCAACTTGGTACATCCAATCCTTCTGTGGTGATGGAAACCCATGGTGGTGTCGCAAGGAATATTGCAGAGAATCTAGCGCGCTTAGGCGTGCCTCCCACACTCCTCACCATGATCGGCGAAGACAAGGAGGGAGAAATGCTACTTCATCATATGGCAAGTCTTGGCGCCGACATCAGCACTGTCATTCGCTCCCCTCTTCATCGAACAGGCACCTATACAGCCGTGCTCAACGTTGATGGAAGCATGGTAGTGGCATGTGCAGACATGGACATCTACGAAGATTTTACGATTGAACGCTTGGATCCCCGCACCAAAGTACTCGCTCAGTCTTCACTTGTTATCGTTGATACTAATTTGCCGGCAAAAAGCTTGGATTACATCATTGGAAAATCAGCCGAATTGGAAACTCCGTTGATTGTCGCACCGGTATCAAGTCCAAAAGCGAGAAGATTGCCGCATCATTTAGTCGGCGTACACGTACTCATCGCTAATTTGGACGAAATTGAAACGATCTCAGGAATGACAATCGATACGATGGACGATGTGCCACGCGCCTGTGAAATATTGCAACAACGCGGCTGCCGGCAGATTGTAGTGACGCTTGGCAAAGACGGGGTACTATGGATGGATGAAAGTGGGGTTTGGGACAAGATACCTGCCGACTCCGTGGACGTAGTGGATGTGACAGGTGCTGGTGATGCATTTGTGGCCGGCTTCGCGTACGCCACTTCCCAATCATTATCCGTTAAAAAATCATGTCAATTTGCCTCTCGATTATCCAGGCTGACCCTACAAGCAAAGGAAACCGTATCATCGGCCATTACCCCACATTTGGCACATACCTGGTTAACAGACATTCATTCAGAACTTGAGGAGACAAAATGATGAATCCAACCTATGATAAATGGCTCCAGTATTCAGAAGAAGTACGTGAAGCGAAAGCAAAAGGTCAACCCATCGTTGCACTGGAATCGACGATTATCTCGCACGGCATGCCTTATCCCACCAATGTTCAGACCGCTCTCGAAGTAGAAGAAATCGTTCGCAGCCACGGTGCAATTCCCGCCACCATTGCGATATTAAACGGAAAAATCAAGATAGGCTTGTCCGATGAAGACTTGGAGTTTTTGGGGAACACATCGAATCAATCAAACATATGGAAAGTGAGCCGCCGCGATTTGGCTTATGTACTATCACAGGGGCAAAACGGTGCAACTACCGTAGCCGCTACAATGATATGCGCAGAGCTAGCCGGCATTGAGGTCTTTGTCACTGGCGGAATTGGCGGCGTCCATCGAGGTGCAGAGCATACCATGGATATCTCTGCAGATCTGACGGAACTCGCACAAACCAATGTGGCCGTGATCTGTGCAGGCGCCAAGTCCATCCTCGATATCGGATTGACGCTGGAGTATCTGGAAACGCACGGAGTCCCAGTGATCGGCTATCAAACCGATGAATTCCCGGCTTTTTACAGCCGATCGAGCGGATTCTCTGCCAATTTTGCCTTGCAAACTCCACAGGAACTCGCAAGTTTTATTCACAACAAATGGACACTGGGACTTGATGGTGGCATCGTAATCGCCAATCCCGTTCCTCATGATTTTGCCATGGATTCACAGATAATGGAAAAGGTCATTGCCGATGCCTTGGAAGAATCCGTCCGACAGCATATTCAGGGTAAAGCCGTGACCCCATTCCTTCTCGAAAAGATCAAGGAATTGACCGGTGGTCAAAGCCTCGAAACCAATGTGGCACTCGTTAAAAATAACGCCCACCTCGGCGCGAAACTAGCGGTGGAAATGAACCGCCACTAATCAAGAAGAGTGTCGGGCAAGATAGTCTTTTGCCAAATGATAGCCCATTGCAGCAAAAATTTGTGGTGCCTGCCCCGTCCTGATCATTTGACCAAACGCCTCGAAAGGAACAATGCGAATCTCAATATCCTCGTTTTGATCGAGGTGTTGGTCACCTTCCTGTCGTGCATTTAGGAAAAGGTAGGTACTTACGCGGTTACTGGATGCAGCCGGATTGGGATAAAATTCACCAAGCAAAATAGGAGGCTCCGTGGATCGGTAGCCTGTTTCTTCTGCTACTTCACGGGTGATGGCGGCAAGCGAGGTCTCACCGGCATCCACCATGCCTCCTGGTGTCTCTATCACAAAGTCTTTCACGCCATGGCGATACTGTACCACAAGCACCATCTCCATCGCTGGCGTCAGCACCACCGCATTCACCCAATTGGGATACTCTTCGATGTAACTGTCGATCTCAACGCCATTACTCAACTGACAGCGATCGTGGCGGATTAAATGATAAGGGTAATTCTCCACCAGATAGTCGCTTGATAGCACCTTCCACTTTTGCATCATCCACCTGCTTTCTTCCATTGAACAAAAAGCCTCTTTGCTCGCCCATTGAAGCAAGCAAAGAGGCTGAAGCTAATTAGTTTACTTTGCTTTTTTCAGTGCAGCAATCGCCTGTTGCAGGAACGATTCGTTGACCATTTGAGTGACTGAGACATTTCCGCTCACAAATTGATTTTTGGTGTAAAAGTTTAACTGATTTTGTATATTCGCTGGATCCACATATCCATTCGGATTCACGTAAATCAATTCACTAGGAATTTCCGCAGGCGTGGTGCCGGTATAATGAGCAATAATCGACAATGCCTTTTTCAGGTATGGATCTTTCATATTATGGTTGCGGTATACGTGTTGGGTGTAGTAGCGGACGGCCTCCACATAACCTTCCAAAAATTTCACCGCATCTGCTTTCTGCTGAACAAATTGCGGGGAGAAAGCAATGACCAGTAAGTCGGCTTTGACTTGATTATCGACCCACGCGAGTAAGTGAACCTTTCCGGACGCAAGCGCCTGATTGGCAGCAGGTTGAGGTAAAATCGTGGCGTCGACCTGACCTGTCTCGACAGCGGAAGTCATGTTTTTTAGCTGAGTCAGTGGCACATCCTGTATGTCCTTAATGGTAAGTCCATTTTTCTCTAGCATGCTACCAAGCAAATAATCAAAAGTCGAACCGGTAGAAGTATTGCCAAACCGCTTGCCCTTTAATGCCTTAATGCTTCGTACGCCAGCGTTCCATGCCTTGTTGCTGACGACCAACGCTTCAAAGTGTTGGCCTGGCCATATACGCCCTTTGTCTGCAACAATATACTCTTTTTTACCGGAATTCCACAAGTTAAAAAGCCCGGCGGTAATGCCGGTGGCGCTGACATCCAGACTGTTGGCTGCCGTAGCTACGTCAATAGTTCCTGCGGCAGAGAAAGTTTGTAGTTGCACATTTAAACCTAATTTTTTCCAATAACCTAATCCTTCTGCTAAAAATAGCGGGGTTGAACTCACTAGCGGCGTGGTGCCAACCACAATAGGTTTTGCAGCGGTTGTTTTGACGGCACCAAAGGCTGTCCCCACTCCCGCCATCAAACTCGTTGCCCCGATCAAAACTGATAATCCAGCTAATCCCACTTTTTTCATTCTACATGACCCCCAAGTATGTTTTTTACTGCTTCCAAGGAAGCAATTTCGATTCCAAATACGCTAACCCTTTTGTAATGATGAGTCCTAATGCAGATAAAATAACAACCCCCACCAGCACATTTTGTGTCTCCATCAGTGAAGAATAGGAGAGAATCATCGCACCTATGCCATGTTGCGCACCAATCATTTCAGCCGCCACCAGAACGAGCAAGCTAAGTCCTGCTCCAATTCGCAAACCAGAGAAAATCTGGGGCAATGCAGCAGGTAGAATGACTTTCGCAATTAGCGTCATACGCTTTGCACCAAAACTAACGGCTGCTTTCACCAGCATCGGATCCGTATTACGAACCGCCGTATAAGTGCTAAAAAGCACTGGAAACAACACTTCTGCCGCAATGACGAGAATTTTAGAGGCTTCGCCAATCCCTATCCACAAAATAATCAAGGGAATAATCGCTAATTTAGGAATAGGGTATAAAGCTGTCGCGACGGGAATGCCAATTCTCTCACTGATTCGAAAAAATCCGAGCCACAATCCGAAAACAACACCACTCAGGGCTCCAATAAGATACCCAAGCCCGATTCGAATCAGACTTGCCGAGACGTTGCTCCATAAATCGCCGGATTGCGCCATTTGCACCCCCGCTTGAAGAATAGACAAGGGACTTGGCAAATCAGCTTGCGAGATGAATCCCGACCCAGATGCCCATTGCCAGATCACCAGGATTATCAGGATGCCTAATGGTGAAATCCATTTAGGAGCGACTCTCTCCAACGTTTGCATGCGATTTTTCACTTTAACGATAGGTGCCGTCACGGTTCCCGGTATACGGTTCGGACTATCAGAAGCGTGCTCTTTAATGCTAGACATATTCTGTAGTTCCGTGTTATCCACTTGCATTCTCCTTTAATGCCCGTTCCGCGTCGTTGCGAATCAAATGCCATATTTGTTGCGAGTATTCGGCCATTGCACGCTGCATTTCCGGTTGGTCTCTATCATTTTTTGAAATAGCAATATTAACCACCTCGGCAATTTGCCCAGGCCTGCTCGTCAACACCACAACCCTATCAGCCAGTGCAACCGCTTCTTGAATGTTATGAGTAACATAGAGCGTGTTGTGTCGTTCGTGATTCCATATTCGCAACAATTCTTCCTGCAAAATGAGCCGCGTTTGGGCGTCCAGTGCGGAAAGAGGTTCATCCATTAATAGCAAATCAGGTTGAATCGCCAGAGCCCGGGCAATTCCCACGCGTTGCCTCATTCCGCCTGATAATTGATGAGGAAATTTATGTTCAAATCCTGTCAACCCCATCATTTCAACATAAAAAAAAGCTTTTTCGCGCCGTTCTTTTTTCCCTATACCGCGTTGTTCTAAGCCAAACTCGATATTATGAATGACCGTTCGCCAAGGGAACAGCGCATGTTCCTGAAACACGACGCCGATTCGAGGATCCACGCCGTTCTCCAGTCCAGAAAAGTAAATTTCACCGCTTGTGATGTCAGTGAGCCCCGCTACCATCGCAAGAAGTGTCGATTTTCCGCTTCCACTGGGCCCCACAATCGCAACAAATTCTTCATGATCCACGGTAAGGGTGATATTCTGTAGCGCCATTGTTGCTTTACCGGCTCGATCTCCATAACGCTTACTGACATGATCAATGACGAGCCGCAAGTGATATCCTCCTTCCCATTCCAAAATGACAACTGCCAAAAATCTCGTTTGCAAGATTTGTTTCAATTCTAAAAAATTGATATACTTCTTTGCAAGTATTTTTGGAAATTTTCTGAACAGATAGAGAGTAACACTAGCAGATTAACTAATCAACAAAGGAGAATGCGGGCGTGGAGCTTCTTACGAATTTTATTTCCATCCATCGCAACAAACTTGAAAATTATCAGCAACGAGCAAAAGCGGCCATCATTCAACTCCATGATGAAGACGTGAACTGGCGTCCTAACGATGAAAGTAACAGCATTGTCAATATTGCAATTCATCTGCGCGGCAATTTACTGCAAAGGTTTCTCGTCAATTTACGAGGAGAGACTGATATTCGAGACAGAGATGCGGAATTTAACGAAAGGACTTTTTTCACCATAGAGCAAGTCCTCCAGACGCTTGAAGAAGGGTTCACTGTGGCAGACAACACGCTAGCTCACCTAGCATCCGATCAGTGGGATGACGTCGTTCAAGTGATGGGAAAACCTGTGAAAGTTTATGAGATGGTATTCAATACAGTGACACATTATGGGGAACACGTCGGACAGATCATCTATATCGCCAAAATGCGTACTGGGACTTCTTTTGCGGCATTATCGATGAAGCACAAAAAAATCTGAACAAAGAGCTAAAATGATAGAAGAGCTAAATTGACAAAGGGGAGATAATGCATGGCAAGTTGGACTGAATCGCAGATTCCAGATCAGAGTGGACGTTTTGCCATTGTCACCGGCGCAACCAGCGGACTGGGATATGAAACTGCTAGAGCGCTTGCCGCAAAAGGGGCAGAGGTGATCCTTGCCGTAAGAAATGAGGAAAAAGGCGCGAACGCCATTCAACGCATCAGGGCTCTGTCCCCCTTAGCGAATGTGGAAGTAGAACTACTTGACCTTGCCAGCTTAAAGTCGGTTGAATCTTTTTCTGATCGTATGATAAAGCGTGGACGACCGATCGACCTCCTTGTCAACAACGCAGGCGTCATGGCTGTCCCCACGCGGCACACGACAGAAGACGGCTTCGAGCTGCAATTCGGCACCAATCACTTGGGCCACTTTGCACTTACCGGAAGATTATTGCCGTTGATCCGACAAGGGCAATCTCCACGCATTGTCAGTGTCAGTAGTTTAGTCCATCGATGGGCTGCAATTGATTTTTCTAATCTTCAATGTGAAAAAAATTATCGTCCGATGCGGGCGTATGGACAATCAAAGCTCGCTGTTTTGCTTTTTGCACAGGAACTGGAGCGACTAAGCCATCGCCACGATTGGGGAATTTTCAGCGCCGCATCGCACCCGGGGTTTGCCCGAACCGGCCTGCAAACAAGCGGACCCAATCTTGGGCGCGAAACAGGCACCAAAGAGCGGGATGGCTATTCCATGATCCATTTTCTATCTCAAGATGCGGCAAGCGGCGCATTGCCCTCGCTATACGCCGCAACCAGTCCCGATGCCAAAAGCGGCGCCTACTATGGTCCAAATGGCAGTTTTGAACTCAAAGGAACGCCAACTATCGCTAAAAAATCACGCCGTGCCATCGACGAAGCCACCGCATCCAGGTTGTGGCACATCTCCGTGGAACTTACCGGAGTCACTTACGAGTAAAGGCTGTAGTTGCCACTTCCATAGCGTCAATCACTTGATCACACCAGCGGTCAAATTCAGGATCTTCCATCTGAAATTCAGGATGCGACAGACCGTAGGCAATCGTCTCTTTAATGCCTTGATCGAAACGGATGGTAGCTGTAAAATCCGCCACTACGTCAAACTGCATGTCTTGAATCAGTCTCGCGACTTCCGCCTCATCGTGAATGTCCACTTGAATTAATTGGATTCCATCCGGCAGTGAATCCGTGCGCTTCCCTCTGTTCAAGAGGTACACTTCATTCCCCTGCTCACCTAATCTTGAGTAATCGCCGAACTGATCTTCCCTGTTCCACCGATTAGTATCGCTCTCATGTTCCACCTCGTTCTCTGGATTATAAAAATCGTACATTCCCCATAATGTTAAATGGCACCTTTTTTTTCATCATACCCTATATAACCGTTGGCGGTGATGTTGTCTTGTCCCATAAAAAAAAGAATCCACCTACGATTCGTCTCATTCCCTTACTGATCACGGCCATGGTAGGAATCGATCTCTGGGTGATTCGCCCACCTGAAGGAATCACCCCGCAAGCCTGGCACTTATTTGCAATATTCGTGGCAACCATCCTCGGATTTATCATCAAACCACTTCCGATGGGTCCCGTTGCCATTTTCGGCATTGCCATTACTGCACTCACCAACACCCTCAGTGTTCCTCAAGCACTAAGCGGATTTGGGCATCCGGTCATTTGGCTGATCGTCATTGCTTTTTTTATCTCACGCGGCTTTATCAAGACAGGACTTGGTGAGCGAATTGCCTATCTTTTTGTCAAAAGGTTTGGAAAAAAAACACTTGGGCTCGCCTATTCCCTGCTCTTCAGCGATCTGATCCTATCTCCTGCCATCCCAAGCAACACCGCGCGCGCAGGCGGCATCATCCTGCCAATTATACGCTCTTTGTCGGAAACATTCGGTTCGCGACCTGACGATGGTACAGAGCGCAAAATTGGCGCTTTTTTAGTGAAAGTGGGGTTTCAAGGGGATCTGATTACCTCAGCCATGTTCATGACGGCAATGGCAGCCAATCCGCTTAGTGCAAAGCTCGCAAAAGATGTGGCAGGAGTACAAATCACCTGGACAGGGTGGGCCATCGCCGCCGCATTACCAGGACTTATTAGTCTCGTGGTCATCCCATTTTTACTCTATAAGTGGTATCCCCCGGAAATCACCGAAACGCCCAACGCTTCTGCGATGGCAAACGAAAAACTCACCCAAATGGGACCCTTGAAACGGACTGAGCTTTTGATGCTATTCGTATTTCTCATCGTGCTGGTGCTGTGGATTTTTGGTAACCGGCTTGGTGTGGACCCCACGACCACTGCGTTTATCGGCCTTGCGATCCTGCTATTGACAGAGGTCCTGTCGTGGGAAGATGTATTAAAAGAACGCGGCGCATGGGATACGCTGACGTGGTTTGCAGCAGTGGTGATGATGGCCACTTACCTTGACAAGCTGGGACTCATTGCTTGGTTTGGCAACTGGGTCAAACACTCCGTCAGTGGACTCCCCTGGATCTTGTCTTCCCTCATACTGCTCCTCATCTACTTCTATTCGCATTACTTTTTTGCCAGCAGCACGGCTCACATCAGCGCCATGTTTACCGCTTTTCTCGTCGTGATGGTGGCGGCAGGAGCACCGCCGATGATCGCCGCCTTACTGCTAGCCTTCTTCAGTAACCTATTTGCAGCGACCACCCACTACGGGGCAGGAACGTCCCCCGTCTTTTTCGGGACAGGCTATGTATCGCAACCGAAGTGGTGGTCGCTTGGTTTTTTGGTTTCTGTGGTCAATATCATCATCTGGCTTGCCATCGGCGGGGTCTGGTGGAAGATACTCGGCCTCTGGTGACACCTACCCTATTACTGCCAGTGCTGTGGATGATCAGATTTAGCCAATTCTGCTGCCGCAGCATTTAGCGACACTTGTTCCGGGTTTTTGCAACCGGGTATTACTGACGTAACTGCAGGATGCTCCAGGCACCAGGCGAGCGCCCATGTCGCCATCGCCACTCCCTCGGGTACTTCATGCTGGCGAATTTCCGCCACCATCTCTAATTTTCTCCTTGTTTCCTCAGGTTGATGGCGGTGGCGCACATCCGTTTCGGGAAACACATTGCCAGGCTTGTATTTCCCGCTCAAATACCCGCTAGCCAGGGGAACGCGAGCTAAAACCCCCAAATTTTGCTCGAGGCATGAAGGGAACACCCGCTCTTCCGGCTTTCTATCCAAGCGATTGTATACGACCTGAATGACTTCGGAACCAACGCGGCTTGAGGATTCCGTTTGATGCAGGTTGTCATTGCTGCCGATCGAGGTGCCAAGGTGACGTATTTTCCCTGACTGTACCTGCTTGTCTAACATGGTCCAGAGATCATCCTGAAAGAATGCCTCATTTGCCCCCGAGTGGAATTGATAGAGATCGATGTACTCAGTTTTCAATGCCATCAGTGATGCGTCCAACTGGCGCAACACCTCATCAGGCTTCCATAACTGGTGACGCTCAAACCTTCCATTAAAGTCGTGACCGAATTTTGTCGCCACCACAAAATCCTCGCGATTTCGGCGAGAAAGGTAATTCCCAATAAAGGATTCGGACAAATGATCCCCATAGCATTCAGCCGTATCGATCAGATTGATTCCTTCTTCATGAGCGCGGTCGAGAATCGCATCGACTTCTGATTGAGTAAAGTCATATCCCCATTCGCCGCCAAACTGCCAGGTACCAACACCGATAACGGATACTTTCATACTGGTTTTGCCAAGTTTCCTGTATTTCAATTGAGTTCCCTCCTTCTCTCCATAGCTTATACCTTTTTTGGCCTAATTTTGATAAAAAAATCCCGATCACCAGCATGGCTACCAGCGATCGGGATTTATCTTGGTTGGATAGAGGTTAATTACCGTTAATTACCTTGATTACCGTAGACGCTTCCTGTTACTGTGCTCGAATTGGGATTAGCCAGCGTGATCCACTGTTGTGTGTAGTGTATAGCAGAATTTTGCAGAGAGAGAATAGTTTTTTCAATATTCGGAATGCCCCCACTTAAAGGATGGCCATTCCATTTTGATTGATCCACTCTAGGTATTTTGACTTGCATCAAGTGTTTGGACTTTTCCATATCATTACGATCTTTGATCAAACGTTGGAGTAATCCTTTATGTTTATTATCTTTACCTTTTATACTCTTTTTCAATTGCGCCAATTCTTTATTGATCTGGTTGATTTTATTATTGACACTCTTTTCAGCTCCGCTTAGTCCGGACGAATTTACGCTACTTTTTAGTTGAGACAAATTAGTACGCGCTGCTATCAGTGACTGAAAATCACCATACATTCCGGCGATGGTTTGATTGAGCGTTGTGACGGTTTGACTCAGTGCAACCACTTGAGCATTTGTCGATGAACTAGCCTGGGCTTGTGTCAACAATCCATTCTCTTTTGTCAGATTCTGCTGGTACTTGGCAATAAACTGTTGCGCTTGCTGTGCCGGCGATGTATCTGCCATGGCACTTGCTGCAAAACCTAATGGAACGATTAATGATGCGACAGCTAAACCGATGACCAATTTTTTCATTGGGGATTTCCTCCTCTAAGGATTTGTCATCAATTTAGTAGATCAAGATGAAAAGCACATTAAAATTGTAATCCAAATGTAATATTAAAGTGGCAATTATCGCAAAGCGATTACCCGCTTTCCCTATGTCACCAACAAAGCTACAATAAATCTTAACGTGTTAAGTCTTTGTAACGAGGAGGCGGGTGATTTGAAAAATCGTTACAAGATGGGGATTGGAAGCCTCGTAGTAATCATTATCCTCCTATATGGCGCTATCCCACTACCAGGCAATTCACCTATTGTGGTGGTTTCCAATTACTATGCGTATTTATCATGGGGTAACGCCAATAAAGCGGACAGTCTTTTAACCCCGACTTTACAAAATGTATTTCAGAAAAGCGTTCCAGTGAAAACCTATTTTATGAAACCTTTATTTGAACAGGGCCCCTATCCTATTCGACTCGACCGACAATATCAACAAGAAGTTCAGGTGATCGCCAACATTTTTGTTCTCTCATCGCTTGGCTCAGGCCTGAAGAGCCAGTTTATTTACCTTGGAAGAAATAGTCCCAACGATCCTTGGCGAATCATAGGAATTGGAACCGGGCCATAGATGGGGTTGCTGATTCAGCTAAAATAGTTTAAGGAGACGTAATCAAGTGTCCGCAAAGTCATTCTTTACCTTAGGGATGCTCTCCTTCCTACTCTCAGCGGAGGCAACGATGGCTTCAGGCAAGCTTGACTCGCCAATCCAAGTGGACGTATTGCCTCCTGCAGCGCTAGGTACCTCCGTTATCTGGTCGCCTTCAGGCCAAACCTTTGCCTATGCCAGCAATCCCACTCAAGGAAAGTTTATCTTAGGAACCATTTCTCCCTTGCGCACCAGCCCCCTCACACTCCCTGACGAACGCCAACTTGTGGCACTGACGGATCACTACGCCATCGCGAGTTCCTGGTCTGAAACAAAGGATTGGCTGTATCCGATTCACGGCACGACACTCGGTGCCCCCATTCCCTGGCATGCCGCTACGGATACCTGGCAAGAATGGGCGAATACCGCATATGGACCCGCCATCTTAACCGGAGGCTATAAGCCGCACACCTTGGCATTGACCACTTCCACTGGCAAAAAATTTCACATAAATGGCGGCCAGGTTTACTTTTCTACCGATCGGAAATTTGGCGCAGTGGCATGGAGCCAAAGAGCGGAACAAGTGGTACATCCCGCGCCAGGACTTGGCGTTCCTATTGAAAATCAATTCAGCAATGCCGACTTTCCCATCTCAATCTGGAATTTCGATGCCCCAAATGGTCCGAAAAGAGTCAGTACGCTGCACCCCAATGTCTCGCTCCCCACTTCCGCAGGAATCCCATTATTGCAATGGGTGACGTTTTCTTACCACGATCAGTATGTAGCGGTTCTTGCACAAGGATCCTTTGGAGGGCCAAAGCTTCTCGGCCAAACCTTGATTTTTAACGTACGATCTGGCCGTTTAGTAGGGATTGCTCCTTACGGCAATGGCATCAAGTGGATCGGTAATTCCCAGTACTTATGGATTGGCACCCCTTACCCTGAGGGACAAGGATATGATCGCATCGTCAATGTCAGGGGTACCACCATATCAATCTGGACTGAGCAAATCCCCTATACGGCGATCTTGCCGGTTTCTCCTCACGCCGTGATCATGGAATCGCTCGATCGCCCTGAACTTTATCTCTTTCAATCAAAAGGTGATCGCACCACTGTCTACTTTTCGCCCGCTATTTTATATGACGGAAACGACACTCATTCATTTGGAAATGACGCCATTGGCTTTTGGCGACATACTGCGTTATTAATAAAAAACCCGGCCGCCGCAAGGGCTAGCCGGGTCTCGAATCCTTTGCCTCTGTTTTTCACACCATGATCTTGCAGATGTCGTTCGTAAAATCCACTGGATCCCCAATCGGCAATCCTTCAATCAATAGTGCCTGATTGTAAAGCAAGTTGGTGTAGAGCCGTAATTTCTCCTGATCGCTTGCAAGCGCCGCTTTCAAGGACTGGAATACCTCATGATGAATGTTGATTTCGAGCACTTTTTCCGCCTTGACATTCTGGCTATTCGGCATTGCCTTCAGCACCTTCTCCATCTCAATAGAAAGCTCGCCGTCCGCCGCCAGGCACACCGGATGGTTCTTGAGGCGTTTCGAAATCCTGACGTCCTTCACCTTATCGCCGAGGATTTTTTTCATTTCATCAAAAAGTGCCTCATTCTCATTCTTTTCTTCCGTTGACTGCTCCTGATTATCCTCGGATTCAATGCCCAAATCGCCACTAGATACCGACTTGAACTCTTTTTCCTTGTAATTCATGAGCATTTTGATCGCGAATTCATCCACGTCTTCCGTGAAGTACAAAATTTCATAGCCTTTATCCGCCACAAGTTCCGTCTGCGGCAATTTCTCAATTCGCTCATAGGTTTCGCCTGTCGCATAGTAGATGTACTTTTGCTCTTCAGGCATCCTTGAAACGTATTCGGCCAGCGATACCATTTTCTTTTCTTTAGACGAGTAAAAAAGCAGCAGATCCTGGAGCGCGTCCTTGTTGCTACCATAGTCGCTGTATACGCCGTACTTCAACTGCATGCCAAATTCCTTGTAAAACTGTTCGTACTTCTCCCGCTCATCCTTCATCATGCGCTCAAGGAGTCCAGTGATCTTGCTCTTGATGTTTTTCGCAATCAGTTGGAGTTGCCTGTCCTGCTGCAGCATTTCCCTTGAAATATTGAGCGACAAATCTTCCG
This sequence comes from Bacillota bacterium, assembly GCA_021828865.1. Classification (GTDB taxonomy): domain Bacteria; phylum Bacillota; class Bacilli; order Alicyclobacillales; family SLC66; genus JAJZCL01. The sequence continues at coordinate 16,029 of JAJZCW010000005.1, forward strand.
AATCGACCATGCCCTTGACAAAGCTAAAGTAATCCGGCAACAAGTCCGGGCTCTTGCTCATGATGAGCACACCGCTTGAATACAGTTCCAGACCTTTTTCATATTCCTTCGTATAATAGTCAAAAGGTGGGCGTTCCGGGATATAGAGAATGGCGTTATAACTGACCGCCCCATCGACGCTGATGTGCAGGTGTTTTAATGGCTTGTCAAAGCCATAATGCTTTTCCATATAAAAATTCTCATAGTCTTCATCGGTCAATTCATTCTTGTTCTTGCGCCAGATCGGCACCATGCTGTTGACGGTCTGCTCTTCCTTGTACTCCTCGTATTCGCCTTCAGCGCCTTCCTTAGGCTGATGCTGGGTGACATCCATCTTGATCGGGTAGCGAATGAAGTCCGAATACTTTTTGACGATGGCACGCAGGCGATACTCGTCCAAATATTCGTCATAGTTATCATCTTCCGTGCTTTCTTTGATTTTCAAAATAATCTCTGTTCCAACCGTTTCCTTCTCAGTTGGTTCGATCGTGTAGCCATCCACACCGGAAGACTCCCACTTATATGCGGATTCACTACCGAACGCACGACTGATCACCGTGACCACGTCCGCCACCATAAACGACGAGTAAAATCCCACGCCAAACTGGCCAATGATGTCAAATCCGTCTTTCGCCTCATTCTCGCGCTTAAAGGCCAGAGAGCCACTTTGCGCAATCACGCCGAGGTTGTTTTCCAGTTCCTCTTTTGTCATGCCGATTCCGGTATCGAGAATGGTTAAGGTACGAGTATCCTTGTCTGATTTGATCTTTATGTAATAGTTGTCTTTGTCAAAAGTCAACGTAGGATCGCTGAGTGCCTTGTAGTACAGCTTGTCTATTGCGTCACTAGCGTTTGAAATCAGTTCCCGCAAAAAAATTTCCCGGTGCGTATAAATGGAATTGATCATCATTTCTAACATGCGCTTAGATTCCGCTCGAAACGGTATTTTTTCCATAGGTAATACTCCTCTCATCAATTCTGCCATTAGCACTCACCAACACCGAGTGCTAACACCACTTTTTATTTTACATATCTTTTGCTTCTCGTCAAATTACTTTTACGTTTTTTAGGGGGAGCCTTGGTTGGTGTTGAATGGGAATCAGAAGGAAGAGCAGGATCCAGTTTTTTTTGAACTGCTAGAGTCCCGTGCATGTGAGGCCCGATGATCTTCCAGCCGTTTTTTAACCAAAAAATGAGGGATTGTTGATTGGCATAATGAATATGACCGAGAATGGTATCCGTTTGATGAGAGCGTGCCTCTCGTTCAATTCGCTCCGCTACGAGCCTTCCAATCCCATGATGTTGAAATTCCGGGACGATGATGACCGCACTCAAATACATTTGTCCGGTTGGCAGCATGGAATAGCTGTAATACCCTATGGGTTGATGCTTATGTTCAATGATTGTGGTCACCTGGTTTTCTTCTATCTGCCTAAGGGCCATTGGTTCTGAAAGCGCATATCCCGCAGACTCCTGAACCACTTTACCCATCGTTTGCACAGCCATCTTCGCCAAGACCGGATTATCCTCCGGTTTGCGCGGTCGAAAAGTGACCTCCATGACAGATCCCCCTTTCGATTTTGCCCGACCTCTCATACTATTCACTGATACGCTAACAACAAATGAAATGTGCCTATCTAGCATGGAAAGGACAGTAGGCGATGTCAGCATTCACCCGGTGGGAATTCGCATTCTTGATCCTCTTTCTGCTATGGATGCAATGGGAAACTGCATTTGCTAGTCCTTCCAACATGAAAGCACCCTGGCCAGGCGGTCTCACCTACAGGTGTAATCAAGGTAATAACGGATCGTTTTCCCATGATACTCCCCAATCCATTTACGCATGGGATTTTGGAATGCCTTTGGGAACGCCTGTGGTAGCAGCAGATTCAGGCACAGTCTATCAAATAGGCTACAAAGCAAATGGGTACGGCAATTACATCGTGTTGAAGCATCAAAACGACTTTTTTTCCATTTACGGGCATCTTAGTGAAGTGACTGGTCAATTAAGGGCATTCATTCATCAAGGAAGCATGGTGGGATTCTCGGGGAGTACCGGAAATTCGACTGGCCCTCACCTGCATTTTTCTATGATCGATGCAAAAGGCTTTAGCTTACCCTCCCAATTTTGCGATATCGGGATACCAAAGGAAGGCAATTTTTATACTTCGGCAAACTATCCTTTGTCACAGCGCATACAATTCCATAAAAAAACCCAGCCGAAGCCAGGTTAACCTTCGATTTTATCAGTACATGGGATAGCGCGATGTGGGACCATATGCGGAGCGGTTGACCATCCCCGGGCCACCCATTCCGCGCATTCCCGGCCTCATACCAGGATACATGCCAGGTGTCATCGCATAGGGGCCGCCCATTCCGCGCGCGCCTGGCCTCATGGCAGGAGATACTCCGTTCGGTCCACCTCTGCCTCGGCTCATCGCGCCACCTAGCATCATGCCGAAGATCATCGGTCCAAAAACAAGTGTGACGTCCGCGTCTTGTTGATCTGCTGCCATCGCATGTTCGGCTACTTTCATCATTTCTCCCTCACCTCCGCCCTTGCTCTTTCAATTTATGTTGCACGATAGGCCATCGCAAAGGCTGATACCGCTTGAACATTGCCTATTTACAAAAAAGAAGCCGCACCCTCAAGATATGAGGTGAGACTTCCTTCAAGTGATATCTGTGAGACTTCTCCATCAACCACCAATGGATAACTCAACGATTTTTACAATGAGCATGACCACCGCGATGACCAAATACCCCCGCAACGTAGCCATCGCCAATTTTTGCGTAGGCGACCATACCGCTTTTGGCAACTTCGCAAGTGGTGGCATCGTCCATGAAAAACGGTCTTCGTCTCTGGCATCTGGGTGGTTAACTGACTTACGGCTCCTCCAGACGATTCCGGCCGCTGCAAACCCCACAAGCAATACCCCCACTGCAATATGGCTCAACAGTTGGATATTCACATTCGGAAAAAACGTAGCGATCGCAAGGATGAGTGATAGTACCACCAACACGCCGACAATCAGGCTTCCCACCACATTCAGCCACGGGCGATTGACCCAAGGACCCAGCACCTCGCGATCATTGCATAAGAGCAACAGAAAAACAGTGGCACTAGGAAGAAGAATCCCTGCAAGCGCCTGAACGCCTGTCGTAATCAGTCCCAACGGCGCATGGGGGATGACCACTACCAAAGCCGCAAAGAGAATAATCGCGACATAGATGGCATAGAAACTCCATCCGTCCTTAAAGGAGCGGTGCAGTGAATGTTTGGTTCCAAACACATCTCCAAAGGCATAGGACGTTGAAAGTGTGACGGCAGCCGCACCGATCAGGGAAGCATTTAACAATATGATGGCAAATAGATCCCCTGCAAGAGCCCCCACGTGTTGTGATAACCCAGCAATGACTGTCCCGGCATTGACAAAATGGCCAGCCAAATGAGTGCCCTGAAATGCAAATGCGGTCGTTGCGATAATGGCCGTAGCACCGATGATAACAACCACAGAGCCAATCACCGTATCTGCCCGCTCGTAGGTCATAAAGCGCGAAGTCAATCGTTTATCGATGACGTTGGATTGCTGAAAGAACAACTGCCATGGTGCCACCGTGGTCCCCACCATGCCAATGATTAATAGCAACGCATTTGACGTAAAACCGCCATGCACACCAGGCAAAAGAAACCCGGAGACGATAGGATGAACTACCGGGTGAGACATTAATAGCAGTGGAATGACCAGAAAATTGGCCACCACCATTGTATACATAAACCGTTCCCAACGCCGAAAGCTACCGGTAACAGTCATCCCGATCAAAATCACAGCGGCAAGCGCAACGGAAACGAAAGGGTTCACGCCAAAGTGACCCAACGCCATCCGTATCCCAATAAATTCAGTGACAATGGTCAAAACATTCAATAGAAACAAGTCACCTACTGAAAAGGCACCCCAAAACTTCCCAAATCTTTCAAAAATCAGCCTCGCATGGCCAACCCTCGTGACCAGCCCTAGGCGAACTACCATTTCCTGGTTGACAATCAACACAGGTACCAGCAATAGCAACACCCACAGAAGGCTCGTGCCGAAATTCTGACCAGCCTGTGCATAAGTGGCTACTCCGCCTGCGTCATTGTCTCCTACCATGACAATAAGTCCTGGCCCCATGATGGCAAGTAACGTTACTAATCGTCTTTTCCAACTATTACGAGATGCAATATCATCCATACGCACTGTTCCCAGTGCGCCCTGTATATCACCAATATGTTGATAGTCCAGAACTGCGGTATCCTGGATCGCCAAATTTGTGCTCATCGTATTTATCCTCCTCGATGTCGTGATAGGAGGGACTATTATCCCCATTTCGCTTATGACTAGGACCTGCGTCCACACCTACCACCACCTTCGAAGAGTAATAAAAAGGATATGAAAACCCCCTAAGCATATGCTCAGGGGGCAGGATTTCCACAAAAAAACGCAAGTAGAGTGGTTGTCCCATTCCCCCTAGTTTAGCTTTAGCACTATGCAACGTAGAGTATTCACTCAGCCACGTTGGATAAAGCCTTAATCCGGCAGTATCTGTTGACCCATTGGCGTCTTTCGACGTTTCCGGGCAGTGGCTTCTGTTTACATAGACGCCTCGCCTAACGAGGACTGGTTATATTCAAGATTTATGAATATTATTTTTAACAACTAATTATTGCAACGAAAACACAAAGAAGTCAAGTCGGAAATGTTGACGAATTAAAGAATATCAGGCCAGTTGATTGAACAAACTATTGAGATTCGATTGGCTGGCATTTGCATTTGCAAGTAAGGTATTCAGTGTATTGGTGCCAGGGATCGCATACCCAACACTATCAATCAATCCCGCTGTGCTGGAAGATGTATTGCCAGTAATCATTTGTGTCGTCGACATGGAAGGCACTGCTGACGCAAGCTGTCCTTGATACTGAAGCATCTGCATCAATACCTGGCTATTTGAGACTGGCGATATAGTCATGGGATCACCCTCTACATAGACATCTTTTTTATAGCGTAGCACAGACTTAGTAGAATCATCAATAGGCCGCATCCTAATCGCGCAAAGCGGCAACAATGCGATGCGGCATAAGCAGAAGTTCAATGGCACTTTCAATCGATGTGACAACAATATCTGCTGACTGCAGGGCCTTGGTCGCACCACCCTCATGCCCGATTACCATGATGGCAAGTGCACTGGTTTGAAACATCAGAACATCATTAGCCCCATTGCCAATGCTACAAGTAGCGGTCGCGCCGTATTGTTCCACATAAGATTTTTTTTGCTCTGCAGCCTTATCTGTACTCAGCGTGACGAGATCTACCCCAAGATCTTGACAAGTTGCGCGCGCAGTACCATACGTATCTGAGGTGATGATGTGTACCTGCACTTCTCGCTTCAATCGATCTATCAATTCTACTGTTTCCGTACTTAATTTCCCGTCTGTAGCAAGTGTGCCGTTAAAGTCAAATACCACATGATGGATGACCAGTTCACTTCGCCCAGGAATAGATACCGCAATCACTGCCATCCCCCCTTTTCCAACAAGCCATTATCGTCCCATTTTCAATTCCTCGTAGCGAAAACAACTCGTGACGTGATCCATCACAATTCCCGTTGCCTGCAAAAAAGAGTAAATAATCGTTGGCCCAACAAAGTGAAATCCACGCTTTTTTAACTCTTTGCTGATTTGATCACTCAGTTTTGTGGTGGCAGGCACCTCAGCAAGCGTATTCCTATGCCCTACTAAAGGTATCCCGTCCACATACGACCAAATATACTGATCAAATGAACCATATTCTGCTTGAATGCTTACGAATGCTTGTGCGTTTTGCACCGCACTTTTCACTTTCAGTCGATTGCGGATAATCCCCTTATTTTGAAGTAAATCTTCCATTTTTTCGTCTGAATACGCAGCCACCTTATGAGGATCAAATCCATCAAACGCCTCCCGGTACGCTTCACGCTTTTTGAGAACCGTGAGCCAACTTAGGCCTGCTTGAGCCCCCTCCAAGATCAAAAATTCAAAGAATTTCTGATCATCGTGAACAGGAACTCCCCATTCCATATCGTGATAGTTATTATACAAATCATTTCCTTCCGACCAACCGCATCTATTCATTGAAAATCCTTTCCTTAGCAAATAGAATCTACACAACTTGAGTTAAAATAATAAAATAGTAAGTGAGAGCTATTTTTCAAGATCCCTTTCCATCAAAAAAGGAAGCGTTGACCCATGACCGAGAAAAATCCCATTCACTGGTATTCGCTCTTTCCGTTTCTCCAGGATATCCCTATCTCGTCTTATGATATCACACCGATTACACTGAGCGCCGGAATATGCGCGTTTGCCGACGGCAGTGCCAGCACGGCGATCCCACTTCTTCTCAAAGGATCGATCAAAGTGCTGAAAATCGCAGAAACAGGGCGTGAGATTTTATTGTATCGAATCAGGCCAGGAGAAACCTGTATCATCATGCTATCTAGCGCAATGGGGGACATCCCCTATCCGGCAACGGCCATCGTCGAACAAGATGCGGAAGCACTGATGATTCCGAACGAATTATATAAACAATGGCTGCAACAATACCCTTCCATTCAGGCTTTTACCTACCAGAATCTAGCACGAAGGCTCAGTTCGGTCATGACGCTCATCGAAGAAATTGCGTTTAAGCGAATCGACATCCGCTTAATTCGATTCCTGCTCGAACAAACATCAGAGAAACAACCGAGACTTTACCTCACTCACGAAGAGATTGCGACAGAACTGGGGACGGCTCGCGAAGTGATCAGTCGTGTCTTAAAAAACCTCGAGGGGGACCATGTCGTCACTTTATCTAGGGGAAAAATTGAAGTCACTCATCGCCAGGCGCTCGAAAACCTTCTCCTCGAAATGTGATTTTGTCACTGAACTTTCAGGTGGGAATTTGTATGTTAATGATAAATCATCCACCATCGAGGGAGGAATAATCAATGAAAGTCAATGAAGGAGCGCTTGACAGAACCATCCGCGTCATTCTTGGCCTTGTTCTTTTATCACTGTTATTTTTTGTTCACGGTAGCGCGAAATACTGGGGACTGATCGGAATTATTCCTCTTGTCACCGCAATCATCGGATGGTGTCCATTATATTCAATATTCGGCATTAAAACGTGTAAAAGATAATCTCTTTGAGGCAATTACGGTCACATACCTAGGAGTTACGAAGGGTTGACGGCACCATCTCATGCTAGGATGGTGCTTCATCAGTCCGGTGTAACTCCTCTTTCAACGCAGTTGTGTCAAGAGTCCCCCACTTCTAAACGAAGTGAAAGCGGGGGAGGAATGGCATGTATTTATTTTCAGTAATTTCATTATATAATATAATTACTGAAAAGAGGTGATGAATGTGGAACTCATACGCACCATTCGATTGAAGTTACTCGTATCACCAGAACAAGCAAGTGAACTCAACGCAACATTGAAGGCAAATCGTGATGCACTGAATTTTGCTAGTCAAGTCGCTTTCAACAATGGTGGCATTAGCGCATTTAAGCGATTGCAACAATTGACTTACCACAGGTTAAGAGAACAATTCGGACTCAAATCACAAATGGCTTGTAATGTCTGCTCTACGGTGGCTGGCACGTATGCCAGTGCCAAGAGTAATGGCAGACTTTTACTGGCAAACTTCACGCATAGTAAACTGGTCTACTCGTACAATCGTAATTACACCATCCAGCCAGAGTCACAAACGTTATCACTAGGCACACTGTCAAAACGGATCAAAGTTCCTTACCTAGTGGGTGAATGTTACCATTCTTATCTCCATCATGAGATGTGGACATTCGGTTCAGCAGAACTAGTGCCGATTCGCAAAGGATTTTCATTGCACGTCACCGTGAAATGCGAAATCGCAGAACCGCTCTCTAGTGAATGTGATGCGATGATTGGCGTAGATCGTGGCATGAATTTCTTGGCGGTTGCCACCAATCAGATTGACGAAGTGATGTTCTTCAAGGGACGCTCGATCAAGGATAAGAAAGCTAAATTCGTCCGTCAGCGCAAAGAATTGCAACACAAAGGCACTCGGTCAGCAAAACGGAAATTGAAACAAGTTGCTGGACGAGAAAACCGTTTTATGACAGATGTTAACCATCAAGTAGCCAATGAAATCATCACCTTTGCCAAATGTTCTGGCAGTCATCCTTGTATCGTGCTAGAAGATTTGACCAACATCAACTTGAACACTGTGGTTCGGTTGAAAGACCGCTATTGGCGATTCTCATGGGCGTTTGCCCAATTGGAAACGTTCATACGGTACAAAGCATTCGCAGAAGGAATTCCTGTACTCTCCGTCTCCGCGAAATACACCAGCCAGCGTTGTCCCAAGTGCGGTCACACTGCAAAGGCAAATCGAGATAAGAAACGTCATCGCTTCGAGTGCAAAAAGTGTCATTACAAGTTGAATGATGACTTAATTGGTGCTAGAAATATACGTGAACGTGGCGTAGAGAAACGTCACCAGAACGAGGTAGCAGGAGCATGACTCCTCCTATCAGGCTGCCCGTCAACCAACCTAATGTCGCGACTGTGTGTTCTCGCAAGGGAACCGTAAAGTGGGAGGCGTAAGCCGTTCACCACTAGGTCAGCGGCAAGCTCCCACTTCTAAGCGAAGCGTAAGTGGGAATAGTTGACTCCATCCACTTTTTCTTCCACGTCCTGCAGTTTTTTTTGGATGGTAACTAATCTGTTCCAGGACTTGCTATTAGCAGCGCGAAGTTCCCGTATGAGGCGACGATTCGTGGGAAAAACAGTCACTGCACCGGGGGCACTTTGTTTGTTTTTAGATTGTTTCCTCTGAGTTGAAATCCTTGTCGTGACAAATTTCCGGGATTTATGTCCGGTATACAGACTTTTTTTCTTTCCGGCATGAGCATTGGGACGGTTTGGGACAGGAACGAGTGGAGTGGGCCCCATAGTCTGCTTTGCCTCGATTTGAATCCTTGCCTCACAGTAGGCGTCTACGAGCATTGGTATTAAACGAAGTCGATCTTTGATAGACATCTTGATCCCCCTTTCATCCCGCGCTAAACGACTGATACTGTTCATTATACGCAGGGAAGGGGGGCATCCTCGGGACATTTGTATACTTGATTGGCCTAATTCTATGCGATCACGTGCCATGACAAGCCTGAAATGGCATGAAAACCCCTTCAATGAAACTAGCAGCAAAATTCTTTTGGCTTGCAGTATGATACAGTTAACATGAAGAGAATGGGCGCGCGAAAGGACGGTTTTTCCCTTGTTGCAAAAAGAAAAGCTACTGCAAGCCAAAGAAATCATGAAAAATTCCCAAAGTGATGTTTGGATTACACTGGTGCGTGAAACAGCCCAAACCCCAGATCCGGTAATACCGCTGTTGAGCACGGTAGATTACACGTGGTTATCAGCCATTATGTTCACGAATTCCGGACGGGCGATGGCGCTCGTCGGGAACCACGATGAAGAGGGCATCAAACAGATGGGACTATTTGATGAGGTCTATTCCTATCAAGAGGATTTTACCCCGGTATTTTCTGAACTGATTCACCAAATTAGCCCTACTTCCATTGCCATCAATTACTCCGAAGATTTCCCTGCGGCGGACGGACTTTCTCATGGACTTTACCTCCGCTTCGTTGAAATCTTAAATTCCATTGGATTTGAGGGAAAACTAGTCAGTTCCGCTGACATCATTCGCAGATTGCGTGGACAAAAGACACCTTCCGAGCTTCATCTCATCAAAGATGCGGTCCACACCGCTCAAACTATTTTCGATGCTGCCGCCTCGATCATTCGACCCGGCATGTCGGAGAAGGAAATCTACGCATTTTTCCACCATCGCATGCAAGTGTTGAGCGTTTCTCCAGCTTGGCTTGCGGCCCAGTGTCCTGGCGTCATGGCTGGACCTTTATCTGCGCAAGGTCACAACGGACCGACGGACATCCGACTTCTACCAGGGGATGTCATGACGATCGACTTTGGCGTTGAAAAATCGGAGTATTGTTCAGACCTTCAGCGCGTATATTATGTCCCGGAAAGTAGCGATAATCGCATATCTAAAGAAGTAGAAACCGCCTTCCATACGGTGCGAAGCGCGGTCGAGGAAGCGGCTAAATTTATCAAACCCGGCGTCACCGGTTTCGAAACAGACGCGGTAGCAAGAAATTTTGTGACATCGAGAGGGTACCCAGAATGGACGTATGCGCTTGGTCACGAAGTAGGCCGCAATGTCCATGATGGCGGGACAATACTTGGGCCACATTGGGCTCGCTATAAGGGATCAGTCGATTTGCCTTTACTAGAGGGAAATGTCTTCACCCTCGAATTGGGAGTGCCCACCTCGCATGGCTATGTGGGACTCGAGGAAATGGTGGTAGTGACATCTCATGGTGCAGAATTTCTCAGCACACCACAACAATTTCCATATATTTTATAGCAATACGACTTAAATGGAGGTGATCAATTCGCTATCTCGACACCTTTTTGCCTCAGGTTATCCAGGCAATCGTCCAGATAGGATGGATCGTGTTCAGGATAAATGGGATGGGAAGATGTAAAATGCCTTTGGTCAATGATGATGGAAGGCATTTTTTTCCCTCGATAACCGGGGTCGAGCCACAAAGGGTCCACATGATAGCCGCGCTTCTTCATTTCTTGCATTACAATAAGGTGATACTGGAACAGGTGCTCTATGGGATGACGAAATACATAATTCACGGTCGCGTGCGGTTTCATCCATCCTCCCCCACGAAGTGCGCAGCATTCACGATGTTGGCCCAAAAGTTGCGGGCGCGGCAACTTTTCAATCAAATCTTGATGCCAAAGCCTCAAGGTCTCTCCTCCAGTCGCACTTAATTAATTCCCGAAAAATCATATTATTAGGAACATCTACGACGCTCGATATTTTTTTGGATTTTTTCAGCAGTAAACAGCACACGATCGCTGCAATTAGCTGTCAGATGGCCCGTGAATTCTGGCTTTGTATAATAACGTTAAAAGAAAAGCAAAGATGGTGATGAGTGTGCAAACTATAAATACATCATCCATCGCATAGACAAAAGAATCGTTGTGTAACGAATTATAAATGATCACAAGTGCGTCTTTGTGCGCAACGGTGAAAGGTAATCCTTTATTTTCTAATTTGATACGAAAATTCCTTAATTCTAATCCATAGGAGGAAAATGGTGTGATTTGGGCTGTCAGATGGTAGAGATGCATTTTAATTCTTGTACTCAGATAAGAGGCTAGTATAGCGGTGCCGAGCGATGCGATAACTTCACGGAGCGCATTTGAAACGGCAGAGCCCTGACTTAGTTTGATGATCGGTAACATATTCATTCCCGAAGTAGAGATCGTGACCATGGTGAGTGACACGCCTATATTTAATATGATTAGTAAGAACTCAATCTGTCCTCCTGTCGAATTGACAGACATCCAAGAAATTTCATAGACGGATACGCCTAAAAATAACAGTCCAATCAGCGCAATCATTTTTGCCCCGATTTTATCAAATAGAAGTCCCCCAATGATCATCATCATGATGGCAGCAATGGCGCCTGGCGTCATAAACATGCCAGTTTGAAGGGCGGTATAACCCAAGATGATTTGTAGATAGATGGGAATGATGAACAACGCAGTATAAACGATGACATTGACTACGGAAGTAATGGCGATGCTCATGGAAAACATGGGATTGGTCAAAATCCGCAGATCAATGATGGGATACACCGTTTTTAATTCGATAACAACAAGTGCGATGAGAAATATCACTCCTGACGCGATCGATAGTGATACTTTCAATGATGTCCATCCGTCAGTAGCGGCGTTATTCACTCCATACAAAAGGAAAAAAAATCCGATACAACTGAATAAGAATCCCCAAATGTCCATTTTGGTTTCAACTCGATGTGGAAAATCATAAAGAAAAAACATCGTTAACATGATAGCGGACAGACCGATAGGCACATTGATATAAAAACTGTAGCGCCAAGAAGCATATTCTACAAAATATCCACTCAATAAGGGGCCAAGCGCTGGTGCTGACATAATGGTGATGCCAAAAAGCCCCATGACGAGTCCGCGTTTGTCAGGGGGAAATATGCGATAAATCATAGAATTTGCGACAGGCACCATAAATCCTCCACCAGAGGCTTGAATGATTCGAAAGCCTATCATCGTCGGCAAATTCCAAGCCATCCCACATAAGGCAGATCCCAAAGTGAACGCAGAAAGGGCAAATAAAAACAAACGTTTAGCACCAAACTTGTCAGTAAGCCATCCTGAGATCGGAATCAATACACCAATGGCAAGCACATACGCCGTCACAACCCATTGAATTTGATCGGTATTGGCGCTTAGTTCAGATTCCATAGTGGGGATCGCAACATTAACGATGCTAGTGTCTAATATCGACATAAACACGCCAATCAGTATGATACTGACTTGAAAATACGGCGCTTTGATGTAATTCAAGGCATATTGTTGATCATTCACATTAATTCGTGCTCCCGACTCTGCATTGACCATCATTCCAGCTTAATATAGCACAAAATGTGAAATCACCTGTTGGCTTGATCTTATTAAAGAAATGATTTTGAAAAATTGTGATGGCCATGGAGAACACTAAACTCCCTTTAAATTAATACATTCAATATATAATTATCATATTGACTAATTATATATGAATGTGTCATATCGCTTGATATAGGAGGAGGTTATTGGTACATTCAAGGTGTCGTAATCAGCCGGGAGGTAATTCAGGTGATGTCAGAATCAATTGATAACCAAAAATTCCCTAAATTAGACGGATTACCTGTTGACATTTGTATTTTTACCTTAGCCACTGAGCGGCGCATAGAACTTAATGAGAATGTAGACAAAAGAACGCTGAAGTCATATCCCAAACGTTCATTGGAACTGTTGTTGGTACAGAGACTACATGAACCATTTCAAGATAAATGGGCCTTACCAGGGGGATTTACTGACATTGAGACAGAAACCCTGGAGCAAGCGGCAATTCGCGAACTAAAGGAAGAGACCTACCCGGATGCTGGCTCCATTGGAGACGGACAAGTAAGCAATAAGATTTACCTAGAGCAGCTGAGTACATATTATCGGCCAGACCGTGACCCACGCGGTAAAATTCCCTCAGTAGCCTTTATCGCACTAGTGAATGAAGAACTACTTTCGGGTTTGCGAGCTGGAGGAGATGCGAAGCAGGCCCGATTGTTTCAAGTTAACATGGAAGTGCAAGATAAGATGCTGTATAAGTCGGAGGATGGGAATACCAAAATTGACGAGGCTGATTTCGCTTTTGATCACGGCAAAATCATTAGAGATGCCATTCAGTTTGTGCAGAATAAAATGTTGACCACGACGATTGCAGTGAAACTTTTACCCAGGGAATTCACGATCTCTGAACTTCACCAAGTGATTTCTGCAGTGGTGCCAACCTTTACTCCCTCCACTTCCAATTTTGCACGGGATCTCGTTAAGACAAAATCAAGGGATGGCATGTTGGAGGAAGTTTGGGACGAACAAGGAAATCCGAAGAAATCCACTATATATTCGGCTCGCCCTGCGCAACTATACCGATTTCGCAACGAATTTGAACCACAAGTTTCTATTTACCCTCGAGTATAATGGATCACTTCAGCCATATGGAATCGGCAGAGCAAGCTTTGAAGTTACATTTCGGCTACGACGAATTTCGGAGCGGCCAGAAGCACATTATTCGTAAAGTACTAGAGGGAAAGGATACGATTGGGATTATGCCAACGGGCGGCGGAAAGTCAATCTGTTACCAGATTCCCGCCATGATTATGGACAGGATAACGATTGTCATCTCACCCCTCGTTTCCTTGATGAAAGACCAGGTGGACAGCTTAACGACCATTGGGATACCAGCAACGTTCATCAACAGCACACTGAATGCGAGGGAATTGCGAGAACGCGTCCACAACACCGAGCAAGGATCCTACAAACTTCTCTATGTGTCGCCAGAAAGGCTGGAATCCAGCTCCTTCGTACGATGGTTGAACCAGTTTAGACCAAGCTTAGTAGCGGTTGATGAAGCGCATTGCTTGTCCCATTGGGGGCATGACTTTCGACCAAGTTATCAATTAATTGCCCCGTTCCTGGAGCAACTGGACGATCGCCCTGTCGTGGTGGCACTGACGGCAACGGCGACACCCGAGGTGACGCGAGATATCGCCAACTCGTTGCATCTGATTGATCCCGAGGTTTATATCGCCGGATTTGGCCGGGAAAATTTATCGTTCTCCGTTTTGTCGGGTTGGGACAGGCGTGATTATATCACGCAATACCTGAAGCAACATCCAAATGACACAGGCATTATCTATGCAGCGACTCGCAAAGAAGTCGATAGTTTATACCAGCATCTCAAGGAGAAAAGGTATGCTGTCGGGCGTTACCATGCCGGCATGGATGATATTGATCGGGCGACTAATCAAGATCACTTTCTATTCGACGAGGTTCAGGTCATCGTGGCTACCAATGCGTTTGGCATGGGAATTGATAAATCAAATGTGCGATTCGTTATCCATCATAATATGCCTAAAAATATTGAGTCCTATTACCAAGAATCAGGCCGTGCAGGACGGGATGGCGACCCGAGCGAATGCATCCTCCTCTATAGTCCAGAGGATGTCCGGGTGCAAAAGTTTTTAATAGAGCAAAGCGTAGGGAGCGAGGAACGGCAGCGGATCGAGTTAAAGAAGCTTTACGCCATGGTCGATTATTGTCAAACCACGCAGTGCCTACAGTCTTTCATTTTACGCTATTTTGGTCAGGAGCCAGAGGCAGATTGCGAGCAATGCAGCAATTGTAAACAAGCGTTTGATGTGGAGGATATCACCATTGTGGCGCAACAGATCCTTTCATGCGTACTCCGATTGCGAGAACGCTATGGGATCAAGATAGTGGTCGGGGTATTAAGAGGTTCGAGGGAAAAGAAGATCATTGATGCGAAACTGGATAAGGTATCCACCTATGGACTGATGCGCGGACTGTCAGATAAGGTAGTCATGGGCTATGTTCGATTTTTGTTGACGGAAGGCTATTTGCGCATGAGCGAAGGGCAGTACCCCATTCTCCAACTCACGCCTAAAGCTGGTCCGGTGTTAAAACAAGAAGTACGAGTGTTGATGAAAGTGTTACAGGTAAAAGCCGCGACGAGTAAGGACAATTTCGTCTTTGACCCCCACTTATTTGAACGCCTTCGCGAGTTGCGCCGCGAACTCGCGATCACGAATGAGGTTCCCCCGTACGTGATCTTTCCGGACACCACATTGCGTGAATTGGCATCCGTTTGCCCTACGGATCTGGCATCGCTGCTGCGAATCAAAGGCATCGGGGAGGTCAAAGCAGAGCGCTACGGCCGCCAGTTTTTGGAGGCTATTCAGGACTATATGGGTGCAAAGGAGCAAGTGAAGGAATAAGAAAGGGCTACAGGAACTAGCTCGGAGATTCCCATCATGTTCTATACCAGCTTTCAGTCCACGTCCACAATCACATTCCCTCGTCCTTCATAGATTCTACCCCTAAAACCATAGTGATGATTGAGGATAATGATTAACTTGGGGTTTGACGTATGGGCTACAATCTTGTTATCTTTACACTTTAGAAGCATTGCAGTCGCCTCAGAATCAGGAACAGTATCAATGACAACCACTTCATCAACAATTTTACTTCCATTTTCTACATGGGACTTTAACTCCTCAACCAATAAAAATCGGTCAGGGAATTTTTCCCTAGCTTCTGCCCACAGCATACCGAGCACCGCCCCTACAATGGCTATGTTTCCCCCTTAATATATCATTTTAACCTAACTCAAAAGAATAATACTTTTTGAAGTGAATAATTCCTGATGATGATTTTAATAATTTGCTTTGACAACACTTATCATAAAATTTAATGTCGAAGCATACCATATAATCTATCTGTACATATTGTACAAATACAGTTCAATACTTGAACAACAGAAGGGAGAAGGAGGCGATGACGATGTTTTTAGAACACTCTTTTACTGACGCTCGAAGCCATTTAACGGCTGTCGTGGACAAAGTAATTTCCAATCAACCGCAAATTATTCGAAAACGCAAACAATCAGAAAAAAATGTCATGTTGATTGATACTGAAACACAAAAAGAATTGCTTACTGGATTTTCTTTTATGCTTGGCGAAATCCCCGAAGAAGATGGGTCTATTACATTGGCATTGGATGTGCTGAATCTTTATGCCAACGGTATTACGAAAGAAGAAGCCACGAACGATCTCCTTGAACAATTGCAGGTCTACGCAGAAGAATACCTGGCTCATATCAACGCCTATCGCTATGCGCCTAATCGAAAAGCGCATCTCCCCTATATTTTGCGAATTGCCTTATGCGAAAATGAACAGGAATTGAGGCAGTTATTGAATGCCTAATTTTGGGGAGTTAAAACGCTACTTAGAAAGAAACGGTTGGACCCTATACCGCAAAATCGAAGCAAAAGAGGGCCAGTTATTCTATTAACATCCCCAACTCAATCTATCCCCAACAACATTGTAGTCAGCGTCTGAACGGTCATCCATAAGTTGATTGTTCAATTTCGCAGACTCTTTCAATATCAATCCTGTGTTAGCTAATTCTCGATTTACATAGGCTCGTGCATGTGTATGTTTGTTTGTTGCTTGATCCTTTCCGATCATATAGGCAGTGACAGTTTGAAAAGCGGAATGTATAAATTGCTGATACAACTGTCGTATCGACCTTTTTGCAGATCATCAATTGCAGATTCAAATTTTTCCTTCGCTTTTCGCAACATAACATCCATTGACTTTTCACGATACATTGATCACGATCCCTTCTTTCTCCACGTTGTCTTTCAAAAACGGATTTACGTTATCTCCCAGTTCCCACTCTGATAAATTAAAATAAAGACAACTCAGTGCTACTCCATAGTCGATGTTTATATCTGCGGCAATGTCAGAAAGTTTTTCGCGATCATTTCGTGTTTTCTCTTTATTTGTAAGAACAAGAAGATCCACATCGGAATATTCTTCTGCATCTCCACGTGCTTTTGACCCAAACAATATGATTTTATCGACAAAGAATTCATCTTTGATTTTTGTGTACAAATCTCGAATCGCTTCTTTTTCGATTTCTGTGATTTTTTGCCCCATTTTCTCTTCCATCTACCCATCATGCTTAGGCATTCAAATTTTAAAATTCAACTATTTCGTTCCAGATCGGCATGACCTATAGATTTAATTGTTTTACCTTACGATAAAAAGTAGCACGTGAAAGCCCTAATTTTTTAGTGACGCTGATTACTGATGGTTTACCCTTTTTCCATATTCCATATTTTAAATCTCCGGATGAATTCTTGGTTAATTTCTGGATGATTAGTATTACTGGGCTACCCATAGCCAGATCCCCGATGTGGTGAACGCCGCCAAAACCATCCGGCAGCACAAACAAGTCATTTTGAGATGGTTCACCTCTAAAGTGACCAACGGGAACATGGAAGCAATTAACGGATTAATTCAAAGCACAAAACGAAGGGCAAGGGGTTATCAATCCGTCAAAAATCTGACGACGATTATTTACCTGATTGCGGGTGGGCTTGCGCTTGAAACAGTGGTGATATAAAACAGAAAGAACCGAGATCAGTATGGAGCCACAACCCGCTCACCTTACTGTACACGATTCCCTTGTCTGATTCTATTAAATTGGTGTATCTGTCCAGACTGCGAATACACAAAAAACTTCCCTCTCATGAAGCGTTTCATGTTAAGTCACCGCTTTTCTAAACTGCTTAATAACATCAACAAAATCACTTTCACTCATCTCACCTAACCGCCGTGTGATGCTAACTTCTTCAAGACCGAACACCTTACCTACACGAACAACTGACGGGAACAATAGGTTGGCTTGCCGCCAATCCTTCACCTCAACATTCCAGGAGTCTGGGGCCTCGTGTGACGTAATCATTAAACCAATGTACTCCCCGCGATCACGATGCAACGATTCACTCGACATGATCAGTACTGGTCACCTCTTACTGCTCGACAAGTCGGCAAAAGTAAAAAAAAGTTAGGACGATGTTTCCCGCCTTATAAATCATTATAGGCATCGTCTTTAGGGTCATTCCACTCACTCAACGCATGTTGAAGAACGTGCGTATAAAAATCCTCAGCCTCAAGCTTCTCAATCATTTCACGTTTTTCCTCGTCAGACAGTCTCTTGAATTCCTCCAAAAGACGATTCACATTCGCACTCATAAAATGGCCTCCTCGGAACTCCGACTGCCTATCCCCAGTATATCTCAATTAACAATAACAGCCAACTGACCATCCCAAATAACAACGCTACTAATTTCAATAATCAACGCTATTCCTTTCGAATCCGCCAGTAAAGACGAATCAAGAACCTGACAATGAAAAATATAATGATAGTATAAAGCAGGAACAGAATAATAAAAACCATTCCATAATGAGGGATGAAGCTGCTACCATTCGTTAAAATATATCCCAATAAAATACTAATCGCACCCATCCCCCATTTCCACATAGAGGGATAGAAAAAGAAGTCAGTCAAATTCTCCGCTGGAATTCCGCGAAACAACCGGATTGCTAGCAACAACACCACTACAATCCAGCTAAGATAGAATATCCATACCCAACCTGCCATAAACAGAAAATGAGTTCCCGTGGAAAAATAGATCTGCATGGACATTTGCGACCCACTTGCAGATTCTGCCTCACCCGTCCAAAAAATGGGCGACAATGCTCTCAGCCAACCGAAAGGATCAGGAACATGAGCCATACTTGCAAAAGGAGGGGGCGCAACCCATAGAGAAGACGTATAGTGAATAACCTCATCCAAAAAAGAAGCGATGGCAAATGGAATGGATAGAACGACTAACGAACTCAACGCTGCAAAAAACCACGCCTTCATGATGGAAGCCAGGAAAAGCGCCGTGGTCATCGCCACCACCATAGCCAGCGTATTAGTCAACCACCAGCTAGCAAAAAGATTCCATCCTATTGGCGCACCCGCCCACGAATTCAACAATATCAACAATAATCCGCGAAAAAGTTGTATTCCTAACACGATCACTAAACCAAAACTAAATTTGACAAAAATCATTTCCGATCGTTTGATTGGCGCGCTTAATGCTGAATAAATACCGTCAGTTGACCGATCCGTTGCCCATGGAATCACCCCAATGATTACGGCGATCAATACCCATACTGCACTTATGATCGGGTCAGAATAGGCATGAAAATGAGAGGAGGGCAACATTACGCTTGAAAACGAATGAAACCCATACAACGCAGGAACCAAAGCATACCAGAATACACTTTGAGAGACGGTTCCCCATTTCAAATTCTCTATCACGGCAATGACGTTGAAAATGGGTGCCCATAAGGATAAGACGCCGATGCCAAGCCACCAGGAACGGCTAATTCTCCATTCTCGAAAGACGGCAGCTTTATTGGTCTTAAAGTAAGAGACTTTCACGAGAATACCCCTCCTGCGCCATCAATTTTAGAAACAGCTCATCAAATGGCAAGTCTGTCACCTCAAGGTGTAACGCCCCTGCTTCCTGCAACAAGCCAAGGATCGGTTCTAATGAACTATTGACTGTGATTGTATAGTAATTTCCTTTTTGTTGAATAGAGATGATATCCGGCAATTTGCGAATCGAATCCGGAATGCCACTTGGCAAGACCAACTGTATTTCCTTAAATTTCGTTTTCAATGATTCCATTGTTTCACTTGCGATCAATTGTCCCTTATGCATCACAGCTACCCCATCTGCAATGCGATCAAGATCATCTAAATGATGGGTGGCAATTAGAATGGTGGTGCCGTCCACTGCTGCTTCTTGTACGATAAGTTGAAGAAATTGCCGTTTTACCACTGGATCCAGCCCATTGGTTGGCTCATCTAAAAGCAAAACAGAAGGACGGGATGCAAGGGATAAGGCCAACCGCAGTTGCGTCTTCATACCGAGAGACAATGAACGTACTCGCGATTTGTTGGACAATTCAAGCGCATTGAGGAGTCTGGAGCATCTCGTTTGATCAAATCGATCATACAAAAGACCATAATACCTAATGAGCTCGCGAATTCGAAAACTGTTGAAAAACCCCCACTCCGCACTCACTAGTTGAATGGTTTGGCGAAATGAAGCATCATCGCGAGAACATACTTTTCCCTTAACGCGGACTACTCCTGAAGTTGGCCAATAATACCCTATAATGAGTTTCAAAAGTGTGCTTTTTCCCGCCCCGTTTGGCCCCACGATTCCATATATGGTTCCTTCAGGAATTTTCAGATTTACCTTATTCACCACAGGCTTATCGCCAAAATATTTGATCAAGTCTTCTGTTTCAATCACATTCACTGTCACGACTCATCCCCTCCGAGTCTGTTTTTTCCATGCAGTTCATCCAAAGCCTGCTTCATCATGCCGATCAGTTCATCATCTTGAATTTGTAAGTGATAGGCTTCAATCGCAAGTCGTAATACTGATTCGCGAAGTCCTCCAATGCGAACTTCTGCATTAGGTACAAACGGTTGTTGTGTGACAAATGTACCTCGTCCTCTTACCACCTCAATCACATGCTCACGTTCTAATTCCGCATAAGCTTTCACCACTGTGTTGTGATTGATCGTTAGCTCCATAGCTAGTTCGCGAATCGCTGGCAATTTTTCACCAGGTTGAATCCATCCCTTTGCAATCGCGCTTTTTACACCGTCAATCACCTGCTGATACATTGGGATTGATGACCTGGGGTTTATTTGCAACCACATGCCCAAATCCCCTCCTGGCCCCATCGTGTACCTAAAGTACTATTTGTACCGCATTAAGTGGTACACTATGAGCATAATATAGCTTTATTTATTTGTAAACATAAAATTTCAGTCTACTATCAATCTTTACTCGTAAAAATGCCAAGTCAGTAATTAGTAAACAAATAAGACCATCATTTGATTTTTATTACGGGAAGTAGAACTTAACATCGCTCTATGTCTTTTACTAACGCGCTCAAAAACTATCCCTCGCTTACAGTTAACCTATTGTATATCGTTTTACGAAAAACCCAGTCCCCGAAAGGGAACTGGGCATCTACCCAAAATATGGGTCGTGGTTTTGCATGGTGGAGGCGAGGGGAATCGAACTGATTCCACCCATCTCTCTCCTCGTTGTATCTTTTCCCTGATTATCCCGGGTTGTCGGACTTTGTCCGGCTTCTATTTCTTATCTTGTCCCTGCTACTCCCATCGAATCTTGCAGCGTATTGTCCCCTTTGGATACAGCATTGGATACAGAACCGTTGAATTCGGTGAGAAAGATCGCCTATTTGTTATCTCGTGTTACGGTGTAAAGTAGAATTTCTGCAAGATTGCTTGATACTATTATCACGACTAAATAGAATTATTAAATAATTATTTTATTGCTAAAAACGCATCATTTAGATATGCATATACTGGATCATAATTTAAACCTTCTAAAAGCGCCATAGCGTAGGCTAAAGATCGACCATTACCATCAATTATATACCATTTACCTTCATTTTCGTTCGTATAAAACTTAGTTCTTCTCAATATTATAGCAGATTCTTCATCTATAGTCCCTCCCATTTCACTATATTTATACCTATAGTTATTAAATCTCTCGTTAGATAATGGGACGTTGAATGCTTCACGAGCAGCATTTATTAAAAGCCGCGAGGGATGAGAAATTGGATCTGTCCAACCTTTTTCCATTTGTAAAAATACCAAGTTAAAAAATTCTTCCTTTTCAAGATTCACTAAGAACCAAGAATCAGGTAATCGTTCTATTTCTTTAGCCTTTTCATATGGATTTTTATGCCCCTCTTGATCTCTTTTCAAAATAAACTCTTTGACTGAATCACGTGTAGTTTTTTTGATGACTTCCATTTTCTCATCCCTGATTAGTTATTTTTGTATTCTTCGTGGAAATAGAAACTACCATCACTTCGGTTGTACATAAATCAATACTTTAACAGGAACCCTTCCCGTTATAAAAAAAGTATCCTTTGTGGTTTTTATACCAACAAAATGTTCCGCAATGATTATTTGATAATCAGTATCGATTAATTCTCCTAATTCGTCATATATATTAATTGTTATCATCAAATTTCTTTCTAACTCATCTCCCAAAATATCCATCAAAACCATGACCGTATATTCATCATCACTGTATTCATAATTAGCAACCGCACGAATTTCAATCCCAAATTTTTGTTCTAATGATTCAATTCTCTCCACCATAAGTTTTCCTACCACGATTAACCACGCCCTTAATAAAATAAATCACTGAAACTTGTATTTCACAATATCTCCTGCATACTCATCGCAAGCCCATTCCCATCTTGTTATCCTTTTTATTAACTTAAGCCTTTGTACAGGATTTCTGATATAGCACACTTCCATACCTTCGTAGTTTTGTTTGGTAATTGCAATAACATATTGTTCCCCATGTTCACTAGCTGTAGAAAACTCATTACTTGTCATTGCAAAACCATCTCCAATATTTGAGACACTTTTCACCTCTATATACTCCACACCAGATTTTCTATGCACTTCTAAGTCATAACCAAGGTTGCTCTTGCTTACATCAGCAACACGTAATACACCATTCATTCTTACTAGAAGAGCAGCAAGGTTAATTTCCGCAGATCTCCATCGGGTTATGGATTGTGTATAGACATTTCGGGACTCATCAATGATGTTTTTACTTAATGATTGGGCTTGAATATCTCTTGTGTTGTATTCAAATAAATATGATTCAATCGGAATATCTTTATTTACCTTCATAACTATTTCTTCGTTTAATTTTTCAATAAAATCTTCACCATGTGCTGTCACAACTTCTGCAATCTCTATGTTTTCATTTTTTTTAACAATTTCGTTGCTTATAATTTTAGCTCTAATTGAGTTCCCAAAAACATCATTCGTTGTAGTGGTACCGCTTTGACTAACATCCACTTCATTATTTGTATTTAGATAAAAATCCAAACCGATTTGCTTGAAAAACCAATTTAAATCAGAAAAATTCACGGCATACTCGTTTAAGACTTTTAAGTAATTTTCACTTATTTTGTCCTCAAAATTAATATCCGCGATCTTCTTGGTCTCAGATTCAAACTTTATAATTTTTGAATCCAACACTGTCCTTTTGGAAGCTTCATCAAAATTAAAACGAAATATTCTAATTGTTTCCATAAAAGTTTCAACTTTTCCTCTTGTAGAAATATCAACAATCGCTGTCGATTCCAATGCATCATAGATTGACATCGGACGTATTCCACAACGCGCTGCAAATACAAGAAGACCAGGAAACATGGCTTCATAAGATTTTTCTAATGGAACCAATCCAGAAGACTCACATAACTGCACAAAATCTTTTTGGTTTAACCATGATGGATTTATTCTCATCCCATTAGGACTAACATATTTGCCTGTTTTTGAATCATAGAACCAAGGTTCAGTACTAAATCGCTCTTTTATTCCACTGATTAAAAGATCACTAAACCGTTTCTTGTTTCTAAATCTTGCTGCAACACTTTCAGTAAATGATGATAATATTTGAAATAAATTGCTTCCATCAAATATTTTATTATTTTCTGTGTATAATTTAACCATTTCAAATATACTATTTAATGAATTATTTAACTCTGCAATTGAAAAATCATCCCACACTAATTTTGTCCTAGAAGGATCAGTTGAAAAATCCCCATTAATTTTTATTGGAAGACCGATTTCCTCGTTTGTCGGCATGAATGAATGAACCACTGATCGTGTACTATCCAAGGGGCTATATTCATTTCGATCATCAAGCAAAAAAGCCAAAGCAGTTGTTGATTCTTTAGTAATTTGATTACGAAAGACATTCCATTTTTCTTTTTCATCTTGCAAATTTTGAATGTAGATAGTTTCTCCATAGTCATTATTTATTCTCTTGGCAGTAATTATATTAATTTCTTTACTTACAAACTCAACTCGTTCTATATGTCTTAAAAACAATAAAGAACTTGGTTCAAATGACTCGATTTCATCTTCTAATCTTTCTTTATATAAATTTTCAAATATAAATATTGTTGTGTATCCCTTATCAAACAACTGCTTAGATATTTTTATATGTTCAACTGAAGGTTTGTACTGATGCGGAACACGAATCAAAGGAACCTCTATGTCCATCCCAAGTTTTTTACGAGTTAATTCACGTGAAAAAGTCATACCGCTAAAACTTCGGCCAATTATATGAACCTCTGCTGCAAAATTAACGACCGTCTTAAATCCGATCCCACGATACCCTATTGTCCCCGTTCCACGAGCCTTTGTCGAAGCACCGCTCCGACAAATGGACTGAATATCTTCACTAGTAAAATCACGTCCATCATTAGCAACTACCACTTGAGATCCAAATGTTTGAAAAAAAAAGGAACGAGCATTAGCATCATCTGCATTCTGAAGTAATTCTATCAGAGATCTATTTTGGTAACTTTCAGCTATGTATATTTCCATGTTAGCCAGATCCGCTAGTAACATTGGTGACTGTTTAGCTTCATTTATAAATTGTTCTTGAATTACTTCTACAATATTATCCACGCGATACCTCAACTACTTTTTGGTTTTGGATAGATAATTATATTACTGGGCGTTTCTCCATTTGAAATATACACTGCTTGGCTATATGATTGATAGCCATCAAATTTGGAGTTAGTGTATAAAGTATCAACTCCGATTAATAAACCGGCACTATTATACACATTTATAACATAATCCAATCTGTAATCCAATTCATCCCCGATAGCTTCAAATAATACTTCAATTTCGTATTCTTCTTGATCTTCATCATATTGAGAAAAGGCATTACC
Source organism: Bacillota bacterium (assembly GCA_021828865.1). Lineage (GTDB taxonomy): Bacteria > Bacillota > Bacilli > Alicyclobacillales > SLC66 > JAJZCL01. The sequence continues at coordinate 41,040 of JAJZCW010000005.1, forward strand.
TCTTATTTCTATTCCATGCTTTTTTTCTAATTCTTCAAGAGTTTCTGTTTTTAATTTATTAATTTTATTCAACTCACCATCACTCTCTGCGTTCAATAATAACTTCAATCTATATCCATAAAAATTTTTAAAATAACTAGGATATGCAATAACTTTAATTGGATATTCAGTGTGCGGAAAATTATAACTTAAAACTCGATTGATGGTTGAATCAAGGGTTTCAAAATAGATGGAATCCAGAAAAATCAGTTTCTTATCTGCATTATACATATTTATGTGAATATATACACCTTTTAAGTTAATGGATGTTCTCAATTGAACCCTAACAGAAACATTGCATTTGTGTAATTTTTTACCGAAATCACAGATTACAGTTCCTTCGATATCTAGCTTGAATTTCTGTTCCATGTAGCCAAATCTACTTAACTGAAATCTATTTATATTCACATGTCACCCCTTTAAATACATACCTTTATACAAATATTCGATGCGTCCGATCATCTGTATTAAATTTATCAATAATTTATATCATTAAAATTATAGTCGCAATTTCTTTGGTTTGCATCCATCGAGTGCCCAATCCTATTCGTTAAACATATCAAGTGTATTCAGTCATAAATGGTGTGTGAATTATACCGTTAATTCACACACCATTCATGGATAACATACCCTTTATCAACTGGTTAGTCAATTAGATTCTTGATCACTTATTCCTATCATTTGGGAAAATACCTGTCCATCACACTCAACTGATCCACAAACGTCTCATCTAGCAAATGCGTATAAATCTCGCTGGTTGTGCTTAAATTGCTGTGACCAAGAATTCCCGAAATCTCTTTGATCCCCACCCCGCCATAGTGCATCAAACTGGCGCAGGTATGCCTGAGATCATGAAAACGAATATGTGGCAAGTTATGCTTCTTCAGGAAGTCCAGAAAATGGTCGGACATGCTATTCACCCTGTAAGGTTTCCCATCATACCGCACCACCACATACCCTGAATCCTGAAACAGATCACCCAGCAATTCCTTCTGCTCATCCTGCCATGCTTTGTTCCGCAAGAGCGCTTCATAGACCGCATCAAAGAGATACAAGGTTCGGCGACTTTTCCGCGTCTTTGGAGCCTTGATGATGCTCTTTCCCTCATTCGCACCTGCTGCAGTGCGCACCTCTATAATATGAAGTAAGCGATTCTGCCAATCGACATGTTCCCATTTCAGACCCATCACTTCCTCACGTCGTAACCCCAAACCCACCGCCAAGTGAACAGCGACGTCCAGCTTTGTTACTTTCACTAATTCCAGCAAACGTGATACCTGTTCCGGCTTGTACGTTTTCCCGACCTGATGATCGTCTGGTTCTGGTGGTTTCACCTCTGCCGCTACATTTCGGTAAAGGATCTCTAATGATTGCCCAAAATCCAAGGCTTGTTTCAACACAGCGTAATGCTTACGAATGGTGTTCTTTGACAATCCCTTATCTTGCAATTCGCGATAGTAATTGTGGATATCGATCTTTTTCAGTGATTGTACCTTGATTTTGCCGATTCGACTATTCATCAGATGCTTATGAATGATATTTGAATACCCGTACTTCGTGGTCTTCTCGCATTCGATGCTGACCTTTTCCTCAAGCCATTTCTCTAGCAGGTCTGCCACCGTCATTTGGTTGGGAAAGCATTCAATCCCAATCTTTTGATTCTCAATGAATTCCCTTTTTTTCCGTATCGCTTCCTTCTCCGTCTTCACGTATTCGTGGCTACGATTGCGCTTGCCCTCAGCAGTCGTACCGCCGAAATCATAGGTGATGCGCCAACGCGTTCCCACTTTTGTGACACTGGCTCCCATGTGATCGTCCTCCTTATTTGGTGTCAATAGCGGTACTGGAGGTGCTGGAGGTACTGGCGGTACCCCCTGGTCTCTTTTTCACCTTAACGCAATGTCCCTTAAAACACTGTCACCTACCTCGACTCAATCCCCTCAAATCAGTTAAAAAACTTCCTATAATTCCCCTCCCACGATTCGTCTTCACGACTGAAAAATAAACTGTTGATTTTATGCCTGTTTTGATCGGCTTACCATCAAAATCTGTCTCGTCTTGATGAATTTGCTGGGGGACGGTGATAGTCCCGCAGACTCCCTTGTTCATGAAGCAATGTCGATGCCAAACTTATCTGCCATGTAACGTGCAAGAGGCTCAACTGGAATTCGGATACTTCGTCCGTAAATGACTTTCGGAAATCCATCCTCACCGACCCATGCATAAGCGGTGTTCTTACCAATCCGTAACAGCCTTGCAAATTCGTTTACCGTGATGAATTGCTGATCCGAAATGACCATCTGTGACCCCTCTCTCTGTCCCGTCATCCCTCCTCGGCTCAAAAGGTAGTGTGTGTTGTCTTACCATTTGTGCCGAGGGGATTCAAGTCTATAGTCGTTAAACTTTTATCGAGATTGCTGTAATGACTTTCTACCTGATGACCAAACAATTTCCTACTCCGGTTCACTAACTTTATCCAGCAACTCGTCCGGAATATCAAAATTGATCCAAACATATTCATGCGCTTTCACACGCGCTGCCCCACTAGAAGAGACTGCGACTTCACCAAGGTGAATTTTTGTCCATCCTGCGTCCACAAGCGGTTGGTAACAATCGGTGTCGTACCCAGACAGCACCGCTTTCATCTCGGTTTCCAACAACTTTCCAACAAGAATCTGGTGTTCGAAAATGTCCCAAGAACGCTCTCCATAATGGTTTTGAGTTTTCATTGAACTGGGATAATATGGTGGATCGAGGTACAGCAACGCGAACTCATCGTGTTGACATTCTTCTAACAATTCAAAACAATTTCCGGCAGTGACCTTGACCCCATCCAATATGGCCTGGTAGGATTCCAACGTTTCCATTCGATTGTAGTAGTTCTCACCATGCTCATAGTTCTCTAACACATTACTATAAGATGTCATGCCTGCTGCATAAGATTGCGTGGTGGCAATATAGGTACTTGCTGCCCCCATCAGGGCATTCTCATTATTTTCCCTTGATTGCTTGGCGCTCAAAAACACATCTTGACCCACGCCCGCTTCCCACAAAATTTCTTTCAACAGGTTTACCCCATCGGAATCTCCAACAATGGCCATGAGTTGGGCTAACCCTAAGTCGAGGTCGTTATACCATCGTTCTTCAAAAAGATCGGGCAGCAAATTGAGCAAAATGCGACCACCGCCTCCACACCATTCTCGATAAGCTGTCAGATCAAACGCGTCCTTGGCATAGGTAATGATCGGAACGATTTTGGATGCAAGCTTGTATTTCCCACCCATGAATGGAATCAGTGATTTGGTTTTGGTGCTGGTGGATCTCCCACCAGCACGCTGTTTACGCAATTTACTCACGATTTCCCCCTCCATTTATAGGATTCACGACTTTATTCTGATAGTGGGTGTCATGCCACCAGTCACTCCCTTGCGAGTTCTGTTCATTCTCCATGCCTGGATTGATGTAGGGGATCAATGAAGGAACCTCCCGAAAAATGCCATTACTCTTCAGGTACTTGATGTGATTCGTCAAGTCAGCGAACCATTTCTCCTCAAAGAACCCAATGACGTTAAGCTGGAACAAAATCTCCTGCCGATCCTTGCGAAATGTCACTTCTAGAAAAGTTTTCTCGTAATTCCCCGCCAACTTGGATTGGCCACGCACTGCGTAAGTTTTTGTTGGGAAGTCCGGATGCTCGCCCCATAAAAGCTCCCACTCCCAATGCTCATGAACTGGGTTTGAAGCCTCAACATCCTGATGACCCCCTAGCGATTGCATTCCACTTAAGAGCTTGTACGACATCCCATCCACACCTCTCGGAAAAATAGTGTTTTGTGTTACATTCAGTTAACCGGCGCCGTGTTAACTCTTTTCACTTGAGATCATACCTCACAGAATTCGTTCAGGTCAGGATACGAGAGTTTACGTTTGGATGCCCTACTTCGGTAACTTGACGCTGAATTGCTCTTTGTCCGCCCCCCCATCCACACCTCTGGAAAAGATAAGTGGCTCGTGTTAGATTCTAGGTAACTAACACCGTGTAACTATGCTCGTCTTCGACGAGCATACCCTACGGAATCTATCGAGTTCCAGATACTGGGGTTTGCGTTTGGTTGCCCTACTACGGTAACTTGACACTTGACTATCTGTCACCACACATTGAAGGGATGGAGTGAGCGGCATGGAAGAATTTTCAGATGATAAATCAATGATTCACGCGAAACGACTGGCATTGTTCAGTTTTCGGCTAAGAAAATTGATTTCCAAAAGAGGGATATCACCAGAAAATTTCGCGGAGTTAGTCAATATTGATGATGCAACGATGAAAACCTACACCTTAACAACCCCCAAAGAACCGAGCATATCGAATGCCATCAAGATTGCTCGAAAATTAGGAGTGGATTTGTACTATCTATTGGGATTAGACTGGGGGGAACTCATCTATCCTGAACCGCAAACTGTTAGTTCGTTGCTCGTCAATGTACTTCGAGCATTGTCTATTCCAGGAATAAAAGTAAATGCAGATTTTGTATCGAAAGAGATCATCGTATCTCCCACGAACCAATACTTTGAGGAATTTTTTGAGAGAGTCGATGTAGGTGAAGATCTGGAATCAATTCTTCCGACTTTATTACCAATTATTCTAAATTTCATGAAAAATGAAACGAATGATCAAATCAATAGTGAGGAAATATTCTCCACGATCATAGAAGGAAAGTCCTTCAAGAAAATAAGTCATCTGGATGAAAAAATTGATCCAGAACTTTATTTCCCTATTTTGTGGGATACCATTCTGGATACCATCCCCATTGATCCAATGACGCGGATGAATAGGGAAACACCCTGCCCCGATATCACTGACAATGACATATTCAACAACTTTCATCATCGTTTTGATACCATCGCGAAAGAATATGGTGTATCGAATAAAGAATTAGCTCGACGCACACAATTATCTGATCTCTCGATAAAAGATTATCTATCTGGCACAAAACTCCCCCGTATCAATAATTTTATTGACATGGCATGCGCTCTAGATGTAAATCCGGAATACCTCCTTGGGTTAAATGATGATGGTGGAAAGTTCCCTATTCTCGTTACCCTGGAATCTCAGTTCCTCAATCTATTCAAAGCACTGAAAAATGCCAATTTCAAAATAAGAGAAAATAACAATCATCAGAAAATTGCCTATTCCAAAAATCCTTATCTCTATCAATTTCTTGACCACAGACTTGAAATCAAAAGCATTAATGATGCTTACAAGATCATTTCAGAAAAGATCAATTCAGAAAAGTTGCGGGTGATGCGTGGCGAAATTCTACTCTATGATGATCGCATCGAAACCGACACCATACGAAATATACGATTTCATATCGAGAATGATCTTTATAACAGCAACACTTAATCAACGGATATTCAAATCCATTCAGTGGTACTAGCGGTTCATGGCAGTTCCCTGAATGGCATTTTGACAGCAACTATCCCACTTAAAAAATTGAGGGTTTAGGTTTATATTCTGACGAGTCAACGGTGCCAATTGAGGTATGCTCGTCTTCGACGAGCATACCATACGGAAGTCGTCGGATTCCAGATGCTGGAGTTTGCGTTTGATTCTCTTACTACGGTAACTTGAAACTTGAATGTCTGTCATCGTTTGTGATGCTTGGCGATTGTTTCAACGTTTGTCTAGTCTACAATTTCGAATGGCGGTATTGTAGGTACTGGTGGTGTTTGGAGGTTCATAGAGGTTCAGGTGATCTCCAACCCCTGATGCTCCACCAATACAGATGGCAGTTCTGAAGGTACTGGCGATACTAGCGGTGTTTGAAGGCACACCATCTGCCCCCCCCCTGGACTCGCTACCCCTAAACGGCAGGTACCCCTAACACTGTACCTGCCGCAATTCTATCTCCTCAATATCGGATAAAAATGTCATTCTTGCCACGATACCACGAGTCATGGTCACCAAAATGAATTTAACTGTTAAATTTCTACATAGTTTCGCCTGATCACTCGTATATGACTCTTCATTTTTTAGTCACTGGTGACGTTCTCCAATTCACGTCGAGCCTTTAATGCCCGATATAAAACCGATTTCGACACTTTTGTAATCTCAGTGATCTCTTGAATTGAATGGGACTTGGCTTCATACAGTTTCAATGCCTTCTCAAGCGATTTCTGGTCAGTTCGCGGTCTACCCCCAACGCGACCTCTTGCTCTGGCTGCCGCTAATCCCTCTACCACACGGTCACGAAGATTGTCGCGTTCAAATTGGCTCAACGCTGAAAGCAATGTCAAGATCAAACGACCTGTGGTGGAGGAAAAATCCAATTGTTCCTTATGCGAGATGAAATTGATTCCTCTCTTTTGCCAATCATCTAGCAACTGTAATAAATCTGCACTTTTGCGAGATACTCGACTCAACGACTCTACCACTACCGTGTCGCCTTCTCGAAATACCTTTTGAAGCTCTGCCAGCGCAGGACGCTCAAACTTTGTTCCACTGATCTGATCCACAAAGATGTCTTCACGGCGAATCCCATGTTCCCGCATTAACAAATCAAGCTGTCGATTAGGATTCTGCTCCGCCTTAGATATCCGTACATATCCCCATACTTTTGCCGACATCGCAATCGCTCCCCAATTCAAAGTTGATCCGTATACGAATCAACCAATGTAAAAATAGCTGTCCCAAAATCACTGGATATTGTGAAAAAACCGGATTACTGGAACTCCCGAAATGATAGTGATACGGCACTGAACAAATGGGAAAGGATTTGGAACTCAAAACCCTAGGATTGGGACGGCAAAATAACAGCGCACAAAGGCTGCCCAGTACCAATCGTATTTGGAACCGCCAAACTGCAAGAAACCCCCATTCCGGCAACACCAAAATGAGGGAACTTTAGGAAACTACATATTTTTTACAGGCTGCAAACTCTTAATGTTCAAAACTGGAACAGAAACAAACTCTCCCCGCTGTGTGAGATCAGGCATAGAGATATACCCCAGCGAGGACGGATCACTCCAATCAATCCACTTGGACAACTCTACATCATTGGTCGATATTCCCAGCCACTTGGCTACTACATCATTCATCAGCGAAGTCTTCAAACTAACATCTGCACCTTGCTCATCCCGATACGTTAATTGAACTTGATGGAGACTGAATATCCCCATCAATTTCGCCGCATAGTTGTTCACTGCGTAATACGGAATGGCATGTCGTGCCCCTTTCGCACTGACTTGCATTTTGCGAAGCCGAATTCCATCAATGTCTGCGAATAACCGCACCACTTGAAAAGTACCAGTTATGATCTCGGTGTAACTGGTCATGAATTGCGCTTGAAACTGATCAAATCCTTTCTTCCGATCTGCTGGCGCTAATTTTGTCCGTAAAGCTGAAACAATGTCCGGATTTTTCGTCACCAGTACGTATTCTACACCACGCTGCTTATTCACTCTCACCACGGCGACACTGCTAGACAAGATATACGAGGTGTTCAACGCTTCCCGTAATTTGTTCGTAATATCTGCTGCGGCAATCCGGATACCCCTCTCAGAGAGAAATAAAGCCTGAGCTTTCGCCATCCAACGATCAAGCGGAAAACGATCTACTTCTATTTCACCTAAATCTAATTGACCAGTCACTCGCGATGGATTGTTGATCGTCACCAATACTGGTGAATTGCTCTGAGTTGTCCCCTTCCCATATAAAAGAGCGTGTAAATCATTCTCAATGCACAATAAATCCGGATTGGCTTGACGATTGTCATACGAAAATTGTGAAGGATTCATAACGACTCACTCCTCTACCCTGATAATGGGACTCTTTGATCGTTGATACTCCTCAATCGCCTTGACCGTTTCTGATATCCCTTGAATGCCACTAAAGCACTTGTACAATTGAGTCTTTTCGACAAGATAACGATTGTCATCGTTGAACAGGATATACAGTAAATGCTCCATTTTGTCCTGGCCTAAGCCCATCAAATCAGCTTGACTCAAACTTTGTAAAAAGCGAATCTCCTCTTCACATTGGGAGATATCGAACCCCTGGTGCGCCATTGGACGATACTGTTGATGTACACTCAGCAGCCACTTATCCGCTTGTCCAACTACCTGATAAAATTCCTCTTCTGCCCTGGCGAGGTTTCCGGATTGCAAATGCTCCAGTACCCCTGACAACCTATAATTCAACACTTCTGCAGCAGAGTGTACTAGAGCATAGACTCTGCCCACTGGTAAGTGATGTTTCTCCGCTACCGCGTGATAATCGTGTTGACTGGCGATAAAATCACGAAGAATCTGGCGATCTCGCTCCTTTTGAACCCATACCAGCGACTTGATATACGCTTCAATACTTTGGAGCAGATCATACTTCTGCTGATCCAGTAAAACGGTTGGTGAATTTTCACCTAAAATCTCAATCCTCTCCCTGGTCTCAGCCATTTCATTCTTGACCAAGTTGATAATCATCATTTGATTGGTCACCTCCTACGGAAATATAAAATTAACTCTCATTCCAAATGAAAAATATGTGGTATTTACTCCCTAAATTGAAGTGATGCTTGTAAAATCTTTGGAATGTTGACTGATTGTCCGTTGACAGTTCAAGTGGAGGGAATCTGAAGGAGAAAATCACGAACCCCGCAAAAAACAACAAGCGACCTACCCCTTCCCTAAAACCCAGGAATAAGGTAGAGCCTACTTTAATACCAATACGTTACTTCTTCCGTACAGCCAGGAATTCGACTCAAGAAATGGCGTAAAATCAAAGCAAGGGGCAAAATTAAAGTGAAGATAACGGCAAACTTTAATTCTACTTTAATTCCTAAAACGGGGTTATTGGTCATATCTCTACTGATTGACTTAACATTCTGATAATCAAAGTGCTGGATTGTGAAGCCATTGTCGAGTGGTCGATACTTTCACGGTCAATCCCTGGATCAAAAGATGACTCTTGCATGTTGAGTGCAGATCCATACCCCTAACCTGAACGATCTCATGTTGAAGTCCTTGATATTCAGCAAAATCCAAACGTCAGTACTCCCTATCCCTAAAATCTAGGAATTCGGAACGTCTAAGGTTGCTCCCTGCATGTGCGGTTCCGATCCATACCCTTATCCTGAGTGATTTCATATTGAAGTCCCTGGTATTCAACAAAATCCAAGCCTCTATGATTCATCAAAACTGCCTTTCCCAAAAACCTGGGATTCTGTGTCGCAAAAACTAAAAGATATTCCTCTGCTTTCTTTGGAATGCCCAGTAAAAACGGCTGAAAACCAGCAAAAATATACCCCTATACAAATTCTCAAGGATTTTGTCGCAGTCATTTGTCGCAATCCCTAATCCCGAAAACCTGGATAGTGAGAAGAATTCTTCTGACTTGCTGATCATACTGTCCTTGTAAAGTGAGCCAGGATAGTCGTTGAGTGCCAATCGACAATAATTATTACCTGGCCACTAAGATTGAAGTGATCCCGTTCAAATTTGATACCCCTATCCTGAACGACTCCATCTTGTAGTCCTTGATTTTCTACCATTAAAAAACGTCAACAAATACAATGAGGCTACAATAAATTCTTAAAACCCTGATACCCCATCCAGAATACAGAGAAAATGTGCGTCAAAAATGACCTGGCATATGATCCCGATTTCAGCAACTAAATCGGGTGATCGAATGGTGGTATTGAGCCTACTCCTGAAAAAATGAGGCTGTTTCCAAGATTTTGATCGCAAAACTGCGTTCTAAGTGTGTCGAGAGCATAGAAAATCAGGACTTGCTGGCGATACTCAGAGAAAAATGATCTTGTCTACCCCAGAACCGTCAATGATCCTTCCTCACTGTATTCGAAATCGGAAATGGTATCTTAGGAGGTCGAAAACCGAGGATCAGAGGTATTGGCGGTACTGGCGGTATTGTAGTACAGCACCGTATGTTCAGGTAACGACGAAATTACTTGGCCTTGCACCTAGACACCTCTCACTGATCTGCAAAAAAACCCCTAAACCCAGATACCCCCCCTCCCGAATTGAGACAAAAACTGTGCCTGAAATGACCTGCAATACGATAAGGTTATCGGCAACCAAATCGACTTGTCAATTGGCGGTATGGAACCTACTCTATAAAAAAATCGGCTGATTGCTGTCTTTGAATCGAAAAACTGCCTTCTAAGTGCTACGAACGCATAGAATATCATGAAATTCTTGTGATACTCAGAAAAAAAATGATCTGGATACCCCAGATCAAAAAGTGTGACGATGTTTGATTCTGAAAATCAAGCCTTGATGACCTCAACTGAACAACCTTTCCTTAAAGCCCTCGTAATCCCCACCATCAGAGGCTACCCTCCTAAATCTCCTCTCATGGATAATATTCCCCATTGTAAATAAAATGAGATATCGTAATTCACGATGAAGCAATGCCTCATCAAGTACCGAAAATGCCTGATCTCTAGTGATACTGTATTCCATTCTGATTGCCTCTAACGCCTTATCTACCCCACCGCTAGGATGCCTACCACTTGATACTTTTACCTGCGGAGCTTCTTTATTGTCCCAAACCATATCCCAATCTATGTCATAATCCCCATCCTCACGCTCAGTAGCCGCCCCTGAAATCCTCCAGTTGATAGCGTCATCCATTGCAGCATGAACGGACTTAAATACCTCATCTTCAAGCAAAATCTCGTCGAGTACCCCAAAGGCTTGTTCTCTAGTTATAGAGTAATCATCCATGAGTATCAGCAGTACCTTATCTACCCCGCCACTAGAATGTAGGCTGTTTGAAACCTCTTCCTGCAAAGATTCTTCATTCTTCAAAACCATCTGTATGAAACCCCTCTCATAAAAAAAATAAATTGACAATAACTATAAGATATATCCAATCAACACTCTAAAAAGGAATACTTTCTCAAGCGAAAATCATCTTACTTGCAAAATTGATTAAGACAACTGGCTAATGTTCAAATTAACCAATGTCCTAACTGGGCAACGTCGACCCATATACGATGCAGTCTTACATGGCTGCACATTCCCTGTCATAATCAGAGAAATAGTGAGGCAGAGGAGATTGAAAACTGAAGATCAGAGGTATTGAAGATACTGGCGGTCTAGGCGGTACAGAACCCCCTATACCCCAAACCACCACTACAACCAGTCACGATCATCATGTGCGCCAAAAACAACACTCTCAATCATAATGAGAGTGAATCTGACAAACCAAGAAATAACCCATTCGAAGATTCCGATACCCCATCAGACTCTGCTTATTGCCACTAAAGTTCTTGAATAGATAATTGTTGAGCTTCAAGTTGATACGATGAATTCTATTCATTGCTTGCCATTGTCCATATGTGATATATTCAATATCTGCCGCTACATCATAAAATTGATTGTATATCCTAAAAAGTTTTCTTCACTCAGTCAACAGAAAAATTGTTGACAGCAAGGGAAATCACGATACCCTCCCATAACTGTCCAAAAAACCTTGTGAACCCCACTACCCCACGATCCAGAATACGCTGAAAAACTGTGCCTAAAATGACCTGTCATACGATCCGATTGTCCACAACCAATTCGATTGATCGCTGGACAACGTTGAACCTACTCCTGAAAAAATACCGCTAATTGCAGGAATATGATCGAAAAAATGCTCTCTAATTGCTTGGGACGTATAAAAAATCAGGCATCGTTGGCGATACTCAGAAAAAAATGATCTGGATACCCCCAGATCACAAAAGTGCGATTTGACGAATTGAGTTCATGTCACCGATATTCGCAGACAATCTTCTGATTTCGACTTATCTTTAGAAACTGCCGCTGCAAATGATCACGTTGATGCAACGAATCAATATTCTGACTGCTGGGCTGGAACCACTGTGAAAACAAACTACTAAAAAATCTGGATACCCCTCTCGACTCAACTCTACGACTCGGATCTTGAATTGATGATTGTTGATCGCCAACTTGATACGATCAAATTCGTTCATTGCTCGCCATAGCCATTGTCCGTTTTCTATATAATCCATATCGTCATTCATATCATAAAAAAGTTGGACTATCCTAAAAAAGTTTTCTTTACTCAATCAACTGAAAGATTGTTGACAACCAGGGGAATTATGATGCCCTTGGATACCATAACTGCCCAGAGATTCTGATATCCCTTAGACTCAACTCTTCGACTTGGATCTTGAATTGTTGATTATTGATCTTCAACTTGATTCGGTCAAATTCATTCATTGCTTGACATAACCATTATCCGTATTCTAAATAATCCATATCGTTATTCATATCCTAAAATTGATTGAATCTCCTAAAAAGTTTTCTTCACTCAACTAACTGAAAGATTGTTGATAGCAAAAAAATCTCGATACTCCTGAATGCCATAACTGCTCAGAGATCTATTCCCACAACAGTGCCAACTCAGATACATTGACCTTGATTTGATGATGGTAGATACCACTTGTTGATCTTCAGTTGTAAATCTAATAGAGGGCGTATAAGGAATCGAATTTCGATTCGAGAAACTAAAACAGGCAAAAGCAAAGACTTTCCAATTGGTGATACAGCACGTAAAGCCATTTTGGAGTATTTGGCCATTCGCTCTTATACATTCAATGATCCCCTATTTTTGTCCAGGAAAGGCGGTCATGCTTTGAAGAGACAGCAAGTCTATAAAATCATTAATGATGTGGCAAGAACTATCGAGATATAAGAAAACATTGGCACACACACGCTTAGGAAGACACTCGGGTACCACGCGCATCAATCAGGAGTGAGTTCGACCGTTCTCCAGAATTTATTCAATCACTCCGCTCCAAGTGTCACCGTGTCCTACATCGGTATTACACAGGATGAGGTGTATCTGAATTTGAACCTTTAATCAAATATTTATGCAGTAGGTTCACTGCCCTTCTAGTGGAGCTTAACAGGTTGCATTAGATGAACACTCGATTACAAATCTTGAATTAGGGGCCACCTTACACGTTGTTGTGACTATCGTCGAGATAATCGCAATGACCCCATGCTAAATAAACTAATCAGAACTGCAACAGCCGCAAAACCCCAAGCTTCACGAAATGCTGTCATATACCCTGCAATTCCCATGTTCATGCCTGAATGAATCATAGAAGCAGCCATCGATGTTCCGATGGCAATGCCAATATTTTGTACCATTCGTTGAAATGCCCCGATTGTTCCCTGCAATTCAGTACCTACCGATCCCATAATTGCGGATAAATTCGCAGGAACAAATATACCTGCACCCGCTCCATATAGTAGTAGCAAAGCACCGAGTAAGGTGGAATACCAATTCGACTGCATTGTACTTAATATCGCAAGTGCAATCAACATGAGACTCAATCCTGCAATCATCAGTCTTAAAGCGCCAATTGTACCGATACGCTTACCTGATATTCTAGATAACATGACGAGGCCCAATGGTGAGGCTAAATTGATCAATCCCACCTGCCAAGGCACAAGGTGTGATATCTGTTCGAGGAAATAAGGCGGTATGATAAAGGCTACTGCAGTAGCCAATCCTAATACAATAACTGAAAATATTGGAATAACAAAGCTTTCATTCCGAAATAGTGACATTGACACAATGGGATGTGGTGCTTGCCTCTCCAACATAATGTACCCGGTGAGCGATAACACGAAGAGAAAAAATGGCAGTATCCTCATGAATCCATGTATAGAATTTGCTGAAATTCCATAGAGGACCCCGAATGTAGCTACCCCTAGGAGAATGTTACTCGACAAGTTGAGGGGAATTCGGCCATGCCGCTCTGCTTTCACTCTCATAAGCTTTAGGGTCCCCCACAAGCCTAGTAAACAAATGGGAACGTTAATCCAAAAGATAAATCTCCAGTCCGCAAATGAGAGAAGAATTCCTCCAATGCTCGGCCCTAGCACAGGGCCAAGTCCAAGTATCATCCCGAGGACTCCCAAAGCAGTTCCTCGTCTTTCTTGTGGAATATAGGTAGTGATAATGGCTGTTGATGTTGCTTGAAGCATTGCGGCACCAAGTCCTTGAAGTCCCCTAAATAATATTAGTTGGGTAGCTGAAAATGCCCCACCACTCAAAATTGAAGCGATTGCAAATACTATCAATCCCCATAAATAAATCTTTAATCGGCCAACTCGGTCGCTGACTCGACCAAAAACTACGATAGTAGTACTCAGTGAAAGGAGATATAGAGTTACCGTCCACGCAATCACACTAACATTGACATGAAAAGCTCTACTCAGTGTTGGGAGTGCTACATTTATAATACCCGTGTCCAGCGTGGATAAAAAAAGCCCAACTCCAGCTGTGAGAATAATCGGCCAATCCCGAGTATCTGTATCCAGTTTATCCTACCCCCGTTTTCTGTTCGTTACAGCTTAAACATAAGATTTTTAAAAAGTCACCCTTTTTACCCCAAAGCTGCTTGAAAGGGTCTAAGGATTCACCTTAAAACAGGCCCTTTCAAGCAAGGTTGATTAGCTAGACCATACCTTTTTTAGCTCACGATAGAGGAAACCTCAGCGCTATCAAATTGATGTGGAATGCTTCGGAAATTAACCGGGCCTTCTTCATTATGGATAGTCTTGATCTCAATCCATCCGTTGCTTGTGGCTACTAAAAGCTTTCCCTGCACCAAAATTGTACTGCCAGGTGATTGCAATGGTGTATTTGGGGCTTCACAGGATTCAGCCTCAAAAACAGTGAACCTATGTAAACCGTTTACATAGGTAATTGCACCAGGATCGGGACTGGATGCTCGAATTATGCTGAGGACTTCTTCCTGCAAGGAGTCCCATGGGATAACATAATCTGCTGATTTAGGATGTCCGAAATACGTTCGTTTCGTCAAGTCCTGCGGATAAGTTTCATACTGTCGTTGGGCTAATTTGGGTAACACGTCTTTGAGTAACAGCAGGGACTCACGGAAGTGTATATCCCGAATTTCAAGCGATGTTTCAGTTCCCCTTAAGAAGATGTCTCTTTGAGAAAGGATAGGACCGCCGTCAATTGTTACTGTGGTTATCAATGCGGTCACTCCACCAAATCGTTCACCGTTTCTTGCCATCCAGAAGAATGGTGCTAGGCCGGCATAGCGAGGCAATGGACTCGGATGGAAGTTAATTGTGTCCCGAATTGGCACATCAAGCAAATCTTGTTTCAATATTTGCTGGTAGTTGGCAATGATAAAATAATCAGGGCGCAGTTCTTTGAGTTCCTGAATCAAAGAAGGTGCATTTACTGTTTTAGGGCGGTATACAGGAATCCCCAATGACGATGCTTCTGCCTCCAAATCGACAAAATCACTCTCATTCAGGTAGTAGTCGCAAAGTTTACCTGGAGCGCTGGTAACAAGGGCTAGTAAATTAACACTAGAATCACCTATTAATTCCCGAAGAAACGGGTAGCCGAACTTACTGTTTACCTCCGAAAATAAGACGATATTTATGGGATTCACTCCGCCCACCATGCCTTTTCAACCAGCTTTGCTGTCCAAGTAAGGGAATCGAATACCGCGTATCCTGGTTGGACTGGAAGTTTAATATGTCCCGGGATGTCCATAATTTCGTGTGCCAAGCGTTCCACCAAAATGCCCTCTGCCAGTGGTGGACAGGCTCCGAAAATAGGCATACGCTCCATATCAACAAACCAATGATCCAACATATCCTGACCGGGGAATTCATGAAGTTCGGGCATTATCCGTTCCATTAAACGCCGCGTCACTTCTGGGGTAATATCAGCGTTCTCTGGAATACCGTAAACTTCTTCTATTGGCATGGAATCTTTGGTGTAAGTGAATACAAACACACTATGTCCCACGGTAGGAATTTTGAACATAAACCTGCAGCGATCTGATTTTCGAAAAGCCCGATGAAGAGCATATCGGTTACGGATTTGGAAGAAATCCATTTGATCCATGACAACGTCACAGCCATCCATGAACTCCTCAGCGGATTCCATGGTAATACCCTCGGGGAAAACGTCAATATTGACGTCTTTCGTCAGTTCATATGCCATTTCCGCTACAACTTCGGCTTTATTACGACCAACATTGACTAAGCTAGCCCCCATTTGCCGTTGAATATTTGTGATATCGAATTGATCTGGATCGGCCAGTTTTAAATTTCGGACCCCCATTCGAATTAATCGCAGGGCTACAGCTCCACCGATGCCACCAGTTCCGGCAATACCGATAACAGCATCACGAAGTTTTTCCTGACGTTCTTTTTGTTCTTTCTCCGAATTTCCTAACCAACCAAGGTTCCGATCGACACGCTCCCAATAGAGATCACTATTATATTCCCCCCGGTATATTGTCCTTTCCAGCTTCTGAAGCATTATCCACACCCCCAGTTTATTTAAAACCTAGGACAATTGTATAAAGCAGATACTTTTGTTATCATAAAAGTATGGATGTAGGAAACGATATTTTTGAAGCAGCCGATTTATTAGCCGACCGAAGCCGAGCGAAGATGCTCGTTGCCCTTAGTGATGGGTGTTCACTACCAGCCAGTGAACTTGCCCGTATCGCTGGTATTGCTTTGCCTACCGCCAGTCTTCATCTTCGACGATTAACTGAAAAGGATTGGGTCGTAGTAGAAAAGGTTGGTAGACATCGTTACTATCGTCTTGCTGTGAATGAAAATCTCCGAAATGCTATCGAAGCTCTTTCGGCTCTATCCTCACCGCCGAGGGTAAAATCATTAAAAGACTCAATTATACTGCCCACTCTAAAAACCGGGCGAACTTGTTATGACCATCTTGCTGGTATGTTGGGAGTAACGATTGCAAAGACACTATTAGAACGGCAGATCGTCATTGAAGACAGTAACGGTTTTTATGTCACAAGTGATGGGGGAAACTGGTTCTCTTCTTTTGGGGTTAATATAGAAATCGTTCAGAAAACGCGAAGAAAATTTGCTCCGATTTGCGTAGATTGGACTGAACGCCGACACCACATTGGTGGGGCATTAGGTGCTGCAATATACTCCCGCTTTTTGGAATTATCTTGGATTGTTAAATCCCGAGATTCTAGAGCGGTATCATTAACTCCTACAGGTGCTGAAGGTTTACAATCTGTTTTCGGCATTGAATGGATACAGAACTATACGGGATCTCCATTAGACGTTTGAAAAAGTCTACTGTGGCAATCTTGATCATCTTTCTCCGTGAAATTCGGACGGTATTCTCAACTCCGTTCAGTGGGATGGGGGTCCCCCCCACTGAACGTAAGGCATGGTAACTCGCCGCCTATGAAGGCAGGAGTTTTAGTATCACTTGAAAATGTTGGGTTTAATGTCTAGAAAATGTATCAGCGTATATTTTGGTTAAAATGTATGTCGAACCCTATTTTCTACAGATGTCGTACATCAGAAACGCCCTTAGAGTTGAAAAAACCGTATATCCCAATCCACAAATTGTCTTAGCGTGGGTTTTGCGTCATTTTGTTGGCGGGACCCCAAATAACAGACATTCGTGATTGGGAGGAGAACGAAAGTCCTTACACTTATTCTACACAGATGAATGAAGTTGTCCAAAAATCCGCACAAGGTGCAGAAGCAGAGTATTTGCTACCAACAAGAGAAAAATTAGCACCAAGAATAGCAGCAGTAATATCACGGAGAATAACACTATCAATAACGCTGAAATCAACAAGATTTCTGGCTTATTCCTGATCACGAAATGCATCAAAGAATTCACCAAATGCATTTCACCTCATGATCTAGACTGGATTGAATCTCATCATCTTTTTCATGACGTTCAGCCGTCATCAATACCCCCGACACATAATCTGCAAACTGCCTCAACTCTGCCCCACACCGCTCCGCATTCGCCGTTTCCCAACGCTCCAGCAATTCATGTTCCTCCGTAGGCAGTACAGCCTTCAACCGTTCCATAAAATTCTCAGCATTCTCGTGAGTCCTTACCGATTCGTATCCATCATAGAAATCTTCAATCAGTTTTTCCGCCAATAATCGCTTTGCAAGTTGACACACCAGCCATCCACTCCCGGACACGTTTGTCCGACTTTAGCTTGGTTCCCGGCTATAAGCAAGCAATTGACCGTATTGTCGAACCCCGACCTGGTAGACAAATTGTCTACCAAAATCACAACGAATTCTCCGCTCAAATTCTGATGTCTACAATTTGTCTACAAAACGGCTCCTATAACGCGAAAAACCCGCTATTTACGCGGGTTTTTCAATGGAGGCGAGGGGAATCGAACCCCTGTCCGAAGACCTCGTTACATTCGCTTCTACGGGTATAGTCGCTTTACTTTAGTTTCGCCATCAGCGCGCGAGGCGACACGCTCGCTTTCAGGCTAGCCCGCTAAATTTCGCGAGAAAGTCCACAGGCCGAGACTTTTCGCTATCCTGCTAGGATGACACCCCGACGACCTCGCAGGAAAGGCCATCAGAGCGACGTCAGCTGCGATTAAGCAGCGAGAGCGTAGTTGTTGTTGTTTTTTGCGTTTGTGTTTAGGCCTGCGTGATTAACGTGTGCGCAGCCCCACGACCCGCCACTCATGCTCGAACAATCCCCGTCGAATCCAAAACGCCCCCATGAGGACGCCAATCAGATTGACGTACATTACAATATATCACAAACAAGCATCATCGTATACAACCTCTTCATGTGAATATGTCCCAATCAGCGCCAGCGCACCATCGCAACCAGCGCTACAAAGGCTAAAAGCGCTACAAGCGCTACAAGCGCATTCCCTCTTCATTACCACTTCGCATCCCCTTCGTATTACCCCTTTTGCCGCTCCCGAAATGCCCGTTGAATCTCCCGTGCCGCATCGCGTTTGGCCTCCGACTCCCGCTTATCGAAATTCTTCTTCCCTTTCGCTAGCGCGAGCTCCACCTTGCAGAATCCATCACGCAAATACAGCCTCAGCGGCACGAGCGTAAAGCCCTGCTCCTTCGTGAGTCCAATCAGCTTGCGAATTTCCGATCTTCTAAGCAAAAGCTTGCGTGTGCGCAGCGGATCGTGATTGAAGCGATTGCCCGCCTCATATGGGCTGATGTGGAGATTGTACAAAAAGACTTCTCCACGCTCTACTCGGGCATAACTATCTTTGAGGTTGGCGCGACCCGAACGGACAGACTTGATCTCCGTGCCCGTCAGCACCATACCCGCCTCAAAAGTTTCTTCAATATGATAATCATGAGTCGCCTTTTTATTCTGAGCGACCGTTTTGACGCCTTTGGCCTCTGTTGCGGTACTTTGAGCCATCATATCACCTCAAATAGTATGTCACATTTATGAATTATGATCTAAATGTGTTGCAATATTCAACGATTACCGTTATGTTAATTTTGATGATTTCATACAAATACATGGACCTGAGTTCAAGGGGACAGGAGGAATCCCAATGATTAGCAACACATTGACAGAACAATTGGATGACATTTTACATTCTGCACAAACTTATTATAACCTGTCCACTTCAGAACTGGTGGAAATGGCCCTCGCAAGAAAAGAAGCGATTCTCACGAATACAGGCGCATTACGTGCCACCACAGGTAAATTCACCGGTCGTTCTCCCAAAGACAAATTTTTTGTCTTAGATAGTGAAAGTGAGAACACAGTACACTGGGGCAAAGTGAATCAAAAAATCGATGAATCATCGTTCCAGCACCTTTATCAGGAAGCGCTCGCCATGATCAAAAAGAACGGTGCTTTCGTTTTTCAGGGATATGCAGGAGCCGATGATTCCATTCGCATGCCAATCCGCGTAGTGACGCAATACGCATGGCACAGCTTATTTGCTCATCAACTCTTCATTCGTCCGCAACCTGGCGAACTGGAGAACCATCAAGCCGAATTCACCATTATCGACATTCCCTCATTAAAAGCAGATCCGGCCCGCGATGGCACGCGCTCTGACACTTTTATCTTCGTATCCCTTGCCCATAAAATTGTACTCATCGGCGGCACCGAATACGCCGGCGAGATTAAAAAATCAGTGTTTACCATCCTGAACTATTTTCTTCCCAAAAAAGGCATCCTGCCCATGCACTGCTCCGCCAACCAAGCGAAAGACAGCGACCATGTGGCACTCTTCTTCGGCCTATCCGGCACCGGCAAAACCACATTATCTGCTGACCCGTTGCGCAGCCTGATCGGCGACGACGAGCACGGCTGGGGCGATCACGGTGTGTTCAACTTTGAAGGCGGTTGCTATGCGAAGTGTATTGGCCTCTCCAAAGAACAAGAACCGCAAATCTGGGATGCCATCCAATATGCCACCGTGCTTGAAAACGTGGTGGTTGATCCGCATACACGCCAAGCGGATTACAATTCTGCGGAATTGACGGAAAATACCCGTGCTGCCTATCCGATCGAGTACATTGAGAACGTCAAATTGCCAAGTAACGGTGGGCATCCTTCCGTGGTCGTCTTCTTAACCGCAGATGCTTCTGGTGTGTTACCTCCCATTGCTAAACTGACCAAAGAGCAAGCCATGTATCATTTCCTTTCCGGATACACGAGCAAATTGGCTGGCACAGAACGCGGCGTCACCTCGCCAGAAGCCACTTTTTCCTCCTGCTTTGGCGAACCGTTCTTACCGCTAAATCCTGTCACCTACGCCAACATGCTTGGTCAGAAAATTGACGAGCATCATACCACAGTGTATCTCGTCAACACAGGCTGGACGGGTGGACCCTATGGAACAGGCAAACGCATGAAGCTCTCTTATACGCGCACCATGGTAGAAGCGGCCATGACCGGAGAACTCGATAAAGCATCCTACACCAAAGACCCAGTATTTGGACTGCAAATTCCCACCCAAATTGAAGGAGTGCCAAGCGAAGTGCTCCAACCGAGAAACACATGGGAAGATGGCGAAGATTATGATAAAGCCGCACACCAACTGGCAGAAGCATTCCGCAACAACTTCGTGAAGTTCACTGATGTGCCAAGCGAAATCATCAACGCGGGTCCCATCGCGTAATATCCAACAAAGTTAAGTTAACTTTTCATGGCCTCCTCGCCGCTAGTGCGTGGAGGCTTTTACTAATTCACGCTCAAAAATTCCATCACCTCGGCCATCGTCGGCATGGAGGTCATGGCACCTGTTCGTGTCACACTGATCGCCGCAGCAGCAGACGCAACCCGCACATAATTTTCCCAAGTGGATGGTTCAACGCCAAAGAGGTCTGATGACTTCACTCCCTCTTTTTGCAACTGATACAAAATAGCCCCAATAAACGTGTCCCCCGCTCCTGTTGAATCGACAGGCTCCACTCGAAATCCTTCGACGCGAATGGGCATGCTTCCGCTTTTTACGCTTACCACCGCTCCCCCTTTACCAAGCGTACAGATCACCACCGCATCCGTCCGCTGATGAAGAGCGGCAAGTCCTTTTTCCCATTCCGCTTCCCCCGTCAACCAGGTGAGTTCCGACTCATTGCACTTCAACAGTTGCGCATCAGGCAAAAAAGCCTCCAGCCGCTCCTTCGCCATCTCCGGGTTCCGCCAGAATGCCGGCCTCAGGTTCACGTCAATGCTTAACATCCCGCCTGCCTCGCGTATCCTTTTCGCCATCTTGTGGACACTTGTCGCGATGGGCTCCTCCGCCAACGAATTCGTCCCAAAGTGAACCATATCATCCGTGGCAAATGGAATCGACTCCACATTTTTTTCCGACAAAAAAACATCCGCGCCAGGATTCCTCACAAAAAAGTAATCTGGCTCTCCCTCTCGTCTTGCTACAAATGCGAGTGTGGTTGGCGCCCTGTCCGTACGCTCGACAAAATCCGCATTGACCCCATAGCCTTTTAACGCACCCGTCAGATAATCTCCAAATGGATCATTGCCTACACATCCTACAAACGATGACTTTCCGCCCAACTTTGCGACCGCCACCGCTGCGTTCGCCGGAGCCCCTCCCGGATGTTTAGCAAATGTCGATGCGTCCTCTACCGACACATTTACATCGATAGCTGTAAAATCAATTAAAAGTTCCCCGACTGTATAAATCTTTGGCATGTTGCGCCCCTCTCCCGCACCTGTTCCCGCATTGCATTACCCTACCGGTTGAGTTTTTTTGCTCTTCTTGCCCTTCTCTTTTACTTTGACGCCATAACGCACCTCAATATCCTTCAATTGCTTTTTGTCGCGTTTGGCATCATGCTTCTTGGGTGTTCCAAAATATTCGGATGAGGGCTTATTTTTCTTGCCTTTTTTATGTGAATGTCTGTTTTTAGATGACCCTGTGCTTTTTTGCTCGACCGCCACTTCCAATTCTTTTCGGCCTTCCACTTCTTCCAGATTCGCAACGAGCCCAAATTCCAGCGTCAATTGCTCCTTGTTCGCCGATATCACCTGAATCCGCAGGCGGTCCCCCAAACGAAATACCCTACGCGTCCGTTCACCGATGAGCGCATGCAGTTTTTCATGATAGTGGTAGTAATCATCAGTCAAATAGCTGACGTGGATCATGCCCTCGACCGAATTATCCAGCTCCACAAACACGCCAAACCCTGTCACCCCCGAGATGACCCCATCAAATTCTTCCCCCACGTGATCCAGCATAAATTCGATCTTTTTGATTAAATCCGTCTCTCGTTCCGCATCCGTCGCATTGCGCTCCCGCTCTGAACAGTGGCTGGCGATCTCTGGCATCAGGTCCATCCACCTGTTTTGATGAAAAGGAGAAAGTTGCCCTTCGAGTATCCACTCCCTCAAGATGCGATGGATCTGCAAATCCGGATACCTTCGAATTGGCGAGGTAAAATGCGTATAAAAAGAGGTTGCGAGCCCAAAGTGCCCCAAACTCTCACTCGCATAGCGCGCCTGTTTTAATGACCGCAGCATCACATGGCTGATCAGCGCTTCCTCACGCTTTCCTTTTACAGTCTCCAACAACTGTTGCAAACTGCGAGGATGGATCTTGCTCAGCGCCTTTAAGTGATAGCCAAAATTATGCACAAATTCGTTTAAGGCCATCATTTTATCCATCGCCGGTTTTTCGTGAACCCGGTATAAAAAAGGCAGTTCCAGCCAATACGCATGTTCCGCCACGGTTTCGTTGGCCGCCAACATGAATTCTTCGATGATCCGCTCCGCGATACTGCGCTCGCGTTTTACTAGTTCAAGCGGCTTGCCTTCTTGATCGACGACCACTTTTGTCTCCGCAAAATCAAAGTCGATCGCGCCACGCTCTTCCCTTTTTTGGCGAAGGCCCAGCGCGAGCTCCTCGAGCAGTTTGAAAAAAGGAATCAGTTCCGCATAGCGCAGAAGTACGGACTCATCTGCCTCCGTGAGAATGTCCCGCACCGCGCGATACGTCATGCGCTCTTTTGTCTTGATCACGGACGGATACAGCCGATACGATTCTCTCTCGAACTTTTCATTGAACACCATCTCACAGGTGAGCGTGAGGCGATCTACTTGCGGGTTCAACGAGCAGATGCCGTTCGATAACTTTGGCGGCAGCATAGGAATGACGCGATCGACGAGATAGACACTAGTTGCCCTTCGCAGCGCCTCTTTATCCAGTACGCCGCCTTCCTGCACGTAATAGGTGACATCTGCGATGTGTACTCCCAGCAGATAATGGCCATTCTCTAATTTTTTTACGTGCACGGCATCATCGAGGTCTTTCGCGTCTTCGCCATCGATGGTCACTATCGTTTCCCCGCGCAAATCAATCCGCTGCGCAATCTCCGCCTCGCTCACTTCATGCGAAATATTCTCTGCCGCTTGCAGCACTTCATCGGGGAAGTGTTCGGGAAGCCCGTATTTTCTAACTACCGACAAAATGTCCACGCCAGGATCATTCGGAAATCCCAATATTTCCACAACTTTACCCGTCATTCCCTGATGACGGCTGGGATAAGTGACAATTTCGACGACGACTTTCTGACCATCCACCGCGTTCCCTAGGGCATCAACAGGAATGAATACTTCCTGCGGTAAATGCTTATCATCAGGTTTGACAAACCCATACGTTGCAAACGTGGATAACACGCCGACCAGCGAATCACGCGCTCTTTTTAGGACGCGAATGATTTCCCCTTCCTGACGGTCTCCACCCGTTTTGGGAAAGGGACGAAGGATCACACGGTCGCCATCTAGCGCCCCTCCCATGTCCGTTGGGCTGACATAATAATCGGCACCGCCTTGGTCGGGAACCAAAAAGCCAAACCCTTTTGCCTTGACTTCCAGTCGGCCAAGCACTAGGTTCATACGCTCCGGCGCCCCGTACCTCTTGGTGCGAGTTCGCACCACTTCTCCCGCTTCCTCCAGTTGCGACAAAAGCTGTTGCAACTCTGCGGAAGCGCTCTCTTCCTGCCCAAATTCGCTCAGCAATTCTTCGATGGTCATCGGTTTGTACGTAACTTCCCGTATCAGTTCAAGCAGCGCATCTTTTGTAATCATCAGCGTTACTTCCTTTCAATCTCCCGCATAAACGAGAGGAGGTCGGCAAACACTTCTTCCTGATTCACATCCACAGGCAAAATATGCCCTGATTCCGCATACCATTTTAAGTATTTCTTACTACTCCCCATTTGATCAAAAATATAATCCGCACTTTTGGGACGTACGGTGATGTCTTTTTTGGCTTGCTGGATAAGCGTAGGAACCATTACCTGAGGAAGTCATGCTCGCACAGACGCCACTTTGCGATGAACCCCTAAATACACAAAAAGTGCCGCCATTGCGACACTCCCCGTTTCCTCGCCATGTAACCATCACGGCTTTCTCATTGCTGATCCCACGCCAATCCTTTATGGATGCGTAACAAACCACGCAATTGCCAGCGCCACGAGATAAAAAAGAATTCCTACGACCGAGGTCACCTTCGCAAGCATAGGATCTATTCCCCGATTGCGACGAGACGCGCCGACTTCATTGCCACCGCCGGTGATCGCACCTAGTCCGCCGCTGCGTCCTGACTGGAGCAATATAACCGCGATGAGAAGGAGGCTAAGAACGACCAAAACGATCTTGCCTGCAGTTAGCACCCTTCGTCACCTCCTTGTACAATCCATAGAATTGTATCACAATTCCCATTCGCGTAGCAATCATTGAAGTTTTGCACATCACAGAAGTTTGACATGCCGCCTTTCTCGCGCCCTCACCATAGGGAAAAGTCCCGCCGTCAATGCGGTGACAAAAAGCCCAATCAACACCACAGAAAACCCTACCGTAATCCCCCACACATCACTGGCACGCCCAATGATCCAGGAAGAAAGTGTGGCGCCAAATCCGGCTCCTGCAAACAAAAATCCAAGCACCGTGCCGGTGCGCTGGGGATAGTTTTCTGCTGCCATGGAGGAAATGGTAGGAAAGATAATGCCGAAAAAAAGTCCTGCCATGATCAACAGGTAGGACCAATTTCCTGGCAAAAACAGTCCAAATCCTGTGACAAAAAAGGCTATAGCCGCAGAAATGACCACCGACCGACCACTCCCCACACGGTGTACGAAAATACTCCCTGCAAATCGACCGATGGTGTATAGAAAATAGAAGCCAGTCAAATACGCTGCTCCTGCATCCGTACTCATATGCCTCGCCACATGCATCAACGTGGGTAACCAGTTGGAAAATCCCACTTCCGCGATGACATACAAAGTAATGGACGTCAATAGAAGATACAATGACACTCGGCGAACAAGTTCCCGCACCGTTGTCTCAGAGGTGACTTTGACCGCCTGTACTTCAGGTACTTCGACTGGCCCCATTGCGGGTAGCGCCGCCACCGACTGCCCTTTATCTACCGCGTGTCTTTGCCTACTCAAAAGCTCTTTACTCGGAAACCGTAAAAATAGGGAAAAAACAAGGATCAATACAAGCACTACAAGGACCCCGATATAGGGAAGTTTCCATGACTTCCATGCCAAGAGCGAAAAACCGGCAATCAGCGGCGAAAAGGTGGCGCCAATCCCGTAGGTGGCGTGCAAAACGTTAAAATACCTTGACTGCGCTTCATCTGCGACGTACGGCACAATGCTGTTGGCGCCAATCTCCATCGTGCCATTGCCAAGGCCACTAAGCAAAAAACTGAGCGTCAACATCAGGTATCCGTTGGAAAAAATCGTCCCGCCAACACCAATAAGAAGTAGAATATTGCCAACCAAAAGTGTCACTTTTAGTCCCCAATGATCGACCAAAAACCCACTGATAAAACTCGAGATCAAATACCCCGATGATGACGCAGAAAGCAGTAGTCCTAACGCCGTAAAATCAAGGCCAAATTGATGCAAAAGAGTAGGCGCGACGACACCGCGTATCATGTCGAGCGCGCCAAATAACAACATGGCGATCATCGCCATTACAAACTCTGCCGAATAACGGGGCGGAAGCAGTAAACGACCCAAACCCGTCCCCCATCTCTACTTATTTGCGCACATTATAAAAAGCGGACAACCCCGCATACACCGCAGACTCACCAAGCATCGCCTCAATCCGAAGCAACTGATTGTACTTGGCTACCCGCTCCGTCCTGGAAGGTGCGCCGGTCTTGATTTGTCCAGTGTTCATCGCTACTGCGATGTCGGCAATCGTGGTATCTTCTGTCTCGCCCGAACGATGGGACACCACCGCCGTGAAGCCCGCACGCTTTGCCATTTCAATCGCATCAAAGGTTTCTGTCAACGTGCCGATTTGATTGACTTTAATCAGAATGGAATTGGTGATGTGCTCCGTAATGCCGCGCGAAAGGCGCTTCGTGTTGGTAACAAACAGGTCGTCTCCCACCAACTGAATTTTTTTACCTAATGCGCTCGTCAATTTTGCCCATCCGTCCCAATCATCTTCCGCAAGACCATCTTCGAGCGAAATGATGGGATATTTATCGACCAGTCTCTCATAATACGATACCATTTCTTCGCTAGAATAGACCAGATTTTCTCCGGTGAGATGGTATTTTCCGTCCTGATAGAATTCAGAAGACGCCGGATCAAGCGCAATATAGACGTCTTTGCCCGCTTGATAACCCGCTTTCTCCACCGCTTCAAGAATTACCTGGATAGCTTCTTCGTTCGAGCCAAGGTTCGGAGCAAAACCTCCTTCATCGCCCACCGCCGTGGCAAGCCCCTTGCCACTGAGGACTTTTTTCAGAGAATGATAGACTTCTGCTCCCATCCTGAGCCCTTCTGCAAACGAAGTGGCACCAACAGGCATCACCATGAATTCCTGAATGTCGACGTTGTTGTCCGCGTGTTTACCGCCATTTAGGATGTTCATCATCGGAACCGGAAGCGTTTTTGCATTCACCCCGCCAAGATAGGCAAAAAGAGGCATCCCAAGTTCCAGCGCCTGCGCTTTGGCCACCGCCATCGAGACGCCAAGAATCGCATTGGCACCGAGATTGCCTTTGTTCTCTGTACCATCAAGCTCGATCATCATCCGATCAATCGCTACCTGATCAAGCGCATCCATTCCAATCACTTCAGGGCCGATCACATCTCGCACGTTTTTCACTGCCTGAGTGACGCCTTTGCCAAGATAGCGAGACTTGTCATCATCCCGAAGTTCCACCGCTTCGTGCGCACCGGTCGACGCACCAGACGGAACAATCGACCGACCTACTATGCCACTTTCCAGTTCCACCTCCACTTCAATGGTGGGATTCCCACGAGAGTCCAGCACTTCGAGCGCCCGTACATCATAAATTTCCGCCATTACATTCCCTCTCTTTCAACAATAATCGACTGACCCGTCATCTCCGAAGGTTGCTCGATTCCTAGAAGATCCAACATCGTTGGCGACATATCCGCCAGGATCCCATCTTTGCGCAATGTCAGCCCCGGCACCGTTACGATGCAAGGTACTGGATTGGTGGTATGGGTGGTAGCGGGTTGTCCTGTCGCTTCATCGATCATCACTTCCGAATTGCCATGATCCGCGATGATAATAGCAGCTCCTCCCACTTCAAGGAGTGTATCCACCACACGCCCCAGGCACTCATCCACGGTTTCAATCGCCTTCACCGCAGCCTCCATGACACCAGTATGCCCGACCATGTCCGGATTGGCAAAATTGAGGATCATCACGTCAAGATCCCCCTGCTTGATGCGGTTCACTGCCGCGTCCGCCACTTCGTAGGCACTCATTTCCGGTTGCAGGTCATAGGTGGCCACTTTGGGCGAGGGGATCAATATCCTTTCTTCCCCAACAAATGTTGCCTCTCTCCCCCCGCTAAAAAACGAAGTAACGTGCGGGAATTTCTCCGTTTCTGCAATGCGGAGTTGTTTCATGCCAAGCTTCTCCAGTACTTCACCCATGGTATTCGAGAGGCGTGTTGGTGGATAAGCGACATGGCCATTCACTTTTTCACTATAAAATGTCATACACACATAGAATGGAAATGGCGCGTTTGCTCCCCGATCAAATCCGTCAAAATTCGGGTCCGTCAACGCCTGCGAAATTTGGATCACCCGATCCGGGCGAAAGTTTAACACGATGATCGCGTCTTGCCCTTCAATCACACCTAGCGGTTGGTCATGTTCTTCCACCACCACATAAGGGACGACAAATTCATCGGTCACGCCGCGATCAAAACTAGCTTCAAGCCCTGATAGCGCATCCTGAAAATGTTCCCCCTCACCATTTACCATGGCCCGGTACGCTTTGCCTGTTCGCTCCCAGCGACGATCGCGATCCATCGCGTAGTACCTGCCATGAACGGATGCCAGTTGCCCCACTCCAAGTTCCTGCATTTTGGCCTGCAATTCTTTGATGTAATTTCTTGCGGAATAAGGCTGGACATCGCGACCATCCAAAAACGCATGAACAAAGACCTGAGTTAGCCCTTGCTGTTTGGCAAATTCCAACATGGCAAAAAAATGTGTGAGATGACTGTGCACCCCGCCATCTGACAATAACCCGTATAAGTGCAGCTTACTACCGTTTTTCTTGACGTAGTTAGCTGCTTCCATGAACACCGGATTGGTGTAAAATTCCTCATCGCGGATAGACTTTGTAATTCTCGTGAGATCCTGATATACGATTCTGCCCGCACCAAGATTCAGGTGTCCGACTTCGGAATTGCCCATCTGCCCATCCGGCAATCCCACCGACTCGCCACTCGCTCCGAGCGTGGTGGTGGAAAAAGTCTGATGGTAACGATCAAAATTAGGTTTTCGTGCCGCCTTGACGGCGTTGCCTTCCGCCTTGTCACGACACCCAAACCCGTCCAAAATGATGAGCGCTAACGGCTTCGGCCTCGCCATAAGTATGACTCCTCTCTATCTTACAGGGCGCTGTTTTGAGCCATCCTGAAAAACGACTCTGCTTCCAGGCTTGCGCCACCCACTAGCGCCCCGTCAATATCTGCTTCGCTGAGAAAATCAGCAATGTTTTCCGGTTTGACACTGCCACCGTAAAGTACGCGGACGGCATCCGCCACATGGTCTCCAAGCTCTGCCTTCACTTGCTCGCGGATGGCCTTGGCTACCACTTCTGCGTCTTCCTTCGACGCGGTACGACCGGTGCCAATCGCCCAGATCGGTTCATAGGCGATGACGAGGCGCTCTGACACCACGTCTTGCCTAGTTTTTAAGACGTCTAGCACGGCTCCCACTTGCGCAGCTATGCGCTTTGATGTGTCGCCATTTTCCCGTTCCTCGAGACTTTCCCCTACGCACACGATAGGCGTCAACTGATGATCTAGCGCCACCAGTGTTTTTTTCGCGACCGCTGCATCTGACTCTGCAAAATACATACGTCGTTCAGAATGACCCAATATCACATAGGTGCAACCAAGTTCCTTGATCATCGCCACAGAAACTTCCCCGGTATAGGCACCATGATCCGCCTCATGCATATTTTGTGCGCCGAGTCCAGTGTTGCTTTTTTGCAGCGGTTCCATGAGCCCGGGCAGTGCGGTGAAAGTCGCGCAAACCAAAAGCTCCGGGTAGCCTTTTGCTTTCTCAGTGGTCATGCCACTACTCAAATGCGCAAGCTTCTCTGCGAATTCTACCGTTTCCGTCCGCGTTTTGTGCATTTTCCAATTACCTGCTAACAACCTTGTTCTTGCCATATTCACTCTCCTCACTCTTTCGACTGAAGCGCTTCTACGCCTGGCAATTTGCGCCCTTCCAAAAATTCAAGCGATGCGCCGCCACCTGTGGAGATGTGTGACATTTTCTCCGCCAGTCCCGCCTTTTCCACAGCCGCGACCGAATCGCCACCACCGATGATGGTCGTCCCGTGAACCTCCGCCACCGCACGCGCCACCGCATTGGTGCCAGAAGCAAACGACTTCATTTCAAAGACCCCCATGGGGCCGTTCCACAGTACGGTTTTTGAATCGGCAATCGCAAGCGCGTATTGCTTCGCCGTATCCGGACCAATATCGAGCGCCATTTCATCGTCCCCGATGTCATCAATCGTAGAGATACGGGACTTTGCATCGTTTTTGAATTCCTTTGCCACCACCACATCAACAGGCAGTAACAATGCCTTGCCGTTGGCTTTCGCCTCTTCCACCAGGCGCTTCGCTTCCTCCGTTAAATCAGCTTCCACGAGGGAACGCCCCACTTTTTTCCCTTGACCAAGTAAAAAAGTGTTCGCCATGCCCCCGCCAATGATCAAGCGATCGACCTTGGTCAGGAGGTTTTCGATCACCTTGATCTTATCGCTGACTTTCGCCCCACCGATGATAGCGGTGAACGGACGTTCTGGATCAGTCAGTGCGGACCCAAGTGCCGCTAGTTCCTTTTCCATCAAAAAACCAGCTACGCCAGGCAGGATGTGCGCCACCCCTTCTGTGCTGGCATGCGCGCGGTGTGCGGCACCAAACGCATCGTTGACATAAATCTCTGCCAAGCGTGCGAATTGTTTCGCTAGTTCAGGGTCATTTTTTTCTTCACCGGGAAAATAGCGGACATTTTCAAGGAGCGCAACCTGCCCATCCTTCATGTTCTCCACTGCCTGTAGCGCATCGTCTTCAAGCGGATGTTCGATGAATACTACAGGATCGTTGAGCAAGTGTTCCAAGTGATCACGAACGGGCAAAAGGGAAAAAGCCGGATCCGGCTTCCCTTTTGGCCTTCCCAAGTGGCTGGCTAATATCACGCGTGCGCCCTGCTCCTTCAGGTAGTGAATCGTCGGAAGCGCAGCGCGAATACGCGTGTCATCCGTAATTTTCCCCTCTGCAAGAGGAACATTAAAATCCACGCGCACGAGCACGCGCTTCCCTTTTACATCAACATCACGCACGTTTTTTTTGTTCATGATACTTAGCCTCCACTCGACAATTTTCTAGAAAATCACAATCCTTTTTGAATGAGGTACGAGGTCAGATCGACCACACGGTTGGAATAACCCCACTCATTGTCGTACCAGGACACCACTTTTACCATTTTTTCTTCGATTACCATGGTGGAAAGCGCATCAACGATAGAACTGTGGGAATCACCGTTAAAGTCTTTGGAGACGAGTGGTTTGTCCGTATATGCAAGATATCCTTTAAGCGATCCTTCTTCGCTGGCTTTTTTGAGCGCCGCATTGACTTCTTCGACAGTGACGGGTTGGTTCAATTCTGCGGTCAAATCGACCACGGACACGTTTGGCGTAGGCACGCGCATCGAGAATCCGTTGAGTTTGCCTTTCAGTTCAGGCAACACCAGCGAAACCGCTTTGGCAGCGCCAGTTGTTGTAGGAATTATGGAGAGTCCTGCAGCACGCGCGCGGCGAAGGTCTTTATGTGGCAAATCCAAAATTTGTTGATCATTCGTATAAGAGTGGACGGTGGTCATGAGTCCATGGAGAATACCGAATTCTTCGTGAAGCACTTTGGCAAGCGGTGCCAGGCAGTTGGTGGTGCATGACGCATTAGAAATGACGTGATGAGAGGCAGGGTCGTATTTATCGTGGTTCACGCCCATGACAATGGTGATGTCCTCATTTTTTGCAGGGGCAGAAATGATGACTTTTTTCGCGCCACCGCTCGTAATATGTAATTCAGCTTTCGCTTTGTCGGTGAAAAGGCCAGTGGATTCAATGACCAATTCCACACCAAGCTCTTTCCATTTCAAATTGGCAGGATCACGTTCTGAGAGCACTTTCACATGCTTGCCGTTGACGACTAGATCGCTGCCATCGGCTTCTACCGGATAGGGAAACTGTCCATGAACAGAGTCATATTGCAGCAACATCGCAAGGGTATTCGCATCCGTCAAATCATTGACTGCCACCACTTCAAAATCTTCGCGGCCAAATGCGGCACGAAAAACGTTGCGTCCAATTCGTCCAAATCCGTTAATGCCTACTTTTACTCCCACTACAAACACCCTTTCAAAAATTAGTTTGGTTGCCCTCTGCGGCAGCAATGATGGCCTGTGCAGCGCCTTCATCGGTGATCAGCACATCCATATGATACGCTTTGGAAACCGCCATAATGGCAGGCGCTTTATTGGCCCCACCTGCCACGCCAATGACTGTGCGAATCTTATCCAAATCCTCCAATCGCAGCCCTAAAGTGCTCATCATGTGGACTATTTTGCCGGAGCGATTGAAGTAATATCCAAACGCTTCCGCCACCGCGCCACTTTGTTTTAGCGATTGAATCGTCGCCGCATCAAGATTGCGGCGTTTTGCCATCGTAATCGCTTCTCCGATGCCGTGAATAACGAGTTCCGCCTGCCGGATGCGATCTACCATTTCCTGTACGGACGGTTCCATTGCCAATTGCTCTGCAGTCTGACGGCTCATCAGTTCTGGAACATGAAACATCCGATACGTTCCGCCCAATTTTTCAGCAAGACGAGAGGAGATGGTATTGGCAAGAAATTCAAGACGTTCCCCAAGCCCTCCCCTTGCAGGAAGCACTTCCACGGGGTAATTCACCTGACTCACAGGCATCATTTGCGTCAGCCAAGCGAGTGAAGAACCACCTGTTACGGCGATGGTACGAGGCGATTCTGCGTGGATATAGGACAACACCATCAGCGCGGCGCCGTAACCTAGATCCTTCATCACCGTCTCATCTTCCTGGCAATCTCCTGGCACAATGGCAACGTGGGAAATACCCAGCAGATTGCCAAGGCGCCGTTCAATGCTGGAGCGGCCATCCAGGTTTCGCACTACTTCGTCGAGATCCGTTAATACTGCAATCCCCGCCTCAGTGATGGTCATCCCTAGCGGCCCCACCTCGATTAATCCTTGCTCCTTTAAGAGTTCAACATCTGCGCGAAGAACACGCTCTGTCAACCCCATCACGTGGGCAAGGCTTCGCCTGCCAATTGGCTGGTGCAGGTAAATTCGTTGCAACACCTTGTAGCGACTACGCAGTTTGGTGGTCAAATCCGGTACCAACCGCTGACCGCTAAACAAGGGATCCAACCCCATGTACTCACAACCTTTGCTCTTCTAGTTGTTCAAGTATGGTCAAGAACGCCAATGCATGGACGTATTATGTCCCGCCATGAATATAATAGTCCCGCTCATCCCTGATTTTACTCTATATACGAGGAACTAGCAACTAGATGCCACCTAATGATTTCCTTTTTCTTGCAGCCGATGAGGAGATGCGCATTTCGTCTCGGTATTTAGCAATGGTTCGCCGCGAAACGTGAATGCCATTTTGTAAAAAAAGGGTTGCCAGTTCCTGATCGGTCAGTGGGGCTTGCGGATTTTCTTTGGCAATCCATGATTTGATCATAAATTGCACACTGGTGGCCGACACATTTTCCCCAAGTGCACTGGGTAAAGAACTCGTAAAAAATGACTTCAGTTCCATGATCCCTTGAGGAGTTTCGGCGTATTTTCCAGACACTGCGCGGCTTACTGTTGATTCATGCAACTGCAACTCATCGGCGATGCGCTTCATCGTAAGCGGTTTCATATACTTGTCACCTAAAGCAAAAAAATCCTGTTGAATGTTCACAATCGCTTCTGCCACGCGATAGACTGTCCTTCTTCTTGCCTCCATACTACGCAATAAGTTCAACGCCTGAGATGTTTTTTTTGTGAAAAAATCCTTGTCATCGGCTGACAGATCAGCTTTTGCCAGTTGCCTGTAATACTCATTGAATTTCACCATAGGAAACGCATGATCATATAGCACAATGACAAATTGACGATCGTCAGGGACAATCGCCAAATCTGGCAAGATGTAATTGATTATTTCACTCGAAAAAGCAGCTCCTGGATAAGGATTAAGAGATCGAATAAGTGCCACCGCAGCTTCCAATTCCGGACGGGAACACTGCCATTTGGCTAATAGTTGTTGTGTCTTGCCTGCCGCCAACCATTCGAGCCCCTCTTCGATAATGGCAAGTACGAGTGGCAGGTGTACTGCTGATGAGGGTTCCCCCGAATACTTCGCCTTAGCCTGTAAATGTAGACATTCTTTTAAAGAACGCGCGCCGACCCCTGTTGGTTCAAAAGACTGCAGAATCGTTAACGCTTCCTCAACCTGTTCTACTGTCACTTTTTGTATTTTTGCAATTTCATCAATAGACGCCGTTAAATATCCGCGATCATTCAAGCTTTCAATTATATAGGCCACCACGGAAACAAGTGGAGGCGAAATTTTCACCATACGAAGTTGTTCATGTAACACGCTGTATAAATGGACGCCATTATTTACTGCTTGGAGTGCTGCATCCTGAATTCGCCCGACACCATTGGATGGTTGGGAGGATGCCGGTCTTTTCTTTTCCATCGGCCATTCGAGTAACGGATTCTCAAGCACGGCTTCCTGAATGTATTCCCGCATTTCTAAACTGGACATTTGCAGAAGCTGAATAGCCTGCTGAAGCGTTTGAGTCATCACCAACCGCTGCGTCTGATGCTGAATTAAGTCGTACGCCTGTTGCATGAAATACCTCCAAATTTAGTTAGCAAGAATCATGCCTCATTCACTATTATCATATTCTATTACATAAAAACATGACAAGAGGGGGAGGTAGGCGATATGCAATTGGGTATTATTGGAACAGGACAGATGGGAGGAATGCTGACCACTGCCTTTGCCAAAATCAAACAGCCTCAACTTGTGATTTTCAACCGTACTGCTGGGAAAGCGGCAATGATTCAGCAAAAATACCCTGATCAAATCCAAATTGCCGACTCCATGGAGAGCATCATCACCACCAGCGATTTTCTATTTTTATGCTTAAAGTCCACGGATACGCAACATTGGTTGTTAAAATGGGGGGATATGCTGAAGTCTAATCAATGCCTGATCATGACCACCAGCCAAATTCCCATTGCTGTAGCAGAATCTTTGACAGTTTCCCAGATCGCCAAAGTAATCCCAAGCATCACCCAATATGCGCTCTCTGGATATCTGCTTTATGCACTGGGACCGCGGACGGAAGAAATGACGAGGGCCGTCCTGTTTCAATTACTCTCCCAAATCGGGATGCCACTAGCCATTGATGAGAATAAAACGCGAATTTACGCAGATTTGAGCAGTTGCGGTCCTGCTTTTTTTGCCACGATGATTCACCTGATGGCGGAAGAAGCCGAAAAAAAAGGGGTGCCTTCGCACACCGCTGAATTGATAATTGTCCAAACGCTGATGGGTACGATTCATTTGATCAAAGACCATCATTTTACGCTAGAAGACATCATTCAAAAAGTATCCGTGCCAGGTGGAGTGACGGAAGCGGGAGTCATACTTCTCCAACAAGCGCTGCCCAACACCTTTCATGAATTGTTTGAAGCGACGGAACTTCGACACACAGAAATCAATACTTCCTCCTAAAGCAAGTAGTCGATCAAGTGCTCGCAGGTTGTGTCACTTGAACGGCTTGAAGTTGCGCCTTGCTAGGATGGTAGAGTTGGTCGCCTTCCAGATACACCGGTGCCTGTTCCACCACCACCGTAGTCCCATAAGGAACATTTTCATAAACCCATTTGGCATCAGGTATCGTCAAATGAAAACACCCATGGGAGGCTTTATGCAGCAGTTCTGACGCGACTTTTGGAATCAATTGCTGTTTTTCAGTCATCGGGACACTGTGAAACAAAAACACCCCATGTCCCAACCAGGACACCCAGTATTGAGCCCCTTCTTGATATTGTGGTGTATAGAACCACGTGCCGCGTTCTGCCTGAATGTGATAAACCCCTAAAGGTGTGCTGTTATCCGGAATCGTGTCTAATCCAGAAGACGTAGCCATGGTATAAATTCTTCGGGATCCATTAAAAATATATACCAATTGTTGATCGATACTGACATCGATCCAAATTTTTTCTCCTTTTTTCAACTGCGGGTATGGTCCGCCGGAAGGTTTATATGGGTTATAGCGCATATTCATCCCATCGATGACAGCAGGAACCGGTGGCGGAGTATTGTTCGCTGTAGGATGTATTGTAAGAGATTGGTGCTTAGGCTTCGCAGGTACAGGAATGGGGCCTGGTCCAGCATTTTTGGCCACGGCTTTATCACTAAAAAAAGGCAGCTTGCTCACATTGACATAGTTCAAGCCAACACCTGTCGCAACGGCGATCAGCACGAGACCGCCAACAATCACTTTCCCTTTCATCTGTGCACTCCTTGCTCTAGCTGACATCAATACGTGATTGCATTACAAGCAACGTATCACGTTTCCGGCAAGGTGACAATACCTCAAATCTATTCCTTGCGTAATGAGACTCAACTCAGTATACTGATGTAGTAACTTTGCACCCGTAGCTCAGTGGACTAGAGCACTGGCCTCCGGAGCCAGGTGTCGCAGGTTCGAATCCTGCCGGGTGCATCCACATAACGTAGTAAAAAGCAGGCATTTAGCCTGCTTTTTACTTATTAATTATGATTCTTATGAGGTGCACTTTATCTCACCTGTATCTTTTTAGGAGGATTTCCTCAACAGCATCGCATAATTTTCTGATGCATGCTCCAGCACCGCCCTAGATAGTACGGCTCTCCAGTCCAGCTCAGCGGCTTCACAACGTCTCTTCAATTCACCCATCAACTCTTTAGAAGTCGCAATCGTCCATGTGTGATCTTTGGAATAGCGTCCCGCTTGCCAATTAGAAATTGGTTGATCAATGAGTTGTTCGATAACTTCTGCTAGCATGCTCTTAATGCTTTTACCTTCGCGTTCAAGTGCATTCCTGATCATAGCCTCGGACTCAGCGCTAATTGGCAATTTGCACGTAGTTGCATTTTGCTGAGTGGTTCTCATCTGCGGTGTATAGTACCCTCGTCCATAAAAAGGCATCCTATTCATATGGTTCATCCACTTCCCAATTTATTTCTCATCAAACTCTAATGATATCTTGTATTCTAATTCGAAATACAAAAAGATCCAATCGGACTATTTCATTTTAGTTTTTATTAGGCAAAGGAGATGAATGAGATGTATTTATAATCAAAAAGTTAATCGGTACTATCATTAGACGGATAGACCATTTTTTTCAAAACTAAAAACCCCTCGAGCAATCACGAAGGGTTTTCATTTGCAAGATTAGTTATTCAGATTAGTTTAGACATTATTGATCATGAACTGATTCATTGAATTGACTGTGCTTATTACTTTAGAATTTGCCTCATATCCAGTTTGCGCCACGATCATATTACTCATTTCTTTCGTTAAGTCCACATTGGACCCTTCAAGGAATCCTTGACTGACACTCTGACTTTGTGCAGGATTGGCTTGACCATAAACGGGTGAGCCCGAGTTAGCTCCCGCAGTATATAGATTGTTCCCTTCTTTGATTAACCCAGAGGGATTATTAAAGTTCGCCAACGGCAGGTAATACGTGAGTCCACCGTCCACCGTCAATGTGCCATCCGGCGCCACCGTAAACGACCCCTGCGTAAGCGTGGCAATCGTATGATCGCTTGTGACAATACCTCCAGTAGTTGTACCGCCAAACGAAATCAATGATCCCGGCGAAATTTGGATCGTCTGCGTACCCGTCGCTGATGTAGTGATAATCTCCGTGACAGATCCCTGCATTCCAGCCGTCTTTGTGCCTCCAGATGTCGTGCCTGTCACCAACATCCCACCTACCAGAGTGACATTAGTAATTCCTGTTGAAGTCAAGTTAATGGATTGCGGAGTGGACGATCCGGATGCCGTATAATCAATCGTCAAGCCGGAGTCGGTTGAACTGGTAAAATCAGTATTGGTCTGATCTAAGTTAACGGGCACCAAGGGATTGTTCACACTAAAACTATTAGTTCCGGTTCCAAACGTTGTACTGTACGGAAATGAAGCCTGCGTGCCACTGATTGGATATGACGCCCCCATCAAATAATACCCGTTCGGCGTCACCATATTCCCATTGGCATCCACTGAGAAATCTCCGGCTCTTGTATAAAAATTGGAATTATCCGATTGACTAGGAGATACCACGAAAAATCCACTTCCCGCAATCGCGAGATTGTTGCTATTGCCCGTTTGCTCCAAAGGGCCTTGTGTAAAGTCATTATAAATTGAAGCCACCTGCACACCAAGGCCAACCTGAGATGGATTAATGCCCCCTACACTTGAAGATCCAGACGATGAATAATTTGAAACCTGTTGTCCCGCAATTGAAGCGCCAGCTGGAGCAGATCCTTGATTTACCGTTTGACTTAAAATATCCGAAAACTCAGCAGTTGCGGCTTTATACGCCGTTGTATTCTCGTTCGCGATATTATTACCCACCACATCCAGCATTTGCTGAAACGCATCCATTCCGCCAGCGGCGGTGTTCAATGAAATGGTCACTGGATATCCTCTCTTCCGCTCATAAATTTCTTCAAATCAACATATGTAGACAAAATACCCCAACGCAACATATTAATATATCTATTTTCCCATACTATAATTCGTAAGGTATCATAATGGGGCGATTTCGTCAATAAAAGACAAAATACTATGAAGTTTGTGGCGTTTGAGACTTGTACCTTTCATCAATCTTTTTTGTATTTTTTCCAATGTCAATTTCTCTTCTTTTTCATTTATAATTGCATGATAAGGCAATCGAATTACCATGTTTTATATAATTTTGTGAATGGAATTCTGCATTTTTTCATCAGCTTTAAATTCATTATGCAAAGCTGGAGAGGGGCACCCCCTGTGTGGAGAGTACAAGAAGCTTGGACGAAATTGGTATACCCTTTCGCGCTTGATATCCGCGATGATTCCACATTCTCACAATTGGCAGACTTCATCGCTTCCTTTCAGGTGTCCATCATCTCTGAACCGACACCAGTACATATGTGGCGCGAATTCCAATACTATGATTCGGATCTAGACAATATGGCCCCATACGTCAAACGTTACATGCGATTGCCGCAAAACCAGCGGCGCTTTGTGCTAGCCGACTCCGTGATCCAACTGTTTTCCGATATGCTAACGGAACGAATGAGCAATGCGGATGTAGGATTCAAAATTGCAGAAGTCGATCTTTACTTATTTTTTAATGGCGTGGGATTCATCGTACTGGAAACACAACCCGTGGTCTCTTATGAGACTTTGTTGCAAGTGGAATGGATTGAGAATTTGAATTCGGATTTGGCATCGCTAACCAGAAAAACTCCGATCAGACAACGCAAAAGCCAAGAAGTATCTCGTCAAAACAGCAATATTCCCGTCTGGTTTCATGAGTTTACCGCAGATGGCATGTTAAAGAGTTTAGCATTCGGGTATCCCGTTACCATTCAATCTTTGATACAGCATGTTTTCATGGCATGCTTCAATACCTGGGAAGGTTCAGGAGAATGGCACCCCATGCTCGATACGTTTCTGATTGTATATGGAGCGGTGTTATTGAAAAAACCTGACGATGGAGAAGAGTGGAACATCCATACCGATTTCATGGATTTTGCCACAAAGCACATCACAGTATTAAGAAAAACCCTCACATCCAACAATTCGAACCACTATGTGAGGCACATTTTGGATGATTGGGAGCACAATTACATACCCTATCACAATGTCATCCATACGCAGTCCCTTGAAGGTGGGTTCGTGATGGCGTTCGACAATGGAACTCCTCATTTTCAGGGTTACCGCTCCCCCGCTATGCGCTCATTTCGAACCAATTATTTTTATATGATGCTACTGGCCATGCACCAGCGAATGAGTATCCTGCTTTACGCCATGGCCGCTGCCGATGCTGCACTGTCCAATAATCGAGCGCAAAAACTTCGGCTTTTAAGAGAGCATATGTATGATTTTACGTCACGGTGTTATTTCAGTCAGGCATCCGTTAGTGAAGAAAGGGACCAACTATATCGCAGATGGCAGCGAGTGTTCAATGTGTCCCAGATGTACGAAGAAATGAAAGAGGAAATTAAAGAGATCGACGATTATATGGCC
Source organism: Bacillota bacterium (assembly GCA_021828865.1). Taxonomy (GTDB): domain Bacteria; phylum Bacillota; class Bacilli; order Alicyclobacillales; family SLC66; genus JAJZCL01. The sequence goes on from JAJZCW010000005.1 coordinate 81,324, forward strand.
GGTCTTACAAAAGAAAAGGAACTCGAAAACAAAGAAAATGAAATCCGTCAGGAAGCCCAACGGACACAACTGTTTAGCTGGATTTCGTTTATTTTCCTTCCGGTCACCATGGTTCTTTACATCATACAAGCTAGTCCTATCGTGGCAAAATGGATTAATTTCAAGCAAGATCCGATTGGATCATCACTACTCATCATGATCATGATCGCTGCAGTCGTCCTTTTAGCGGAAGTATTATACCGAACGTATAAGAGGATCAAGAGCTCATAAGATTTGCATATCCCTTGATATTGCAGTAATTTAAAAATAGTCTAATTACAAGGAGAGAAATTCATGAGTGAACCAACCGAAACAATTGAAGGATGGTATGCCTATCACGAATTCCGCACGATTGACTGGACTTTATGGAAAAACTCCTCTGCCGAAGAGCGGAATGCAGTCCTTGAAGATTATTTGGACTATGAAAATAGACAGCTAGCCATTGGAGAATCCCACGAAGGGAGTTTTTCTCTTTATCAAATGGCAGGAGATAAAGCCGACCTTTTACTGCTCTATTTCAGACCTACATTGAATGATCTGATAGTAGCCAAAAATGACTTTAACAAAATTAAACTCGCTGACTATACGGTTCCTTCCTATTCCTATACTTCTGTGGTAGAACTGAGCAGTTATTTATCTAAACCGGGGAACAATCCCATGGAGGACCCTGCACTTCAACCACGGTTAATGCCGAACCTTCGGAACATGGCTTCCCATGTGTGCTTTTATCCAATGAACAAACGCCGGGAAGGTCACGACAACTGGTATATGCTGAACAAGCCAGAACGCGTGCAACTCATGAGAAGTCACGGACAAATTGGACGCGACTATTCGGATCGGATCACACAGATCATCACCGGATCAGTGGGACTCGATGATTGGGAGTGGGGCGTGACGTTATTCTCTGAGGATCCGCTTCATTTTAAAAAACTCGTCTATGAAATGCGTTTTGATGAGGTCAGTGCCAGATATGGTGATTTCGGTTCATTTTACGTTGGCAGTACGATAAACGGTGACGCATTGTATCAAGTGTTATCGATCAGGGAATAACACCATTTTGAGGGGCAGATCCACGTAGGGACTGCCCCATTTTGACGTATGAAAGTCCTCAAGGCTTTGAAGAGGAACCCTTCTGATTATTGGAACCACTTCCTGTGCCAGAACTGTTACCTGTTGTAGTACCTGAACTCGTAACATTACCAGTACCTGAAGTGGATCCTGTGCTTGGGGTGCCACTTCCTGTGGCGGGACTCGTTCCTGTTGAAGACCCTGATCCTGTTGTCGATTTAGATCCAGTCGTAGAACTACTAGATCCCCCGATTCCACTAGACCCAGTCACACCTCCTTGACCCTTCGAGGTACTTGTACCGCTTGTCGAGCTACTGCCTTGCCCTGTTGAACCAGTGCTACCAGTGGATTTGCCTGTGCCTGTCGAGCCAGTATTCCCGGTAATTCCAGTTGTGCCTGTATTGCCCGTGTTGCCTGTGGTTCCTGTTGATCCTGTGGTTCCCGTAGATCCTGTGGTTCCCGTGTTGCCAGTAGTGCCTATAGAGCCATTCCCATTAGTGGTGCTGCCAGACGATGTTCCTTGAGACGATCCGCCTGTTAAGCTATTCGACTTGGCACTGCCAGTTATCTGCTTACTCTTCGGTGTAGGTTGTGTGACCACCGGAAATGCTGGCCCAGCTGCCACTGGAACATTGAAGGTGGCGCCATTTGGCGTAAGTCCGTTGCGAATGATTTGAGAAAACATCTGCGGAGGAAAGTAACTCGTCCCATCCGGTAACATATTCTGCATATTGGTAACTGGGTATCCTTCCCAAATAGCTCCTACAACGGTCGGTGTAAAAGCGGCTACCCACAGATCGCTGTCCGTATAGTTGGTATAACCCACGGAGCCTGTCTTACCAGCGACTTCAAATCCTGGTGCAGCAGCGCCTGCCACGATGCCATTCACCACATTGTTGCGGAGCAGCCCCACCATCTGATTAGCGGTGGAAGTCGACATCACCGTCACCGGTTGTGGTACATACTGATAGATCAATTCTCCGTTTGGCCCGACAATCCGGTCAATAATGTGTGCCGGCATGCGAACGCCGTTATTGTCAAACGAAGCATAGGCATCGGCAAGGATCAGTGGAGAAATACCGGGTGTTACATTACCAAGTGCGATGGTCAGGTTTTGGTTGGCTGGACTCGATAAATTAATGCCGGCTTTTTCAGCAAAATCAATTCCTGTCTGAATTCCAATCTTGTCAAGCAACCATACGGCTGGTGCATTCCATGATTGGGACAGCGCCCATCGAAGCGTCACGTAGCCATTTGCCGTTGGATGGGTTTCCCAGTCGTGAACGGTATACGACCCAAAACTCAATTGATTGTTCTTTCCATCTAACAACGCAGAATTTGCGTTCCACTGCCCTGTTTGGATAGCTGGCCCATACACAGTAAGTGGCTTCATTGCAGAACCTGGTGAACGCTGCGTATCCGTCGCATAGTCAAACCCGCGAAACGTATATTGATTCTGCGTTCCCCCGACCAGTGCCATGATGCCTCCAGTGTGTGGATCAATAAAGACCGCTGCACCCTGTATTTGTTCCGTGGCCCCTTTGATGGGAGTTGGATAATTGGTGGGATTATTCACTGCATTATAAACCGCCAACTGCAATTTGGGATCAAGCTCCGTGTATATCTTCACCCCGCCTTGTGTCAGCAATTGTGTACTAAGGTGAATGTTTTCCAGTTCCTGATATAAGTAATCGCGATAATAGGCATATTGGGCAGGAATTCCCGTCCAGTTCTGCGTTGCCGCATGCAATTGCAGCGGCAGATTCTGTGTCTTTACCATCACCGAATACGAGATGTAATGCTGTTCATACATCCGTTGCAGTACAAAATTACGTCTGGTAAGCGCCAGTTGAGGATTGACAAGCGGGTCGTAAAGTGAAGGCGCCTGCGGAAGACCTGCTAGAAGCGCCGACTGCGCCAATGACATTTTCTTCATTTGAGTGGGACGAAGGCCAAAATATGCATAGGCCGCTTGCGCAATTCCAGTAGCACCGTTGCCAAAATACACATGGTTTAAGTACATATCCAAAATCTCATTTTTACTATATTGCCTGGAAATCTGGATGGACAAAAAAAGTTGCTCGAGCTTCCGTTGAATGGTCTTGGCGTGACTTAAGAAGACGACATCGGCCAATTGCTGTGTGATCGTGCTGGCACCCTGCGCCGCCTGCCTATGTAACAAATCATAGTAGGCCGCACGCAAGTAACCTTTTACACTAAACCCATAATTATGATAGAAATTAGCGTCTTCTGTGGCGATCAACGCCTTTTGAACGTTACCCGGTATCTGGGATAATGGAACAGGATCCACTCCCGCAGGTTGAATCTTAAATATCAAATTGCCATAACGATCATAGACTTCTGTTGGTAGGCTGGTTTGTTCCAGTTTAGAGAGATTGAACTTCGGCATATCGTAGACCCAGACAAATCCTGTCACAAGCCCTACAAACACAATAGCGCTTAAAAGAACCGCCCACGTCACTTTCACCCATCGGGGAACTCTCTTCTTTGGTGATTTTGGTGCCTGGGCTTTCTTATTAGACGCGTTTTTGCTTTGCACAGGCTTCCCCGTCTTTTTCATGCCTTACCTCCTTTAATGATGACCCACCTTATTTTAATATAAAGCAACCTCGTGGTACACTCACTTTAGTACGGATTGAAAAAGCGAGGAGCAGCAAATGTCAGATAAAGAAAAGAAATTTCACCGCGCACGTTCCGTTTATTATGTTTTTAGCGCCATAATGGCCATTTCTCTAATCACCGCTATACTGGGAGTCGTTATTGTCTTTTTCAATCAAAAAATAGGGATCGACCTGATCGCTTATGGGGTGGTCCTCGCCTTTGTCATGTCTTCCTTTTACTTGATTTCGAGAACAAGGTTTCTTAAAGCAAAAGTCGCTTATCAAGCGGTTCAATTAGCGAAAACACGAACCTAAAGATACTCAACACCAGAATAGAGTTAAAAGTGACCTTATTATATAATAATCGTTGATTCGTAAAGACAAGGGGGGAAAGGGATCTTTCATTCCTCCTGCCTATGTTTAAGCATTGGTTATTGCATATGGGGCGAGTGCAAGTCATGGCGATTTTACTCAGTGTGGTGATTTTTTTTATCGCGATTAGTACTGGTGCCGATTCAGACGTTAAGTCCCTACAGCTTCGCGAAGCCGCTCAAGTCACTGTAATGCTGAATCATCAAAAAATCACATTTGTCAGCACACTTGCTAACCAATCCCATCAGGTGTTGTTGCGAGTGCCTGCAATCAGTCAAATGCCAGAACTGCACAATGGGTGTGAAGTCACCAGCCTCTCGATGCTCATAAAAGATACGGGTACAAATGTATCAAAAACGACGCTTGCCAACGAAATTCAAAAAGATCCTACGCCCCTGACACTTGATAGCAATGGGCAAATCGTCCGTTGGGGCAACCCTAATTATGGATTTGTCGGCAGCATTACCGGAAATGCCCCTGGGTATGGCGTTTACCACCATCCCATCGCCCAACTCTTAAATAAAATAGAACCTGGACAGGCAGTAGACTTAACAGGTAGTTCTTTTGCGAAAGTGCTCTCAGCAGTTGCTTCAGGAAGACCGGTCATTGTCTGGACCACCCTTACCTTCGCACCTGTGAAGGATTGGTTAACCTGGAATAGCCCCGAGGGGATTGTACACGCCACCATGTACGAACACACGGTATTGCTTGTTGGGTTTGACAAAACCGATCTGTTTATTAACAACCCGCTCACGGGTGACCAGGCGGAATCGGTCCCCATCGCTTCGTTTCGGAAAAGTTGGATTCAGATGGGCAGACAAGCCGTTACGGTGAAAAACAAGAAAGTGTAATTCAAGAAGGTGCCATTTTGGAACATCCAAGGATTTCATGCCTCATTCCCACCTATGAGCGCCATGCCTGGCTGAAAGAATGTCTGCTTGCGCTGGCTGCTGACCCTTATGAGAACAAAGAAATTATTGTAATCAATGATGGCGGATCAAGGCCTGACGAGCAATTGCGATTAGAAGATCTCCCCGATATTAAGTGGATCCATATGGAAGAGAATCAGGGACATGTTCGCGCCCGTAACGCAGGACTGAAAATAGCTACCGGCGATTATATCCTTCTTTGCGATGACGACGACCTGTTAATTCCTGGTCACTTATCGCATTTAATCAAACTGGCGATGGAAAATTCACCTGGCATTTGGCATGCTGATGCAGAAATTATATGGTACCGCACCATGCAAAACCTCCGCACCCCTTTATCAAGACGGACTTTTGCCATGAATTTTGATCCCCAATTGCTTCGAAAATACAATACCATCATCCCGTCTGGTATCCTTTATCCTATCGCGCTTCACGAGAAATGGGGTCTTTTCGATGAAACCATGGAGGATTATTGGGACTGGGATTTTTTCCTTAGAATGTCGACGCAGTATCCCATCTATCGAATGCCCTACGCAAGTGTCCTGTACCTCGTCAGCGAGGAGGGAAATAACCTTTCCGCAAAAAAGGACCGCATGCAGCAGTCCCTTTTACGGTTGATTGAAAAACATAGTCTTGGCGAATTGCCAGTAGGATCATTTCCTTTGATGGTCAACGACCCCATCCTTAGGGAGTATTGGCAACTCACTAGCAGAGTCTGGTCTGGCCGCCTGGAGAGCGGGAAAAAGCTGGTAGACCCAACCAGCGCCTTTCTCTACTCCTTACTCCAGCGTCAGGAGTAAGTCTCCTGCCTGCACAAAATCGCCAATCCGCACCGCTAGTTCTTTTACCTTGCCCTGCCGTGGCGCCTGAATCTGCACCTCCATTTTCATGGCCTCTGTGACGAGCAAAAATTGGCCTTGCGCCACTTTTTCCCCCTCTTCCACCATGATGCTGACCACGCGCCCCGACATCGATGCGCCTACTTCCCTCTCATTATCAGGATTTGCCTTTCGTCTGCGCTCCACATGGCCCGATTGGGATTTATCGAATACTTCCAATTCCCGTGGCTGCCCGTTGAGTTCGAAAAAGACCACACGAGTCCCGTCAGGACGTGGTTGTGAGAGGGAGATCATTTTGATGATCAGTGTTTTGCCTGAATCGATTTCCACGTTCACTTCTTCGCCTGGTCTCAGCCCATAAAAGAAAGTGGAGGAATCAAGCACCGACAGATTGCCATATTCATCCTTGCTTCTGATAAAATCCAAGTATACCTGCGGGTAGAGCGCATAGGATACTAAATCTCTCGAGGTCACAATGTGCTTGGTCTTGTCATTGAGTTCCGTTGTGAGTTCATCAAATTTGACCGGCTCCATCATCAATCCAGGACGGTCAATTAGCGGCTTGCGACCTTTTAGCACAGCTTGTTGCAGCCACTCCGGAAATCCCCCTGGCGGTTGCCCCATGTATCCCATAAAGTAATCCACCACAGAGGCCGGGTAATCGTAGTCATTCGCTTTTTGCTTTAGTGTCTCTGCCGTCAGGTGATTTTGTACCATAAAGAGGGCAAAATCGCCAACCATTTTCGAAGAAGGGGTCACTTTAACAATATCCCCTAGCATATCGTTCACTTCGCGATACGCCTTTTTCACCTCTTCAAACTGCTCACCGAGCCCCATCGAATCGGCTTGTTTTTGTAAATTGGTGTATTGGCCTCCCGGCATTTCGTGTTCATAGATATCAGGAGCCGCCGATTGTAATCCGCTCTCAAATGGCGCATAAATCGACCGCACCGATTCAAAATACTCGCTGAACCTTCCCAGTTTGGAAAGGGAAATCCCTGTGTCTTTGGGACTTTGCGCAAGCGCACCGACGACAGCCGCAATGTTCGGTTGCGAGGTAAGCCCGGATAGGGAAGTCATCGCCACATCAGCGATATCAAGTCCTGCCTCCGTTGCCTTCAGGATGGTGGCGACCCCCGTTGCCGCGCTGTCATGCGTGTGTAGGTGTATGGGCAGCCCCACATTTTCCTTCAACTCCTTGACAAGCGTATAGGCTGCATAGGGTTTCAATAGTCCTGCCATGTCCTTGATTGCAAGAATTTGTGCGCCCGCTTTTTCCAGCGACTTGGCCAAATCCACGTAGTACCTCAACGTAAATTTCGTCCGATTCGGATCCAGTATATCACCGGTATAACAAATGGCTGCTTCCGCAATTTTGCCATTTTCCCGGACGCGATCAATTGACAATTGCATATTAGGTAACCAGTTCAGGCTATCAAAAATGCGAAATACATCTATCCCCGCAAGTGCGGCATCATCAATGAATTTTTTCACCACATTATCAGGATAGTTGCGGTAGCCTACCGCATTTGCGCCTCTTAAAAGCATTTGAAATAGGACGTTGGGTATTTTCTCCCGCAGTCTCGACAGTCTTTCCCACGGGTCTTCTCGCAAAAACCTCATCGATGTATCGAACGTGGCGCCCCCCCACATTTCCAATGAAAAAAACTGCGGGGTTTCATGAGCATAGACTTCTGCAATCTTCATGAGATCATAGGTACGCATCCTCGTCGCAAGGAGCGATTGGTGCGCATCGCGCATCGTCGTGTCGGTCAACCAAAGCCGACCTGTCGCGTTTAAGTAATCAAGCAGACCGGTCATTCCTTTTTCCTGAAAAATCGTCCGCGTTCCCGCCTGTGGCTTATCCTGCCATGAATATTGCGGCAATTTTGGGAAAACCACCAGTGGTTTTTTCGTGCCCGCCTTCACGCCGTCTGAACCGTTGACCGTCACTTCCCCAATGTACTTGAGGAGTTTCCCGCCACGGTTTTGCCGCTTTCTAAAGATGAACAGTTCCGGATGATCCTCCACAAAGTTAACCGTACACATACCATCGAGAAAATCCTGGTGGCGTATCACATTGTCAAGAAATTGAATGTTGGTCTTGACACCACGAATGCGAAATTCTTCAAGCGCCCTCCGCAATTTGGAGACCGCCTGATCAAAATTCAATGCCCATGCAGACACTTTGACTAATAGCGAATCATAGAACGGAAGAATCCGAGAGCCATGAAATCCGTTTCCGCCATCAAGTCGAACGCCAAAACCGCTCGCTGAGCGATAGGCCACGATGCGACCGGTATCTGGCAAAAAATTATTTTCCGGATCTTCTGTCGTCACCCTCGCCTGAATAGCAAAGCCGCGTTTGGTGATGCTGGCCTGTGATTCAATCCCGATCTCCGGGTCATTAAGGTGTTTATCACCCGCAATCTGAATCTGCGATTGTACGATGTCAATCCCTGTGATCATTTCCGTTACGGTGTGCTCAACCTGTACTCGTGGGTTGACCTCAATAAAATAAAAATTTCCTTTTGTATCGAGTAGGAACTCCACTGTCCCCGCGTTGAAATAGTCAACACTTTTCATCAAATTCAAGGCGGTTTGGCAAATCTGGTCACTCAATTCATCTGGCAGCATGGAAGGCGCCATTTCCACCACTTTTTGGTGTCGCCTTTGCACAGAGCAGTCGCGTTCAAAAAGGTGAACAATTTGGCCATGCTTGTCGCCAAGAATCTGCACCTCAATGTGTTTGGGGTTCTCTACCAGCTTCTCCACATACACGCTGGATGCGCCAAATGACGCTTGTGCCTCGGAACTGGCGCGAGCAAATGCATCCTCCAGATCCTCTGCATTGCGGACCACGCGCATTCCCCTTCCACCACCGCCGCTGATGGCTTTGAGCATTAAAGGATACCCGTGCTCCTTAGCAAATGCCTGTGCTTCTTTGACATCGACTGGACCGTCACTTCCTGGCACAACCGGCACTCCTGCCGCAATAGCTGTCCTTCTCGCCGCCACCTTATCGCCAAAAAGCTTCAGGTGGTCAGCACTTGGTCCAATAAACACGATTCCCGCCTCTTCACAAGCCTTCGCAAAGTCAGGATTCTCAGAAAGAAATCCATACCCTGGATGAATCGCATCGCAATCGTGACGTTGAGCCAAATCGATAATACCGGGAATGTCCAAGTATGCCTCGATGGGGCCTTTGTTTTCGCCAATCAGGTAGGCTTCGTCTGCTTTGTATCGGTGAAGCGATAGGTTATCCTCTTTTGCATAGATGGCCACCGTGCGAATCCCCAACTCCGTGCAAGCCCTGCAAATCCGGATGGCAATTTCCCCACGGTTGGCTACCAGCACCTTTTTGAATTGCATATACCCCACTCCCTCTTTTTGTCTCTATATGGTCATTAATTCTTTGGTAAATGTGGTGATCACTTCAACGCCTGTGTCCGTCACCACGACATCATCCTCAATTCTCACACCGAATTGATCAGGCAAATAAATCCCTGGTTCCACAGTGAACACCATACCAGGAACCAACTTTAAATCGTTACCACTGACGATACTCGGGAATTCGTGCACATCGAGTCCCAGTCCATGACCTGTGCGATGGGTAAAAAAATCGCCATATCCCGCCTTCTCAATGACATTTCGGGCCGCCTTGTCCACGTATTCCGCGGTCACTCCCGGTCTGATCGACTGAATGGCAGTCGCCTGTGCTTCTTTCACGACTTCATAGACTTCTTTCGCTCGTTCACTTAGTTCGCCAAAAGCGAGCGTCCTTGTCGTATCTGCTGCATAGCCGTCTACCATGGCACCATAGTCAAATACGACCAAATCCCCGCTTTGCACCTTTCTGTCACTTGGCATGCCATGTGGCAATGCCCCCCTTGGTCCTGATCCGACAATGGTACCGAATGGCGTTCCTTCAGAACCCAGTTTACGCATCTGATACTCCAGTTCTGCCGCCAATTCTGTCTCCGTCATCCCCACCCGGAAGTGAGGCAACGCTTGTTGCAAGGCTACGTCTACAATACTTGCGGCCCTTCTAAGCGCATCCAGTTCTCCCTGATCTTTGGTCAAGCGAAGTCGCATGACCAGTTCCTCCGCAGGAATAAACGAGGTCACTCCAGCCGCTGTTAGTGACTGTATTTCAAACCACCTCATATTTAATGGCTCTACCGCTATCTTTAGCGATTTTTTTAACCCTAGCGCAGCAACAAATTGGGAGAGTGCATGAGAGGGGCCTTCCTCATCGCCATAGGTGGCTATCATTTTATAGTGTGAGGGGGCGACAACGCCCTCCGCTTCCAATCGCGGCAAAAGGAGCACTCCCTCACCTTTTGCATTCAGGCCAAAAAGAGTCAAGCGCTCACTCTGGTGCATCCTCATTCCTGAAAGATAATACAAGCTCGCTCCTGGTGCAAAAATGGCATGTGAAAAACCGCCTGTTTCAAGCTCTTTCAGCAGGCGTTGTACGCGTGATGCGTTCAATTCGCTTCCCCCTCATTATTTTAATGATTGATTACGTTAAAATAAGCTAGTGCGGATAACCCATTATAGGATACATTGACCTTTGCTTGACCAGGAGTCAAGAACGTCACCTGGCTTCCTTGCCATTTCGCCTGGACATTCGCCGACCAGCCAGCATCTTTCGCCACATTGCTGGCAATTCCACCATGGGTATATATAGCACGCAATCGCACGGGTACCCCCACTTTTATCGTTAATCCTGCATTGGGTCTTGGAATAACTAACGAGCTGCCGCTCTGTACATCTGCCACATCAAACGTTGCCACCTTGGTCACAGGATTGATCGCAATGTGAGTAACGTTCATCCCCAAATACTGTCCGTTCCACAGCCGGTTCGAAGGCTTGCTGAGTGAGGTGAACTGATTGTTGCCACTTACAGGGTAGGCGTCCTGATAAGTCCCCACCGATCCTTCTGGCTGCAAAAGATCATTCGTGTTGCCCGCACTCATGATGGCAATATCATCATGATGAGAGTGATTCTGGCTAGGGTCATTTAACACATCGTTCGTCCAGTCATAACTGCTTGGCATCACTTCTGTGGCATCAATTCTCCAGATAAAAACGCCAGTATCCGGAATGGCCACATCAACACCTATTGCCTCTTCGTTGGAAATTAGAAAATATTCGTTGCTAAAACTTAGCGGATTCAATTGATAGACGATAGGCGTAGTTTCAAGCGGCGGAAGCGGAACGCCCGTTTCGCTTTCAGTGATAATTTTCGGTTTAACCCACCCTAGATAAATTAGAGAATAGGGGTCAAGTCCTGCCGGTTGCTCGCCAGAGGGGAATCCATTCCAATTTCCGGTTCCCATCAGGGAAAAAGGTCCCACGCCCTGTCCTGCATTGGCTGCACTAGACACATCATAAACATCCATCAAACCCAATAAATGCCCAAATTCATGAGCGATCACACCGAGTGTCACCGGATCGCCAGAGGAGTCGTCGAGCTCTGGCACTAGGTCATACGCATTCACCAAGGCCACATCACTAGGAAGTGACGTCCTTTCTCTGGATCCAACATGTAATCTCGTGGGCTTTTGCTGATTATTCAAAGGGACGACAATGGGATATTGCAAATTCGATTCAACTGGCCAAATCAAATTTTTATTGTCAGGTTCCACATCCGCCCCAAACCCGCTATAAACAATTGCGAGATAAGGAATTTGGCCATTTTTCACATAAGGTTTGAAATTAAAATGATCCTTCATCAATTGATTAATGACATCTGATACCACACCATCGTCATTGTTAGGAAAGTTCCCTCCAGAACCATTTTCCGTCTTCGCATAATAGGACTCCGGATGCGGCAAGGGGAGAAATTTCCCAGGATGCAGCGGATCACCCACTACTTCTCCCGTCAGTTGGAGTTGTCCATAGGATACCTTGCGATAATAACTTGCCACCGATTGATGACTGCCAAAGTACAAATTTTGATATAAAGACAAGGGTTTTGTTGCGGGTTGACCCAAAAAAGACGCACACACCACCAACATCGTTACTTTTTTGGGTTGCACACTCCCCACCGATGTCATATGGCGATGATGCAGCACTATACTGGTTGACTTTTTCATCACTTGATAAGACACTACGTGCGCCGAAGTTTTCAAACGAACAGGAGTATAAAAAGGATAAATAACTAGGGTCAAGAGTGCCATACCCAATATGCCAATGACTCTTCCCTTTTTTAAAAACCCATGGCCCACATACATTCCCCCAGTGAAAATAATTATAGCATGCCTATGAAAAAACACGGTGTACCATTTTGGTCCCACCGTGTCTATCCGTTCTTAATTTATTTATTCCATTTGCAGGTCTTCCACCAATGAATGGGCCGCGCTTTCACCGATAAGATGAAACATGCGCCGAAATTCTCCTTCTAAACTTCTCTTTCGTTCCTGTTGTACCTGCTGTAGAAATTCAAATAGGGAACCGTATTCCTCAATCAATTGCTGGCAAACCTTCGCATTTTCCACTGTAGCAATCACTTTGCGAGCATTCTTGATGATCATTGAATCTTTTGCCAGCAACTTTTCAATGTCTAACTCATCAAAAGCCGCCACTTTGTCAATGGAAAAGTCACAAAAAGCCTGCTTAAAATTAGCCCACTTACGTTCCACCACACCGCGATGAAATCCTGTATAAAATACCACCTTGGTCAACACTTCAAAAAAATAATCATCCGATTGAATGTCCACCGCCGTCATGACACTTGCCATGAATATGCCTCCACCAAGAAAGGGCCCTTCTCATTTCTCGGTACCTATTAAGAAGCATAGGGCAATATTTCATTTTCCGCGATGCAATTTCGTAAAGTATTGCGCTAATCGTAAAATGCTACTTCATTTTGTGACGAAAAGAGGGCATACGCTTTCGTTGCTTACGCATTTTAGCAGAAGTAAGTCGGCTTTTTCTCCACACTAATGCCAAAACAGCGGCAACTGCAAGTAGGATCCAGACGTAACTGGCTGGTCCTATGATTTCAGATTCGTAAGCAGGTTCAAAGGTTAATGTGCTCGGCGTATGGCCATCAAGCGTGACAAACTCTCCATCCGCCGCAAATTTAGGGGAATTCGCTGGAATAGTGACATATTGATAAGCATCATAAAATTTCATGGCGCCATTCGGATCTGCACCACCATATCGCCAATCTCCAATCACCGATTGGCCAATGGTCACCTGGCGAAGAAAAGGGTTAGTGGGTTGAAAGGGATTTACAGAAACAAATATCCACAAACCAAATGCCAGAATGGCTCCTATAAGTAAGACAACGAACAAATACGACCCCGGTGCTCGCTTCTTGACATGCAAAAAGCTCTTTTGCACCTTATCGCCTCCATACGCTTGCTTGACATTTAAAGTCATACATTAAATGCGTATGAATGCAACGGGTCGATCATTCGTATAGTTTATTGATAATTATTCTTCTTTCATCACCATGGTGGCCAGTCTTTCCACCGCTTGATCCCCGTCTGTTCCGCTCGCCCGTAGTGTAATCAGCGCACCGTGGGGGATCACCAGAGACATCACACCCATAATACTTTTTGCATTGACTGATTTCCCGTCTTTCTCCAAAAACACTTCGCTGCTAAACTTATTCGCTTCTTGCACAAATAGCGCGGCTTGACGGGCTTGCAAACCAGATTTTAAATTAACCGTTGCGGTACGCTCTGCCAAAGTATGCTCCCCCTATGCAACAAACCAAATTTAATAAACAATTCAATGGATACACTTTTATTATCACATTATAGCAGAGCATCTTAAGCCTGACTACGATTCCTAAAGCTTTCGCTTTTCTGCACGAATCTTTTGTGCAATTTCATCTAATTTTCTCAACCGATGATTGAGTCCTGATTTACTGACATGTTCCGGCAACATTTCGCAAAGTTCCTGAAGCGTAATCTCCGGATACTGCAAGCGTTTTTCTGCCACCACCTGAAGTTTGAAAGGCAATTTGTCGAGCCCTACCCGTTCTTCTATCAACCGAATGTTTTCGATTTGTCGAACTGCCGCCGAAATGGTTTTATTGAGATTGGCGGTTTCGCAATTGACAAGCCGATTGACCTGATTGCGCATCCCTTTTACGATCCTCACTTCCTCGAAGTGCAAAACCGCCTGATACGCGCCGATCAATCCGAGAAACTCGACTATTTTTTCTCCTTCTTTCAAATAGACGATATGGCCTTTTTTGCGTTCAATCGCCTTTGCATGCAATCGAAATTCCTGGAAAAGACGCAGCAGATGATCTGCCTGTTCGCTGCTCTTATTTGAAATTTCAAGGTGATAGGTGTGGCTGTCCGGATCATTGACAGAACCACTGGCCAAAAATGCGCCTCGCAAATAGGACTTCCTGCAACACTGCTGTTCGATGGTTAGTACTGGAATAGCCGAAACTACTTTTCCCTCTTGCAACAGATCCAGTGTCTGCAAAAACAACTCCGCACCGATTCGCATGCGGATCATATAGACATTATTTTTTTTTAGTCGCATTTTTTTCTGAACCAGCACTTCAAGAGGACCAGCAAATGCGCTTCTCAAGAGTGTGTAAGCCCTTCTTGCGATCGCTGCATTTTCTGTAGACAAATCCAACACTTTCCCTTGTTCCCAATCATGGAGGACACCACAGTGTTGAATTAATGCTGTCAGTTCTGCGCGTTCACAACATGGTTTGCCTGAGACCTGCGTGAGTTCTTTTTTTGTTCTTGAGGCAAAGGACAATCGAATTCCTCCTTTCGAGCGTCTTGAAGACGGGCCTTAAGAACGGTGTTCCCTTCCGATGAGCGCCAATATTTGCATCGCCACTAGGTCCGGATCGTGGCGAGCGTACTTGGACTCCTGCAAAAAATCCCTTGCGATCACCGTCAACCCCAGTTTATGCAATTTTTCAACATCCACCGTCACCGGATGCGCATTCTGCGCCACATACTGCTGCAGTAATGAATCAGGAATGACCGCAGAATTAACGATGATCATATCAAAAAGCCCTGCTCCCACATGGCGATAAATGGCTTCCACATGATCCGATGCGGTGTATCCGTCTGTTTCCCCAGGTTGGGTCATTACATTGCAGACAAACATCACCTTTGCCTTGGATGCCTGAATCGCATCAACCAAGCCTGGCACCAACAGATTGGGCATAATGGAAGTGTAAAGACTGCCTGGACCAATCACGATGGCGTCCGCCTCGGAAATCGTCGTCAGCACCTCAGGCAATGGTTCCACAGTGGACGGGTGAATTTCGATCCTATCCACCGGTTTGTTCGCAAGGGGAATTTGCGATTCCCCATGCACCTTAGTCCCGTCCTCATAGACCGCCGAGAGGGTAAATGCCTGCTTCGCCACTGGCATCACCGTTCCTCGCACGGCAAGCACTCGACTAGTTTCGCGAATGGCCGTCTCAAAATCCCCTGTTATATGTGTCATAGCCGCCAAAAACAGATTGCCAAAGCTATGCCCGCGAAGACCCGTTCCACCATCAAACCGGTATTGCAACAGGTCCGCAAGGAGTGGCTCAGTATCGGCAAGCGCAATCAAACAATTGCGAATGTCACCCGGAGGAGGCATGAACATTTCGGACCTCAACCGTCCTGAACTCCCGCCATCGTCAGCCACTGTGACCACAGCCGTAATATCCACGTCCAAATGCTTCAATCCACGCAGTAGCACAGGCTGCCCAGTGCCCCCGCCGATGACCACGACCCGCGGCCTTCGGGCAATCTGAATAGCCTGAAGTTTTGATCTCGCACGATCTCGCAAAAACAGTAAGATCAGCACCACCACGCTGAATAGCACACAAAGAATCCCAATCAGCCACCATCTGATCCGTTGGGATTCAATGCTAACACTCGCAATAACCAATCCTGCGCCAAATACAAGTAAATACCAAGCCCAATCTTTGATGTGTTTTTTCATGGTTCATAATCCTTCCCAACATCCCGGTGAACGACAGATACAGGATAATCTGACTGGAGGTGGGTGCGCAGGTATTCCGCAATGGCCACCGATCGGTGTTTTCCTCCAGTGCAACCAATTCCGATGATCACTTGAGGTTTCCCCTCATGCAAATATTGGGGAATCAAAAAATCGATCAGTTCCTGCCACTTTTTGATAAACGTTTCCGTGGTGGGCCATTTCATCACATAGTCGTACACTTCCTGGTCCTGGCCAGTATGTGGTCGCAATTCCTCGATATAATACGGATTTGGCAAAAACCTCACATCGAAAACTAAATCCGCATCGATCGGGATGCCGTATTTAAATCCGAAGGATAAAATGTGTACCGAAATGCTTGGCGTTGTGGCAATTTGACGAAACTTGTTTTCTAGCAAATCGCGAAGTTCCGCTGGACGTAAACGGCTAGTATTAATCACCATGTCAGAGCGTTCACGAACTTCACTGAGGATTTGCCTTTCCCGCTCTATTCCATCAGTAATACGACCGCTGTCCGGTGCAGATGGATGCTTCCTTCTCGTTGCCTTGTACCTGCGAACCAGCGTCTCATCATCCGCTTCGAGGTAAAGGATGTGGTAATCGAGTTCTGGATGATCATCAAGTTCCGTCAGCGCATCAAACAATGCGCCGAAGAATTCACCGCCACGCAAATCGCACACTAGGGCCACTTTGCGGACCGCTCCACCCGGTTGGCGTACCAATTCGCTGAACTTAGGGATCAGTGCCGGTGGCAGGTTATCTACGCAAAAATACCCCATATCCTCAAGAAATTGAATAGCTACCGATTTTCCTGCCCCTGACATTCCTGTAATGATGAGCATTTGCACATGATGAGGCATCGCCCGCTTCTCCTTACTTTTCATCTCAAAACGCCAATTTTCCAGCTCCGACCACTCCTGCATCATTGCCAAGAAGCGCTGGTACAATACGGGCCGCTTCCACCACGCGCGGCAATGCATAACGCAGGAACGCCTCGCGAACAGGGATAAAGAGGTCATCGCCAGCCTTTGCCACACCGCCGCCAATGATGATCATTTCAGGATTAATCAGGTCTGCCGCCATAGCAAGTCCCCTTCCCAACATTTCCGAAGCTTTTGCCACCACCATTTGACCCAGTTCGTCCCCAACAACCGCTGCTTCAAAAATCCCTTTGGTGGAAAGTTCTTCAATGGTTAAGGTGGTAGTTACCCCGCTTTCAATGCCATCTCTTGCCATACGTAAGATGCCTGTTGCAGAAGAAAACGTCTCGAGACATCCCCGGCGTCCGCAATTGCACGGCGCACCTTCTGGGTCCATCACAAAATGCCCTAATTCACCGCCCATATGGTTGCTTCCAGACCAGATCTTTTGATTTAAAACAATGCCACCACCGACGCCAGTTCCCAACGTGACACAAATGGCACTAGCCGTGCCACGTCCCGCCCCCACCCAGGCTTCACCCAGCGCAGCTGCATTGGCGTCATTTTCCATAAAAACCGGCAGATGTATCATTCTCTCGAGCGGCTCTCGAACAAGTATTTTTTTCCATCCTATATTGATGACTTCAACTGCCATCCCTTGACGTTCATCGATAAACCCAGGGATGCCAATTCCCACACCCAACAGATCGGACATTGGCACCTCACCCATTTGCGCCAATTGCCTTGTGAGTTCCGCAATCCGTCGAAGGATATCATCCGCTCCCAGTTCCTTCAGTGTAGAAATTTGTTCCTTCACAAGAATATTCCCTTGCTCATCTATCAGCGCACCCTTTATGTACGTTCCGCCCAAATCAATCCCTATCGCCTTTTTCATAAACACACTCTCCATAGACTTTTCAGTCGAACTATACCTCAAACCGAAGTGATCAACAAGAAAAAAAAAAAACGTAACGCAAGCTCTTTCGCTACGTCACGCAAATTCAATCATCAAAAGGGGGTCAAATGTGTTACAAGATGATCATAGAAGAAATAGATTTCAGATGAGTTACGAACAGTTAAAGATCAAGTTACGAAATAGTTTCTTCCAAAAGTTCAAAAAAATTAGGAAATGTCTTCTGTGTACATCCTGGGTCTTCGATCACCGTACCCGGCACCTTCAGACCAAGTACTGAGAACGCCATCGCAATGCGATGATCGTCATAGGTTTTTACGGAAACCCCCTCTTTCAGCGACGACGATGGATAGACGGTCAATCCATCCTCTGACTCGTCAACTCGCACGCCAAACTTCCTCAATTCTTTCACACATGCTTGTATACGATCTGTTTCTTTTATTCTCACATTGGCAACGTTATAAATATGTACAGGTTCAGACGCAAATGGCGCAATAGCCGCAAGTGTCGGGACCATATCTGACATGTCAAACAAATCCGCTTCAATACCCAATAATTTTCCTTCTGGTCCCGTCAGTTCTATATAATCGGAGCCATTGACCACTTTACAGCCCATTTTTTCAAGCAACCCTGAGAATTTTGTATCCCCCTGAAGCGATTGCTCACTCAGTCCTTCAACGCGGACTGTACCGCCACACACCGCCGCAGCAGCAAAGAAATACGAAGCACTTGATGCATCTGGTTCAATCTGATACTCAGGTTTGGCCTGATATCCACTTGGCTCGATATGATAATACCCATTATTTACCGATACATTTGCGCCGAACTGCTTCATCATTTCCACCGTCATCGTCACATACGGCGCAGAGACAAGCTCTCCATCGATGTATAAATCGATGGGACCTTCCGCATATGGTGCGGCCAAGAGCAATCCAGAAAGGTATTGGCTGCTTTCTTTTCCGCGTATCGAAATTTCCCCGCCAGGGAATCCACTCGCTTCAATCAAAATTGGTGGGCATCCCGTATGGTGCTCATCTATCGCCGAAATTCCCACTTGCTGCAGTGACTGAAGTAAGGCCGCAATCGGGCGCTCCCTCATACGTTGAATCCCATCGATACGATACCTGCCTTTGCCAAGACTCGCGAATGCAGCCAAAAATCTGGCGCTCGTGCCCGAATTTCCTACAAAAAGGTCAATTCCCTGCTCATGGTGCAAGGGATCAAGTCCTGCACCCATCACCGTAATCTGATGATGGACTTCATCAGTGATCACTTCATATCCCAGTCTTCGAAGCGATTCAATAAAGTACCTGCTGTCATCAGAAAATAATGCGCCGTTCAGCACTGTTTTTCCACGCGCCAAAGCGGCAATCGGTAACGCTCGGTTGGTCATCGATTTAGAACCCGGGACCCTGACGGAACCTTCGATCCGATGTCTGCATAAAGGCACATGATAGGTGGATCGCATTTTTTTGTCTTCTACTTTTCTCGTGTTTTTTTCAGCCATTCCCTCACATCTCCCGAACGCTTGGTCCATTTTTGGCGATCAAAATACTCCAAGATAGCTACGGCATACTTGCGACTTGTCGAAAGCGCGTCGCGAAAATCGGCTAAACTAAAAGCCCCTTGCCCTGCAAACAGTTGCGCTGCTTCGTTTTCCGCAATCGTAATTGCTTCTTTGGTCATTACCACATCAGGGTTCACCGCTACCACCAAATCTTCCTGAGTCAGTACATGCAGCATATTTTTGATCGTTTTGTCTTTCCCTTGCCAATGAAAAAGTCCCTCCATTTCTGTGATACCTGGGGGCGAAAATGGAGAATCCTGCAACGCTTGCAATACAAGATCATGCATCTTTTTTTCTTCAGCAGAAAGTGGAATCTTGCGATCCGCAAATCGCAATCGATCATTTTCTACGACGAGTCCCCGCTGTGCCTCTACCCTTGCTAGGAGTGGTTCCCACCACTTGGAGTCAATTTTTGCTGCCTTCAACTCCGATTGGATGACTGTTTTTGGCATCCATAGATCGTAGGGATTTTTAAGAAAATAAGCATCCATGATCATCTGCCATTTCGATGCCCAATTCTCTAATACCACTCTTGGCATCCAGCTACGTTGCGGATGGCCAAAAATCAGCTCACTTTCCTTCTCCAAGCGTCGCATCTCTGCATCGACTTCTTCCAGAGGTTCATCGAGCATTATGGCAATATCTGTAACCGACAAACCGAGATGATCACCAAGCGCCACTAAAATTCGTTCACCAAGTGACCCTTGTTCTTTTTTGATAATCCCTTCCTCTACGCTGCTTTTGTTCCTGCGATGAAGCCTCGCTGGATGAGGATCAATGACCGTGCCACCTGCCACGGTCACCATAGGGGAATACGTCCTTAAGACGAAGTGATCGCGTGGTTCCGCCACCACATCCGCTTCCAAAAGCAATTGTGCCACCGCTTCTTCACCGGCAGGGATTTCAAACCCATGCAGCAATAGTACTCTGCCAAATACCTCTGACGTTCCCAGATAAAAACGCACCCGTTCCCTATGCTTTAAACGATAGGTGGTCTCTTTCAGCAGTTGGATTCGAACATCCATCAAACGGGTCGGCTGATAAAAGTTTGCTTCACCGAGCATCATTCCGCGATGAACTTCACTGCGCATTCCGGTAAGCGCCAGCGCTGCCCGTTGTCCCGCATAGGCTGCTTCCTGATTGTCCCCGTGAACTTGAATGGATCTCACGCGTACCGTCTCGCCAATTGGCATTAAGGAAAGGGTGTCTCCCACCCGCACCTTGCCTCTCCAGACAGTGCCAGTGATCACAGTTCCGATCCCCTGCACAGTAAAAGAACGGTCAATCGGCAACCTGAACGCGCCATGGTCTGGCCGATGCGGAACGGAGGGTAGAAGTTCTTCGATGGTGGCTTTCAACCAATCAATACCCTGGCCCGTCACGGAAGACACATCAATCATTGGCGCATCGGCCAGAAAACTGTCCGCGAGCTCTTCCCGCACCTCCTGGTGCACAAGTTCAAGCCACTCTTCATCCACTAGATCCACCTTGGTGATGACAATGATACCATTCTGGATGTGAAGCAGCGTCATAATCGCCAAGTGCTCGCGAGTTTGCGGCATGATTCCTTCGCGTGCATCCACCACGAGCAGGATAAAATCCATCCCGCCGGCGCCTGCGAGCATGTTACGAATAAAACGCTCATGACCAGGCACATCGACTATGCCAATTCGCCTTCCATCCGATAGGACGAGCGGGGCAAATCCAATATCAATGGAGATGCCCCGCTCTTTTTCCTCCATAAAGCGGTCCGTATCCGTACCGGTCAGTGCTTTGATCAAAGCTGTCTTGCCATGGTCAATATGGCCAGCCGTGCCTATGATGGCATAATCCATTTCATCACCTTACTGAGATAACATGATGGCATGCGCTGCATTCGCTAACGCCTTGATAGATACTTCATACGATCTTGCCAACACCGCTTGCGGCTCGGTTCTGCCGGCAGAGCGCCTCACCACATATTCCAACGCCGCTGCCCACACGGCGCGTTTCACGATTTTCGGTGGCTCCGAATATGATGTCTGCAAAAATCTCAACCAGACTTCAAACGCCAGATCGACGAGTTCCGGTTCCTGTACGGTCAATCGTGATTTTACCGTATGGTAGATGGAGGCAAGTGTCGAATTCCACATAAAAATCCGCTCATCGCGAAGAGGCAATCGAAATTGAATTAATTCGTCCTTGATCCATACCTGAATGGGCCCACTCACAGGCAACAATTGCAACACAAATACTGCGTTCCAAATCAGATCTTCCGATTGCCGATGATCCTTCACAAATTCTTTCAGCACATGAATGGTTTCTTCATCGCGTAAAATAGCAAACGCCTGAAGGGCCTCTCGTTTCGTGGGGCGAGGTCCGTGAATCAAGGCAAAATACAGGGACGAACGCACTCCAGGGTCGCGCATCCACGATCCCGCTTTGGTGAAACGTGAAGGATTCTCGGAGGCAACAGGCCCTTGCGCCCGAATATGAAACGGCAATTGGTAACTATAGCTAAGGAAAATGGGGGCCTTATTAACAATTGACCGATCAATTTCCTGCATGAAATGTTCCGCGATGCCGCTGTCAGGATCAAGCGCCTGCACTTCCAGCAACCATTGTTTGCCCTGCTTTAATCTGTTCATATTCACACAGGCTGCAGCGAGTGCAAAATAAAGGGTAGGGTCGTGACGATCGCCAAATTCGACAAGTTGCAAAAAGATCTGGTAGGCGGCCTTATGTTCCCCCAAAATCCCCAGTGTTGTCGCCAGTTTGAACCCGTGGTCAAACTGGAGCGGATGGATTTTTTTGAGTAATCCCACCAGTTGCTTGTATTCGTCCAGCTCTTTGCCGCGATACCTCGTAAATACCGCCAGATTACATAGTGCGTGGATGTTATTGGGCTCAATCTCAAGCACTTGGCGGGTATACTCCATCGCCTCATCAATGTGACCAAGATAGTACTTCGCGAGCGCTAAATTGTTCCTTGGCGCGATCGCAAGCGGATCCTTGCCCAACTCCTGTTCAAGCAAATATGCCGCCTCATGAAACTTACCTTCTTCAAGAAGGCTACGCGGTCTGTCTTTTGATTTGGAATTTTCCATTTGACGCCTGCGGCTGGCGCGAAGGATTTCGCCTCCGCCAAATTCATGGATCAGCACATCTAGCATCTCATCGGCGTCACCAGCAAATTCGCCAGTTGGATCCACTTCGAGATACTTAACGACGTGCTCCTCCGCAAGCTCGTACTCTCCTAGATTGGCGTAGTTATTAGCCATATAGAAATAACACTCCGACATATCCGGAGCAATGTCATCCAAAACATTCTGCAAAATTTGATTGGACTCTTCAAAATCGCCCAGTTCCGATAGCACTCCTGCAAGGTTACAGTGGTTCACCGCATTAGCAGGTTCACACTCCACTGCCCTGCGAAATGATTGTAACGCTCGCGGCAAATCTTGGCGATTTAAAAACTGAACTCCTCTCTCAAAAAAGAAGGCAGCATCTTGCCGAAGTGGTACCACTTTCGGTCGCGGCACCCGTTCATCCACTGAAAATCCCTCCTTAATGACACCCAGGAGTAGAAGGAACGGCGTCACTTAAAGTATATCACAGGAACAAAAAGGTTGTCATGAGGCCGGAAAATTGAAGCCGGTGGACATGTCGACTATAATCAAAGAATATCAAAACAGCGGAAAGGCAGATAACCATGCATTTTTTTAAAGAAAAATTAGCCTCTACCCTATCAGGACTTGTGGGGATTGACGAAACCACCTTGACAGATTGGATAGAAATCCCACCCGATAAACAATTAGGGGATCTTGCCTTCCCTTGCTTTCAGTTGGCAAAAAGCCTACGAAAAGCTCCTCAGACAATCGCTTCCGAACTTGCGCCAAAGCTGATGGAAATACCGTTTATCGTAAAGGCGGAAGCGGTGGGGCCTTATGTGAATGTGCACCTGAACCGCAAGGAAGCCGTGTCATACTGGCTTTTGCAAATGCAGGACAATCGAGATTTCTTTACTTCTAGTACCGGTCAAAACCGGGCAGTGGCCATTGACCTCTCATCGCCCAACATCGCTAAACCATTTTCAATGGGACACCTGCGTTCTACCATTATCGGCACAGCACTTGCCAACTTGCTCGAGACAGACGGCTATCAGGTGTTTCGCATCAATCACCTTGGCGATTGGGGGACGCAATTTGGCAAGATCATCGTCGCTTACCACCGCTACGGCGATGTGGAAGCCATCAAGAAGCACCCTATACAGGAATTGAACGCCCTGTACGTCAGATTCCATGAAGAAGCGGAAACCAACCCCGTACTCGAAGACGAGGGAAGGGCTGCATTCAAACGATTGGAAGACGGTGACAAAGAGACACTGGATCTATGGCGTTGGATGGTCAGCGTGAGCTTGGAAGAATTCAATCGCACCTATGCCATGCTGGGTACCCAATTTACCCACGTGCTAGGGGAAAGTTTTTATAATGACAAAATGGCAGCAGTCGTTAACGAACTAAGTGAGAAAAACCTTCTGACCACCAGTGAAGGCGCGGAAGTGGTCATGCTGGAAGAGGAAAATTTTCCTCCTTGCCTCATCCGCAAGTCTGACGGCGCCACCCTTTATGCCACACGGGACCTGGCGGCAGCCCTCTACCGATATCGCGACCTTGGGGCTACTAGCCTCTGGTATGTAGTGGGCGGCGAACAGCGTCTGCACTTCCAGCAGCTGTTTGCTGTACTCTCCCGCATGGGCTATTCATTTGCAAATGACTGTCGCCACATTGCGTTTGGTCTCATGAAAATCGGCGGCAAGAAAATGTCGACTAGAAAAGGCCAAATCGTTCGTTTGCAAGAGGTATTGGATGAAGCGGTTCGGCGTGCTAAAGACATCATCGACGAAAAAAATCCCGGACTTAAGAGTGCGGATGCTACGGCTAAAGCAATTGGCGTGGGCGCGGTCATCTTCAATGACCTGAAGACGCACCGCATTCACGAGATCAATTTTTCATTGGAACAAGCGGTCGCATTTGAAGGGGAAACGGGACCATATGTACAGTATACCCATGCCCGTGCTTGTTCAGTGCTTAGAAAGGCTGGCCTTTTAAGTGGTCTTGAGTCAACGAGCGAATGGGTAACAGAGCCACTAGACGGTGACGTGATGATTCAACCGCTACAAGAATTGGACTCATTATCCTACGAATTGATGAAGACCATCTCTTATTTCCCTGAAGTCAGGAAAAGGGCAATTAATGAAGCGGACCCGTCACTCGTCGCGAAACACATTCTCGATGTCAGTCAGGACTTCAACCGTTTTTATCATGAAATGCCGATTCTGAATGCCGCACCCGCAGAGAGAGTATTTCGTTTGCGATTGACTGATGCCACCAGACTAACGATTCGCGCTGCACTTGAAATTTTAGGAATTGAGCATCCCGTTGAGATTTAAAACACGAAAGGGAGGGTTGAATGACCCTCCCGATACTGTTTACATCTACCTTTTTAGTACTGAATCCTCGGATCGACCAGCCCATATAAAATGTCCGCAATCAAATTCCCGATCACAGTGACAAGGCCAACAAACACGGTGACTCCCATAATAATAGGATAGTCGCGCGCGTTGACCGCATCCCAGTACAATAAACCCATGCCAGGATAATTGAACACTTCTTCCACAAACAACGCCCCACTGAGAAGCGCAGGAAGAGAAAGCCCAAACAAAGTGATCAGCGGTAAAATGGAGTTCCGCAGTGCATGAATGAAAATAACTCGGAATTCACGGGAGCCTTTCATACGAGCCGTGCGTACATAATCCTGCAAAAGCGCCTCGCGCATGGAAGACCTCATGTACCTCGCCCATCCTGCTACCGATACGAGGAACAGCGTCGCAATCGGCAAGATAAGATGCTTGGCCCAATCTCCAAAACCCGGGTTGGACAGTTGGGTGTTTACAATCCCTCCAGATGGTAACCACGGTAAATCGATGGAGAAAAAGATGACTAAGAGCACAGCTAGCCAAAACGATGGCATCGAATAAAAGAAATAGTTAATCACTGTCGCTATTTGGTCGAATTTCGAATTCTCAAAATAAGCTTGTACTGAGCCCAGAAACACCGCAAACACGTGAGCCAATAACACGGCTACCACGACGATGATGATGGTGTGTGGCAACGCCTGAAGCATTAGAGAAGCCACAGGTTTTTCATAGGTATAGGAAAAACCGAAATTCCCCTGTAAGAGGTTTCCCAACCATATAAAATACTGTTCCCAGACAGGTTTATTCAAACCTAATGTTTTCGTCAGTTCTGCCGCCCTGAGGGGAGTATAGTGATTGCCAAGCATGATGCGAACTGGATTTCCGGGTACAATGTGTATCAACACAAAGGAAATAATCGTGACACCAATGACGGTAGGTATCGATTCCAAAATCCTTCGTATTATATATTTGATCATTTCTGGTTCCTCCTCAGCTTGCAAAGGTACGGCAGACACTCATGATTTACAAATCTATCAACGTTCACGGGTTTCGATGGCATTGCGCAATCCATCTCCTATCAGGTTGATAGACACTTGCGCGATGAGAATACACAACCCCGGCGGATAGATCAACCACCATGAATTTTGGAACATGTAATTCATTCCATCTGATAACATGCCGCCCCAATTTGGCGTCGGAGGTGGTAACCCCAAGCCGAGGAAGCTAAGTCCTGCCATATACAAAATAGCATCCGCCACTTGAAAAGTAGACGCCACCAGAACAGTTCCAATGATATTCGGGAACAAGTAACGAACCATGATTCGAAGTGTTCTAGTGCCAATGGCGTGCGCCGCTTCGACATAGAGTTGATTTTTAATCGTCAGCGCTTCCGCACGAACCAAGCGGCTGACTCCCAACCATGCAGTGGAAGCCAACACAAAAATCATCAGAAAAATATTCGGCTGAAAGACCGCATTTAAAAACAATAAGATAAATATGGAGGGGATGGATAAAAGAATGTCTACAAATCTCATCATGACCGTATCGACCCATCCACCGGCCATACCGCTGATCATCCCATAAAGTGTGCCAAATATCATCGCCACGATCGCAGCTGCAAATCCGACTTCTAGCGAGGATTGACCGCCCACCATCAATTGCGCTAGCACATTATGTCCTACACTGTCGGTCCCCAGTGGAAATTGTGCAGATGGCGAAGCATCCGTTGCTAATAGATGACTATTAATAGCGCTGTGACGATAAATGAGTGGCCCAACATATGAAAATAGCACCAGGAAGAGCAGCAAAAAGACGCCCAACTTCGTCATGCCTGATTTCCAGAAGCGATGGATAAACTTTGGACGCTCGTCTTTGATCGTCTCCACTAAAGACGCTTCAAGTGGTAAAGACTCCTGAATCATCAGTTCTCCTTTCGTTCAGGGCGCAATTGCTTACTGCGCCCTGAACAATCAAGACAAAATTATCCTATGTGCTTCAATCAGTTGGACGCGGTCCAATATTGCATTTGCGGGAACGCGGTCGCAGCATCGAGGTATGGTAGCACATTATGGACGGTGGGTCCTGTCACCACGAGTGTCGCAACGTTTTGTCCCCAGAGGAACGGAAGAACTTTTGCAGTGTAATCTTCATAGGCAAAGAAGTGCTGCATGGTTTGTTGCTGCGTTGCATACGGTATGTGCGTTGCGTTGATTAGTTGATCCTCTGTAGCATTGCTGAATCCGGTTCCTGAAGGAGCGGTGGATGCAAACAACTGGCCACCTGTAGGATAGAATCCAGGGCCATTATAATCCCAGCCAGAACCTGTCGCTAACTGCCATGAAGTGTCTTTCGGGTTACTCGTAGCAGAAATAAAGTTACTAAACGGTTCGCCTTTAAGTGTGACTTTGACACCCATTTGTGCCCAATCCTGCGCCATGACTTCGGCAGTGTCAGTGGAGGAAGTACTACCGGTGACATACATCATGGTGAACTGCATTTTTTGAGAGCCTTTGGTCATTACCCCGTTGACCATTTTCCAACCATGCGATTTCAACAATTGGGTGGCTTTCGCAATATTGAAAGGATAAGGCGGATTTTTCGCGAGTTTTTTATCTAGGAATTGGGTATTGGGAACCGGCGGGATAGGCCCAATCAGAGGAACGGCATACCCTTTATAGATGTCTTTGCTGATTCCTGCATTATCCAGCCCCATTTGTAACGCCTGGCGCACATACAATTGATCAAAAATGCTCTTCGAAGGGGCCCCTGGCCACATGTTCATTTCTGTCCAGAAGATACCGAACGAATATTCTGGAGTCACCTGATCTCCGCTAGATGTAAGCGATCCCTCAGAGCCGATCTCAGATTGATCGAGGTACCCCACATTGATCGCACCAGTTTTGATAGCAGCAAGCTCTGAAGTATTGGAAGCTTCAAAATTGAAGACGATTTTACTGACCGTACTCTTGTGTCCTGCATAGTTTTTGTTCGGTACAAGTACCCACGATTGACTAGAGGTGGCACTTTGGACGCTAAACGGTCCGTCTACCACTTTATCAAACATGGCGTTCGTGGCATTGCTGCCTAAGTATTTGAGTTCCTGATTGATGTTGCTGTATTTATCCATTGCCGCAGCAGGCATTGGCGTCAATTGAATGAGTCCATTGTAAATGAACCATTGTTGGTTAGCTGGCTTATCCAGGGTGAAGGTGACTTCATAATTGTTATTCGCCACCACGCTTTTGATGCCACTTGGAATATCGCCTGTACCCACACCAACAAACGGCCAGGGAGCAGGTGCTTTAGACGATGACGCCGCTTTTACCACGTTCCAAGTAAACATCAGGTCTTTCGACGTGACAGGTTGGCCATTCGACCATTTCCATTTTTTATTTAAAAACACATGATACACAGTTCCTTGTTTGTTATAGGTCACTTTACTAGCCACTGAGGATTTCCAGTTAATGGTGTAATCGTTATTGATCCACAACAGTGGTTTGTACAGTTGATCGACAAATTGCGTATTGTAAACGCTGTCGTTTGCAGCATTGACAATAGGCAAGAACCAAGTCAAGTTAGTTTGCGGTGGCAATGCGTATTCAATCGTGCCACCTGTAGAACTCGATGCTGCAAATGTGGATGGTGCAACAAGCAGGCTGGAACCTGCCGCCATGGCAATGGCCACAGCGATACTCTTATTCAACTTCATAATTTTTCCCCCTCTTTTTAAACCAATATTATTTTGCGTGAAAAAAACAGTGTCATTATTCTTTTGCCTAAAAAAACCCTTACCAGACGATTTACTCCTAGACATCCCCCCTCTCCATCTTTTCCCGATGGAACTCTTAGATCGAGTTAGACGAGAAATGACATGCGACAAAATGCTCAGGCTTTACCTCCGTCCAAACTGGCACTTCATGCTTGCATATGTCCTGTACAAGCGGACAACGTGTATGAAACACACAACCAGATGGGGGTTTGGCCGGGCTTGGCAAATCTCCTTGCAAAATGACACGTTCTCTTTTCATTCTGGGGTTGGGTATTGGCACTGCCGACAGCAATGCTTGTGTATAAGGATGAAGAGGATTAAAAAACAATTCTTCTGATGAAGCCAATTCAGCCATTCGACCTAA
This sequence comes from Bacillota bacterium, assembly GCA_021828865.1. Classification (GTDB taxonomy): domain Bacteria; phylum Bacillota; class Bacilli; order Alicyclobacillales; family SLC66; genus JAJZCL01. The sequence goes on from JAJZCW010000005.1 coordinate 110,143, forward strand.
ATACATGACAAGCACACGATCACTAATGTGTTTGACTACCGATAAATCATGTGCGATGAAAATATATGTCAATTGAAAATCATTTTGCAAGTCTTCCAATAGATTGATAATTTGCGATTGAATCGACACATCCAGCGCTGCCACAGGCTCATCCAGAATAACGAGCTTGGGATTGACAATAAGCGCTCTAGCAATTCCTATACGTTGCCTTTGACCCCCAGAGAACTCGTGTGGGAAACGGCTCGAATAGGACGGATCAAGCCCCACTCTTTGTAAAATAGAATGAACTTGTTGCTTTCGTGTACTCGCATCAGCGAGTCCATGAACCTCAAGCGGCTCGGAAAGTGTTTGGAAAATCGTATACCTTGGGTTTAATGAAGCATAAGGATCTTGAAAAACAATTTGCATTTCTTTTCGCATCGTGCGCATTTGTGACTTGGACAATTTTAGAATGTCTTGCCCTTTGAAGCGTACTGATCCATCAGTCGGTTCCAGCAATCTTAAAATGCTGCGTCCCAATGTGGATTTTCCACATCCAGATTCACCGACAATCCCTAGTGTTTCTCCCTCATAAACTTGCAATGAGATTCCATCGACAGCACGCACATTGCCACTTACGCCTCGAAAAAATCCTCCATGAATGGGAAAGTGCTTTTTTAGATCTTTTATTTCAAGCAATAGTTCACCCATTGGTCATACCACCTTTGCATCATTCAGCCAGCATCGGGATTGGTGATTCTCCCTTATTTCCATTAAAGGTGGGCTCTCCATCTTGCAACGATCCATTGCATGTGGACAGCGAGTTGCAAAACGACACCCCTTCGGCATTCTCGTTAATGAAGGCACATTACCCACAATTGGTTGAAGTCGATCCTTATTTTGAACATCAATCTTGGGAATGGCATTCAATAATCCCTGCGTATAAGGATGGTTGGTATTGAAGAAGATATCATCAACTAAACCCTGTTCCACGATTTGCCCCGCATACATAACGGCAACTCTATCGCACATTTCCGCTACCACGCCCAAATCGTGTGTAATCAAAAGTAAAGAAGTCTTAAAATCACGAGAAAGGTTTCTCATCAAATCAAGAATTTGCGCTTGGATAGTGACATCAAGCGCAGTGGTGGGTTCGTCTGCAATTAATAATTGAGGGTTGTTGATCATTGCAATCGCTATCATTACGCGTTGCCTCATGCCGCCTGACAATTGATGAGGATATTCTTCCATGATTTCCTCAGGCCGTGCAATTCCCACTTTACGCAACATCTCTAAGCTTTGCCTTTTTGCTTCATCGTTGGATATCTTATTGTGTAATCGCAAGGTTTCAGATATTTGTGATCCAATCTTATAAACTGGATTCAATGAGGTCATCGGCTCTTGGAATATCATCCCAATTTGTTTGCCCCTGATCTGATGCATTTCTTCTAGTGATAAATCCAATAAATTACGACCGTTGTATAGTGCTTTACCACTTATTTTTGCTGATTTAGCGAGTAGTCGGACCAAAGCCAGAGATGTGACGCTTTTACCACATCCAGACTCTCCCACAAGACCAAGTGTTTCACCGGCATTGATATGAAAGGACACATCATTGACAGCGTGGTAGTATTCACCATTTATATTAAATTCAACACTTAGCGATGTAATATTCAAAACTTCTGACAATAAAGAGACCCTCCGCTATAGTCATAATTTACTACTTTGAAAACACAATCAGATTATATGCTTAGTGAATTTCAAAGTAAAGATCCATAGTAAAACACAGCACGGCCATTAATTGACCGAGCTGTGTTGAATCACCATTTGAAATATCCTATTTTATGAATAAGAGATGCGCGGATCGACGATGCCATATAAAATATCAACAATCAAATTGAATATAACGACAAACACAGTGGCAAAAAGCACCGTCCCCATAATCAGCGGCACGTCGAGATTTCCGATGGCCTGAAAAGCCAACTGCCCTACTCCAGAATATCCGAAGATATCTTCGATGACCACCACTCCGCCTAGTAGCGCCGCCACATCTGTCCCAGCATAAGTCAAAGCTGGGATCAATGCGTTCCTAAGCGCATGACGCATGACCACGCGAAGCGGGCTGGCACCTTTTGCTTTTGCCGTGCGAATATAATCCTGATTTAATACATCTATCATAGAAGATTTTAGTAAGCGCGCATAATATGCAGCACCGGTGATGGCATACGTAAGTGCCGGAAGAATAGCGAAGAGAATTCCGCCTGTACCTCCGATAGGGAGCCATCCCAGCCTAAATCCTACCCAATACATCAGTTCGAGACCAACAAAGAATACAGGTAGAGAAATCCCAATCAGTGCCCCTGTACTTAACACATGATCAGTTAATTTACGATCGCGTAACGCAGTCAAAATCCCAATCGGAATACCAATGATTAGTTCAAAGACAAAAGCGAGCCCGGCAAGCAATCCGGTCGCACCAATGCGTTGTCCAATTAATGAAGTTACTGATTGATTCAGCACATAGGAAGTTCCGAGATTACCACGTAAAATATTTCCTAGATAATGGATGTATTGAATGGGTAAAGGCTCATCCAACCCTAATTGCTTACGAATTTGAAGAACTAAATATTCCGGCGCATGAGGGCCGACAATCGCTCTCGCTGGATCCGCAGGAACGGCATAAGCCAGCAAAAACGTAATAATGGAAACACCGAGAAGCACAATCAGCGCACCAAATATCCGCCGGATAATATAGGAAACCACAACGACACCTCCATTATTTAGCCATGCCGCGAAGCATTATCCTTCGCGGCATGGTAAAGCAAGTTCCTAAGTGTAACGATTAGTGACTCACTACCCACATGTATTGCAGTGGATCGGTGAGGTTCGGGTTGATATAGAAACCTTTTACCCAAGGCTGAACAGCTGCTGGGTAGATCGGGTAATAGAGCGGAATCCAAGGAGCTTGGGACATGATGATGTTTTGCGCCTGCTTATACACGTTGTTACGTGCAGTTCCTGCTGGCATTAGCGCACCCTTGTTCAACAACGCATCCACTTGCTTGTTGCTGAAGTTGGTGGAGTTGTTTACTGGAGCCTGATTGCTGTTGAAAAGGGTATTCAGGAAGTCAGAAGGATCTGGGAAGTCTTCGATCCATGCCAACTTAAAGATACTTTGTTTACCTGCCTCATTATTGGTAAGGAATGTCCCCCATGTGGTTTGGTTAATCGACGCGTTTACGCCAATTTTTTGGAACATGGACTGAACTGCCTCTGCAATTCTGACATCGTCAGGTGAAGAGTTATCCGTGTAAATGGTGGTCTTGAATCCATTTGGATAGCCGGCCTGCTTCAAGAGTGCTTTTGCTTTCGCAGGATTGTAGGTATACGTTGCATTGGCAGGGAGCGTCTTCTCATATGCGGAAGGCATACTAGATGGGATTGGCTCGTTAGCTGGTACTCCCAATCCGCCAAGCAGACGAATGATTTGTTGCTTATCTACTGCAAATTCAAGTGCTTTACGCACAAGGACATTCTTGGTTGGGCCGTACTTGGTGTTCAATCCAATATAGTGGATAGCCACTTGAACGGATTTTACAATGTCTTTCGCAAACTTTGGATTCGTAGACATTGGCAGATAATCCTGAGATGGAATACCCCCCTGGTTCCAGGAGATAAGTCCTGTATTTCCTTGTTCAAAATTAAGCATTACCGCTTGGGGAGAGTTATTGATATTAAACGTAATTTGATTCAGGTAAGGAATCCCTTTTTGGAAATAGTGCGGGTTTTTCACAAACACATATTTTTGACCCGGTACATAGGTTTGAAGAATGAATGGACCGGTGCCCATTGGATGAAGATCCACATATTTCTCTGGATGTGAATTGACGTAGCTTGGATCCACCGCTGAGAAGAATGGCATCGCAATCACATACAGGAACGTAGCACTCGGATTTTCCAGTGTGATTTGAAGCGTGTTCTTATTAATGGCTTTCATACCGCTGATCGTCTTTGCATGCCCTTTTGCATAGGCATCAGACCCCACAATAAGAGGGTCAATAAAACCTGAGCCACCCGATTGGTTGACGGGATTTAACACACGTTCAAATTCTGTGATAAAGCTTTGCGCAGTGACCGGGTCACCATTCCAGAACTTGGCGTTTTTAATATGGAAAGTGTAGACCTTTCCTCCATTAGAAACGGTGTAGCTAGCAAGGCTTGGGACAATTTCATTGGTAGCGCCTTTGTAAGTCACTAGCTGATTGTAGAGCTGCAACACGCCTTCATACGACGTGGTATCGTATGCCTTTGCAGGGTCCAGATGTGGAAATTGGCTGGAAAGATCCATTGTCAATGACCCACCGTATACTGGCTTTGCAGCCGATGGCGCAGGAGCAGTCTTTAACGGTTGTGCCGCTTGCGAACTGCATCCGGCAAGTGCGGTGCCCAGCATGGCAACGGAAGCTACCACGCCAAAAATGCGCATTTTTTTGGACTTCATCAATTTACCCCCTATTGAGTATGATAAACACTGATACGCTTTAATCTTCCCCAATTGGCTTATCGGACTCTTCTTGGATTGAAGAGTTCTCGCAAACCATCACCGAGGAGGTTGAAGCCAAGCACGGCAAGCAATAAAGCAAATCCCGGATAATACAGTAGCCAAGGCGCATACTGGAAAACAGCTTGTCCTTCTGCCAACATACTACCCCAACTGGGAGTTGGTGGCTGAACCCCAATCCCTAAAAAGCTTAAAACAGATTCAAGTAACATGTTATTGCCAATATTCAAGGTAGTCAATACGATGACCGGGGCCATGATATTGGGCAGTATAATGCGGAACAATATGCGAAAGCTTCCCGCACCAAGCGCCTTCGCCGCCTGAACGTACTCAAACTCCTTCACCGCAAGCACTTGTCCGCGAACAATACGGGCTGTAAGCGGCCAACCGAGAACGCCAATCGCGATAAATACATTACTGACAGAAGGCTTTAACACGGCAACAAGTGCCACAACAAACAATATAAAAGGAAAAGCAAGAAACACATCGGTGATACGCATTATCACAGTATCCACAAATTTACCATAATAGCCTGAAATGATGCCCAAAGGAGTTCCGATAAAGAGACTAATTAGACTGGCCATTAAGCCAACTTCTAAAGACACCTGCGAACCCCAGATGACCCGACTCATGACGTCTCTTCCTAAATCGTCCGTCCCCATTCTAAATATCGGACCAGGTGGCAATGGTGCACCATCCAACGCAAGCCCATTGGGGAATTGTGTATCCGGATTAAACGGCGCTAATTTAGCAGCAAAAACTGCGATAATGACGAGTGCAAGCACCATGATCCCGCCGACAAACACTAGTGGATACGCTTTTAACAGCCTGAGGAACTTATTGGATTCTTTCATGCCTTCATAGGCAAGCTGCACTTCTAACTTTGTCGGCGTTTCCGGTTCCTGCATATTCACTTCAGCCATACCCAACTTTTCCTCCTTCTAATTGTACAGGTGGCAGGCCGCAAAGTGGCCAGGTTCAATTTCCTTCCATTCTGGCGCCGTCGTTTTGCAAATGTCCATACAAGATTGGCAGCGCGGATGAAAGTAGCACCCACTTGGAGGGTTTGCGGGACTAGGCAGATCTCCTTGAAGAATAATCCGTTCCCTCTTTGCCTCTGGATTGGGAATTGGCACGGCCGACAGAAGCGCTTGCGTGTAGGGGTGCAAAGGCTTTTCATAAAGACTATCCGATTCTGCAAGCTCCACCATCTTGCCTAAATACATGACTCCCACTCGGTTGCTGATGTGTTTGACCACACTCAGATCGTGCGCAATAAATACATAGGTAAGGTGAAATTCTTTCTGTAAATCATCCAATAAATTAAGTACTTGCGACTGCACGGATACATCTAGTGCTGAAACAGGCTCATCTGCAATGATGAGTTTCGGATTTACGGCGAGTGCACGCGCAATTCCAATACGCTGACGCTGACCACCTGAAAATTCATGAGGATAACGATTCATTCTGCTAGTGGAGAGACCCACGACTTCCAATAATTCCATTGCTCTTTTTTTGCGTTCTGCAGCACTTTTATATAGGTTATGGATAATCATTGGTTCTTCAAGTGTTTGTTGTACCGTATACCTGGGATTGAGTGAACCGTACGGATCCTGAAAAACGATCTGCATTTCCGATCGAATTTTACGCATCTCTACATTCGATAGTTTCGTCACATTTTTCCCGTTAAAAAATACTTGCCCACCGGAAGGCTCAATTAACCGCAAAATGCTTCTTCCAGTTGTCGTTTTGCCGCATCCACTTTCCCCAACCAAGCCGAATGTTTCCCCAGCTTTTACATCAAAACTGACACCATCAACGGCTCGCACATAGCCAACGGTACGACGAAGTATCCCCTTCCGGATGGGAAAGTGCATTTTCAGATCGTTGACACTTAAAAGTGCATCCGTCATTTGGCAACCTCCTCTTTCTTCATCAACCAACAGCGAGCTTCATGATTTTCTTCCACAGGAAGAAGGGTGGGTTCTTCTTGAATACATTTCTCTGTCACAAATTCACAGCGAGTAGCAAATCGACATCCTTTTGGCATTAACTCCAAGCTAGGAACATTTCCTGGAATCGAAGGCAGACGTGCTTGCCTTTCTTCCAACTTGGGAATGGAATTCATTAACCCAACTGTATAGGGATGCGATGGATTCCTGAATATCTCTTTGACCGAGCCCTGCTCTACCACTTTCCCAGCATACATTACGACCACTCGGTCACACATTTCCGCAACCACGCCTAAATCATGGGTAATGAGCAAAATGGCCATATTGTGTTCCTTGCGAATTTTACGCATCAAATCAAGTATTTGCGCTTGAATGGTTACGTCAAGCGCCGTGGTCGGTTCATCTGCAATTAACAACTTGGGGTCGCAGGACATCGCTATGGCAATCATTACCCGTTGACGCATCCCGCCCGAAAGCCGGTGAGGGTATTCATCCACAATCTGCTCCGCTCTAGGTATCCCCACCGATTTCAGTAAATCAACAGCCTTTGCCCGCGCTTGCGACTTATTCATTCCCTTGTGAAGCATTAGCGACTCACTGATTTGACGTCCAATCTTGTGCACAGGATTCAGTGATGTCATTGGTTCCTGGAATATCATAGCAATCTCGTTGCCGCGAATTTTACGCATATCAGAATCAGAAAGATTCACGAGATCTTTCCCTTCAAAGCGTATGGAGCCTTTTTCGATTTTTCCGTTAGTAGACAATAACTGCATCACTGAAAGGGAGGTTACACTTTTCCCACATCCAGATTCCCCGACGATCCCCAACACTTCACCTTTGTCCAAAGTGAAGGAGACGTCTTCTATTGCCGGCAAATACCCTTTGTTCGTCAGGAAGCTTGTTTTTATACCAGAAACTTCTAGTAAGCTCGACATTTTATCACCTCTAAGCACGACAAATAATCTATCAGACCTTAGCCCTCCACGCAATATAAAATTTATTTAGTAATATACTGGTATTTCTGTGAATGACACTCCATATAAGGTAACATCAATGCCTTAATATCAACTGAGGAAAACGCTTCCAAAGTATACTCTGAGCAAAAAAAATAAGCAAGTGAAAATCCTCTAGGCTCCTAGCATACTAAAATCTCCTAGAGGATGAAAGTGTAATTTATGGTTAACTCAATAGCTCCTTCATTTAATGCTCTTGATACCTACTTTCAAGTTCAGCAAGCACTTCCGCAAATGGAAGGTTTTGCTCGCGAAGTAACACCATTAAATGATACATCAGGTCTGCCATCTCATAACGAAGCTCACCGGCACTTCGGTTTTTTGCCGCAATGATCACTTCGGAAGTCTCTTCCCCCACTTTTTTCAGAATTTTATCGATTCCCTTTTCGAAAAGATAAGTGGTATAGGCACCTTCAGGGCGCTCCTTCTCACGTTCCTGCACCCTTTTTTCCAGTCGCGACAAAATTCCTTCGAAGTTTGCAGTGGAATTCTCATTCTGGATAATCATTTCCCCGTCAAAGCAGGAATTAGCACCTGTATGGCATGCGGGTCCACTTGGTTCCACCTGTATAAGTAAAGTGTCACCATCACAATCGACTTCGATTCCCACTACTCGTTGAGTATTACCCGACGTCTCTCCTTTATGCCATAGGGCTTGTCTAGAGCGGCTATAAAACCATGTTTCCTTGGTTTCAAGTGTCTTCAGAAATGATGTTGGATTCATATACGCCACGGTTAGCACGCGCTTCGTCTTCACGTCCTGAATGACCGTGGGAATCAGGTCATCCCCGTCCCATTTCAATTGGTCCACCCACGCTTGATTCACCTGACTCATCTCACCCACACTCCCCGATCCCGCAAATATTGTTTGACTTCCCCGATACCCATTTCTGCAAAGTGAAAAACACTAGCCGCCAGCGCCGCATCTGCCTGTCCTTTTGTAAAGACATCATAAAAGTGTTCATTGGCACCAGCGCCACCAGAAGCAATAACCGGAATGCTCAGCGCTTCAGACACTCTTTTCGTCAACTCAAGGTCATATCCATCGCGCTGGCCGTCTTGATCAAAACTCGTCAGCAGGATTTCCCCTGCCCCCAACCTTTCAGCCTGTAGCGCCCATTCGAGCGCAGACATGCCGGTCGACACGCGGCCCCCACTGATCAGCACTTCCCAGTCGTCGCTACCCGCTCGCTTTTTCGCGTCAATCGCCACCACGGTACACTGAGCGCCAAAGCGTCTGGAAATGTCGGTAATCAATGGTGGTTTTCGCACTGCCGCCGAATTGATGGAGACTTTGTCCGCCCCCGCCAAAAGCACATCGCGCACCTCATCCACACTGCCAATACCACCGCCCACGGTAAATGGGATAAATATGCGCTCCGCCGTCTTTTTCACGATATCTAACAGCGTCTTCCTACCCTCGTGTGTCGCAGAAATATCCAGCAACACTAGTTCATCCGCGCCTTCCTGATCGTACAATTCTGCCAGTTCGACCGGATCCCCCGCATCACGCCTGTTATCAAAAAAGGATTCGTGTTTTACCACCCTGCCATTTGCCACATCAAAGCAGGGAATAATCCTTTTGGCCAGCACTACGCTTCACCTCCACTCACAAGGGCAAGCGCCGACTTCAAGTCGATTTTTCCTGAAAATAGCGCCTTACCGATGATGATGCCGCTAATCCCCTGATCCTCAAGGGACTTTGCAGCCATTACATCCGACTCATCGCTCACCCCACCTGACACCACGACTTTCAGTCCGGATGCGGCAGCTAGCTGAATGGATAAGTCAATATTCGCCCCTTGTAAAGTTCCATCACGTGAAATGTCAGTAAATATGCACTCCCGAAACCCCATTTGGAATAAAGCTTTTGCAAACTCCTCGGTCTTCCACGTAGAATTTTCCAGCCAACCTCTGGTAGCCACCAAACCATCTCTCGAATCAATACCTACAATTACTGATTCTCCATAAGTATGAAAAAGCGATGCTGCAAAATCCGGATCTTCCGCCGCCCTAGTGCCAATCACACAACGCCAAACTCCTGTTTGCAACCATTTTTCCACATCGCGCTCTGTGCGAATTCCACCGCCAATTTCCACTTGAAGAGGGGTATCCTTGATTACTTTCTCGACAAAAGCGATAGTTTGGGAAGAGGTCTGACCATTTTTGGCTGCATCTAAATCCACTAAATGAACGTGTGTGGCACCCGCATGCAGATAATGGGTGATCACTTCAAAAGGATCGCCATACGATGTCTGCTGCTCGAAATCCCCTTTTACCAACCTGACGGCCTGACCGCTAATCATATCAATCGCAGGAAGTATTAACATGAACTTCCACCCCCAGTACGAACCCACGTTGCAAAGTTCGTCAACAGTTTCAACCCAGTAGCCGCACTTTTCTCTGGGTGAAATTGCATCCCTATGACGTTGTCTTTGGCAACGATCGCAGGAACGGCCTGATGATAATCAGTGGTAGCGATGATCACCGAGGAGTCCTTGGGTACCGCATAATAACTGTGCACAAAGTACGCAAACTCTCCCTCGCCCACTTGCTCCACGACAGGATGGGGACGTTCCATCTGAAGTTGATTCCATCCCACTTGGGGGATCTTATAGGTCCCCTGCATTCGCACAACTCGGCCCGGGATTAAATCCAATCCTGCATGAATGCCATGTTCTTCACTCTCTGAAAATAACAGTTGCATCCCAAGGCATATCCCAAGCAGCGGTTTCCCTGATTGGGCATGGGTGATCACTGGATCCAACAGTTCACGTTGACGCAAACTCAACATGGCATCCCCAAATGCACCTACTCCGGGAACAATGACTCCATCTGCTGATTGGATGTCCTCTTTGCGACTCGTGACGATCGCTTGACTGCCTATGTGTTCAAGTGCCTTTGCCACACTGAGTAAATTGCCTACCCCATAATCGATAATCGCGATCAATGACTTCACCTCTTAAAGCACCGCACGCATGCGTTTGGTAAATCGGTCAATTTCCTCAGCCCGCAACTGGTAGCTCCCGCGATTGGCAATCAGGCGGGTAGAGATATCTTCAAGGCTTAACCAGGTAACCAGTCCGTTTTCTTCAAGCGTCCTTCCCGTTTCCACAAGGTCCACGATGCAATCCGCAAGTCCGATGAGCGGCGCCAGTTCGACGCTTCCATTTAGATAAATGGTTTCTACCTGCTGATTTCTTCTTAGAAAATACGCGCTGGTATAATTGGGATATTTGGTCCCCACTCGTCTCACCTGATTAATATCACGGTCTGGTGGACCGGCAATGGACAATTGACAGCGGCCAGTTCCCAGGTCTAGCAATTCATGAACGTCACTGTTTGCTTCCAGCAATACGTCTTTTCCGACGACTCCCAGGTCAGCCGCTCCTCTTTCCACATAGGTTGGCACATCCACCGGTTTGGCAAGCAAATAACGAATTTGGTTCTTTTCATCATTCAAAATCAGCTTCCGTGTCTTTTCAAGATTTTCAGGAGGAAGGTAGCCCGCTTGTTCCATCAGCGCCACTGCCGCCTTCATCACACGACCCTTGGCCATGGCAATCGTCAGCATTCGCTTTTTTCCTCCTTCATCGCAGCAAACTCCTGAAAATATCTTCGCAATTCTTTGTTTTGACTATTCAAATTCCCGTTTGCCATCCAAGCGGTCATCGTAGATTCATTGGGTAATTCGTCATCTTTTCGCACTACCCGGACAGCATAACCTTGTTGCCTGAGGTATTGCGCAAAGGAATAGGTGAGTGGTCGATCCTCAATTCCTGTGAAAAGTAGAAAACGGGGTGCAGGGGTTTCACTCCTGTCCATCACCGTAAACAATCTCTCCAGGTGAAGCACTCCTCCCGTTGCAGGAAGAGAACGCCCAAACCGCTCAAGCAAGCGATCGTAACGTCCGCCAAAACAGATAGGTAATCCTAGTGATTGCACGTAACCTTCAAAAAGAATCCCCGTATAATAGTCATGTTCCAGATACAGTCCAAAATCAAATTGCACCACGTCTGCCAACCCATGCGCCCCAAGCGCATCCATCAGTGCCTCAAGATCATCGCAGGCTTTCATGGCCATCGGATGAATGGCATGCTCTCTCGCTTCGCGAATCGCATCATACCCGCCACGGATTCTTGGCATAGCTAATAGCGCCTCATATTCCCGATCGGAAATCAGGTCTCTTTGCTGATGGAGAAGTTGTTCATAGCTGACTGCATCTTTTCTCAATAATGACAATCTAAGCGCCTGTTGGATGGATTCAGGGAGGTCCTGTAACAACGCACCAACGAAGCCAGTATGACCCACTGCGAGTCGAAAATGCCCCACATTGACGGATTGAAGCACAGAGGCCATAACGGCCAACACCTCTGCATCCGCATCAGGCGTTGCATCTCCCAAAAGCTCAATTCCTGCCTGTGTTACCTCACTCGATTCATGGCTACGCGCAGCCACTCTTCGATAAGTCCGCTCAATATAGGCAAGGTGTAACGGAAGCGGTTCATTGCCAAGCAACGTGGTCACCGCGCGCGCCACTGGAGTTGTCATTTCCGGACGAAGCACCAGTGTTCTACCAGAGGAATCAAACATGCGATATAGCTGTTCTTCTTCCTCCTTATGAAGTCCTTGCCGGATCGTCTCTTCATACTCCAAAAGCGGGGTCGTCAGCCAATCGTACCCCCACGCTAAAAACACATCATGGATCTTCTCTTCAAGACGATAGCGCTTTTCATATTCCTGCAACAAATAATCCCTAAATCCATGTGGCCTTTCAAAATAAACAGAACTCATTGGTTAGCCCCAATCCTTTAGTATGCTAATATACTAAAGCAATAGTATGGACGTATCCTATCATGGGACCTTTCGCCTGTCAAATCGGTCAATCCTCGATAGGATCCTGCAGACTAGTCATCAGCTTTTCCGAGAGTTCTTTTGCGGCATTGTAGCCCATCCGCTTCAGGCGTTGATTCATTGCCGCCACTTCAATAATGATCGCAAGGTTGCGGCCTGGCCGGACAGGTATCGTGATGGATGTCAGCTCTACGTCAAGAATCCTCTTTTTCTGCTCATCCAATCCCAAGCGATCATACGGTTTCGTATCGTCCCATTGCTCCAGCTCGATGATCATTTCGATGCGCTTATGGGTGCGAATCGCACCTGCACCAAAGAGCGTCATCGCATTCAAGACGCCAAGGCCTCGTATTTCAAGCAAATGTTCGAGCAGTGGCGGTGCCGTTCCTACCAGCGTGTCCTCTGAGATCTGACGGATCTCTACCGCGTCATCCGCCACCATTCGATGCCCGCGCTTCAAAAGTTCAAGCGCAGTCTCACTTTTACCAATTCCGCTGGACCCCATCATGAGGATACCTATCCCATACACATCAACCAAAACGCCGTGAACAAGGATTTCCGGTGCCAATCGAATGGCAAGAAATGTGGTTAATTGCGAGATAAATTTAGGAGTGGACAAAGAGGTCCGCAAGATGGGTATCCCGTGTTCTTCCGCCATTTCATATAAAATTGGGTTTGTATCCATACTGCGAGATATGACAAGACAAGGCGTTAATTCACTTGCTACGAGCGCAGCAATTCTATCTTTAAATTCTGCTTCATTCATGGAAGAAAGAAACGCGATCTCCGTCCTGCCAAGAATCTGTACACGCTCAGCAGGAAAATACATAAGAAACCCGGCTAGCGCAAGTCCGGGACGATTGATTTCTGTCGTGGTAATGTGTCGCTCTAACCCTGATTGACCAGCAACCAATTCCAGATCCATCTCTTCTTTTAATTCTGACACCGTCACGTACTTGTCCAAAACATTCACTCCCAACTGAAAAGGCAGGAGTCCTGACCCCTGCCTTCTGGTTCGTGTTCACTTTACGAATTAGAACAAGGCTTCCTCTGTCTCTTTATCAAACAGGTGAATCTTGCTCATGTCAATGGCGAGTTTTACCTTGTCGCCAATCGACACGTCACTACGGGCGACAATCCGTGCATTGAATACCTGTCCACCAACATCCAAAAATAGATACATTTCTGAACCCATGTGTTCCACCACATCGACAGGCGCTTCGAACATCCCATCCGGATAAGTTTCAAAATACAATTGTTCATCGTGCACGTGTTCAGGACGAATGCCTATCACCACAGGTTTGCCAATATAATGGTGGCTACGGATCAACTCATACCTACCTTCAGGAAGCGTCACCGTCATGCCCTCAGATTTGAATTTAATCTTTCCACCTTCATCGGAAAGCGTTCCCGTTACAAAATTCATCGCTGGCGAACCGATAAATCCCGCCACAAAGAGGTTGCTCGGATTATTATACAATTCTTGAGGCGTGGCCACTTGTTGGATAAATCCATCTTTCATGACAACAATGCGATCACCCATCGTCATCGCTTCTGTTTGATCGTGTGTCACATAGATAAACGTGGTTTGTAATCGCTTGTGTAATTTGCTGATCTCTGTCCGCATCTGCACGCGAAGTTTCGCATCTAAGTTGGACAGTGGTTCGTCCATCAGGAACACTTGAGGTTCGCGAACGATAGCGCGCCCAAGTGCCACGCGTTGTCTTTGACCACCGGAAAGTGCCTTTGGCTTACGATCAAGCAAATGCGAAATATCGAGGATTTGAGCGGCTTCTTTAACCCGACGATCTATCTCCGCCTTGGGGAAATGGCGAAGTTTCAATCCGAAAGCCATATTCTGATAAACCGTCATGTGCGGATAGAGTGCATAGTTTTGAAACACCATGGCAATATCCCGGTCTTTTGGCGCCACATCGTTGACTCGCTTACTACCAATAAAAAGGTCGCCCTCGCTGATCTCTTCTAGACCTGCGATCATTCTCAGTGTGGTGGATTTTCCACACCCCGAAGGACCTACCAGTACAATAAACTCTTTATCCTCTATATCAAGATTAAAGTTACTTACCGCCACCACATTGCCCGTATACTTTTTGTACACAGCATTCAATTTGACCTCTGCCAAGTTAAAAATCTCCTTTCCGTCATCAATAGGACGGTTGTTAACATGGCTAGTATAGCTCCTGTTTGGGCTATCGCTCTATACGTCAACGTATACAAACTTGACAAAAAAACTTTAGGCAATTCGACAATCATTTATAATCTTTTCAGTAAAAGGGCAGTCCATACCGTTACCGCATCCTGAAACATCCGGATGTCATAACCAGTTAAATCCTTGATCCGCTCAATCCTGTACAGTAAACTGTTACGATGCAAATACAATTGTCGAGCGGTCTCACTCATGTTGAGATTGTTCTGAATAAACGTCATAACGGTTTGTTCCAGTTCAGCGCCAAGCGCCAAGAGAATGCTCGGAGGAAGGATATGATCAATGAATGCCTGGCGCAATTGGGATTTCGTGGTGAAAAGCAGCTCAAAAAAGCCAATACCACGTACTGAATACACTGGTTGTTCGACCTGAAATCTTTCTGCCGCCTGAAAGATGAAGTGCATTCGCTTGACCATCCTCAAGAGTTCCGGAAAACTCCTGATCGCATCGCTATAAATGGCCCTCACCTTGACAAACGATTCGGACATCAGTCCATGAACCAATGCCTCCGCAATTTCCAATCCAGAAAAAGCTTGGGTGTCTGCTGCCTTATGTAAACTGATGACCCCCACAATCATTGACGGGTCAATGACCATATTCACCATCAATTCCGTATCATCCGCGAGTGATTCAAAGTTTCTTGATACCTCACCGACTATTTCCACCGTCGATCGTTCATCCGGACGCAAACTGACCATATACACCGGCCAATTCCACGGTACCAAGATGTTTTCCACTTCGTCCTCAATCCGAATGGCACTGCCATAAGGTTCAAGCGGTTCATGCAAGGCTTCGGCGATTTTTTGCTCCCAGTTTTGACCATCATACGAGGACAAGGGAATGGCACGGATTGCCATTCTCAACAAATAACGTTCCGAACGTGAAAGATGCTCGGATTTGCCTGCCAAATACAATGGCTTCCCAGACAAATCTGTGGCGGCGTACCAAATGTAGTCGCCATTTGGATAACCGCCCTGTAAATGCTCTAGCGAAACCCCACGTAAACTCGTTGGCAACTGAGTATAAACCTGCACTCGCCCATCAAGTTCTTTGATCAGTTCCTGAAATGCATTCAGGCCCATCCTCCTCCTTCCGTCCTAAGAAAAACAACCTTGTCTCCCATTTGTAGTAATCCAGGCGGGTTTCTATCCCATCGCCACAAGTTGTCCGCATCATTTTCACGCAAATAACCTATCACCCACCATCCTCCCGCACTCTTTCTCGGATAGATTCCCGTATAACCTGCGGCAATCGCTACTGCACCTTTTTTTCTTCTAGTGCCGGAATGGATTTTCGCGGCAATTGCAGCGATGCGGGCAATTCACCGAGATAGGCGAATCCTGGACTGAATCCGGTGCTTACCACTTCATACTCATTCTCACCATGTAAGCAGATCACTTCTTCTTCATCACAGCCTAGGATGGACGATACCACGTCAAGATCGGTATCCATGCCGCCGTACCTGACGTGAAATTGGTGATACACCTGTGCCCCTTCAAATGTTGGTGAGGAAAATGCATCATTGATAAATTGAGCCCATACCCGTTCAGAAACGAAAGGATCAGCCAATTGAATTACCACATCAGAAGGACCGCAGATAATGTCAACGATCCCTTTCGGCTTGGGATAACGCAGC
The DNA here is from genome assembly GCA_021828865.1 of Bacillota bacterium. Taxonomy (GTDB): domain Bacteria; phylum Bacillota; class Bacilli; order Alicyclobacillales; family SLC66; genus JAJZCL01. The sequence continues at coordinate 126,368 of JAJZCW010000005.1, forward strand.
AGTTTGATCCGCTCTTCTTTTGAGCGATGACGAAGAATTATAGCTGTATCACCCAACCATTCCAACGAATCAGGCAATCGGATCACCAGGTGTGGCTGAACGATCCGGTGTCAACAAAATGACTTCACCATCATTTCTCACCGCGCCAAGCACCAATACTTCTGAAACAAAACCGCCAATTTTCCTCGGTGGAAAATTGATCACTGCTACCACCTGTTTTTGCAGCAGTTCTTCCGGCTGGTACAATTTCGTGATTTGCGCCGAGCTTTTTTTGATACCGAGGGAGCCAAAATCTATCTCCAGCTGATACGCTGGCTTTTTAGCGGTGGGATGTACTTTTGCCGATACCACAATGCCTACCCGAATATCTAATTTCAAAAAGTCTTCTATGGTTGCCATTTTTGCTCCTCCTTGTTAGTCCCAAAGACCGTCAAGAAACCGATACTTTCATTTGATCCATCCGTTCCTTATCGCGTTCGAGAACTGGCTCCAAAAATTGACCTGTATAGGACTCCTTAAATTCCGCTACCCGCTCTGGCGTACCGGTGATGATCACTTTTCCTCCAGCGTCTCCGCCTTCAGGTCCAAGATCAATGATATGGTCCGCGGTTTTGATCACATCGAGATTGTGTTCGATGACCACAACTGTATCACCTGCATCGACCAGCCGCTGAAGCACCTGCAACAACCGTTCAATGTCTGCCACGTGCAATCCGGTGGTGGGTTCATCGAGAATATATAACGTTCTGCCGGTACTGCGGCGATGGAGCTCTGATGCTAATTTGACGCGCTGCGCTTCACCACCTGACAACGTAGTGGCAGGTTGTCCCATTTTAATATAGCCTAAGCCCACATCGTTCAAGGTACTGAGCTTACGCGCGATTTTAGGCACATTTTCAAAAAAATGCAGCGCATCTTCCACCGTCATGTCGAGCACATCCGCGATGGATTTGCCTTTATAATGGACTTCTAACGTCTCTCGATTATAGCGATTGCCTTTACATACCTCACATGGCACATAGACATCCGGCAGGAAATGCATCTCAATTTTGATGATGCCATCTCCCTTGCATGCTTCACAGCGGCCACCCCGCAGATTGAAGCTGAATCGGCCTTTTTTATACCCGCGAATCCTGGCTTCCTGTGTCGTGGCAAAGACATCCCGGATGTCGTCAAAAACGCCGGTATACGTGGCGGGATTAGATCGCGGGGTACGACCAATGGGAGATTGGTCGATGTCAATTACTTTGTCGAGATGCTCCAATCCTTCAATCGCATCAAACCGTCCTGGGCGAACTCTCGCCTTGTTCAGGGCCTGCGCTAGCGATTTGTGAAGAATCTCATTGACTAGCGTACTCTTTCCGGAACCGGAAACACCAGTGACACAGGTGAAGACGCCGATAGGAAATTTGACAGTGATCCCTTTTAGATTGTTCTCCTTAGCCCCTTTAATGATGACGTAACGACCGTCAAGCGACCGCCTCGTATCAGGCAACGGAATGAACCTCTTCCCGCTCAAATATTGCCCCGTCAATGAATGGTCATCATTCATGATTTCCTGAACTGTCCCCTGCGCCATCACCTGTCCGCCATGAACGCCGGCACCGGGGCCAATGTCAATAATAAAATCAGCGGCAAGCATAGTGTCTTCATCGTGCTCCACCACAATCAAAGTGTTGCCTAGATCACGCATTTGCGTCAGCGTCCTGATGAGCCGCGCATTATCCCGCTGGTGCAATCCGATACTCGGTTCATCGAGGATATAAAGTACACCCATCAAACTGCTTCCAATCTGTGTGGCCAAACGAATCCGCTGTGCTTCCCCGCCCGATAACGTTCCCGCAGCTCTCGCGAGCGTCAGATAGTTCAATCCCACATCAGACAAAAAACCCAGACGCGATAGAATTTCTTTGATGATGAGGTGCGCGATTTGGAGCTCTTTTTCTGACAACGTCAGATGATTGACAAAATCAATCGCGTCCTGAATCGAGAACCTTGTAAAATTTGAAATATTGATTTGGCCTACGCGTACCGCCAGACTCTCTGGTTTGAGGCGATCCCCTTTACAGGCAGGGCATGGTCGACTGCTCATAAATCCTTCCACAAACTCGCGGATATAATCTGATGCTGTCTCCTTATACCGCCGCTCCAGGTTGTTGATGATGCCTTCAAAGAATACTTCCGCGCGTTTGACTTGTCCAAAGTCATTCTCAAAAGTAAAGCGAATCTTTTCTGGAAACCCATATAAGAGCTTCTGCATGAGCAGTTTGGGAATGTCACGTACAGGCATATGAATATCCACACCTAGGTGTTCACAAGCACTTTGCAACAGTTGTGGGTAATAGGTAGAAGTGGACCCTGCCCAGGGTACAATGGCACCTTGCGCGATCGATTGCAAGGGATCAGGAATCACTAGCCCCTCGTCCACTTCCTGCTTCACACCGAGGCCTGTGCATTCGGGACAAGCACCAAAAGGGCTGTTGAATGAAAACATGCGCGGACTGATTTCCCCCACGCTGTATCCGCAATTAGGACACGCCAGGTTCTGGCTGAACAGCAGTTCTTCTTTTCCCATCACATCTACCATGACAGTGCCGTCCGCAAGTCCTAATGCTGTCTCCAGTGAGTCCGCAAGGCGCGATCGAATATCCTGCTTGATAACGAGTCGGTCCACCACTACAGCGATGTTGTGTTTTTTATTTTTTTCGAGTGTGATTTTCTCACCAAGCTCCCGCATTTCCCCGTCCACTCTCACACGGACATAGCCGCCTTTGGCAAGGTCATCGAACAGTTTGCTGTGTTCGCCTTTTTTTCCATTCACCATGGGAGCAAGAATCTGAATGCGCGTCGCATCCGGAAAATTCATTACACGATCTACCATCTGATCCACCGTCTGCGATGAGATGGGAATATCACAGTGGGGACAATAAGGAGTGCCAATACGCGCAAACAAAAGGCGAAGGTAGTCGTAGATCTCCGTCACGGTTCCCACCGTGGAACGAGGATTACGACTCGTCGTCTTCTGGTCAATGCTGATAGCTGGAGAAAGGCCATCGATCGAATCGACATCGGGCTTCTCCATTTGCCCAAGAAACTGCCTGGCATAGGCAGAGAGAGATTCCACATAGCGCCTCTGCCCCTCTGCGTACAACGTATCAAACGCCAGTGATGATTTACCCGAACCGCTGAGTCCTGTCAACACCACGAGTTTATCCCGCGGGATTACCACGTCAATGTTTTTCAGGTTATGCGCCCGGGCTCCTTTCACGACAATTGCGTCATGTGCCATAATTGACTCCTTTATGCCCTCTTCTTTTCTGGCATGCTCCCTGCCAGCTCAATCATCAAATCACGAAGTTCTGCGGCGCGTTCGAATTGGAGCGCTTTTGCCGCCTCTTTCATCTCGTGTTCCAGACGTGCTAGCAAATCGCGCTTCTCTGCCTTACTTAATTTTGCCGCTTTAGCCGTTAATTCTTCTGTTTCGCTGACTGCTTTGGTGGCTTCGATCACATCGCGCACCGCTTTGCGGATGGTCGTTGGGATTATGCCGTGTTCTTCATTGTATTGCATTTGCTTTTGTCTCCTACGGTTGGTCTCCTTGATCGCAATATCCATGGACCTTGTCACATTGTCCGCGTACATAATTACTTCGCCTGAAGCGTTTCTCGCCGCTCTTCCAATCGTTTGAATCAACGAGCGTTCTGCGCGCAAAAATCCTTCCTTATCGGCGTCAAGAATCGCTACGAGGGAGACCTCAGGCAAATCCAGGCCTTCTCTTAACAGATTAATTCCGATCAACACGTCGAACACCCCAAGACGTAGGTCGCGTAAAATCGCCATGCGCTCTAAGGTTTTGATCTCGCTGTGCAAATACCTGACCTTGATTCCAAGCTCTTTCAGGTAATCCGTCAGGTCTTCTGACATTTTCTTAGTTAAGGTGGTCACGAGCACGCGTTCGTTTTTCGCTGTTCGCAAGCGAATTTCGTGGATCAAGTCGTCAATCTGGCCCTTAATTGGACGAACGTCAATTTTTGGATCCAAAAGCCCAGTGGGACGGATGATCTGTTCTACCACCCCATGACTGACTTTCAGTTCATAATCGCCAGGAGTTGCAGAAACAAATACCGTCTGATATCGATACCTGCTCAACTCTTCAAATTGAAGTGGCCTATTATCCGCCGCAGAAGGAAGACGAAAACCGTGCTCAATGAGCGTCAGTTTGCGAGTACGGTCACCACCATACATCCCATGAAGTTGCGGAATGGTCACGTGTGATTCGTCAATCACCAGCAAAAAATCATCTGGGAAGTAGTCAAATAACGTGTAAGGCGGTTCTCCCGCCTTCCTACCGTCAAGATGACGCGAATAGTTTTCAATGCCGGAGCAGTATCCTACTTCCAGCATCATTTCAATATCATAGTTGGTACGCTGTTCCAGTCGCTGTGCTTCGAGTAGTTTGCCTGCCTCTTTCAACTCCGCAAGGCGCAGGCGCAACTCTTCCCGAATATCCTCAACTGCGCGCGCTATCGTCTCCTGACCAGAGACAAAGTGAGAGGCTGGAAAGATGGCAACGTGTTCACGACGACCGAGAATTTCTCCCGTCAGGATATCAATCTCTGTGATGCGTTCAATTTCGTCACCAAAAAATTCAATGCGAATGGCTTGGTCCATTCGCGAAGCAGGAACAATTTCCACCACATCACCGCGAACGCGAAAGGTCCCCCGAGTAAAGTTCACATCGTTTCGCTCATATTGCATATCAACTAGTCTCCGTAAAATACTGTTGCGCGGACGCTCCATCCCCACACGCAGGGATAGCACATTTTCCTTATAGCGAAACGGACTACCTAATCCATAAATACTGGAGACGCTGGCGACCACCAACACGTCATTACGTTCAAACAGTGCACTGGTTGCTGAGTGTCGCAATTTGTCTATTTCATCATTAATTTTCGCGTCTTTTTCAATGAATGTATCGGATTGAGGAATGTAAGCTTCCGGCTGGTAATAGTCATAATAACTGACAAAGTACTCCACCGCATTGTTGGGGAAAAACTCTTTAAATTCTGCGGTCAATTGCGCAGCCAATGTCTTGTTGTGCGCAATCACGAGCGTAGGCTTATTCAATTTCGCTACCAAATTGGCAATCGTAAATGTTTTTCCCGATCCTGTAACACCAAGAAGTGTTTGGAATTTTGTTCCTTCCTGCACCCCATCAATCAACTGCTCAATCGCTACCGGTTGATCTCCTGTGGGTTGATACGACGATACCAATTGAAATTCACCCGGAATGTTGTCGGGCATGGGATCACTCCTTTGTAGACGTGTTCCTCCACACACCCATTATAAACGATCATACGTTCGATTCAAACCTTTTATGGTGCATTGCTTTTATTGGGCTGAGTTCCAAAAATATTCTGGGGAAGTTTTTGAATTGGCGTTGTTTCCCCTTTAGTATAGTTGGAAGAAATATCTGTGGAAGGATTCACTCCAATCACATTCTTAAACTGCGGAAGCGTCACCAGAGAGCCTGATGAACTTGACTTTGCAGCAGCGGAACTTGATATATTGGTGGTATTGCCTGTGGTCTGATCAATGATGTTGGCAATTGATTTTCTAAGAATGACAATATTCACGCGACGGTTCAACGCGCGATTGGCCGGAGTAGTGTTGGGAGCCACAGGATGGTATTGGCCAAACCCTTCCGCAGACAATCGGTTGGGATCGATAGCATTGGAAATCAGGAAATGAACGACATTCACAGCTCGACCCGTCGATAACTCCCAGTTAGATGGGAATTGCGGTGTATTGATCGGGACATTGTCAGTGTATCCTTCCACCACTATTGGATTGGTGACACTTTGCAAAAAAGGAATAAGCCCATTCAGGATCTGTTGCGCACCTGGCAAAAGGGTGTCTTGTCCCGTTTGGAATAACACCACGTCTTTGAGCGTGATCTGGATTCCTCTTGTCTGGTTGTATAGCGAAACGGAATTATTCAATCCACTGTTTTTCACATAGTTCTGCAAGCGCTTATAAAGGTTGCTGAACCTGATGTTCTCATTCATCATAGTCTGGATTTGCTGCTTTTCCTGTTTGGTGATTTTAATGGGCGTAGAAGAATATCCAGTCGAATGATCACCTGTTGTCGGATTGGCTGCAGTGGTCAATCCGCTCGTGGCAAGATTCTGAAGGGGAATCTTGTTATTCGGATCAAGCGCCGCATTCAGAGATTGGGTAAGTGTCATAAACTTCTGCACGTTAACACTGGACATGGCATACATGATGACAAAAAAGATCATCAACAGTGTGATCAAATCGGAATAGGTGAGCAACCAACGCTCATTATTCTCTTTATCCGGAGCTTTCTTGTGTCGATTATGCATTGGCTGCTTCCGCCTCCGCGCCACCAACCTCTGAACTCTTTTGTTCGACTTTGCGTTCGCGATCAGCTGGCGCCAAGAATACCTTTAATTTTTGCGCCAGAATGTTAGGATTTTCCCCAGCTTGGATCGAGAGTACCCCTTCCAGAATCAACTCTTTCACCAGCATTTCACTCTTCGACTGGGTTTTTAACTTGTTACCAATGGGCAACCAGATCAAGTTCGCCGTCGACACACCGTACAATGTCGCGACAAATGCCGTTGCAATCAGTGGACCTAGTTTTGCTACGTCAGACAAGTTACTAAGCACGTGAACCAACCCCATGACAGTACCAATGATCCCCATCGTTGGCGCATAACCACCTGCCGCCTCGAATATCGCCACACCGGATTCATGTCGGCTCTGGATAAATGCCAGCTCCGTTTCCATAATGCTTCTTACGAGGTCGGGATCCACGCCATCAACGACGAGTCGCACCCCGTTCTTAAAAAATTCATCTGTATAGTTTTCAATCTTGTCTTCAAGCGCGAGGATACCCTCGCGCCTAGCAATCGTAGCCAGTTCCACCAATTGATTGATGACTCCCAGTGGATCCTGATCCTTTTTTTGAAACGCCATTCGAAACAGCGTAAATACTGATTTCATTTGTTTGCCGGAAAACGAGATGAACAAGGCGCCAAAAGTGCCCCCAAAGACAATCATTGCTGCAGATAATCCGAGCAACGCCATGGGAGAACCGCCTTCGAGCATAAATGCCCCAAGCATCATGCCGAATCCCATGATAAGACCTATTAGAGTAGTGAGATCCATATTATTTCCCCTCTATCTATATACAACAGAACCATGTTTATATTTTGAATTCTAATATTATCACATGTGATTACATGGATTGATTTTCTTTTGAAGCCAGCACGTTTTGATGGTAATTTTGCTTTGTTTTGATTGGATTTCTTGCCCACCAACGCCAGACCCAATTCCATCTTCCAAAGTCATACACTTCACGAAATTGGTGCAAATGTTCGTCAGGAACCATGATTACCCCTAACTGGCTTGGGCCATCTGCAAAAATTGGCGTACCAATGAATCTCGATTCGCCTCTTTTGTCAACCACCTCAAGCTTAACATAAGCAGGATTTTGGTCAATGGCAAAGTGAATATCATAAGGACTGTTCACAGGAATATTGCCGATTTTTAATATAATTTCCCCAGGTTTTAACCCTAATTGTTTAGCGGGACTACGATCGATAGTAGCAAGTACACGCACTCCACGTGCAGGACGCACATACATGGGAAGGTTGTCTTTATCGAGGATCTGGAACGCATTCAAAATGCCAATTTTCATAAATACCGGTACGACTGCCATAATCAGAAGCCCAGTAATGCTTGTCCCAAGAAAGAAGCTACCCACCAAAACTAGCAAACCAATGAGTGCATTAGCCAATCCCTTACTGCGCATTAATCGATCACTTTCTGATGAAAGGGAGTAGCCACTTATTCCAGTGAATATAACAGTTGGCAAAAGCACTCCCAAATTGGGCAATAACAGCGGGATCGGACGAAAAGCCTGAAGTAGAAACATCCCTACCACCTGACCTCTTTTACTTTTCACATAAATAGGAGAAGCCATTTGACCCCAGTTCAAGATTTCCAAAAGCCCAGACAAAAGTTGCGCCCCACCTGTGACCAGAAGCAAAGAGCGCATTTGGTCATCGCTCAGCAACCATGGATAATGAACATTGGGAATCATTAGTAAAATAGCGTCAAACACAATTAATACTGGCCCCGCATAAGCAATATCCGCCAACCTGGCATCCAGCAGAGCGAGTACCAAGAGCAACGCCCATAGTTGCCATGAAAGCGCTGCTGACCAATTGAACAAAAAATAATGGCGGACCAGATAAATTCCGCCACTCAAAATGATGCCAACTATCAGCCCGAAAACCAGCGACCTCCACCAATAGCCAAGAAAGGAACCCATTTTCATTCCCAGTATGGACCTCTCCATGATTTGGCCTCGCTGGTACTGTGCCATCAAATACAACAACATCACCAAATAGATTACAGGCGCAAGCGGAAGTTGGGTAAATCCTTCAGCAATCGCCAAACCGATGTGCACATCTATCTTCCCTTTCTAACTTTCAGCCGTACCATAATCACTCTAAAAGATTAGTTCTACAAGTTTCCCTAAATTCCTGCCTATTTTATAATCAGGTGTTCAATGTAGCCCATCGCTGTTAAAAGCTGGGGATCGTTATTCTGCTTCTGCTGCAAAAGCGCCACATTAAGCGCGTAGGCGGTACTGCCATCCACTTCACCAGTTGGATTTAATTGATGCGCACGTTGAAATGCCTTGACCGCTACATACGTACTTTGACTGTAATATCCATCTGTACGCCCAGGGAAATAATGAAGTGCAAGCAATATCCGTTGCAATACGGCGATGCTCACCTGATTATCGCCAATCTTGTACGGCGTCCTTAGAGACATAGGCAGTGCCGGATAATGATAATACGTGGGTGTTGGCACCTTGAAATTGGGAGCAATTCCTTTGCGGTGAATCCATACCCCCTTGGGAGTCAGCCAACGTGCCACCGTCAATTTGAGACTGGAACCATCCTTGAATTGCTCTGTTTCCTGGACGGTCCCCTTACCATATGTGCGTTCCCCAACGAGTGGAACGCCACCTGATTCTTGAAGCGCAGCAGCAAGTATTTCACCAGCACTCGCCGTTTCCCCATTAACGAGGCAAACTTTGGGCACTGGCAACAAGTCACCGTTTGCTCGTAGCACCTTACGGGCCCCATCTCGCCCGGCTATCTGTGCGATCACTGCATTTTTTGGCAAGAGGTAGCTGGCAATTTTATCGACACTTTGCAAATACCCACCGGGATCATCCCGGACATCAATGATCAGCCCTTTGACGCCGTTTAGTTTCAACTGCTCCAGGTCATTCAGGAATACGGTATCTGTATTTTCGCTGAACTCCGTGATCAGCAGATAACCGATGTGGTGAGGATAAAGCTTCATGAAAACAGTCGGTTCAACAATCTTTTGCCGCAACACGTCCCTAGTAAAAACAGATGGTCCACGCATCCACTTCAGACGAACTTTTGTGCCCGCTTTTCCACGAATCATTTCAACCGCTTGCTCCAGCGAGAGACTCCTCGTTGCTCTCCCATTAATGGATAGCACGACATCGTTCTTTTCCAAGCCAGCTTTAGCGGCAGGCGAACCAGGTAGTATAGTCGCCACCACCAATTGTCCATTTTGTTCACTAAGCAAGGCGCCGATCCCTTGAAACTGTGAAGAGACTAATTCCCTGAACCGCGCGGAAAGCACTGGATTCATGTACATAGAAAAAGGATCCCCGACAGAATGGACCATTCCACTAATGGCCCCTTCCATCAACTGGTTGGGGTTCAACTTTTCATAGTAGCTTTCCGTCAACCGTGAATACGTCTGTAAAAATTTATGATAAGAAGGATTTGCACCAAGCGGGGAATAATCCGCACCGCTCCATTTTAATCCCGACCAAGTAGCGAAAGCCGTAATCGCCACTAGCGTCGCAGTCTGACCCCATTTCACAAAACGTCTTCGCAGGCGCACCGCAGCACCTCCTGACCTGTCCATAAGTTAATACAATTTATGCGGACAAGGCAGAAGGTATCACTGCCAAATCAGACTCTCAAATACCTACGCATCGACATGATTCCACCCCATGCTCCGATCAACAGCCCCACTGCATATAAAATGGGTAACACCCGGTTCATCACAATCGGATCTGGCATCAGTGCAAAAGGTGGAAACAGGACCACATTTTTTTGGATAAAGTAATAACCCTGGTTCAAGATGACGCTGGGGATAAATGCACCAATAAGGCCAAGCAGCGTTCCTTCTACAAAAAACGGACCGCGGATGAACCCATCCGTTGCTCCCACCAGTTTCATAATTTCAATTTCCCTACGCCGGGTAAAAATCGTAATTTTGATCGTATTGGAAATGAGAAACATCCCCATGATCACCAGCGCAATGATAAAAATGACCGAGGTGTCCCGCACAATTGTAAAAATAGATAGCATCCTCGGGATAAAGCTAGCGCCGTACTGCACTTTCTGAATACCCTTGATCTTACTGACTAAACTTGCGAGTTGCGGAATCGTCTTTGGACTATCGGCCTTCACGACAAATTCATTCGGCAACGGATTGCCAAGTCCGTTCAACAGATCGGCATTTGGGCCAAGTGTTTTCTTCATTGTCGAAAGTGCCTGTTCCTTGGTGATCAAAGTAACCTGCTTGATCCCACCGAGGCTGCTAATCTCATGCTTTATAGCAGGCAATTGCGAAGTGGGAACCTGATCCATCACGTAGGCGTTAAATTGCAACTCACTTTCAATGTTGGTCAATATATTTTGCAAGTTGACGCTGATAATCAGCGAAACTCCTAAGATCAATAATGTGACTGCCACGCCGCTGACCGCCGCAAACGTCATCCAACCATTGCGGAACAGATTTTTGAAGCCCTCCTTGCCGTGTCTACCATATGTCCTAATCTTCATAGCCGTAATCCCCGCGTTCCTCGTCTCTGGCAATCTGTCCCTGTTCGATCGCAATGACGCGTTTTCTCGTTGCATTTACCAGTTCGCGATTGTGCGTAGCCATGACAATGGTCGTGCCACGATCGTTGACGCGCTCAAACAGCTTTAATATTTGCCACGAATTGTCCGGATCCAGATTGCCTGTCGGCTCATCAGCCACAATCACACTCGGCTTATTGACAAGCGCCCTTGCCACGGCCACCCGCTGCTGTTCCCCGCCAGATAGTTCATTAGGAAACATTTTCGCCTTGTCCACCAAGCCAACGAGTTCCAGCATCTCCTTTACCCGTTTGCGGGTCAGGCGTTTCGACGCCTCGATCACTTCCATCGCAAACGCGACATTTTCCTCCACCGTCAATTTCTGCAACAGCTTGAAATCCTGAAAGATCACTCCGACATGTCGTCGCATAAACGGAATCTGTCTGTCACGTAACCGTTCAATATTAAAACCGCCAACAAAAATGTGTCCTTTTGTTGGCCGTTCTTCTCTATACATCAGCTTAATAAATGTCGATTTTCCCGCACCGCTCGGTCCCACCACATACACAAACTCTCCCTGAGCGATACGCACACTCACCCCCTGAAGGGCAGTGACGCCGTTGTTATACTCCTTCCAAACATCTTGCATTTCAATCATTGACAATCCTCCACGAACCATTGCTCGATGTCGCCTGATTTCATTCCCTCAAGCTATTTCGACAATAAGCGCGTGAATCCTGCCCTTGATACCGAATCGTAATCTAGGAATATTCCGTAAAATTAGCTATTATCCTATTGAAATGCATGGTATTCCCAAGCTTGATTTGCCATTTCCCACTGCATTTCGACAGCCGACATCGACGTTCCACCCCTGCTTTGGCGCGCTTCCACCACCCGTAGAGGTGTAAGCTCCGCCACCCATGCAGGATCAAGTTGTGGCGCCACTTCCTGCAATTGGGAGGGGGTTAATGCATGAAACGCCACTTTTCGATCTGCGGCATAGCGAACCAATTTGCCTACGATTTCGTGTGCCTGTCGAAAAGGGATGCCCTGTCTGACAAGTTCGTCTGCGAGGTCTGTCGCCGCACTGTAATCGCCTTGCAAGAGTTCTTCCAATCGCTCTTTTTTGACCGTCAGGCTGGCGAGCATCCCCGCAAAGAGTTGCAGCGATGGCTTTACCGTATCGAGCGCGTCAAAGAGTCCCTCTTTATCTTCCTGAAGATCTTTGTTGTAGGCGAGAGGCAACCCTTTGAGCGTGGTGAGTAGCCCCTGCAAATGCCCGTACACTCTGCCGGTTTTTCCCCTGACCAGTTCCGCCACGTCCGGATTCTTCTTTTGCGGCATCATAGACGAACCAGTCGCATACGCATCGTCCAGTTCAATCCACCCAAATTCCGTGCTGCTGTAAAGAATGAGTTCCTCTGAAAAGCGAGAGAGATGCATCATGATGGTGGAGATGGCAAATAAAAATTCAAGGATGTAATCGCGGTCGCTCACGGCATCAAGGCTGTTTTCGTAGAGACCAGAAAAGCCGAGCTCATGCATGACATATTCTCTATCTATAGGGAAAGTGGTCCCTGCTAGCGCACCTGCACCAAGCGGCGACATGTCCGCCCTTTTTTCCACGCCTGATAGACGCTCCCCATCTCTCTCGAGCATCCAGAAATACGCGAGCAGATGATGGGAGAAGCGCACGGGTTGCGCCCTTTGCAAGTGTGTGTATCCTGGGATGATCACGTCCATATGCGCTTTTGCCTGATCCAGCAATACGCCTTGCAATTGATGGACGAGCTGCTTGACTTCATTTGCCTCACTCTTCACAAAAAGGTGCATATCGAGCGCCACCTGGTCATTGCGACTGCGGCCTGTGTGTAGCTTGCCGCCAGCCTCTCCGATGCGCTCCGTCAAGCGACTTTCGATGTTCATGTGAACGTCTTCGAGCGTCGTGGTAAAATCAAACTTCCCTTGTTTGATGTCCGCTTCGATCGACTGTAGGCCGCTCTCAATTTGCTGCGCGTCCTCAGTGCCGATGATGCCCTGCTTTGCGAGCATTTTTACGTGCGCGATACTGCCCTGTATGTCGTATGGAGCCAAACGCTTGTCAAAATGCACAGAGGCGTTGAACGCCTCCACCAGTTCGTGAGGGGGCTTTGTGAAACGCCCACCCCACATGCTTTGCCCTTTTTCCATGATGAAAACTCCTCAATGACGGTCGCTATTTTTCACACTGGCTTGAAGGCGCGTTGGTAATCCCCATAAGGAAATGAATCCCACCGCCGCTTGATGATCAAACTGGTCGCCCTCTGCGTAGGTGGCGAGCTTGTGACTGTATAGGGAATAGGGAGATTGCGATCCCACCACCGTGGCCGAGCCTTTGTAGAACTTCATGCGGACACTTCCCGTCACGTTGACCTGTGTCTCTTTCATGAAGGCGTCAATCGCTTTTTTTAGCGGCGAAAACCAGAGTCCATTATAAACCATTTCCGCATACTGCTGTTCCAGTTGCGGCTTCAGTTGCGCGACTTCGCGGGTGAGCGTCAAGTACTCGAGTGCCTTGTGTGCTTTGATTAGAGCAAGTGCAGCGGGGGCTTCGTACACTTCTCTGGACTTGATACCGACTAGGCGGTTTTCTACATGGTCGATCCGACCAAAGCCATGACTACCAGCCAATTGATTGAGTTCGCTGATCAGTTTGGCAAACGGCATCGTTTCCCCGTTTAACGCCACTGGTACACCGGACTCAAAGTCGATTTCTAGGTACAAAGGCGCATTTGGCGCCTGTTCTGGACTGGTCGTCCAGTCGTAAGCGGCTTCGGGCGGCTCTGCCCATGGGTCTTCTAACACGCCCGCCTCGCAACTGCGCCCCCACAAGTTGGCATCGATGCTAAACGGATTTTCTTTGGTGATTGGCACCGGAATGTCATGCTCCTTCGCGTATTCAATCTCCTCGTCACGCGTCCAGGCCCATTCCCGAACTGGTGCTACCACTTTTAAATCCGGATCGAGTGCCGCAACGGACACGTCAAAACGCACCTGATCGTTACCTTTTCCTGTACAGCCGTGCGCCACAGAGGCGGCTCCTGTCTCTTTTGCAATTTGTACCATCAACTCGGAAATTAGCGGTCTTGACAGTGCGGCGGAAAGTGGATAAACACCTTCATAAAGCGCGTTTGCAAATAGACTCGGCAAAATAAATTCATTCGCAAATTTATCTTTCGCATCGATGATGTGAGATTCAACCGCGCCCACTTGGAGCGCTTTTTCCCGAATAAAATCAAGATCCTTGCCCTCACCCACATCAATCGACATGGCAATCACATCATATCCGAATTTTTCATTTAACCATTTAATCGCAACAGAGGTATCGAGTCCTCCAGAATAAGCGAGTACAATTTTCCCATTTCCCGACATGTCACTCTCTCCTTTTCTTAACCCCAAAGATCGCTCATTGTTGCTACCAAAAGCGCTTTTTGCACATGCAGACGATTTTCCACCTCGTCAAATACCACAGATGCTGGCGAATCGATCACCTCCGCCGTCACCTCTTCGCCGCGATGAGCAGGCAGACAATGCAGGAACAGTGCCTCTTTTGCTGCATTGCCCATCAGTTGGGCATTCACTTGATACGGCATAAACACCTGTTTTCTTGCTTCCGCTTCCTGTTCCTGCCCCATGCTCGCCCACACATCCGTGTAGACGGCATCAGCATCAGCTACTGCTTCAAAAGGATCGTGGCCGACCCAGACTTTCGTCTTGGCCTCTTTCGCCCATGCCTTTACCTGCTCAACGATTTCGGCTTTTGGCTCATAACCTGGAGGGGTCGCTATCCGTACGTTCATTCCGACCATCGGCGCGGCTTGCAAGATCGAGTGCGCCATGTTGTTGCCATCTCCCACATAAGCGATCGTGAGTCCGTTTAAGTGTCCCTTATGCTGCGAGATCGTGAGAAGGTCCGCCATTACCTGGCAAGGGTGATGGTCATCCGTCAACCCGTTGATCACCGGAACCGTGGAAAATTTAGCGAGTTCCTCTACTTTTTCGTGAGCAAAGGTGCGAATCATGATCCCATGTACATAGCGGGAGAGGACGCGCGCCGTGTCCGGCACCGTTTCGCCGCGGCCAATCTGCGTGGTGCTGTCTGACAAAAAGAGCGCATGACCGCCCAGTTCAAACATCGCCACTTCAAACGACACCCGGGTGCGGGTCGATGCCTTCTCAAAAATCATCGCCAGCGTTTTGCCTTGCAGATAAGGGGTTAATTTTCCCTGATCCCGCTCTTTTTTCAGGTCTTCCGCAAGCGCCAGTACCGCCTTTAATTCTGCGCTGCTAAGCGAAGAAAAATCAAGGATGTGTCGCCCTTTAAACCCCTCTTGTGAAATGATCGCCGCTTCGCCCAATGTGATGGCCCCTTTCTCACTTTAGATGTCCTAGATTATTGCTCCTCCACTTTCTCAAACACTTCCGCGATCGCTTCCCCTAGCACCTGCACTGCCCATACAAGCTTCTCTTCGGTGATAATCAGCGGGGGCAGCAGGCGAACGGTATCCGGTCCTGCGGTAAGCACCAGTAAACCGCGTTCCCGGCAAGCATCCATCACTTTACCCGCGAAGGGTCGAGCCAGTTCCACGCCCCACATCAGCCCCACTCCTCTG
Organism: Bacillota bacterium; assembly: GCA_021828865.1. Taxonomy (GTDB): domain Bacteria; phylum Bacillota; class Bacilli; order Alicyclobacillales; family SLC66; genus JAJZCL01. Next base: position 141,978 of record JAJZCW010000005.1, read on the forward strand.
ACGTCCGATATTTCTTCCACCGATGAAGAGAGGGTCATGAGTTCTCGCTGTAAAAAAAGTCCTGTTTGTCTTACATTTTCAAGAAATCCGGGTGCCATTACAGTATCCAGCACAGCAACTGCCGTTCTCGCTGAAATTGGATTACCGCCAAATGTTGATCCGTGCGTTCCCGGCGAAAAATTGATCGCGACATCCTCCATCGCCATGGTGGCGCCCATCGGCAGCCCTCCTGCCAGCGCCTTAGCCATCGTCACGATATCGGGCTTCACGCCGATCGTTTGCCAGGCCAGCCACTCACCAGTCCGTCCAGCCCCTGTCTGTACCTCATCAAAGATCAACAGTAATCCGTATTCATTACAAAGGTTCCGCAATGCTTGCAAAAAATCGCCTGGAACTGGTCGCACGCCACCTTCACCCTGAATGGGTTCAATCATGATGGCGCAGGTTTTTGGCGTGATGGCCTCTTTGACCGACTCCATCGTCATCGATTCCACGTAGCGAAATCCGCCAGGCAAGGGTCCGATGCCTTCCTGATACTTGGGTTGGGCTGTCGCAGTCACCGTAGCGAGTGTCCGACCGTGAAACGAATGGGAGAATGTGATGATTTCGCCTTTATGCGCACCGTACTTATGCTTACTGTAGCGTCGAGCCAGTTTGATTGCGGCCTCATTCGCCTCAGCACCGGAATTGGAGAAAAACACGCGGTCAAACCCGCTTGCTTGTGTTAGCTTTTCTGCCAACTGGGCTTGAGGTGCTGTTAGGTAGATGTTCGACATATGCCAAAGCGTATGAATCTGTTCGGTCGCTGCAGCGACCAGTGCGGGATGGCAATGCCCAAGTGCACAAACCGCGATTCCACTCGTCAAATCGAGGTATTTTTTCCCTTTTTCATCAAAGACAAATACTCCCTCGCCTCTCACCACTTGCAAGGGTTGACGGGCATAAGTCGGCATGACGTGCATCGCATCCGCTTCTTGCAAAGACATCTCCTTCAACTCAGGCATGGTGAACGCTCCCTTCTTTGTCTTGGACAATGCGCGTTCCGATGCGCTGTCCGCGTAGTATCTGATCGATCAATCCTTGTTCTTTACCGCTTGCGATCACTACTATTTTTACTCCACCATCCATCGCCTGAATGGCGGATTCTAGTTTCGGTATCATTCCGCCAACTGCTCGCCCGTCCTTGATCATTTGCTTTGCGGCCGTCACTGTCAACTCTGGAATGGCATAAAGGGAATCTGGTGATTCTTTGACGCCTGGCACATCGGTGGCGAGAATCAGCATATCTGCTGCAAGCGCCCCTGCAATGTGACCTGCCGCCACATCGGCGTTGATGTTGTAGACATTTCGTTCTTCATCGACTCCAAGCGGTGCAATGACTGGAATGTACCCTGCGTCCCAGAGCAAAGTGATCAGCGAAGTATCGATGGCTTTGACCTCGCCCACGTGACCGTATATTCCCTGATCAAAAGGCGTCGCGAGCAACAAGCCGTGGTCTTCGCCACTGATGCTCACTGCCTTCGCACCTTGTTTTTCTAGTTCCCGCATAATCGATTTGCCAACACGACCGCCAAGCACCATTTCTGCGACCGCAAGCGTCAATTCATCAGTGATGCGTTGGCCGTTCTTAAAATCACTAGCATGCCCGACTCTTGCGAGCCAATGGGAGATCTCCGATCCACCGCCATGTACAACGGCCCATTTATCGCCTGATTTTGCAAAATAGGCGATTTCCTCGAGCAGGTTTTCGCGCGTCTGCTCATCTTTTTGGATACTGCCGCCGTACTTGACCACAAATTTTTTCAATGGAATCCTCCGTTTACCACCAGGCCATTCCTGAAAGGCCGGTGGCCTCCTCAGTACCTGACATCAGGTTCAAATTCTGAATGGCCTGACCTGCTGCCCCTTTCAGCAAATTGTCAAGGGTGGCCATGACCAGCAATGTTTCTGTGCGATCGTCAACATGGACGCTGAGGTGACATTGGTTCGTCCCGCTGATCTGCCTGATTTCCGGGACCTCACCAAGTGGCAAAACGGTGACAAACGGCTCATTGGCATAACGCTCTTGGTAGATTTCAAACACTTCACTAGCACTCATACTTTTTTTCAATTGGCCATAAGCAGTGACGTAAATCCCTCGTTTGATCGGCAACAATTGTGTCGTCATGAGAATTCGCACCTGTTCGTGCTGTTCCACCGACTCGCCCCATCTCCGCCTTCGCCGGGCCTCCTGCAGTGTCTGTTCAATCTCCGGTGTGTGTTGATGAGCCCCTACTTTGTATGCTTTATAACTTTCACTCACTTCCACAAAATGAGTGGTAAGTTGAGGATTACGCCCAGCCCCTGACACGCCGGATTTGGCATCCACTACGAGATGTTCCACATCGACAAGATCCATTTCCACTGCTGGCATCAAAGCCAAATTCGCGGTGGTAGCGTAACATCCGGGATTGGCAATGAGATTCGCCTCTTTGATCACTTCACGATTAAGTTCAGGCAGTCCGTATACTGCATTCGAATTATTGCTATCACTGGTGACCGCCTTGTTGTACCATTTTTCATATACTTTATCTGGCAAACGATAATCTCCGCTAAAGTCAATGACTCTCACACGGTGTTCGAGGAGGTTGGGAACAATACTTCTCGCAAATCCGTGAGGCGTTGCAAGAAGTGCAAAATCAACGTCTGGAAGTTCTCCTTGCTGTGAGCTGAAACCAAGCGATGCATACCTGGTGTTGCGAAACATGGGAATCACATCAACAAGTTTCTTTCCTTCTTGCTTGTCAGACCCGATCCAGACCACTTCCACGTCTTTGCGATGAACAAGTAATTTTAAGGTTTCTATTCCACCATAGCCGGTGGCTCCAAACACCGCGATGCGCATTGACTCACCTCTGTTCTTCGTAACATTATACATTCAAGTGAATATTTTTTCAATAAGCCTAATAAAAAAATAAGGCTTGTCTTCATCGCATATGAATATTCATTCATTAGCGAAAAAGAACAGCCATTTTTATCACAAAACGAACCCCTGGCAATCAGATTTTGAGTTGGAATGATCAGGCATTATGAGATTTTTTTATATTGAGCGTTTTGCAGATTGCTGAGTCCAGTCAGGGCAAGGGATTCGGAGTCGTCGCAGATGAAATCAGACGCTTATCAACAATGGTGAAAGATTCATCGAAGCAAGTTAAAGATACAGAGGAAGAGATCGATCATGAAGTGATTGCTATTCAAGGAATCGTAGCAGATGCGGCAGCAGCTGTCGAAGAACAGGCCTCCCAAATGGAGGAATTATCCACTACCGTATCTTCAATTCGCGAAGGGGCTTAAACAGCTTTCATTTAAACTACTCAAAACTATGTTATACTATTCATATGGACAGATTAGCAACGATAGGCGAAGCATCAAAAGTTCTTGGCGTATCCATTACCACATTGCGGCGTTGGGAATAAGAAGGACGATTGCAGCCGGATGAAATAACGCAAGGTGGTCATCGGAGATACGATCTGGTTAAATTACGCCCTGAACTATTCCGACTCCAGCGGAGCGACAGAAAAACCGTAGCGTATGCAAGGGTTTCAAGCCATGATCAGAAAGAGGATTTGGAACGGCAAAAGCAAGTCTTGGAAATGTACTGTGCCGCTCAAGGATGGACATATGAGGTGATTGCCAATCTTGGATCAGGCATGAACGACCACAAGAAAGGCTTGAAGCGGCTATTGAAT